>NZVR01000002.1 GCA_002701545.1 Blastopirellula sp. | reverse complement strand
GTCGGAGACACCATTGATGTTCAGCTCAGCAGCTTGAGCGACGGGAGCCAAAAGGGCCAATGCGGCAGGCGCCACCAGCAGTTGCTGGAAGAGTTTCATGAGATTCCTCACACAGGAAAAGCCCAAATAATTGGGCTTTTTTATTCTGGAGAGAAAAGTAATAAGCGCTACACAAAAAGATTTGTTCTGATGTGCCTTTTTTTACCTCTGTTTGTTGCGAATGCAAAAATCGGACCGTTTTTGCGCGGTCCGACGGAGTGGTGTGAGTCATCCATCAGGACAACTCACCTCTCATAAGCAAATTTTCTCGCCCGTGCCGATATTTTTTTACTCCATGCTGTAAAAAATACTACATACACGAATGATATTTGTATTGTTATTTCTTTTGTTGTCCCGCCATTCCGTCGCTTAGCCAGTGCTAACGTTGATTTTAGATATATGATGATTTGCGATGCCTTCGGCAAAAGTCGAATGTGAACAAGTCGTGGTCCTCCGATTCAAGGTTCAGAAAAAGAAGGGATGTAAAAAATCTAAGTGTTCTAAGTGGAAAGGTGGTTCATGTCGATGTGGCCGTGATTAATTAGTTTTTAACAAAAGCGTTAATATACTTGTCGTCCATAATTAGGGTCCCCTTTAATTCGTCAATTTGAATTAAATTGTTTTTGCGCATGCTACTTAATGATCTGCTTACAGTTGACCTTGTCGTTCCTATTATTTCTGCAATCCTAGAATGTGGAAGCAGAAATTCTAATTTAAATCCTTCAAGCGTCCTCTTTCCGAATCTTTCGATTAACAGTTGTAGCAATGCTTTGAGTCTTTCTTCAGCCTTGGCTGGGTGCCTTATCAGATGTAGCTCCATCAACCAGTTCGACAGAAAATCTTCTTCATTAATATTTTGTTGTACTTCATAAAAAATTTCTAAATAGGAATCTGTAATGGCTTCTATTTGTAATTGTCTTGATGTTGGGTGTCTAAAAACCCCAGTTTCAATGGGAGACATCAGGGCCAGGGTCACATCTGATATTCCATCCATTTCAACTGTACTTAGGCGAAGAACTCCTTCCATGATTTCTATACTCATCAATCGATGAATATTTGCCTGAGATAGCACTAGTGTTTGTGCCGCTCTAAGATGCAATCTGCCACTACGGCTATGACCTTTTAGCTTAGGTGTGCTCATTGCTTCAAAGTGTTGTATGATTTTTTGCTTGGGCCTGTCTCTTTTGTATTCGGGCTTTTGTTTTCTTGTGTATATCTATAATTGGTCATAAGCATTTTGAGATTAGGTCTGATGTTATTAGCACGGTTTTCAATTCCGCTAATTCTATTGATGATACTTATCGCTTTTCAAAGCCTTGGTTGGTCTATGGATGAGAGGGATGAGTTTCTCAAATTCTTTTCTCGATCTTCATCCACAACGTCGAATCAGTATCAATCTGCTTCAACATTTCCATATGTTCGTCTGTGATCGCTTGCGCGTCATAGTGAGCACCAGCCAAAGAGTGAAGTGAAATACGTGCCATGCACCAATCGCGTAGCGTGATCAGGTTGACAGTTCTACCAAGTGTCTTCTTTGAATTTGAATTAGCCATTTTGTTTGCACTGATTGGGTAAGGTTGCCATTCACCCTGTTTATTGGCTTATGATGGCCTACTTTTTTAAGTGACGGTTGCTACATAATCCTTCTCCATATCATCTGGGTCTGTTTTTTTGGTTCGTTCAAGCTTTTTTGTCAAGTCATGCAACAGTAAACATCTAGATCACTGTATTATTCAATTCTCTTGCAAGTCGGGACTTTGCTCCCATATTAATTTAAAAATACTTTGATGCTTGTTAGTTTGCCCCTGTTTGTTTTCGCCCTGTTTTTCTGCTGACTTCCCTACTACGTTTTTGATACTTATGCACAGTGGGAAGGCGATTTGCATTGTAGTGTGCCAATCCATTCTGAATTTCTGTATGGTTCTGAATACTGTTACTTAGTTCAACCGCATCCTCTAGACCTGCAGTCATCCCTCTTGCTTGTGATGAGCTCATGGCATGTGCTGCATCTCCGACCAAGGCAATACGTCCCTTCACCAATGTCGGTAATGGGTCAATATCAAAGGACCAATTAGTTACTATTTGATCATGATTTGTGCTGCTAATAAGAGACGCGGCGTCTGGCGATAGGCGTTTAAGTGCTTCTTCGGGTATTGGCTCTTTCAGTTTTGCTTGCTGTTCGCTTCTATTTTTCGGGATTGGCTCTTCATGAAAGAATCCCCAATGTGTCATTGGTTTGCCTTGATCTGATGGACCGAGATAGAAGAAATTTGCATAAATGCCTTGTGCTCTTGCATAGACGAAAAAGTCACCATCTTTGCAGAAGCCATGTTTGTCTTCAACAACACCTCTCCATACCCGGTCTCCAAGGTAATTTAGTTTTCTTTCTGGAACGATATGTCTTGCTACTTGAGAAAAGATTCCGTCGGCACCAATTAGCATATCTCCTGACCAATGAATTCCATTGCTAAATTCTATATGCACTTGATCGATTGTTTGCTGAACTTCAATAACGGTGTGACCACCTTTGAAACAGCGTTGATCCAACGCTTCCCATATCGTTTTCATGATTGCCGATCGTCGTATTAGCAGAGAAGGTGGTTTATCGTCATTTAATTCTGAATCTGTAATGTTGAGTGTTTTTCCTTTCAAATTGCGAAAATGAAATTGTCTTGCAATCGAACCAGCTTGTACCATTTTAGTGGTCAAATCTGGTTCTCCCGAGTGGTCGAGTGTTTTAACTCCGTCGCTTACAAGTAGGATTCCACATCCTTCCGTTCTAGGTTGTTCAGCACGCTCAAAGAGAGTCACACGAAATCCTTTTTTTTGCAATATGAGGGCTGTGAACATACCTGCGCTGCCAGCCCCAACAACTGCGATCGAGAGATGATTTGACATGAACAGATTCTAGATTCTTACATGACTTCTGCTGTTGCGAACGTAACTTTTCTTGCTGTTGCATGTTGATCGGCGCAGTCAATATGTGTTCTGATTATTGCCCCCTTTGAACTATAAATTTTCGCGATGTGATGCTAACCGTCGTCTGACTTGGTGCATTTATTTATTCTTTCTTTGCATTGTGTATGCCTTAATTGCTTGATCTGATGATTGTTTCTATCAATGTTGATCAATTGAACATATTCTGTCTATTTTAGTGACTATACGCCATCCTATAAGGGTGGATCTGATCATCTCAACTGATGGCTTGGGCATTGCTTGCTTGGCTTGTAGTCGCTTTTGCTGCTTTCTTTAAACTTTGGCGCTTGAAGGCATCCTGGCGCCATAGCAGTTCAGTTGACTTGCATACAATTGAAGTTTATCGACAGCAACTTGAGGATAATTGGCATACTGATGATTGTGAATCATAATGACTAATACTATAAAAAACCCCTGACTATGCAGGGGTTTGTATCAAGGATTCTGAATCGATTACTTGGTGTAAGTTACACCTCTGTATCTCAAGACAGTCTTGTTGGATGATACGGCAGATTTAATCTGCGCGTATTTTTGGCCACGATAAGTCAAGATCATTGGGTGATCCTCAAAGCGGGCTCAGGTCCCCGTTCCATGGCCTGAGTCGATCTGCGCCCCAAAGGTTGATGGAGTGAACGATGCGTAGCAATCGCTACTCTTTTTTTATAGCAGGAATCGTTTTCAGAAGTAGTTTGTGACGTTACAAAACCTACCTGACTGTGTGAGTTCGACATTTGGTCGTGAGTGTGCTCAATCCTTCTCCACCCATGTGATTTGGCGATTTTATTGACATTTGTCTCGTTTGAGATTTGGCCTCACGTGTTTTCTTCCTTCTTCTTTACATCTTCCCTCCATCAATATTGTCACTTTTGTTCCACAGAGCGTGAACTCTTTTCTGAATTCTTTGATTTTCTTGCCTGTTTGGTTAGTTGATCCGTTCATTCCTTTTTCTGCTAGAGATTTTTCTATTATCTTACCTTTTATTCATCATATTGCATGCTCTGTCTATTGCTTAGGCGATTAATTGTCTTTCTATCCCATGTACTTACTATTCTTTGTCTTTTCTTGTTATGAGCTCCACACAAAACTCGCTTGTCGAATTTTTCTCGTTCAGAATATTAATGTCGATTGATTTTTTTCTCCACCTCTTGTGAGGTGAATTAGCACATTTCTGTTCTCATCCATTTGGCCCTTTTTATGTTTAATCCTGATGAGCTTGAATATCGCTGGCGCACAGCTCCTGGTTCATTCGTCATACTTTGGTATAAGGACCGAATTGCACACCTAATCGTAGAAGGTCGTGATAAGGATGTTCAGGCTCTTAGTTCTGAATTTATGTTAAAACGATTGGGATAAGTTTGGAGTTTTACCCGATATTTGTGACTTCGCTACCGATCAAGATTTTAATTTTTTATTGTCTTGATTTAAACGGTTTACACTTTTTCTCTACAAGATCTTTTCTGATTTTAAAACTTACTTCTTTGTAATTTGTTTTTATCTTATTTTACTTGCCACTCAATCGATCTTCAAATTTGTCCTTGTTCATTATTTTGTTGGCCTTTTTAATGGTTTCTTGAGGTGAATCGATCAGTTCCTCGTAGGTGATTTCTATAAGATTGCCTTTGGGGATCATTTTTTTAGTATCATTGAACCTCTTCTTTAGATATCGTATCGATTTTGCTGCGGAATTATCAATATTATGACCATCTAGCCGCCAACATCCATACTGTTCGTGAAAGATTGTCAGGATTTTCTCAAAACTCTCTTGTAAACCCTTCTCTCGATTGATGTACACAAAGCGTGCATTAGGCCACACGTTTAAAATTGTTGGTATGTGGCATGTTAATGCAGGCGTTTTAAGTATGAATGGCTGTCCATCCACTCCATCATGAATCCATGCCCATTCCATGATTTTTACCAAATTATTTCTAAAACGAGTATCCAAATCCTCACGACACCATATTTTTATTTGTTCTCCAAAGTCTTCACCCATACAATTTGAATAGTGTGGCATATTATTGGTTACTCTTAATAATGCCAGATCAAGTTCTTGAGGATCATTCATCGACCACGGAACCCAGTCGATTGATCTTGTTGGGCTAACTTTTAATCGTTTAAAAATTGGTTTTAGCATCAGTGCCGCCTGTGGGCATATGCTAAATGTGTTTCTAATTGTTGATGCCTTATTAAAATCAACAAGCAAAGTGTGTAAGTAGGTTGTGCCACTCCTCCAGTGACCAATTATAAAAATGGGATCTTTAGGAGTTTTTTTATCATCTTTATACAACGTCTGTTGAGCCCAATAAAATGGTTCGGCTGCTAGACCTGTTAAGGCATAACGCATTGCCCTCACTGCTCTATCAGGAAATTTTCTCTTAGTTAGTAGAACCTTTAGGAGTACATTGAGCCTGATAAACGATACAGTGACAAGGCTATCAATTAATGTCACCGCGCCGCTACGATGTTCAGCTTTTCTATCTTATCATGTTTTTGGTTTGATTTGTTTTGTTTCCCTCATGAATCCTCCAATTTTGTTCCGTGGAGGCTCCATTGGCTCTGTTTAGTCACACTAGTAAGGTATGTAGCTTGTCTGCCTTCTCCTGGCCGTAAATATGTCTCAAGTTTTTTATTTTGTTCTACTTATTTTTCAACTATTTTTTGATGATGTTCTCTTTTGATTACTCAAATGCATTGATTGAACAAAGTTTTTTCTTTCTTCGTCGAGGTTTGTTGATCGTTAGCTGCCAAATCCAGAAGCACGCTTCGGCACAACACCATTGAGGCATGGTAAACGATGCAGTAGTCAGGCGGACGGAAGTGTTGACCGCCCAAGTGGTGACGGATCTGAATCAAAAAGGTGGCTAAACTTATTGCGAAGCTGGCTATCAAGTAGAAAAAGTCGTAACCCATGTCCATTCATCCTCGTTCTATCACCGTCGTCGCTTTCGGACTTCTCACTGCTTGCGGTCAAGCCATCGCCAGTGGACCAATGGAGTTCAAATGTGATTCCCCCTCCCCACCCTTCGATAAAGGGCAGATCTTTACGATCATATTTAATCCAGCTTCAAACTATGTTGATGTCGGACAATATCAATTCACCAAAGACACCGTATCAAAAGCAAAACGCCAACAAGGTTGGAGACGATGGATTACCAATACAAATCGAGCAGGAACAGCCAACAGCTGGAATGAGCTCAATATCAAGACAGGAGAGTTGAGATACATCGGTATCAACGGTCAGGTTGAGTTGCGAAGCCGTTGCTCACAGGTGAAGTGATCACTTGTGCTCGTAAAACTTGCTGTGTTGAATCAACCTCTTGATGCGCACGCTCACCATGTGAGACACCGCTTCGACCACTACACCATCAATCTCCAGTCCAGCGCCGTCGTCATCACATAACGTCAGCCCAAATTCAGCCAACGTCACGGCTCTGCGCAAATCGCAGCATGTTGCCCTTCTGTATCTGCATCAGACCAACCATCTTTGAGCATCAAGGTGAAACAAAGAGTTTTAACCACGCCTGAAAATCTTTTGGCATTTTGCATCTTTTGTGTCTGGTTGGGAACCGTGGGCAGGTATTTTTTAGTTATTTAATCAATCTAATTTTAACCGGCACATTCGAACTTCTTTTCCATTTTAACCACCTAATTTTCTGTAATTGAATGATCCACCAAATACTAAGGACAATCACTATTGACGTCTGAAGAACAATCCTCTTCGTGCATTCTTCTTCCGTCAATCTGCTTCAAGCTTGTCCGGAATATCTTGCGAAGATAAAATTGCTGAATAGGTGTTCTGAAAATATTTCAGGCCATGCAATCGTTGCTGTCATTCCTTTAACTAACTTAGAAAAATAATGAATGCTGGATTGTATAAACTTTCCTCGATGGGCTAACTATTGAGTCGTTTCACTAGTGTTCACTATCTGATTCTATCTGATACAGACGGTTTGATCCCTTTGC
This sequence comes from Blastopirellula sp., assembly GCA_002701545.1. Classification (GTDB taxonomy): domain Bacteria; phylum Planctomycetota; class Planctomycetia; order Pirellulales; family Pirellulaceae. The sequence continues at coordinate 46,421 of NZVR01000002.1, read as the reverse complement.
TGTGATCCGAACAGTTTTTAGTTTGAGTGGGCACGCTAGGGCGCGGAATGGACGATGGCGACCTTCATGGATGAGGGAGCCCATGCTTTCTGCACAGCAAGGATCGAACAGCATTGAGATCATGATCAGTGATGCCCTCAAGCTATGAAGTTTGCAATGAGTTGACAGCCCTGAAATCTGGAATCTTCTGGTAATCATGATGCTTTCTCCTGTCATCCATTCCTGCTCTGAGCAACACACTGCTTCGCTTTTTCATGAGTGTCTTGTTTAGGTGTTTTAGGTCAATATGCTCACAAGTCTAAATCTAAAACCTTGTGCTTCATTCTTTTAGGTTCATTGATTTTGCTGTTTTGAGATGATTTCACCCATCGAGCTCGTCATCTCGCTGATCTTATGTTTCAGACCCGGCAGCTATTTGATTTTTGTTTACCGGTTTTTATTCCCAGGTTTCAAGCTAACGGTTAAATTTCTTCGCTTCGATGTTGTGTGGTTGCTGCTTCATCGTTGTCCTTTCAATCCTGAGCTCAATTTGCTTCTTGCTCTTGGCCTGCTTCACTTGCTTGGAAAACTCCAGAAGCTTGCCTTCGGCTGTTTCTGAACTACTCCCTACACCGATGATCCCAAAGACATGCGTGTGGTCAGATCAACCTTGACGGTATTTGCGGCATCACTTTGAAAGCCTGCCATCTTCGTATGGTGATTACTCGGTATTTAACCACTCGCGGATGGGTGACTGAAACCCAACATTCACATGAGTTTGCAGCTTATTTGGATGCCAGACGACGCTGTGTTCTTCGAGCCGCCCCTTACCAGCTTCTCGATTCAGACTCAGGAGAAACTCTTGCTGTCTTAACGGTTAGTGCCTGTTTAAAGCAATATGGTGTTGGTGGATCTTGGGACGTCCCTCGTTAACCCTTACATCTATCAGCGTTTGGTGAGTGTTTGCTTCAGTCTGATGACGTTCGATTTGTTGATTTTCATGGTCTGTAGCTCGATTCCCTCGATGGATCCATCTCCTTTTTACGACGCTACTGGACTTAGTTCATAGGTTGAACTGTGTGTCTATCCCTCTTCTTCTTTGAGCGAGCGTACGCGCCCTTGTCGTTGATCTCACGGCGGCGGATACGAACCAACCGGTAGTTCCCTGTTCACACCAGCCCAAAGCTTGAAGCCGAATGATCCTCTTTCAGCGCTTTTCAGGCGATTATGCTCATGCGAACACGTTCCTTTTGATACATATTGAACAAGTGAATGCGTCGACGCGGAGACATTGGGGGGTCTCCGCTTTTTAATGTTTGCCACTCCGGTTACAAACAGCAAGGGACACGGTCTCGTAAATAAGTATTTATACCTAACTATTCTGAAAAGGGTTGCTCGCTGTATGCTGATAGCGCTCAATAGGGAAGCCTCGTTACCGGGTTGATGTCAGAGGACCAGAGGATTGATCAGCTCTTGCGCGATGCCGAGCAGCATATGCGCCAAAGAAATTGCCGCCAGCGGTATGAAAGGGCAATTGAGCGCTTGCCAGATAGTCGACGTGGAATATGGTATGGAGACGACGCCCGAGTTGCATAGTTCGTCCACTCGTTTGGTGTAGTCCAGCTCCTGCCCATAACGCTTTTATTTCTAGGTTTCGTGCAATCAGTTAATCAGCTGAAATTTCTTTCAATCTCAAGTTAATATGCTTATTGTTCTTGCATATTTTCTTGATAATTTTTCATCTCATTTATTGTTGCATGGAATCAAATTTTGAACATGCTTCTTTTTTCTGTTTCTAGTTTTTCGCTTTAGCTCTCGTAATGGCACGTCTTCATGATAGAAAATATTCATTTTCTATTTTTTGTGTTGATTTGACTGATCCTGCTGTGTCTGCTTTTCGAGTTTGCCTTGTGAGTTCGCAGGGTTATGCTCGTTCAATTTCATAAATTGTTAGCATTTATTGCTTGACAAAGACACTTAACTTCGCCTGTTGTATTGCTTATTCTGTGTGCTTGTATTTCCTTTGTTCTGGCGTTCTTTTTGATTGAGGGCTAGAGAGTCTCTGACCTGAGCCTGCTTGGTCTGTATGAAATTAAGAATTGATTATTTTTGTTATCGAAATGTCGTACTGCTGTAATCAAATCTTCTCCTGTGTTCCAGATCCAGATTTGCTCGAATTGGTTCTTAAGTTCAGTATTGGTACTTATCGGTTGTCCATGTCGAGCCCGAAGCCCTGCCAGAACCTCATTCATGTCGTCCATGGCGAATTCGTAGGCCAGCGACTGCAACCCTTCTGTCTCATCGAGCTCAAAGATCACTTGTGTCACTGGTAAACGATCCAGCCTGACCTGTTTCGCGACGAATCGTTTTGGTTGCTGGCTGTCCAATTGCTGGCTGTCCAATTGCTGGGTGTCTCCCAGTTCTTGTCTGACTTGATCGAGGGGCATCCCCCAAGTCAGCCCTTGTACGCAGGCTTCCAATGGCTTCCCGCCCCAGATCAGCACGACACAGGCGGCCAGAGCAATCAGTGTTGCTTGCAACTGTTTCCGCATCACGCTTATGCCCTTCAATCTGCAGTCTGATTAATTGTTCAGTCTTCACAGCAAATTGACTCTCTTTTTTATATTTGTTTTGCCCTACTGACATTGCCATCTTTCTGTTTGGCTTGTTCCGCTCGCTTACCTCTCTTGGAGTGACCTTTGGTCAGAATCCTTTAATTAACTTTGTTTGCTTAGTCGATTTCAGACACAGACCAAGATGATGCTGATTTTGCTGACGCCTTGATATCAGATCGCTCGTTCTCGAGAGGTTTCCTTTCCCTTTCTTTGTAGTTTTGCCAGATCTTTTTCCGTCGTATTCATGAACTGCTTGAACCATTGTTCGTTATCAGCGCACGCAGATGACGCTGTCGATACCAAACCTGTAGAGGCGTCTTTGTTTTGGTTTGGTTGAATGCCTGATCAACCCTCCTCATCGTTTGCGGAGTTCCTGGTCGCAGCGGGACCAGTTCCTAGCGATCATGATCGCCTTCCCCGTGCACGACATGCATCCCACCTGGACCGAGCAATGGTGGCCCGTGTCCTATCTACAGGATTTGAACCAGGCCAAACCCAACCGTTTCACGCTTCTCGATCGAGATTTGGTGATCTGGTGGGAGATGTCTCAGCAGCAGTGGCGTGTTTTTCCTGATGTCTGTCCCCACCGATTGGTTCCGCTTAGTGAAGGACGAATTAATGATCAGGGCCAGTTGGAGTGCCCTTATCACGGTTGGAGTTTTGATGGTGAGGGCCATTGTCGTCGCATTCCTCAGGCTGAGGCCGGAACGCGTCCGGAGGCCCGTCGCTCACGATGCGCCAGTCTGCCAACGGCCTGTGGTCAGGGGTTGTTGTTTGTGTGGATGGGTGCACCCGATTGCGCCAATCACGAGGATTTACCGCTTGTTCCTGCACTTGAAGAGGATCCTGATCGTTGGACCGTTCAGGACACGTTTCGCGACTTGCCGATGGATGCGATCACACTGTTAGAAAATGTTCTGGATGTCAGTCACGTTCCGTTTACCCATCACAAAACAGTTGGTCGGCGCGATAACGCTGCACCGGTAGAGGCGGTGATTACCCGCGAGGGTGCTGATGGTTTTGATGCATTTTGGGATGAGGGCCCTCGGCTTGGAAAGCTCGGACCACAGGCAACCAGTTTCCGTGCTCCTCAGTTGATGTGGCACGATCTCACCGCGAAAGGTTTCGCCAGGATTCTTACCGTCGTTTATGCGGTTCCTATCCGGCGTGGCGAATGTCGACTCTTTGCTCGTTTTCCATTTCGGTTTGAGTCTTTTGTGCCTCGCCTCTTAATCAGTTTGCGCCCCCGTTGGTTGCAGCACATTGGTAACCACAAGGTGCTTGAGGATGATCAGATTTTTTTGCACTGTCAAGAACGCGTATTAGAGCGTCTTGGTGGCAGTGCGGCTGCTGATCGTGTCTTTTATCTACCAACACGTTCTGATGTTTACGTCTCTGCTTTGTATCGTTGGCTGCAGAGTCATGGCGGTGGTCCATTTGATGGACAACCTCTCCCAGCAGTGCAACAAACAGATGCATTGATGGATCGCTACAACACCCATACCGTTCATTGTCAAAGTTGTTCGACAGCTTTAAAGCGAATTCGTGCTGCTCGTCCTTGGCTTTGGGGTGGATTGTGGGGTTCTGCTGCTTTAATTGGGACGGGTCATCAGACGTGGCTGGCAGTTGTCATCGCTTGTCTGTCTGGCTTATTGCTTCGGCAGACTGCACTTTGGCAGCAGGGTTTGATTGCTGGTGATGCCCAACCTCCACGCAATAAATTGACTTGATCAAGCCTATTATTTAAGCCATCGGTTTGTTGTGAATTCTATGTTTGTAATGACTTCTTCCTTCATGCGTAGTGATGTGATGCAACTGTCTCCTCATTGAATGGATTGCGTTTAAGTCTTTAGATTGTATCGGTGTGGTCGAATCGTCTTTTCGAATAGATAAACAGCTTTAGAATTGTTTTGTTTAATTTGAATGTAATGGTAGTCTTGCTTCGGGATGTGACTCTTATTCTGCATTAACTTGAGGTCTGCAGCCTTCGCGGGAATTGGATGGTTGTTTTTCTTGCTAAGGCTCTAAATGAGCTCCCCATGCAGGCGGCGAAATCGTCCATCCGCTTTGCTTTAGCGCTTTCCATAACGCAGTTGCATCATCAAATCGAAGTCTTCGTCTGCTTTTAAGCAGGGCTGGCTCGTCGGCCAAGGGCCTGCCGTAATCAATAAATACCCTGGGGTCACTGGCCCATGCGGTTTTGTCTCGATGAAATCGCACATGCCAGTAACCATTGCAGTCCTTGAGCCAGCCTTCAGACACACTGCAGTTGTTCGTTGGTACATATGTACCCTATTTGGCAAGAGTTGGCAAGTGGCGTTGAGGGTGGTCTTGTGCTGGATCGGTTTTTCGGCGTTCGTGTTGGTGCATGCGACAGCACAGCACTGTGCTCTGGTTTGAAGCAATGGTTTCGTTTGCCTTTCGGCCTTGATAGGTGTTCCCATTTGATTGCAGTGAATTTTTGAGTGTTATTGTGATTCCTATGCGCAATATGAGCTGATGCGGATGTTGATAACTGCAGTTTTTGCGGTAGCTCTCTTCCAGTCTCCACCTGCTGTGGCATTAACCGAATGTGAATTCATAAAAGCTACTATGAATAAGCTGGGTTCTCGCATGGCAATCCTTCGTCATACGATTGCAAGCAATCCTGATTCACTTGTTGTTGATAAGGCCAGTGCTGAGTTAAGTGAGTACTCGAAAAACTATCGGCTTGCTAAGCGTCAATACAACAAGGCGCACTGCGGTGATCGTTGGGATCGCGATTGACGCTCTCGTGTGTTTATTTTTACTGTGATCAATTTATTCTCTCTCTGTGTATCCATAATTTGCTTTCAAAAATGATATGATTTTGCCGTCTGTAGTCGTTCTGTTTAGTGCTTGTTATTGATGTTGTTCGTTGTTGCCACCGTTTCGGCTTTGCATGTCGTCTATGCACCCCTTTTATTTTAGTTCTCTTCTCTTAACTTGGCTTTTTGTTCCTTTTTGCGTTGCGTTGATTATTTTTGTTTCCTCTATTTTAGGTGAATCATTAGACCTTTGCTCCCCTGGGTGGTCGGTTTTGATTGGCTTTGCGATGGTGCTGACTCAGTGCGTGGCATCGTCCCGGTGCTCAGGCAACCACAATGGAGGAAAGTTGTATTCATTGCCATGGCAAATTTTTTGGTGACCGGTGCGAATCGAGGCATCGGATTGGAGTTTTGCCGCCAGCTTCATGCCCGTGGTGATGGGGTGATTGCCGTCTGCCGTCAGTCTTCAGAGGAGCTCGAAGGTTTAGAGGTTCGGATTGAGTCCGGCATTGAATTGAGTAGAGAGTCTTCAATCGCTGAACTGGTCTCGCGTTTGGATGGTCAGCAGTTGGATGGAGTTGTCCTCAATGCGGGCATTGCGCAATCCATGGGGCTTGATGATCTGGATCCGGATGGGATTCGTCGTCTGTTTGAGGTCAATGCTCTCGCCCCTTTGCTCTTGGCACGGGCTTTGGTCCCACAGATGCCCCCTGGGGCTCGTTTGGCTTTGATCACTAGTCGAATGGGTTCGATTGAAGACAACAGCTCTGGCGGTTCTTATGGCTACCGGATGTCTAAGGTTGCGCTGAATATTGCAGGAAAATCCTTGGCGATTGATCTGCACCACCGCGGCATTGCAGTGGCGATCTTGCATCCTGGACTGGTCCGAACGCGGATGATTAACTTCAACCCACAGGGCATCAGTCCGGCGCAATCAGTTCAGGGTTTGTTGGCGAGGATTGATGCACTCAGCCTCGAGAGCTCTGGCACCTTCTGGCACTCCAATGGCGATGTTTTGCCTTGGTGAGTTGGGGCGTCCAAGCTTGGCGAGCATTAAATTATTAATGAACACCCGGCTGGGCCCTGGACGCAGGACATGGGTTTTGACCCTCGAGATCGTTCGGCAGCCGCTCAATCCCGTACTCGGCAGCGCGTCACTAGCAACCTCGAAGCTCTTGTGGCTGAAAACGAGGCTTTGCGTCGCGAGGTGCACAATTTGCGACGTGAGCTGGAGCGGCTTCGTGAACAATCGCCTTCTGAAACTGCTCAGCAACGGCGTTCGCATGAGCCTTCAGCAGCAGCGACTCCCCGTATCTCGCCGGAACAGGTTGAGCGTTGGTGTGAGGCCCTGTCGCAGCAGGATGGTTGGTGTGATTTACGTTTAAATGATCTTCAAGCTCTGATTGATCAGCTCAATCGCAGCAGCTTTCACCCTCAACTCAACCTCCAACAACGGCTCGATCGGCTTGTGCCGGGGCTAGGTCGTGATCTTCAGGCCGCGGTGGCTGTTGGTTGTTTGAATCAGCAACGTTGTGCGGTGTTAACTGCCTTTGCCCTCTACGGGGTGCGCGCCAGTGAGTGGCTCGATGAGGATCCTGCACGGGTGGTTGCCGAGTTACGACAACGCCTACGCCACCTTCAGTCGGGACGTCGCACGCGCAGTGATTACCGTTCCACGGATCGACGTGACGACAATCCAGTGGATCAGATTCGAGCAGCTGCGTTGGCGGTGCTCGGTCTGCCTGTTGGCGCCACACAAGAGGCGATCAAACAAGCCCATCGAAACCTTGTCAAACGACATCATCCCGACATGGGAGGATCTGCGGATGCGTTTCGCCGTGTGAATGAGGCCTATCAGGTGCTTGTGGCTTAGGCCTTTCGCTCACTAGATCATCGATGTGGAAGGGATTTAGATCATGACTGATCTGTGAGACCCTTTCTACGCCTCGTTGATGTCGTTTCCAGTTGGTGATGAAATCTCGGCTTGGGACACCTTGAATCGGCCAAAAATAGACCATCATTTGACATGATTCACGCTGATTGTGTTCTGAGTCTGTGCTCTGGCTCTGTCAATCTTTCTAGTTTTGCTTTTCTTCTCCAGGGTCTCGATGCACAGTTTTGCTCCTGGCTTTCGTTGCGTGATTTGGAATAGTTGCTTGCATCTTCATTCGGGTTGTAAAGGTAGTTTATGAAACTGACTTCTGTTTGTTTTGCTGTGAATGTCCAAGATGAAATTGGCTGATAATTTGAGGTCAGATCAATGTCAATGAATGTTGTGTTGCCTTGGGACTATTTATTGCTAAACATATGATTTTTGGGTCTGTGATTTATGCTAGTCATTAGCTTGCCGGCGTTGATTGATCGACCGAATGTCCTGAATGAATGGATCCTACTCATTGGCGATTGCGTTGAGTATCTTCATTCGGTTTTTAAGGTTGTTGATGGCTTTTGTTTGTAAGTCGATGTTTTTGTCCGAGTGGCCAAAAATTTCTCCTGAGTAACTGATCAGCCAGTTGTGAAAGTCTTTTGGTGTGCAAGGAGCATGTGTGCCTCCCATGTATTCATGAAAATTTCGATGTAACTTCTTCTCAATGACAATGATATTCTTTAATTCTTTGCTCAAGGATGGATTTGTTGATTTGTCAAATAAATGGTGACCGCATAGCTCAATATAGGGATTTACTTTGCTTTTCTTTAAGCCTGTAATTTCGCATTTTTGGCCAGCAAGCTTTTTGGCAATATTGATGGTGTTTGCAATCCCTTTTTCTTCGAGTATGAAGGGATGCGTGACCTCTTTAAGTGTTTGAAAAATTGTTGATTCAACGGCTTTGTTCCATGTTTTCGTCGTTTTGCTCTTGCACACATTTTGGAGTCCCATTGAGAGTCTTTTAATTCCTTCTGCTGAGTACAGTTCATGCTTGTGATCTAAGCTCACGAGAAAATGTTTATTCGGCTGCATAGGTGATCTGCCAGAGTCACCTGTTTGCTCAAAATTTCTAGCCTTTTCAAGAATATCTTGGCGAGTGTGCAACCGTAAAATTCTTCTTGTCTCTCCCGTCGTAACAAATGCCCGCCCATTGCTGATGACGATATTCTGTGGTTTTTCACTGATTTCGGAAACTCTTGTCATGACAAGACTTTGAACCAATTTTGCTTTAGATCGATCAATAATGTTCATGATTCTTCTCCATATGTCTTTGCTGTCGATTGTTTCTTCGGTATATTTTGCTAGTTGTATTACTCCTTCTGCGGTGAATGACAGTGTGCCTAAGTGGGCGTTTAATACATGATAATGTTCGCCTTCGTTGAGATGCCAAGTGTCAACCTCATTCACTTGTCTAAGTTCGTCGCATATGAGATAAAGTTTTTCCAGGCTTAGTTTGAGCGCTTTTGCGAGTGTGGAGTCGTTAATCCTCACGTCTTTTGAAAAAAGTTCTTTCATTGATTTAGAGAGCGATTAATAATGCATCACGCATTTCGATGAGTTTGTTGAGTGTTTTTGCTGCGTCTGGCTCTGTTGATAGGTCAGGGTGGTATTTGAATGACAGTTTTCTGAAGGCGGCTTTGACGTCAGCTGCTGTTGATATTTTTCGGTCTAAGTTAAATACTTCCCAAGGCCTAAAATTCTTAAAAATGTCGATTCCGTTGACAATTCCAGGGCCGGACTGGAGATTTGTTTCGTCCTCTGAAAGACCGACCCATTCGCGATAGTAGGTCTCCCATGTTGTTCGTAATGAGGCATTCATCTCTGTCGATTTGTGATAAATCTTCCACTCTTTGTCTTTGCTAAGTTCTTTGTAGGTTCGCTTCCCCCAGGCGATCGCTACCTTGGTTTTGATGTCCTTCAATTTCATCGCTCCGAGGATTTTCTCTGGTAATGGAGCGAGTGCAGTTTCGATTAGTTTTGCTAATTCTTTTTGAGGGCAATTGTATTGACTCGCGAGTTGTAAAATTAGCTTTTGGACGGAGTCGTGATTAATTCCCCTTGGGGTTGGTGGTTTTGATGACATCGTTTTTTATCGGAGATAACATTTTTAGGGCTAGATGAACAGTGTTTGACTAGCTTTTGTCAAACGTGCAAGGGCCTTTCACCCCAGCGTCTTGAGTGTGGCGTTTCAGTCTCCGGTGGCCATCGACTCACCTTGAGAAGTAAGACGTGACTATGGTCATTCCGTCGCGTTGGCATCTGAGGAGATGAAATGCTTTCCTCTTATTATTGTTTCAGAATCGAGAGCTTTCATCACCCATCTGGGGGAGAGTTGTCTGAAGATTGGATGAGTTGATCGTCCCGGCGATTGAATTTGTAACGCAGTTGGCCCATCAGTCTATTCTTGCACGGATTGGCAATATGGTTGAGACATCGCAGCTCCACAAATGCTGTGGAGCGATCGAAATGAACAAGGTTGTTGTCTCTCGGAATAATGATCCGATCTTCTTGTGTCCGAACAATGATGCCTCATAAGCTTGGCTGGATTTGTTCATCAGATTGTGTGGTATTGCTGGGTCGTTCTGGTCTGACCATCTTGAACAATATGAGTGCCTTTTTAAATGGATTTAAGTCATTCACTGTCACTGCTCATCTCGGGAGCGTCGTGTTCTAGTTGTGTTGATGTCGTTTTTCCGGTTGGTGATGATGTTGTTGGTTGCAAGGCTTGACGCCGTTATCTGCTCCTTACTTGCTTGATCCGCCGGGGATCAGTCTCATGCGTTCATCTCGATGACCTTGTGACAGGGAATCAGGACGAGCAGCTGTAATAAGAAATGCCGCCTGCATCAAAAAACTGCTCGGGTTTAAGCCGGTCGTACTTGGCTTCAAGTTCAATCGATGGCGTGGCGTAGGGGTGACTGAACAGGTCTTGAAGTTCCTGGATCAGACTGGTGTCACCCTGTTCTGCCTGTTGATAAGCAGGTGCGATCAACCATTCGCGCCAGGTGATTGTGGGATTAACCCGTTGCATCGCTGCTGAGACTTGCTTGAGGTCAGCGTTACTTGTGATCTGCTTGCGCCAGCGTTGTAGCCAGTGATCCCATTGCAGATCAAGCTCCTCAGAGCAAGGCTGATAAAAGCTCGTTTTGAGGTCTAAGACGTCCTCGGGAAGAGTGGACAGCTTGCGGAAGAAAATTGTGTAATCCGTTTTGGATCGAGCCATGAGCTTCAGCAGCTCCTTCACAAGTGTGTCGTCGTAGTTGACCAGGCCGAGTTTGCTGGCCCACATGGTTTCGAGTGCTTGCTCCATCGCGTCAGCGAAGCCCTGCCGGAGTTGGTCCAGCTGGGTCAGAGCATTGCTGTTGTCTTCAAGCAACGGTCTGAGGGCGGACCAGAACATTTGGTAGTTAGCTTCGGCGGCTGCCGGCTGGTTGAAGAAGCAAAAATGCTTGCCGCCGCCGGTCCAAGGCTGAAATCTTGGGTCGAACAGTTCGCAAAATCCGAAGGGTCCGTAGTCGAGGGTGTAGCCCCCCGCCGCGCAGTTGTCACTGTTGAAATTGCCCTGGCAGTAGCCAACCCGCATCCAGTTGGCGACTAAGGATGTGAGCCGTTCGCGAAATAACTTGGCCAAGTCCACCACCTGCTCATGGAAGCTCAGGCTTGGGTCAATCTCCTGCCGGTAGTTGCGCTCAATCAAATGAGTCACGATCATCTGCAGCTCGTTCAGGGCACCGGGATGGGCACTGTTACGAACGCGTCTCGCAAACAGCTCTAACTGCCCGACACGTAAAAACGATGGTGCCACGCGGGTTGTGATGGCTGCTGGGTTGTCGACCAGAATGTCGGGATCGATGGATGTGGAGTCTGCGGAGTACCAGGGCCTCCGTACCCTCTCGGCATGGGAGACATAGAGCGTTAGGGAACGTGAGGTCGGAACCCCGAGGGCGTGCATGAACTCCTGCGCTAGAAACTCGCGCACGCTGGAACGCAGCACGGCTCGGCCATCAGCGCCACGGCAGTAGGGCGTCGGTCCACCGCCTTTGAGTTGCATCTCCCAGCGCTTGCCTTGAAAGATGCCTTCGAATACGGAGATCGCACGGCCATCGCCGTAACCGTTACCGGTTCCGAATGGGCACTGCTGGACGTATTCGCGGCCGTAGATCGAGAGGGCGTAGCCCGTCGCCCAACCGAACGGTCGCATCGGTTCTTGCCCTGCGCTGATGTCGCCGGAAAACAGACGCCGAAACTGGTCGTCGTGGGCGAGTGCATCGCTCAGACCTAGTTCGTTGAACAGGGTGCTGCTGTGGGCGACATAGTCCGGTGCTGCTATCGGCGACGGGGTGACCGGCACGTAATGACCGGAAAACACCTGTCGGGGTTGGTGATCATGGCCATTCTCGCTGGATTGAGGATCCGCATGAAGTGACTCCATCAGCGAATAGTCGGCCCGCTGTGCAAACTCAGCGAAGCTTGTCGTTGTCGGCACGGTTTTTGGGATTTGGGGCCTGCCTGGGCGTGGCCTTGAAGCTGAGGCCATCATCAGCCTGAATGCGGACTGGTTGTGGCACTGCTGTTGCAGCCCTGCAGCCATTGCAAGCAGACTGTGCGTTGGCGGGGGCCATCCAACTCCACCAGGATCACGTCCTGATAACGACCGAGCACCAACTCGCCCTGGCTCACATTGATGACCACCTGATTACCAAGCAGAAGGGCTTGGAGGTGGGCATGGGCATTACGGGGTTCATCATCTGGGATGCCGCTTCGCAGCTCCAAGTCGTTGTGTTTCCACGGCAATGACGGCGGTGCTATGTCGGAGAGCCATCGCTCTAGATCAAGCAACAGCCTTTCTTCGAGTTCGTTGATGATTAAGGCTGTTGTGGTGTGTTGTCCGGAGACAACCACAGCACCCTCGTTGCCGTTTCGTTCCCGAACGAACTGGTGCACTGCCTTGGTCAGCGCCATGCATTGGAAACAGTGCTCGGTTCTCAGAGTGAGCAGCTTGGCGGTCATGAGTCCTGTCGCTTAGCAGACGGTGCGCTTACGCAGCGCAGTCTGCGCTTGAACGAGTTGTGACCGATTCGGTTGCACGCCCCTGCATGGGTCTATCTCATACCAACTGTTGAGTCTTTGTTGAATCAGCGCGACTTAGATCGCTCCAAGAGCGGCATCCAATCCATCAATCACCGCCGCCAAGAACGGCAGATTGAGCGTGTCGATTGTGTCGCTCATTTTGTGGTAGTTGGGGTTTCGCATGAAAGAGGTGTCGGTCACCATCAACGCGTTGTAACCCTGATCCCAGAAGGGGCTGTGGTCACTACGGCGAATGTCAGGCACATCCCGTCCGGCGCGGGGGACAGGGAGTGCTTTGGTCTTGACGTGTTGACCCATCACATGGGTGAGTTGGCTGAGCATCCACGCCGCTCTTGCGTTCGCCACCAGACCAATGAAGTCACCACGGTTGCCATAGATCTTCCGCATGGCGGGGTGGGGGTAGCTCTGCTTGTCGCTGGTGTAAGCCAGCATCTCGAGGCTCACCATCAGCTTGAGTGGTTGGCGCTCGGCCTTGAGCTTGCTGGCCAATGCAGCGCTACCTAGTAGGCCCCATTCCTCTTGATCAAAGGCCACCAGCCAGACGGGGCGATGTGGCTGGTTGGCCTGCCAACGCCGGCCGAGTTCCAGCAAGGCGGTGACGGCACTGGCATTGTCATCAGCACCGATGGAATGGAGCGGACCGTCGTAATGCGCTCCAATTAACAATGGCCGACGAGAGGGATTGCGACCTTGCAATTTGAGGACGAAATTCACGCCTTCGTCGCTGCCGCTGACGAAATGGTGCTCGTCGACCTCGCCCAGTGCCCTGAGTTGTTCACGCACATAGCTGCGCACGGCCATGAGCCCGATGGGATCCCAGCGGGCATGGCGTGGGATGGCGATCGCCTCAAGATCCTTGAGACAGGTCGGTGAGAGGACGGACATCCCTGCACTTTGGAGGTCTTTGCCAGGGTTCGCTGCGAATTAACCGCCCATGGATGCAATGCCTTGCCAGCACCGCTTTGGATCGACAGTCCGGTTTCACGCCCGGGTTGTCCCAGTGAACTCAATCGACCCTGCAATGAAACGCCCCACCACGAGGGCGGGGCGTCCAAGGTATGTCGGTTGTTCTCGAGGCGGTGATGACGTCTTTTGCTTGTCTTTCACCGTATGTTCAGCATCACTTCGATTGAGCCCTGCGGCCGTGATCCAGCTCACTTAACGAAGTGAGGTTGGTTTTATGACATTCACAAGCCTGAGCATGGTCATATTGTCACTTCCGTTTGGCCTCTGCGGCCTGGATTCGAACAGGGATGTGACGTGAGGCAATGTTGACAAGACCAGAACACTGTTCTTGTAAATACAATTTTTTCGTGGCCATTGGGCACTTCAAATTGGCCAGATATCGACGGTTCTTGATTGTGGAGTGAACGATCACATCAGTGCTGAACTTTAATGTTGCGGCTCCGAAGTACTAGTCCAATTTTCTGTCACCAATATTGTGGCGTTTTCGAACCACTTTTTGTTTGATCGGATCAATCAATATCCAATCTGTTCTGATGCTCCTTTCGGAGAGGTGAGCATGCATGCCGTCAACGTCATTTTTTCTGATCAGGATCTTGCGAGTTTTATACAGCCTGCGACTGCACGGTGATGGTGAGGTTTCCCTCGCTGTCGCGTTGTAGGTCGTAAAGGGTTGCGCGCAAGCGGCCTTTGAGCTGTTCGATCGCCTCCAGTTCCTGGCGACTTGGGTTGCGAATGATGGAACTCAGCAACCGCAGCCCAAGACCAGCCGTTCCTAGCAATCCGAGCGGTCCCATCACCATGACCAAGCCTGGTACCAGCATCAAGGCCAAGGCCAGAACAATCGACACGGGTAACGCTCCGGCCGCCATCAACCCGCTGGTCTGCAAGATCTGAATCAAGAGTTGTTGTCGCTCCGCATTGCTGCCGTTGATCAAGCGATCTCGGTGAATGAAGAGTTGATCCACGGCTGCAATGGCTGCGGCATAAACACTGGCCTCGACCGCATTGCCAAGGGTGCGATGCCAGAACTCGGGGGTTCGAGCTGCAGCAATCAGCCCATCAAGATGATTGTCGGCACTGGCGCGAATGCGATCCCGCCAAGCCATGTCGGCGGAGCCACGGCGGATGTTGGTGGTGCCGTCTTCCCAGATGCCATTCGCTGCATGGTTGGCTCGTTCTGACGCATTGCGCTGGCTTTCGAGGTGGGACCAATGTTTGCCCAGAGCATCACCGCTTTTGAGAAAGGCGTCGACGGCTGCGTTGCCCATCTGCTCGAGTTCACCTGGCAGTTTGCTGAGCAGATCTGCGGCGGCGACTCCATGGTTGCTTGCGGCCGAGCCAATGCGACTGATGAGTTCGGGTTCAACGCCGAAATTGTTCAGGCTGCTCAGTGATGCGCCGACGACACCGACCGCAAGAGAGATCACGGCGCTGGTTCGATCAAGGCCGGTTTTTGCCGCCTTCAAGGTGGCATCACGAGCGGCGATGCCTGACGTTTTGATCAGATTGAGATCAGGCATGGGGATTGCGCTGGACCAACATCCTGGCTTGGCCAGTCGTTGACGGTTCAGACAACTTCAATCTCCTGAACACTCTTGATCTCTTTGGTTTTGGTTTGGTGAATCAGAACATGTTTGTGGGTTGAGGGAGAGGCGTGTTGGCATGACTGGATTTTTCCCAGGTTGTTCATGCTGATTGCAGCCGACCCAAATCTGATGCGTCAATAGAAGGTTGATGCGATGAATCTTGTTTGTCTGGTCTGTCCTGGCATGCATAGACAGCGCAACGCCCCACCACGAGGGCGGGGCGTTTGAGATATCGCGGTCGCGGCTGAGACGGTGATGACGTTTTTTTGGTTGTCCTTCACCGTGTATTCATCATCGGCGCATGAAACGGAAGAGGATGTGATCTGGCACACGCGTGGCTGTGAGCTTGATCCTGTCGAAGGCGTTTTGTTCATTCATCAAGAACAAGTCACTTGACGTGATTTGACTATTTTTGAGCGCGCATTATGTAGCCATGCTTGCAGATTGGTTGCATTCACGTGCTGGCTCCAGCTGCAATGCAGACCATTTCATTCAGTCCCCAGGTTCAAGGGATTGAATCTCTGCATTGTTTTGGTTGATCACCGCTGCCTGGGATTGGTTGTGATGTTTCCATCAAGTTCAACAGCATTCAGCACTTCATCCAGGCAAAGACGTGTGGCTTTAGCTTTTGTTCCAGGCTTCGAGCCGGTTGATTCCCAGGGGCGGCAACACCTGAGCTGTTCGGCATCGATGGTTGTGCTCCCGTTCGATCGTCATGCCGGCATGCTTGACATAAACGTTGCCGTCATCAAGTTGAAACGGCTCCGGTTGCACCGGCGCAGTCCCTGAAGTTGTCGCGGTCGTGTTGTCGTCAGGCAAGGTGCTAACGATGAAGATCACCGCCAGCAATGGCAACATCAGCAGTGGATCAATGGAGAGGTGCATGGGTTCATTGGAATGACGAATGACTTCTCAACATTGAACGGTTTGCCGTCGTATTCCTTTCCCAAACAGGGAGGAAGAGCTAAGGGTTGGCTGAGGGTTTCAGCCTTGATCGCGTGTTGGGTGATCAAGGCTTGAGTCCCATACCCAGACATCTGTCTAATGTTGACGACCGATTAAGACTGATGACCATTCCCTTCGGTGAGCCTGAGCCGTCCGACGCGCTGCTGAACAAGTCTGTGTCGTCTACCCGTTTGCGGTCGTGGCTGAACAACCGACTGCGCCATCTTGCTTTCGCCCAGAGGATTCAGGATGCGCGGGCGCTGCGTGGTGAGTTTTTGGTCGAGGATCAGTGAACAGGACCTGGTCGTATGAGTTTTGCGGTCTCGTTGTTGACCCAATCAAAGCCAAATCCGTTCTTTGCTGCGGCTTCGATTCCATCTCTTCACGCACCTGCGCCATCGGTGGTTAAGAGCGGTTGCCAGTTAGTGATATTCCCCAGGATGGTCCTGCTTAGAAACGGTGACCTTCCCGACCTTTTGGCCCGAGAAGCGCAGTAGTTCATCGCCGGAGAATTCAAAACCAAGACCAATGGCGATTCGCGCTACGTCATCAGCTGTGGACGCCGACAGAACGCTCTGCTTGAGACCTTCGTCGTTCTGCATCTCCACCAGAAATGCTTTCAACTGATCGAGGGCCACGGCTCTTTGCTGGGTGCATGGATCATCGCCCAGAAGAGTCGTTCTGTCCTGCTGATTCGTGGGGGTGGCTGAGACCTTGGCATTGTCTTCATTGAATCCACCAGCCCAGCTCGATCGGTCTGAAACAGTATTTTGATTGCCTCTGGCGAGGTGTCTCCAGCAGGACTTGACCACCTGCTTTAGAGGCCTTCCTTTATTGAGGCTTTCGGGGCGTTGCAACCTTGGCATTTAAGACCTCTCAACGCTGCCGAGGCATGCTGGCAATCGTTTTCAGCGGATGGTTCGTCGGCATGAGATTGGACCCTCTGATTGTGATCAGCCAATGAGTCGTTGTTTGTGCTCGAGCGAACTAAGTTGATTTGCTTAAACGTCAAAAATGGCATGCATGCATACATTTCTTCGACAGGAGTGACATCTGTGAACGTTTTTATTTGTTGTGCTGGCTCATATTGAGGATTCCCACCGTTGTGCATCGATGGAATTGATCATTGGCCTTTGCATGATTCTGCCGATGTCTGCCCTAGTGCTGCAGGCGCAAATGGACGACAACGACGCGGAAAATGATTTCCTTTGAGCATATCTGGATTTTGTTGGTTTGATCACAAATGGCTCATGTTGCCCAGGCTTTTATTGTGAATCGTTTTGTGCGTCATGTTGTGCGTCATGTGCAGTGATGATGTGCTGATGATTTTTTATTGATACTCTTTCTCGATAATTGTAATCCTCAGCTGAATTTTAATGGATTTAATTTTTGAGTATTTATAGTTTTATGTTGTATGGCCTGGGTTATTAATCCCTGTAAAGGATCGCTGGTTCAATTAAATTCGAATTAAAGCTTTAACGATAGGTCTGCAGATGGGCTGAAGAGCATGTAATTGGGGTGATGGGTTGATAAAAAAGTGGACCGATATCTCTTTTGCGCACGCAGCGTTGTTGGCTCACGGAAAAACGAAAGCCTTTCCCGCAAGAACGATCTGCTTTGCGCTGCCAACGTCTGTTGGGTGCTACATCAGTTCTCAGCACACAGCGTTGTTGGCTGTAAGAGAAGCGATAGCCTTTTCCACAAGAACGATCCGCTTTACGCTGCCAACGTCTGTTGGGTGCGACATCAGTTCTCAATACACAGCGTTGTTGGCTGTAAGAGAAGCGATAGCCACGGCCGCAACCATCTTTTGCTTCAGCAGGAGCTCCTACGGCCAAAACTGTGCTGGTGCTGACCAGTGCAATTGAAGTAGCGGTCAAGATAGTTCTGATGTTCATTGACTTGAGTGATGTGGTGAGGCGTGTTTGCCTTCAATGCACACACTGTCGTCTTTATTCAGCTTCTATTCGATGACTCACGTTCCATCTGTTTGTGATCTTGGTCATTGGGGGGAAGCTTGCGATACATTGCTCTTGCCTCTGCATTCGTCATCCTTTTATTTGGATCGCTTCAAATGTGATCAATGATCAAAAGAGATGCACAGGCCTGCGCAGGCAGCAAGTGGCATGTTGCATCGATATTCCTCTCGCGATGTATGGGTCGTGATCTCGTTACCAGGACGTACATGTCTAAGTTTGATTGGAGCTCCCGATAACATTCATAAATCCCCTCGAATTGGTTTCAGGCTTCGCGATGAACTCATTTAGAGTGGTGAAATTATCTATTTAGATGTAGGTGTAAGCGGTGAGGACAACAATCCAAGTTCAAAAATCGCAGTGTCTTGAATGCGCTATGTGAGTGGATTCAAGATTGCAAGCATGTTCAAGTCAGATGAGTGGCAGTCGATGACACTGTTTTGGAGAGATTTTTTGAAGGGACATCCTGCTGGGTTCGGTTATCCCGTCTCTTTTGTAACTACAAGGCACATTTTGACCGAATAGCTTGAGGCCGAACTTCTTTTTTTGCATGTGAATGACCTGTCGCTGCTTAGATGCATTCATCCCGTAAGTCAAACGATTGTTCAAGCTTTTTATTCATTCAAAGGAGGTCATTGAACGTGGATCAGATTGAAATTGACAACTGGGCTAAGGTCGCCGGCAATATGGAAGCCGCCGGCACAACTGATAGTTGGTTTTATCATCGAGCGAGAGCTATTGCGGATGGTAAGCCGGATCCAATGCCAAACATCTCTGAGTTGATGCCAAGTTCTTCGACGGAGGAGTAACCAACCTAAGCACACACGCTTTATTCTCTTCTCCTCTCGTTTTCTTCTGCCGCAATGTAATAGTTGTCATAACCATCGTTTTTACTGCGACGAAGGAGGTTAAATTTCAAAAGAGGAATCTTAAAGCTTCCTTGCTGAACTCCCCTTCGTGGGATAGTGTTTTACACGTTACGATTGGTGGTGTTGACGATAAGTGATGAATCTTGATATACTGCCGAACAAGTGTTGTATCGATCAGACGATTTCTACTGTTGAAATCATTGCTCCATCATGGGTTGGCCCTTGAGTTTATGGCATCACTTTGTTCGTGGTTTTTTGGGTAGGGATTGATGGTCTGCCAAATTACGACGCTTTGTCATGGTGGGTTCTATGATTATTTAGTGTTTTCCATAGCGATGGTTGCTTGTCTCGTCGACTTCCTGATATGGGGTTTTATACCTGCTTGACGAGACACAATTTGCGATCATGTTCATTTTGGCTGAATCCAAAAAATGCAAGGAATGTTTGAGTTGTCCCTTCTGCTCGTCGCCTTCATCGGCATTCAAATCTGGTGGCTCAGCAAAGTGTTTTTGAATCAACCCCGTCAGCCGCGACCGCTTGGTAAAACGATGAGAGCTAATACTCTTCAGAACGAGCGCAACCTCCTGGAGAAGATCTTTGGACAGTCTTAGTCGCAGTCAGATCGATCGCGTGATTGAGATGGCTTGGGAGGACAGAACAACCTTCGAAGCGATTGAATATCAGTTTGGTTTGAAGCACAAGGATGTCATCGCTCTGATGAGGTTGCATCTCAAAACGTCCTCTTATCGCACTTGGCGTCGAAGAGTGTCTGGTCGTAAAACAAAGCATGCCGCTAGTAGTTGTTCTAATCGTTTCCGCGCTAAGTGTCATAAATGATCAGCAAATCCTAAGAGTATGTTTGACAATGGCTTTTGATTCTCCTTGCTAATGTGTATCGATGCTGTAACGCCACCCCTCACTGCTTTGATATTGGAGTAAAATTTTGTTCTCGAATGTATTTTGAATTTTATCTTTCGGGTCATGTTCGCGTTGATGGTATCGACTGTTTTGGCTAAATGGGGTGACGCAATATAGTCGATGAGATGTTCACTAACTCTCGGTGAGGCGATTCAATTTGGTGGACATCTGCAATCAAGTGTTGTCAGAAAAATAGAATTGTTCAAAATCGTATTGATCATTCTTTTTGTCGGTAGGATTGAGGGCTTTAATGGCTATTTTGTTAGAAAGGAAGTGGTTAGTAGAAATGATGTGGAGTAATTTTGAGAGGATAAGTGTTTGAAGCATTAAGGGTGATCGCAAGAGGACGAGCTTTCTCAAGTCGATTCATTCATTTAACTCGTTTTACTTTGAAGCAAGGTTTTACTGCTTTCGCGTTCGTTTAATGGCCAATAAAGATTGATTGCCACGCCAGCGTGACTCACAGACCGACAAGGTCATTTACGACTTGGTTGGTGCGTTGCAGATGTGTTGAGTTTTACAGTTCCTTGGCCTGTTGGATGACCCAGGCTGTTGCGGCTTGTTGCTGTTTCCAAGACACCAAGAGCTGTTTAGCGATGTCACGTAACTTCTGAACGTCTTTAGAGTTATCAATTTCACGGGAAAATTTTTCGATCTCAAACTTTTGTCCGAGAGTCAGAGCAATTGGATCCATGGAGTCAGATGCAATTTCGCAGGAAAGTAGCCTGAAAGCCTCGTGGCAGCAAGCCCTTTTTGTAGTGTCAGCAACCGATCTGAGCTTCTAGTGTCCAAGTCAATACATTGTGGTTATTACAGATCATTGCCTGAATCCACTGATGACTTTCATTTTGGTGTCCAGGCAACTTAGAACATCGTTTGATCACTGAGTTTCATGCACTACTCCTGGGAAAAACATTTGGAGCTTTCCAGGAATGTATCCATGGCAGCAGACAAGGATACCGGTGTTGCACTCGCGTTGATGGGCATCGCTTTGACCATTCTCGCGAATGATTTGTTACTGGCTGAGTTGCGGTATAGGCCTTGTGATGAATATTTGAGCCAAGAGCTGCCATCTGGCAAAGCTCACAACTGATCGACCCGGCGCTGTCCTGCCGCTGACTGACAGTCTGATTCGACTACCGCGTGATCTACTCCAGTCGTACCAGTTCTGCGACGATCAGAAGGGTTGGGAAGGATGACCTTGCAGGTCCAGAGGAAGGATCTGCGTCTGCCCCCCTGATCCATGAGGCGCAAGGGGCCTACCCCGTTCTGAAAGGCAGGAGGACTGAGAGGCAGTGGAATGAAACGGGTGTTGCTGAAGATCAGACCCGTTTAAAACGTCTTAGCGGTGGGGATGTGTTTGAGGTCTCACCAACTTGATCTGACCCACGCTCAGGAGAAGTCAGATTTAGCAGTCATATTCCACTTCAGAACGCTGTTGATGCCTGACCATATCGTCATCTCTCATTTGGGACTCGTCGTAGGAGAGAGCGTGAATCGGGCAGGCTGCTGCTCGGAATGGTTTGTGTGTGCCCTCAATGATCAAAGAGCCAATCGAATGTGCTGAGGAGATGCTGATGGGCATCAGGTCAAAGCAGTAATGACTGTGTTGTAACCAGACACTGTCCAACAGCCAGCTGGTAAATCCGAATTAATCCTTTCCCTTCTAAGGCAAAGCGTTGGTACACATGGAATTCATCAATAAACTACTTAGGTCTTTTTTTCGTGATATCACCGAAGTCGTCATCATTAGGTTGGAGGATCTGCCAGATGACTGGCACTGTGAAGGCGACAACAAGACCAATCGTTGCCCATATAGCAACCGTGTAATCGCCATCCATTGGGCATGATTGATACGTGGTATGACGTTAGCGCTCATCAGCGAAGAATGAGTCAATGGGGCGCGTCTGACCGGTTTCTCTGAGTCGGCCTCAGTGAAGCTCCGGTCTGATCATCGATACATCCCTCTAATCTCGATGGATTGTCCTCTCTCCTGTCCGCTTCGTTTAGGGATTCATCCTCATCCTCCACGTGTTGTACTGAAGAGCCAATCAAAAAGATCAAGCCCAGTCATGTTTTACTGATGAGCAAGTCTTTTGTTTGATTCGTATGGCACAATAAGATTGGTAATGTGTGATGGTTAGTACTCATTGGATGGGACACGAGATTCATCGTTTTTCTGGTTGACCATCGTATTGGAAAGGCACATTTATTGACAGCAGACGCGATTCTCATGATCGGTCAACTACGTCGTGACGTTTTGGATTGATTTCAGTTTAATTGCCTATGAGCTTATCAATTAGTAGCTGCATACTCAAGTTAGGGTTCCCCTTGGATGCTGTTCAATCTTCTCTAATCTGCCATTTTGAGAAGATTGATTCGTTGTCGCATCATATCTTACAGTGTGTTTTCGCGTTTGAGTGTTAATCAAAGACATGTCCGTGTTCGTAACGCTCATCATGTCCAGCGGCTTCTGTTAACGAGGCGACATTATCTCTTGTGAAGAAGCCGCTGAATCCTTGACAGCGTTCTACATATTCGGTGATCAAAACGGAGTAGGGAGATTGCCGGGAAAAAATTTGTTTGAGATTCGGTTGATCACTGCATTCTCCGATGACATCTCCAAGAAATGAAATCTTGTTCTCATTTAGTTGACTAACAACAAAATCAACATTTTTCTGTTGGCTGATGTGATCTCCATCTGTGACCTCATAGGCAATGTGGTGCATACGTCTGCCGTAATTTCTCACAAAGTCTTCTGTTGGCATCGGAAGATTTTCAAATGAATTAACGAAAGAAGGAGTGTTGTTGGCGGTGAATACCTTTGCCGGCGACAATTTATCGTCCGATACTGTGTGATTGCGGTTAACATTTGTAGAGGAATTCATCTCCTTGATGTTGTATGCGCCCCAAAAGTAATAGTTGGATATCGATAAAAATTCTAAGATTGCATCTTCTCGTTCCCCAGCCAGTACTCGCGTTGCCATGTGATCAACTCCCTCAATCAAATGATGGATGCCAAGTTCCTCACTGAGTCTCGCAACTTGATCGAGTCGTTGCTGCTCTTTGCTGTTTAGTTGGAATGGTTGCCCGAGTTCAAGGGCACTATGGTCTTCTAAATCTATATGTGTGTATCCTAAGCGGTTATGTGTGAAATCGGATGGAACTGTGAAGCGAATATTGTGACCAGTATAAAAATTGTTTTCAGTTTCGCCTGGGTAATGAAAGCGGATGTTGTGACTTTCTAGAATATCTTGAGTTTCTTTTAGGTCTTTCGTGTACATGATTTCACCTACATAACGTGCGTTGGGTTTGTTGCGTGCTAGTGGATAGATCATGTTGAGACGCTTAATATCATCTTCGTAATCACTGCTTAATGGCTCCATGACGATTAAACGAGGGAATTGATTACATGTTCGCAGGATATATATTTTATGGCTATTGTTAATATATGACGTCTGCAGTCGGTATGGCGTCATTAATGCTAATTCTTCAAGATATGGAAGCCCGTCGCCGGATTCAAGATGGATGATGAATGCGCAAAGGTTTTGAAGTAATTGGTCGAGTCCGCTACTTTCGCGACGAGAGTAGATTTTTGCACAATACTCTTCGAAAAATGCAGAATTCTTTTTATCTCCTTGCGGTTTGTATGCGTTGATATTCATCACCTTGTTTTTGCAGGGGCTAAGCACTCTCTAGCAAGATTTTTGGTTGTATTCCATTCCTGACATGATAATCTCTCAAAGCTTCCTCGTCATCATTGTTTGTCTGTCAACTTTGTGATTGTTGTTTGATGCGTTGGTCTGAATGATGATGACCAGTGGCTCATGTGAGTCAGAATGTATTTTAACCTAGTTTTTTGAGGATTCCATATTAGACAAGGATGTCATATCTGTCCTTTACCTATTGGTAGATTGTTGCGAGTGTGGATGGTTTTTGGGTTGGCTAGGGCGAATTTGATTTGTCCGATATTGTAAGTCTGCAATCAAATGGATTCGTATGATCAGCGGATTATCCCGTGCAGTGCATCAACGATGTCTGCACTGGTCAATGCTTCCCCATAGAACGTTCTAGTCAAGGTCATCAAGGCGACGAGCATCAACAGGTCATGGGTGGGTCTGCACGGGTTTGGATCCCTGGAGTTGAGATAATCAAAGACACTCATTCACGGCACTATCTGAGTAATGCTGGGTTGATCGTTAAGCTCAATTTTATATTGCTTGAGATGCCAAAACGTTTCAGATGCTAGGGATGCCACCAAACGTGTTCTCTAGCGTTCCACTTTTTTTGATCAGGTTCATTTTGATTCTCACGCGATCAATGGTATCGAATTGAATTGCTTGCTGCCTGATCAATCAATCAATCAATTAATTAAGTAATCATTCTATTTTTCTGGAACATTGTGATGAGTTGCGCCGTAGCTGTGATTGCCGCTAGTCTATTGAAATGGATCAGTATTCTCTTTCTGGTGATGATCGATGCCAGCATCGAAGTGATGATGTTGCCCTTGTGGCGAACAATCTTGATGCGATTATGCGATCTTCCACATACAAACTTGCGCATGAAGATTATGACTTAATCAATTCAGATCCGATGAGGGGAGTACGCATGCTTTTAGAAATCAGCAAACCTCAGTTGTCTTTAGATGTTGCTGGTATTTCATCCACGATCATTGTTTTTGGTGGTGCTCGTGTTATTGAGCGTTGTGCTGCAGAGCGCCAGCTGGAGAAGATTAAATCCGATCTTGATCAGAATCCTGATTCAGATGCATTACGGCGTGAAGTAAAACGATGTGAAAACAGAGTTAAGTTGTCTGTTTTTTATGATTCTGCTCGTGAATTTGCGTACTTAGCTTCATGCCACGGTCAATCGACTGACCACGTGTTGAATGGTTCTGCCTCACACGTCATCGTCACCGGGGGAGGCCCAGGAATCATGGAGGCAGCCAATCGTGGAGCCTTTGATGCTGGTTGCAAATCCGTTGGTTTTAATGTCAGCTTGCCGCATGAGCAGCATCCCAATCCTTTTATTACACCTGAGTTGTGTTTTCAGTTTAATTACTTTGCTTTGAGGAAATTTCATTTTGTCATGCGCTCGATTGGCGCAGTTTTATTTCCGGGTGGGTTTGGAACCCTTGATGAGTTGTTTGAAATTTTGACCTTGCGTCAGGTTGGTACCAAAAAAGCAATGCCGATCATCCTGTTTGGTAAACAATATTGGTCGCGTATTATTGATTTTAATTATCTTGCTGATTCTGGTTTGATTGCTGATGATGATTTGGCATTGATTCAGTTTGCTGATACAGCATTGGAGGCATGGGAGATGATTCGCGAGAGTGGAACATGAATTTCTGATGGATTGATTTGTATGTCCTTTGAACTTCTTTGGAGCGTACATTGAGCTCTCAGCCGATCCGTATGGCAAACAGTTTTTGTTCTGTTTTCCATTTTCACTTCCCTGGCTAAGCTTGCTAGCCTCTTGTTTTTAACCAAAAATGTCAACTGGCTATCGACCTCTCACGATCGAGGAACTCACTGATGCTGCTGATATCTTTTTCCCTCGCTTTAAACTGATCTTGGAGAGAATGCCTGAAGGCTCAACGGTGGAGGATGCGTTGAATGTCATGGAGAAAGTGGCTAAACTTGGTCACAAGCAAAGGCATGACAAACAGAAGGTAAAAGAATTCAAATTTGGTAGTTTGAGAACGTTTGGTTTCGTCAAGCCGTCAGCGAATACCACGGATGATTTATGATATTGCTGTGAGAATTTTTTTGAAAGTTGACGGCAATAGCCTGTTTTGGTTACTTGCTCTTAAATGCTTAGTCAGTCCACATATTTTCATCGGATCTTCGTATTCTTTTAGGTAATATTGCGACATGCATTTGTGATTGGTGTTGATTTTGACTCTGATTTGTGTCGCCTTGATTTTTACTCTGTTCTGCCACTGTCTTGATTGTTTTGTTGTTTTGCTTCGGGTTTGTTTGTTAGGTAATTTTCCCTGTGTGTTCAGCTTGGTAACGGCTGACACCGACGAGGGGCGAGTCTCTCCTGCAGCTTATCTTTTTAGGCTTTCAAATGATGAATGCTGGACCCTCTTGTCCAATTTATTTTAAGTCAAAAATTGCTTCTGGTTCGGACCATTCTTCTCTGATGGATCATTGTTTGACTGCGGCTGAAATTGAGTGGAGGCGATGGTCCGAATGGCAGCTGCAGCGCACGGCGTTGAAAAGGCTGAAGCGACAAAGACTAACGATTGGCTCATAACATTGCCTCTTGAATTTTTTTGTGTGCCGTGATGGCTTGATCGTTGTTTTAACATGATTGCCTTTCATGCTTTTAATGGGAGTGGATCGTTTGTTTGGAGTCGGTATGAGCTGAATGGATCTGTTGAAGTCTTCAACTTTGATCTCAGCTGTTCAGTTGAATCTTTGTCATCAAGATTTTTATGACTCTCTAATCCGTTCTCACGAAATATTGCCTCGTGCTGTGGGGATGTGTGTCAATCTTTGATCATTCTCTCCAATGTTGAGCATCGAGGACAAGGCTCAGCAGACTTTGGATGATTGTACGTTTTGATATGGCCCCTTCAGTGGTGGAGTACACCCTTCATCGGCTTGCCGATCTTGGGATAGGTCATGTTTTTGGGGTTCCAGGCGACTATGCCTTTCCGATCAATGATGCCGTCGAAGTCCATCCGCGTCTTCAGTGGGTTCCATCCGCGAACGAATTGAATGCTGCCTATGCCGCTGATGGCTATGCACGTCGCCGTGGTGCAGCCATGCTTTGCACGACTTATGGCGTCGGTGAACTGAGTGCCATCAATGGCTTGATGGGGTCGATGGCAGAGCGCTTGCCCATCTTTCACCTCGTTGGTACACCCAGTGTGCGCATTGTGAGGCAAGGCTTGATTTGCCATCACACACTCGGTGATCAGGTCTACGACCGTTTTGAGCAGATTTCTGCTGCCGCTTGCTGCGTCAGTGCGCGGCTCACACCAGAGAACGTGGTGATTGAACTCGAACGTGTGATTGATAAAGCTTTGGAGGAATCTCGGCCTGCTTATCTCACCTTGCCGATGGATTTGGCGTTAATGCCCATCGTCGGTACCCAGGTTCAAGGTTCAGCGATTGGGACAGTACAACAGCGGGACAGTGTTGCTGTGGAACTGGACGCAGTTTTGGATTTAATCGAGGCTCGCATTACGACAGCCAAGACACCAGTTCTTCTGCCAACAGTCACACTTCGCCGTTACGGGTTAATTGAAGTTTTTCAGACTTTTTTAGATGTGTCTGGACTGGCTTATGCCACCACTCCGATGGATAAGGCCTTACTGAGTGAGGATCATCCCGCTTTTCTTGGCATCTACAACGGCGCTCGTTCTTCACCGCCAGAGCTCAAGAGCAAGATCGAGCAAGCCGATTTATTGCTCGACCTTGGTGGGTTAGTGCAGGAGGACCTGAACACTGGTCTTTGGAGTGGACGTTTGAACCCCAATACGATGATCAGCCTGCACAGCGATTGGGTGCGAGCCGGCGACCGTGTGTTCACCAGCGTCAGCCTGGCGGATGTGTTGGAGGGGCTGACGGCAAGGTTTAGGGGGACGCCGTCGCGACACAATCATGGGGATCAGCGACCACTATTGCCCTCCCCTCAATTACCGCTGGCATCGATTGCGGATCAACCCAGTTCCTCCGAAAGCTTTTATCCACTGTTGCAGCGTTTTTTAAGGCCGGGAGATCTTTTGGTATCGGACACTGGCACTTGTTTGTTGAAACTCAACGCCATGCGTTTGCCAGGAGGGGTGGCGATGGAAAGCCAAACCCTCTGGGGTTCCATCGGTTGGGGCACTCCAGCCGCTCTTGGTTGTGCCCTGGCTGATCCGGAACGTCGCGTGGTGCTCGTGACCGGTGATGGAGCGCATCAATTGACAGCGCAAGAGATCGGTGTGATGGGATTCGTTGGGATTCAGCCTGTGCTGATTGTGCTGAACAACGGGTTGTATGGAGTCGAAGCTTTGATTAGTGAATCAGGTCACGCTTATAACAACCTGCCCGCCTGGAACTATGCCGACTTGCCTGAGGCGATGGGTTGCCAAGGCTGGTGGTCTGGTCGGGTGTCGACTGTGGCGGAGTTGGAGGCTGCCTTTGCCTCGATCTCTGCTCATCCCGGAGCTGCCTATCTCGAGGTGATGATTCCCCCTGAGGAGAGCCAACCACTTGAACAGGCTGCGATCGAGGCGATTCATCAGACCAGCACCCCACCAGTTGATTTTTGATCGCGCATTCCACGGCCGGACCCATGCATGGTCAGCAATGGAGACGGCTCAAGCGTGCTATTTGGATCGATTAGGCCGAGAACAAGTTTTGGACCTCAACTGAAATGTCTCTTGTCCTGCATCGGCTGCTTGTGCTGCTCAAGGGAAAGCATTGAATGATTGGGGTCTGTGGTTTTTGTTCTTGAATCTGTTGAACGACCTTTCTGAGGAGTGATGGCTGTGCTCCTTGTTGGCGAGTCCTGTCTTGCTCTGCCACGACATCGGCATTGCTCGATCCGACCATGGCAAACAGCTGCATGTTCATGCTTTGTGGGGGCATACGCTCAAACCTTGCGATCGCTTCGGCGCTTGTTTGTGCGCTGATCCCCCACTGAACTGATGGAGTCATCGGCTTTGATGGGGAATCAGATCGTCTTGTCACTGTCTTGTGCTTGTCTGGGATGCTGGCCAATCGAGCACCTCTGAACAACGCTGACTCGCGATGACAAACCGTCATTTGTTTCGTAAGCGTTCATGCATCTGCAACCCTTGTTCTGACTGTTTCCGTTAGAACTAGCCAGACGTTGTCCTTGGGACGTTGCTGCGTTTCATCTATTTCAGTGCCCTGTTCGCCACGGCTTACTGGCTGATCACCCTTGTCGTACGCAAACTGCTTTCGGTCCGCAATGTCAACGTAATCGTTGAATCTCCGGAGCGATCATCAAATATTCAAGCTCTTGAGAAGGCATGGTCGGTTGGAGAGAACGATGTCAAAGGTGAGTCTGAAGAGGCATAAGTTAATACCGAAGCTATCTATATTACGCTGGCGGATTGTTTTTATTCATTGGTGAGCTTATTGACGCCAATGCAGTAGTCTTTGTTAGAAATTTTTTCTATTGGCTTGTTATCACACGCTTTCGCTGTAATCAGCATGCAGTGATCGTTTGTCTTTTTTGATTTGATCAAATTTAAACACCGATCGAATCGGTGGATTCACAATGTCATCGATTTTGATGGCGTGATCAATGCATTTCAGGGATGATTTGATAAGGAAATTACTATTTTGGAGATGATTTGCTCTCTCTCATTGATGAAATCTGTATAGCAATTTGGCTTGATCGCACCATTTTGACCACAGGGGTTGGTCCACTCTCCTTCAAGCAAGATGAACCATTGCATTGGTCGAGGCCGATACGGTTTTTGCGAAGCAATCTTTTCGTTATGCTTCTTCGAATCCTTTTAATTGCTTGTCCTAGTGCAGTTGATGGTTGTTGTAAGGATTGCTATGTGCCTTGTCTGGCTTTAGAAGTTACTTTTTTCTTTGATCTCTAGTGTTAATTTTGACACGATATAGATTAATATGCTGCCTTCGGCTGAGAGGCATTTGTCTGGCGATTAATCGAATAGAGCATCCTTTGTGTTGAAAATATACAAGTGTCAAATTGACTTTCAAAGTCCAATATAAGTTTTGCTTGCATGTAAGAAAATGGCTGCATAATTTTGTTGAGGTGGTTTTAATGAAATGACTGTGCTTCTTTATTATGTACACAAAAATTGCATTTGTTTTTATTCCTGTCCTCGTGGCAGTGGTAAATACCGTCTTCTGGATGAGTGCTTGGGGAATTTTTAGTTGGAGAAATGCCATGTCTGGGCTTCCATTTTTTGATAATAGAAAGCAATGGGTTGGCGCATCTCTTGTGAAAGAGGGGGCATTTGATAGAGAGTATCCTGTGATTACGATAAGAACATTGGCCATCCTTGCTTTAGGTATACCAACAGTATTTTTTCTTGGAGCATTAAGTGCTATGCAATTTATCCGTCGCCCAGACATCTATGGATTTTGAAACAATGGATGTATTTGAGTTCGCCATGATCACAATATCATTGGCTTCAGTGTTATTGCTGGCAGTTGATCTAACGGCGATTTATGTCAATATATTTCGAGTTTTATGATCTTTAATTGATTAAATTTAGCTTGCGTTGGCAGTGGCAAGGCCAGCGATGCAATCAAGACTTTCATATGTTTTCACCCCAGTAACTGAATTGGATCCCTCTGCGATTTTGCATAGATATTCTCTTTGATCCCGATCAAGGATGGCATTGGTAAAGTCAGCGCCATTGATGTCTGCTTTGGCAAAGAAACTCTTTGTGAGAACAGCATTTTCAAAGATGGCATCTTTTAGATTGGCAAACTCAAAATGTGTTGCATAGGCAATCGCATCGGTTAAGTCAGCACCTGTCAAATCCGATCCTTGCAATGTTGATACACTAAATAACGCCCCACGTAAATCAATGCCTTTAAGATCGTAATTGGATAGATCGTATTTCACGAACTCGCTGGTCAGAGGCTTTCCGTCTTCGTCTCTCTCTAGAAAGGGAAATTCTTTTTTTAGACTCTCCCTATTTTCGGACAAATTCTCTAAATTTCTAGGCATTGCTAAATCCTCTATTCCACTTCCGCTTGGATAGAGAGAGTGTGCTGGTAAGGCTGTGAATACGTTCAACAAGATGAACATTGAAAAGGCTAAAAGCAGCTTTTTCATGGCATAAAAGAAGGATGTTTATTGTATTCTGAATGATCTATGTCGTCGCATTGTACGAATGATCTTTCTGCTGAATAGCGATGAAACAATGTCCCACTCAAATGCTGTATATACGACTATAAAGTGATGTCAGGCCTCGCTTCAAATTATTCGCGCTATGGTGTGAAAGTGTTGCAAGATTGCAAGTGTTCATCTTTAAATATATTATTTACACCACAATGGATCATCAGTATTCGGAGCTGCTCAAAGAGCTTCTCTACCAAGCCCTCAAGCTTATTCATAGTGGAGAGCCAGGCGTTGATAGCTTGTTATACAAGGCGATTTACGTTTTAAAAGATAATGAAATTATGAACAGCTTGGCCTCTTGTCTTCATTCATTTGATTAGGGTCTGCTGTGTTGATCTTGCTTTTCGCTTGTCGATGATCTTTATTATTGATACGTTCTCTCCACCAGATAGTCGGTGGCTTGTCTGATGGGCGGTGGGTTGTGTTGCGAGTACAGAGATTGGTACCTAGGGTCATTCACCAAGGCCATTAAACAGTTCTTTGTGGACCGTAAATGTGTGATAGAGAGCAGTTGCGGATTCAGGCTCAAGTCTTTCACCATCGCACGTGTATGCAATGCTGCATACTAAATTCGCATCCCATGCAATGCGATCTGGTGATTGTTCAGTGGACCAACTCATCATTTGCTGATAAAGGTCAGGAAGGATCAAACCAATTTTTTTGCAGAGCTTGCCCAGTACATAGACTGCAGGTGGCTTCGAGGGGAGTGAAAGACCATGACGTAAAGACAGTTCATTAAATACTCCCATGTATCGGATGAATTCAATCATGGCAAGTTCTTCCTCGCTAAGTTTCGATCTTTTGAGCGCCAGTTCGAATTGTTTTGGGTCAATGCGTGGTCTTGATGGTTTCATGGCTTGATGAGCGGGATAGATGCTTGCTCTGTTGTTGTTTTGGAATGCGTCGTACGTCTGTCCTATAAATCATTGAAATATTAGCCACGATTGCTGGTTAAATCTATTATCCAGTATTCAGAGGCTGAATTTTTTTTGCTTGTTCAGTCTTCTTGCTTTTGGTGTGATTGATGCCATCTGTTGTTGAGGTGTCCACAGATGTCAATTATACATAACCGAAGGATTGGAGTATTGATGTTGAGCTTTGTCTTGCCCTAGATACCTTTTGAAGGGTCGATCTTTATTCCGGGAATTTAGGGTGGTGTTTTTTGTTGCTCTGATCGATTTTTTTAGGGACGCAAATCAATGCATTGATTCACTGCATTGACTGCAGAGGTTCAGTGAATGCTTGTAATCTGGGGATGTGGCCTAGAAGTTTATGTTTTTCAGCACCAGTATTGGGATTCATGGAAGGTGATATGTTGTTGAGACTCTAATCAGAAGAGTTGTCTTTGACTGTTTAGATTGTTGCATGGCATGAAACTCAAATGAATTAATTCCGTCTCTGCGAAGACCGAATATCTCAGGATCACTCACGATTCAACTGCTCAGTCCGTTTTAAAGCGGTCTCACCTGAATCGTCTGCTTCGGTTTCGATTGACTTTTCGCGCATGAGGCTGGATTTAGCGACACAGACCATTTTTTGGACTACGAAGGGGGAGATCTGCACGACAACGGGGAGGCTCATTTGCGCGACACCGACGATCGCTTCGCTTTGGACGCTCTCGTTGCCGATGTAGGGAAGGGCAACGTCATTGATGCTGAGCTTCTCGATGGTTCACCGATCGAGGGCCACGAGCTTGACGAGATGGATGAAGTTCAAGCTGCTTTGGTTGCTAGCCATTGTTTTCAGATGCTTTTTGATTACGAGGTTGAGAACCAACGAGGAGCGGATGCCAATCCTGAGGAAGGGGTTTGGAGCGGCACCGTGGAGGGATTTAGATTTGTCATTACACGGGATGAGGTCGGTGATTTGATTCTGGATTTCATCCCAGAGAACCAATGACCCTTGATGACTTCATTCTGGATCTCTCACAGCGGATGGGGCAGAAGGTGATTGAGCTTCGAACAAGAGATGGAGAGCTTGCCCAATCCATGAGCGATCTCTATCAGCCTTCTCCTGCTGGCTTTGCTGGCAAACTGACGATTCGTAATGGCAGCCAGTTCGCCTGGGAACTTTGGTTGGAGGAGGAGGATACCTGGAACTTCCATTCCACTCGCTTAACCGATGATGTTGGCGCGATGGATCGTTCTGATCGTTCTTGAGTGTCGTTTTGCCGCAGATTGAGGGTGTTTCACACCCATCGATGCATGATTTTGATCTGTTTTCGTTTTTCTTTGTTGATGGTTTGAGTTGTTACGAATAAGTCAAATGGAAATTAAGTCGATAACAACTGGAGCAATGGTTGTTTTGCTGATGACATATCACTCGTTATTGTGCCGATTGACCGTGGCTGCTTGATGCAAAGCTTGCGTCTGCAGCAGGAAATGACCCCATTGTCGCGATTGTGTAGCTAGATACAGGAGAGCTTTCCCCTGAACCATGCTCGGAGCGGATCATGGCAGCGCTCAACGCCTGGCCATCGTCCACATGTTGAGTCTGAATTGTCTTGTTGCGGCGCAACCCAATCGACTAAATGCTTTGCTTCTCTCTCTCAAGGACCGATCAGCGCCGAGTGACACTAATGATCAGGGCTTGAGCGAAATGCTGCCAGATTTGACTTGCTTGTTACCCATTTAATCTATATTTGCGTGTGAACATGTGAGCAGTAAAAGTTTTTTGCTAAAGGGTTTAAATTATTGTCATGCCTTTTCTTCTTCTGGTGTCAATCTATTTTTTAACCATGATTAATCCTTCCAAGACCTTTGTTCTGATCCGCCATCTTGCCCTCGGTGGAGGTCTACTTCTGTTGTCGACTTTGGCTACATCGTGTTCAACATCGAATCAGTCTGCTGGAGATACTCTCAATCAGTCAACGGGAGAAGCGCTGAATCGGCTGCATTTGCCGATCGCAGAACCGAAGCCTGAAAAAGTGACCAAGGTGCTGCCAGCTGATGTACCGATGCCCAAGCAATGGGAGGTGAAAGCACCGAAGGATGCTCCCAATGTGGTGATCATTCTTCTCGACGACGTCGGCTATGCAGCTCCTTCCGCCTTTGGCGGTGCAGTGAACATGCCCACAGCAGAACGTCTGGCTGAGAATGGTCTTCGCTACAACAAATTCCATACCACTGCGCTCTGTGCACCAACACGAGCTGCCTTGAAATCAGGCCGCAATCATCACAAGGTGAACATGGGCTCGATTCCGGAAATTGCGACGGGATATGCAGGTAATTCAACGGTAGTACCGGATTATGCCCAACCCGTCGCAGAGATCTTGAGGTTGAACGGCTACAACACAGCCGCCTTTGGTAAGTGGCATGAAACGCCTGGTCGCGAGACGACGGCTGCTGGTCCGCAGACCCGATGGCCGACTCGACAGGGATTCGAGAAGTTCTATGGGTTCGTTGGTGCGGAAGACAATATGTGGGATCCCACCATTCACGATGGAGTCACGGTGGTGGATGCGCCTCAGAAGGACGGCTACCACTTCACCGAAGACATGACGGATCAGGCGATTGGGTGGGTGAGGCAGCAGAAGGCGATCAAGCCTGACAAGCCCTTCTTTATTTACTACGCATCAGCAGGTGCTCACTCCCCTCATCATGTAAGCAAGGAATGGATTGCCAAATATAAGGGTCAATTTGATCAAGGTTGGGATGTTCTGCGAGAGCAGAATCTTCAGAATCAGATCAAGGCAGGAATCGTCCCAGAAGGGACAAAGTTGGCCAAGACGCCGGACAGTGTTCCTTCCTGGGACAGCCTCACAGATCAGCAAAAAAGAATCTATGCTCGCCAGGCCGAAGTGTTCGCTGCTTATGTCGAGCATTCTGACTATGAAGCAGGTCGTCTGATTCAAGCCATTGATGATTTAGGCGAACTTGATAATACATTGGTGATTTACATTACTGGTGATAACGGATCAAGCCCTGAAGGAGATATCAGTGGTCATTGGAACTGGAATCATTTCCTGAATGGTGTGGAGGAGACACCCGATGAACAGGAGCAAAAACTTGCTGAGTGGGGTGGTCCAACGACTTATCCCATGTATCACCTTGGTTGGGCCATCGCTTTTAACTCACCGTTTGCACTTACCAAGCAGGTGGCGGGTGATTTCGGTGGAACTCGAAACGGCACAGTGATTCACTGGCCCAAGCGCATTAATGAGGGAGGTGGTGTGCGCACTCAGTTCTCGCACGTGAACGATGTGGCTCCCACAATTCTTGAAGCAGCCAATTTGCCAATGCCGAACACCATTCATGGCATTGAGCAGATCCCGATGCAGGGAACAAGTCTTCTTTATTCGTTTAACAATGCTGATGCCAAGGAACGGCACAACACCCAATACTTCGAGATCATTGGCAATCGGGGCATCTATCACAACGGCTGGATGGCTCGCACAACAGTGATGGTTCCCTGGGAAGCACCCAACAAGATCAACACGGTTGAACAAGACGATGGTTGGCAGCTCTATGACACCACTAAGGATTTCAGCCTGTCCAATAACGTGGCGGATCAGTATCCGGAACGTCTTGCGGCAATGAAGAAGGCATTCATGGAGCAAGCCATTGAAA
Source organism: Blastopirellula sp. (assembly GCA_002701545.1). Classification (GTDB taxonomy): domain Bacteria; phylum Planctomycetota; class Planctomycetia; order Pirellulales; family Pirellulaceae. The sequence continues at coordinate 11,332 of NZVR01000002.1, read as the reverse complement.
ATCAGGTGCTTCCGCTAGACGATCGACTTCTTCAGCGTCTGGTCCCATCGGTGGCGGGTCGTCCCACGCTGTTGGGTGATCGAACCTCCATGGATTTATATCCGGGAGCCTGGAATATGGTTGAGGATTCGATCTTGGATGTGAAGAACAAGTCCAATAGCATTACGGCGTACTTAGATAAAAAACCTGGAGAGAAGGAGAACGGGGTGATTTTCTCTCAGGGAGGACGATTTGGGGGGTGGTCCCTTTATGTAGAGAACAATGTGCCTGTCTATACTTATAATTATATGGGACAATTATTTACGTTTAGGAGTAAGCAATCACTGCCAGATGGTAAGTCTGTTGTGCGCTTTGAAATCAATTATGACGGCGGGGGTGCCGGTCGGGGGGCTGATGTGCGGATGACATTGAATGATCAGCTGGTTGCCACTGGTCGTCTCGAGAAGACGATCGCTTCACGTTTCTCTATTGATGAAGGTGCCGATGTCGGTCTTGATCGTGGTTCAGCGGTCACGGTCAAGACCATTGGTCCTCGTCGTAACAGCGCCTATGGCGGCAAGATTGACAAGGTGACCATTCAGATCTATCCAAAGAGCACTGACCTCAACGAGGGTTGATTGCAGGGTATGACCGGACGATTAAACGAGATGATCATCATTCCCGATGGTGATTATCGGGTTGGTTCTAATTCCTTTTATCCAGAAGAAGCACCTGTCCGGTCAATCCATCTTGAGACCTTCGCCATAGATGTTGCTCCGGTGACCAATGCCGAGTTTGCCCGCTTCGTTAAAGAGACCGGTTACTTAACGGTCTCAGAACAACCACCAGACCCCCTTGTTTATCCGGATCTGCCTGCGGACGAGAGAATCCCGGAATCTGCGGTGTTCATTCCGCCAGCTCCGTCTGTCGATCGCCGTGAACCGATGGCTTGGTGGGCTTTGGTTGCTGGTGCTGACTGGAAGCATCCCCAAGGTCCTGCCAGCGGAATCGAAAACTGTATGAATCACCCGGTGGTGCACGTCGCCTATGACGATGCTCTCGCTTATGCCAATTGGATCGGTAAGCGACTCCCGACAGCAGATGAATGGGAGGTCGCTGCCAGAGGGGGATTGGTCGATCAGGACTATGCCTGGGGTTCAGAGATGACCCCAGGTGGGCGATGGCAAGCGAATGTTTGGCAGGGGCCATTCCCCTGGATCAACGAACAAACAGATGGGTGGTATTGGACATCACCAGTTGGGAGCTATCCCGCCAATGGTTATGGGTTGGTGGATGTTTGTGGGAACGTCTGGGAATGGACCTGCACTCTTTTTCCCGTTCCAGATGGAGAACAAGAACGTCGAATGATTAAGGGAGGTTCTTTTCTATGTGCAGAAAACTATTGCCATCGCTTCCGTCCTGCTGCCTTAATGGGACAGACAGTGGATACAGCGACTTGTCATATGGGTTTTCGGTGTGCAGCGGATTCAGACGGATCGGTCGAAGAGGCGATCTCCCACCATTAATGCTCCTAGGCCAAGGTGCAGTAGAGCTGCAGGCCAAACCATGATCCCCATTGCAATGCCTCGAATGGCAAAACTGAGCAGAAGCAATGCGGCTAAGCAGTTGTAAAGCATCAAGCCAATTTTTGTCTGGTTATTGCAGTTTTTTCCCCAGCAAGTCACTCCTAAACCAATCAGTGCCATGCCATAAAGCTGGGAGATGTAATGCGCTGTGGCTCCAACGGATGACCCGAATAGCAACTGAATCACCAAGACTGGTGCGACAACCAATCCGGCTCCGCTGACCAGTTCAATGATTGCGGCAATCGAGTAGAGATTGACTCGAAATTGAAAGTTAATTTTCATATTCTCGGTGAAGTTATTGAATGTGAGGTGATTTCTCTACTAAACATTTTAATGGGCTGACCCTGAATTTATTCGTTTGTAAACAAAACTGCCATGTATGAATAGTGCTGATCCGTGAGTGGATCACAATACTACTGGCCTCTGCTTTTTGACCTCTTTGACTCAACCAAAGCCAAATTTTTTCGGTTTTGCTGTGCCATCAGCTAAGACGAATTCGACGTGATCGCTGCCAGGGTCATAGAGTGTGTAATGAGCTCCTGTTCCAATCCCGATCACAGTGCGTTTGGGCACAGCTTGTTGTTGTTGCTGTTCGCCGGACAAGTCTTTGAGTCGTGATTTAATCTCTCCTCCTGTCAGTTTGATTTGAAATTGCTGGTTGCTATGAGCTGTGAACAAACGATTAACATCGAGTCTGGTGAGGCGATCCAACAGAATCAACGGTGAGCTATCCGGTGTCAATTGGTCACCAACATCGACTGAACTGCCATGAATCAGGGCGCAATCCAGCTCAATGAATCCGAACTTGAGCGACGCCAGCCAATTCAGGTAACCGGGGTCGACCGCATCGATTAAGGCCTGAACCGCATCCTCGCCTTTGTTGAGTCGTAGGGCATCAGCTTTGCGATCACCTCGATAACCTCGTTCGGCTAGGAGCTGCTCCTCCCACCATCCGTAGATGCAATCCGGTTTCAGATCACTACGTTTGGGATTTTGCAGTCTGTTTAGCAACGCATCACAGTTGTGCTTAGGGCCGATTAAATCTCCTAAGACAAAGAGATTGTTAACACCGCGTTTTGTTTTGAGATCGCGTTGGATCCTTTCATAGAGATCAAGATCTCCAGCCAATCCACTGACAAGAGCCCAGCGTTCCATTAGTGCTCACACGTTAGGTTGTTTTTTTCTTTGAAATCACTGTTCAAAACGAGGCACTTCATTGATCTCAAACCGCCGATGCAGCTTTGAGACAGGGCTTGTCGTTGCTTTTGCGATCGGGACGGCGGTTGGCCATGCATGCCTGTTTGGGAATCATTCTCACGTTTTAGCGCTTGCCTGCCTTGGCTTACAACTGTTTGGGGATGAGCTGTTGTGGGGCTTGATGAAAGAGGGCGATACATTGCGGGAGGTAAGCCGAAACCGTGTTTGTTGTTGACCTATTCATTGCTAATTGCCACTGATCAACGATCTATCGGTTGTCTTGTCTCGAGTTCATGCCATTTGTGAACTTGATTTTGGTGTATGCTCGGCTAGAAGGAGTTGTACTCCAATGTTGTTTCTGCCAGAGCATTTTTAGTCACGGCGTGAATGATGTGCAGAATCTTTCTGGGCCCACAATTGTTCAAATCTACAATCGACCATTGCTTCTCTCCTGTAGTATAGTCTAATTGAATACAAGTTGAATGACAACCCCCTTTGCAGGGGTTTAAAAATCTTGTTGAAAAAATGATTGCGTTCATTCTCATTGAATGCGAAAAATGCAGCAATGATGATTAATGAATTGTCGGAGGATTGTTGACTCCCTATAGCTCGTTAGTCAAGCAGAATTCTCAAGCTTGGAAGATGGGCATTGTCTCTGATGCTGCTGTTTATTGCTCGCAATTTAATTTAATCGTGAGGACGAGATTGGTATCGTGGTATTTTCATCTAGCCAGAATAAATGCTTCACTGATCCAAACAAAAAATGACAATCTCACTGCACGTGGCTTGTTCGGATTGCGAGTTGATCGGATTCGATGATTTCTCAAGCAAGGAGCAATTGGTACGGGACGCCTCGGTAGACCAGTTGAAACGACTTGCGAGCTTGTTCGATCCGTTGATCGAATGTTGTGCGGCTGTATAGCAACTGGTGTCGTTCGGCACAGGATTTGGTTGCTGCGCTGTAGATGACGCCGCGATAGTGCATCAGTCGCATCGTTTTGGATGTATTGACTACAGATTTTTAGAGAGGAAATTGACTTGCTGCCAGAAAAAGTGTAGCAAGAACGACGCTTTTTTGATTGTTTTTATTTGATTTAGCTTGCCCTGTTACTTTGGCCTGAATTTGAGTATCAATCCGAACATTATCAATTGTGCATCATGAAGAACTATATAGGTGAAATGTAAAGTTTTGAATGATGGTTTTGGTTTGCTGCGATGTGGTATCTGTGGATCAAGTCATGCACTAGTGGCAAGGGAACGCGACGCATACGTGGTGAGTTCAACCTGAATCTGCGCTTCGCAACATGAGAAGCAACTGCCTGGAGTCTTCTATCTCGTCACTAGCACTCCACAGGAGTGGCAAGGTTGCATGCCAGATTGATTGGCAAGGATTGATGCATGAAATCCGCATTCGCAGTGGAGATCTACTTTGCATCATGACTATTATAATTGCTGTCTTGCTTCGTTTACATCGCCAACGCAACTGTTTTGACTGTAGGAAAAGATGTATTGTGGCATGATCTGATTGGAGTGCTTATTCATCTCGATTCGATCCTGCTCGTATTGATGAATGGAGAGTATATCAGTTGAAAATTTAGAATGTAAATGTACGCATCAAAATGATTGCCGCTATTGTTCATTCTCGCCGAGTGTTACATGAAGTAATCGCTGATGGTTGTATTGCATTGACGCCAATTCAGCCAGTAATCACTTGAGAACAGCTAAAAATCAAGATATGTCTAACATGTTCCCTGTAGCTGAGTTCACGCAACGAGTCTGATCATGCATGTGACAGGAGTTGTTGCAAGCATGATGAAATAGTCAACTTTGCGATGGATTGACGAACTAACCGGATCTATTCGATCAGCTTTACTTCTCTACTTTGAATCTGTTTCTTATTGATATTCCGCTTCGGTAGGTGGTTAATGATGCGATCTAAGAATCGATTCTAACAGAGGATTAATAGGCTAGTAAGATCACTGCCTTACTCTTTTTGAATTAGACCGGGTAAAGGTCTGAATGAACTTATTCATATGCGTATATTTTTTGAATACTATGCCGTTCAAGCATCCACATCAACGTGGTTTCTTGATGGAATCGTTGATTCTCTGCGTATATATTTTGCGGCTAATGTTTCTATTGTCTTGATATGATACTAAGTCTGTTTTTTGCTGTCTTGGCTTGTTATGACGATGTGCGGCCTATATTTGTGAGAGATTTAATTGTCTTTGAATGGATTTTAGTTGACTTGATCTGTAAGCAGGATTCCTTGATTGCTTGCGGTTATAATCGAAATATATGGAGGATTGATCAGTGAGATTCCTGTGTTTGCTCGTGCGCCCAACGCTTGCTTTGCTTTCATCTGCTTTCATCTGTTCACCTGTTTTAGCAAGACATCCTCAATCCCGCCTTGTAAAAGTTAAATGTGAGCGAACTGTCAGTCATTTAGATGGCAAGATCAGTGCAAATTATTATAAGGATTGGGTGAGTGGAGCTCATGGCGCTGCCCTGTTTCCTGTTTATTTTAAGCCTACGGGTAATTCTCTTGTGACTAGATCTTATCTTGTCTGGGAAGAAGGATACTGTTACTATTAATCAATCTAGGGGGAGACTAATCCAGAGCCCGAAACAAAATGCGATGATGAGTAGAATTGGATTCGAGAGTAACGAGTCGAGAAAGTTATGGTAGCTCGGAATCATCATGTAAGCTATGCAGGCTGATGAAGCACCAATTGCTATACCAGATAAGTATTTTCCCATAAGGTATGAATGACCTTATTTAAATCATGTTCTTAGCTTGATTTCAGGGCATTTACCGGCTTGTATCATTTGTCACAGTGCTGATCAATTTTATATTTTCTCTACCAGAGCCACGATCAAGTCTCACGATTTTATTAAGGCTTTCTACTCCTGACCATCTATTTTGTGAGGTCGTTGCTTTAGGCCAGATCGCCGTGACGGCTTTGGCTTGATTTAAATTAAGTCTATAGTTGTTTTAAGGCAGATTGCGGATAAGACCTGTTCTTGTTCTGAGCCACTCTACTGTGCCAATTCAGCCAAATTGTGTTGTGAAACTTTTCAAGAGATTAGCAAGAGTAATTAGTAATTTGTCGCACCCCTTAAGAGACGCATTAGAGCCATTAAAGTCTATCAGCTGCATTGTATTGACAGGGTATTTGATCAGCTCTTTCAATTCAAACAAGTTAGTTATGTTTTTCCCTTAGGTATTGATGTTGAGAATCTTTTGCTGATTGTTCTGATATTTTGTTGGGAGATGGAATCCACATCGAGGCATGTACCAGCCCTCTCCCGTGCGGGTTCGTATAGATTTATTCCGTTACTGATAGAGGTGAGGAAGCTTACTTTTCTGGCAGTAGAAAACATAGTTATCAATTAACTTGATGCGACTTGTCTCTGAAATGCATGGGCTAACTGCCGTTAGACCAAGTCGGTTAGGTTCATCGGTACAGTCAAGCCAAACTTTGCGGTCTTTTGCATTCTCTGGAACACAATAGTTATAACCGTCCATACCCGTAAATCCCTTTGCACAACGGGCGCTAGCTGGAGCTGAGCTTGCAACTAAGGTTGCAATTGCACTTAAAATAGCAATTGGTAGGGTTTTCATTGTTAGCTGAATTTAATTATCTAATCTAGCACTGCTGCCAAAGGCATCAAGCTCTTTAATAGATTTAGATTACATTTGCCGTCAATCATTTAGATCTAATCTTTCAGCAAACAATTGTTTGCGTTTATCATTTCGTTCGTTGTTTTCATATCATCGATGAATCCTTTGTTTTTTTATTGAAATTTTAACAATAGTCCGTAGAGCCTTTCAAAGTTATGCATGCCTTCTCGATTTGCTGATGAGATGTACGGATCGTCTTTTTGAAGCACTCTAATTCTTTAGAAAGTCGAGATTGCATCGTTTTATCAGCGAAAAATCACGTCTAAAAGTACAATCGTAGGGCTTTGTAATATGGCTTTTATGATCAAGTGTTGATGATTAAATATTGATGGTTAATTGACGTCCTGAGATTATAGAAATCTTTTTCTGATCAATGTCGTCCATCGTTCGCCCTTTTCGTCGGGCCACGTGCGTTTATTTATGTAGTTTTGAAACGCAGAGGGCTGATTTAGTTGGTTTGGCTAACATTCTATTACATAGGATTTTGCTCACCACGGCGATCTAAATCATGGCTAGAAAATTTACAAGGCATGTTCTGACTAACAGGCCTGATTTTTTTAATTTGCGCAATAAAAGAATTGTGCCTGGCTTTACGCCGCAAGTTGTTGGCTTGGCTGGTAATGACAGAATTCGTGGCTCAGATCTCTTATCAGGCGATGCCCTGAATGGAAATCTTGGTAATGATGTGATTTTTGGTGGAAAAGGTTTGGATACGATTACAGGAGGTAAGGGGGCAGACTATTTAAAGGGTGAATTTGGTAATGATAAGATTTTTGGTAATAATGATAATGATAAAATCTTTGGAGGGCTAGGTCATGATTCATGTAGCGGCGGAATTGGTGATGATACATTGAATGGGGGTTGGGGAAATGATGTTCTTGACGGTGGCCCAGGTAATGATGCATTGAATGGGCAGGCTAATAATGATGTGATCAGAGGTTTTGCAGGTGTTGATGTCTTGATTGGTGGTCCAGGTAAAGATCTCTTGGATGGTGGTAATGGCAATGACAAATTGTGGGGTGGAGCTGGTCGTGATTCATTCCGGTTGAGTAGTGGTTTGGACGTGATTAAGGATTACTCCCCTGTTTTTGATGGATCACTTCGCATTTCTACGTCTGTTTTTGCAAGACATTCTGGTTACACTTTAAGAGATTCACCGAATGGACTGCAAATTCGAATCGGCACCTTTGGCATTACTACGCTTGAAGGTGTTACTACGAATAATTTTAATGAATCGAAAATTATTATCGGTTGAGGATGTCTTTCGGTCGGATTTTTGTTAGATCTTTTGCGACGTATTGTCTCCTGTTTTCGATATTGCGGATTAGTGATTAATTACTTTTTTGTTGGTTTCTCCCTTGTCAGCTATGGTGAACGTTTGTGTTGCTGGTTATTGGCTTGCTTGCGCTCGTTCGTTCCATTGGCGTTGCTGTTTTGAGTCATTGAATCATGCTTCCTATCAATGTCTTGACCTCGTGTCGCTGACTGATTCTGTCAGCGATCATCAATTTTTCGTCTGTTTGACTGGAGGATTGCTTGCTTGATCTGCAGTTTTAGTGATCAGAATTTTCTATGAATAAACGTTGTCTCTTCCTCTGTTTTGAATCTGTTATGGGCTGGCTCTTGTCATCGCAATGATTTTTGGCTGGGGTTTAATCTGTGAGTTCAGCTCTAAATATATCAGTTTCTGTTTATTCCACCGCCACTAGCTTGGTTGTTAATCAATGAACTGATCGACTGCATTGGGTTGGCTGCTTCAATCACAGGATTCTTCGTTTCAGCTGTCCGTTGTTCCGCCTAGTGCGCCTTTCCCTCTATTTTCTATCTTTATACCTGGATCATCACTTCTTCACTGTAGGCTGTGCCCGAAACCACCAATCTATTGAGTCGGCTGAGATCTTGTGGGTTCATGTTTGTCCCCGAGACTGTTTCAACGTTCACACACGTGGCTCGCGTCTTCTGCCCGTTCGGCATATTCAAAGCCATGGCTCAGTCTCCATGCGAATACTTCAGGTAATCCCGCGTCGACAATGGCTTGACAAGTTTTCGCAACGTCGTACTCCACTTCTTTAATCGTGATTTCACCCGTTGTGTCGTTATGGACGACATAGGTCGCTTTGGTGCTGCCATGCCTGGGTTCACCGACGGATCCTGCATTCACAATGCGCCGCATCGGCAAGGTCAGTTCCTGTTCGCTTGAACTGGTTTTGCCGAATTGTTGAACCTTCACTTGGATGGTTCCACCACTTAATTCCCTCACGTAGGGCTGATGGGTGTGTCCACAAAACAAGGTTTGGGCATCGGCCGTTTCGACACGTTCCAGTGCCGCGAAGGCATTCATATCTGGCAGCAGATACTCATGTTGACTATTGGGGCTGCCATGCACAAAAAGAAGTCTGTCTCGACGCAATGTGGTCGGTAGTCCGGCTAGAAACGCTTTGTTGTCATCCGTCACCCGTTCGGCTGTCCATTGGTGGGCCAGGTGTCCACGACGTTCTGCCAGTTGGGAGGGGTAGCTGCATTCACAGGCATTGAGACCATCGATGATGTCCTCGTCCCAGCAGCCTTGGCAGGTTGGGATGCCACGCGTTCGGATCAGATCCACCACTTCATTGGGCTGAGGGCCATAACCCACCAAATCGCCGAGGCAGGTAATCGTGTCAATCCCTTGCTGATCGATGTCCTCCAGGACGGCCTCAACGGCCGCAAGGTTGGCGTGCAGACATGAAATCACCGCGTGAGCCATGGTTATCCAGGTAAGTGGTTTGGTTCCTGTTGCCGATCTCGCAGCGGTGCTTGGTGCATCTCCAGCACAGCATCACTTAGAAGGCAATCATCGATTGTGGATTGAATGCCGATGCCATCGAGAGCTTTTCCCTGCACCACTAGCTCGGAAGCTCGTTTTGGTCGGCCCGTAGGTGGCGCCACAGCTTGCAGAGGTAAAAATTGTGATCCCTGTTGACTGACGATCCAGTTGCAGAAAAAGGCTCGTCCATCCGGCAAGTTCATCAGAGCTTTGGCGCGGTAGACATCGCCATAAGCGCCATTCACCAGTTCAAACCAAAAGCTGCTGAGGCTGTTTGGATCCCAGACGCAGTCGTGAAGGCTGAGACTCCAGGACTCAAGCTTGCCGAACTCCAACGTGTCCTGTGTCGTCAATTCGGGATCAATACCGAACATCAGGGCACGGTCTGGTTGCAGATTCAGTGTTTCCAGTTGATTGAGTACATCTGGTTCGACTCCCGCCAATCCACTTTGCTTGGCAGGGCGAAACCGCGGTTGTTCGATCAGAGCTAAAAAGTCCTCCGATTGGCAATCAAGATCCAGATGAGGATCGCTGAGGTCTCTTACTTGCGGGATTTGGTCTTGCAGCCAGGCCTGATCAATGCCTGCATTACGCGCCTGTTCGAGACCTTCCATCGAATGCCCCGCCAGACGTAGGTAGCCACAAGTTCCATTGTGGGCACGCATCGTGTTGAGGATCCACGTGGTTTTTCCGCAACCGGGAGGACCAGAAATCAGCCATGTCTCACTCATGGGGCATCACTGCAGGTCGTTTGGCCTGCGTTCAGGTTTTGGCTCATCGTCATGGGGGCTATGGCTCCAACCTCCTGCCCTGTGGGGCCGCCGTGATGCAATTCACCGTATCGAGCGGCCGCAATTCAGATAGGCCGCGAGAATGGGAATCATTCTCATAATGACGCTCAATCGCGTCGCTTGTCCACCCTCTGCATCACCGCTTCCAATGGAGCGGCCGTTTGTTGTGCCGCTGGATCGGGATTGGACTTGTGCTGAACCGAGGGAATGCGATTCAGGCTGCTTGCCATTAATGATCTAAAAGGGGAGGCGAGTGAATTCCTGGCGGCATCGTCGATCACTTGCCTTGCCGCTTTTTGAGCGTCACCAGATGGATTCAAATCATTTTGATCAGGTCTGCAGAGCTGGTGATGGAGTTGTCAAGATGGATTTGATCCCCTGCGTGCTGAATCGCCATGGATCCCGATGTTCGCGTCTTTGTGATTGCTCAAATCTTGGTGATTGTGGTGCCAGTAGGACTGCTGTTTTGGCTCTGGATCTCGATGCTCAGTTGGGGCCGCAGGCGCTGATACGTCGTGTGCTGAAATCGGCGTGATGTTTTTGCCGAAGCTGTCATGGCTCTGCTCGCTTCGGTGTTCTTGCCTCTACTGCTGATGTTCCACTTGGTGGGACCGTTGCCGGCCGATCTTGGAGTTCATGGCGGTCAGCTCAGTCCCTGCCCAGGTCCACAACACTGTGCCCAGGCTTTTTGGACGTCCGACAAGTCCCAGTCAGACTTTGACAGCCTCGCGACTGCGGTGACGTCTCTTCCGGGCGCTTTGATCATTGAGAATGATGGGGGGTACCTTCACGCTGAGGTGAGCAGCGCTTTCTTCGGCTTTGTGGATGATCTCGAACTGCATGTCGATGAGAGCGGCATCCAGGCTCGTTCTATCTCCCGCCTCGGCGACTCTGATTTGGGAGTCAACGGGCGACGCCTGGCGGCACTCAAGGCAAGTTTGAGTTAATTGAGGCTGTCGCGTCCGATCCGCTCCAGAGTGATCTCATTACTGTTTTTGCTTGGCTCGAGAACGTCAGATTCGGTGATGGCTTCGGAGTTGATGGAGAGGAGAGGGAGGCATGCGTGATCAAGTTCACAGGCGCGTGAGCGAGGACATCTCATCTCAAGACCCACCAGACGACGCTGCAGGCGTTGGGGGTGATCCTCTGTTTCGCCCCTTGGCTGAAACGACCATGACCCTCAACATTCGTGCCACGGCCATCCTCTGCGGTGGGGTTCTGTTGCTGCCATTGACCAGTGCTGCAGCGTTCGCTGATCCCTGCGACTCCGGTCTGGTGATGACCAATG
>NZVR01000001.1 GCA_002701545.1 Blastopirellula sp. | reverse complement strand
GATCGTCATGCCGCCTACCGAAACACTGCCAACCGCCAGACCGTCGACATCGTTGAACAAGATTTCATCGCCATTGGCGGCAGCCAACGTATCGACGTCATTCGTTGCTTGCAGCGTCGTCGTCCCGTCGACCATCAATCCCAAACCGGCAGAAGTGATCGTCCCGGACAACTGTTGGCTCAACGCACCGCTGGTGGCGACCAACAAGTCACCTGTGCCCAACACGACCGCCGTGGACAAGTCAACATTCCCGCCAGCGGTCAACTTGACGTCGTCATCACTGGTAGTCACACCGCTGATCGACATCCCATCAACCGTCACGCTGCCAACCGTCACACCGTCGACATCGTTGAACAACGTTTCGCCGCCGTTCATCGCAGCCAACGTATCGACATCATTCGCTGCTTGCAGCGTCGTCGTCCCGTCGACCATCAAACCCACACCGGCAGAAGTGATCGTTCCGGACACCTGTTGGCTCAATGCACCGCTGGTGACAACCAACAAGTCGCCAGCACCCAAGGCGATCGACGCAGCCAGATCGACATTCCCGCCAGCCGTCAACTTCACGTCATCGTCGCTGGTCGTCACACCACTGACGGTCATTCCGGCGACCGAAACACTGCCAACCGTCACACCGTCGACATCGTTCAACAAGATTGTATCGCCATTGGCGGCTGCCAGTGTATCGACGTCATTTGCACCTTGCAGCGTCGTTGTCCCAGCGACCATCAACCCCAAACCGACAGACGCGATCGTGCTGGACGACTGTTGCACAACGTTACCCGCAACGTCCAACAACATATCCCCCGTAATCAGCACACCAGCCAGCCCCAGGTCGTTCCCATCAGCAAGCTTGACCTGGGTGCCCGTAAGGACGGTTACGAAACCACCGAAGTCATTCGCAACCTGATCCAAAATGATCTCGCCAGTTGCAGACAACGTGGTAGTTCCACGAATAACGACTGCTCCACTGTCGGTCACATCACCTGCCGCATTCAACAGCAGCGCCCCTTGCACCTCGCTGGCCTTCAAATCGACTGCCGCAGCGTGCAGGAAAGTAACGTCCCCATCGCCTGCTCCCAAAGCGCTTTCGGTGGTACTTAAACCAAGCATCCCGCCCACAAGCGTCGCATCGAGAACGATGTCGGCGCCAAGACCGCTGGTGGTAAACTGCGCCATGCCGGAAACCGTCACACTGGCGGCATCGGTCATCCCGCCACTCGTCGCCGTCGCATCCAAGTCGCCTTGCACTGTCGTCACCTTGAACTCGATGGCCGAGGCGTTCACCACCGTAGCGTGAGCATCCCCAAGTCCGAGCGAACTTTCCGTGGTCGTCAGACCAAGCATCCCATCCACGGACAACGTATCGAGCAGAATATCGTCACCCAGTCCACTGGAGGTGAACTGTGCCATGCCTGAAACCGTGACCGTGGCAGCATCGGTCATCCCGCCACTCGTCGCCGTCGCATCCAAGTCGCCTTGCACCGCCGTCGCCTTGAAATCGATGGCCGAGGCGTTCACCACCGTAGCGTGAGCATCCCCAACTCCAAGCAAGCTTTCCGTGGTCGTCAGACCAAGCATCCCTTCCACCGCCAGCGCATCGAGCAGAATATCGTCACCCAGCCCGCTGGAAGTGAATTGCGCCATGCCGCTGACACTGACAACGGAGGCATCCGTCAGCCCACCTGTGGTTGCCGTAGCCTGCAAATTGCCTTCTACATCTGTCTGTTTAAACTCGATCCCCGTGGCGTGCACAAACGTCGCATGTCCATCCGCCGCACCCGATGAACTCTCTTTGGTAGCTAACCCAAGCATTCCGCCCACAAGCGTGACGTCGAGAACAATATCGTCCCCGAGACCGCTGGAAGTGAACTGTGCCATACCCGAAACGACAACGGTGGCGGCATCCGTAATCCCGCCGCTCGCCGCCGTTGCATCCAAGTCGCCTTGTACCGTCGTCGCCTTAAAATCGATTGCCGAAGCGTTCACCACCGTGGCGTGAGCATCTCCAAGTCCAAGCAAGCTTTCCGTAGTCGTCAGACCAAGCATCCCATCCACCGCCAGCGTGTCGAGCAGAATATCGTCACCCAGTCCGCTGGAAGTAAATTGCGCCATACCGCTGACACTGACGACGGAGGCATCCGTCAGACCACCGGTGATTGCGGTGGCATTCAGGTTCCCTTCCACATCGCTCTGCTTGAATTCGATCCCGGTGGCGTGCACAAACGTCGCATGACCATCCGCGGCACCCGAGACACTCTCCTTGGTCGCTAACCCAAGCATCCCGCCGACGACCGTGGCGTCAAGAACGATGTCGTCCCCGAGACCACTGGAGGTGAACTGTGCCATACCTGAGACGGTCACCGTGACAGCATCCGTAATCCCGCCACTGGTCGCCGTCGCGTCCAAGTCGCCTTGTACCGTCGTCGCCTTGAAGTCGATTGCCGATGCGTTCACCACCGTGGCGTGAGCGTCCCCAACTCCGAGTGAACTTTCTGTGGTCGTCAGACCAAGCATCCCATCCACAGCCAACGTGTCGAGCAGAATATCGTTACCCAGTCCGCTGGAAGTAAATTGCGCCATACCTGAGACATCGACTAAGCCACTGTCGGTGATATCTCCCGTGGTGGCGGTCACCATCAAATCCGTACCGACCGTGGAAGCTTTCAAATCAATCGATGAAGCATTCACAATCGTGGCAGTCGTCTGCGCTGTTAACCCGATCGAACCAGTCACTTGCAGATCGTCAAGCGTCAGCGTCCCGGCCGCCGCATTGAATTGAGCCATCCCCGCGACCTGAACGGTTTCACTGTCTACGATGCTGCCCGCGCTGGCGGTCACTTGCAGATCACCACCAATGCTGGACGCACTCAAATCCACGGAATTGGCATTCACGATGGTGGCGGACTCGGTCGCATTCAGGCCGATATACACATTCACTGCCTGCACGACGGCAGTAAATTCAATGTCATCGTCCCCTAAGGTGAGAAAGTCTGCTCCGAAATTGGATGATGAAGACAAAACGGCTGACAGAAACTGGCCTGTTGGCACACTGCTGTTTCCATAGCTGTTGTAGTTCGCGGTAATCAGTGCAGTCGCCGAAAAGTCGGCTGCGAAGAAGTACGTATCGTCAACATTGGGAAGAATCAAATCGTCGAACGTAAAGACATTGTTCGTGACAGACGTTGACACCCCCAGCAAGCCTTCAGCCCCGCCCACTGAGAGCGTTGCCAGATCGTTCGGAGTTCCTTCAAAATACTTATTGAAGACATACAGAGAGCCACTTTGCGGACTCTGATAACCGACTTCGATACTCTGCAATGTAGCGGGCACAGAGGCGGGAGCGGTACCTACCCCGAGATTCCCAGGGACACTCGGCGAAAAACCTTGCTGGTAGTGAAATGCAAGTGTGGCCGATGAAAAGGTGGGCTGATTGCCAACGGTAACCTGCCCCCATTGCACTGGCGGCTCTTCCCCAACGTCTAGCTGATCCAACAAGATCATTCCATCCGCTGCGTTGAACTGAGCACTCCCTCCTACCTCCACCGAACCGCTGTCTGTGATGTCGCCCAGGGTGGCGTTCACCTCCAGTGTCGCAGCGATACTCGACTGCGACAGGTCTACGGCGGTGGCATTCGTTATCCTGGCCAGGCCGGCCTCCAATCCGATCGCGCCATCGACGGAAATCCCGTCAAGGTCCACCAGACCAATGGCTGCATTGAACTGGGCGGCACCCGTCACGGCGAGGGTCCCACTATCGAAAATGTTGCCCACATCTACCGTCACATCCAAGTCACCACCGATACTGCTCGTACCGGCAAACACGATCGTGTCTGCCTCCTGCAGAAACACGGATCCTGTGGTGGTCATGGTCAACGTATCGATGTCGGTGTCGAGCGCTGCGTTGACTCCGGAACCGCCAAACGTGGCCGCTTCCACCACCAAATCAGCCGCGGTAATATCCACAGCCTGTTCCGCACCCGCGTCTTGAACACTGGCGTTGGTGCTTGCAATCGTGAACGTACCGGTCACTTCAACACCTCCCGTGTCGAAGTTGATCACATCGCCTCCACCGCCTGTCGAGAATGTGAGATTGGTGTTGCCGTGGGTGTTATCAGCACCTGTAACGGTGATCACGTCCGTGCCATCCGCCCCGCCGGTGACCGTATCGATCACCACGGTGGTATTGCCAAAGAAATGAGCCGCTTCGATCGCGACACCTCCACTCGTACCCGCGACGACCACCGCATCCAGAGCCCCTGTCGCCGAATCAAAACCATTGCTCAACGTCAGCACATCCGCAGCGCCGGGAAGCGTCAACGTGGCGGTCAGCATGCCACTGACATCTACCGGTTCAAGCTCCGCAAACGAAATCGTCATGGTGGTCGCACCGCCATCATCATTGACGACAACTTGGCCGCTGCCTGTTGTGGACACATCCGGTGTGTATACCGCCGTATCGGCAACCGCGTCACCGCGTACTGCCAACGCGTCACTCCCCACACCCCCTGCATACACGACATCTAATTCGACAAAGCTCTGCGAATGATCGATCTTCAAGACATCCGATCCTGCTGCGGTATTCACCAACAACATGCCACCGGTAACCTGGGACACCAACACCCTGACGGTGCTCGCATTACTTTGAATCGCCCCTGTAATGTCGGTGTCCAGCATGGCCCCCGACAAATCGGTAATCACGTAATGGGTGCCATCCGATTCCACCTGCAGGTGATCATCCGTGTCAGTGTTGACATCTTCGATCCGCAGATTTCCCGCATCCAATGTCACCATCGTTTCCGCGACCACGGGGAGTGTGTACGCATAGCTCTGCTGCGATCTACCGGAAAACGCAAGCTTGGTGTCGATTGCCCCGACGTTTGTCTCCAAATCCCAATCGCCACCCAGCACTGCCGAGCCAGTGGTATCGGTCGACGCCGCGACGTCGGCGTCGAGGGCTCGAGACAGAAGCCCTAGGAACGAGGCACCGCGTTCACCTTCTGCGACGTTGCATCCGTAGATGAGCAGATCTGCGTCGCTGGCCAACGAATCACCTATCTCTCGCAACGCGTCTGAATACTCCGACAAACTCTCATTGCTGAGCTGCGACGTGCCAAGTTGGAGTAACCCCGCTTGCCCATGCGACACAATGTGCAGCGCGGCGATTCCCTCCCTGTGCCTGACCACATCAGCAATCTGCCGCACTCCGTCTTGCTCGACATCCAAAATCACAAGTTCCGTGTCGGACGCAACTCCATCGACCAGTGTCTCGAAACCACGAACACGCGAATCGATCACCACCACTTCGTTCGCACCCGCGTCCACCATCGGGGCCGTTCGACTCTCCACAGCTTGCTGCTGCCCGACATCCGAGGTTGCTTCGCTGGACTCCCACTCGCCTTCGGTTGTCCCACCCCAAGCACCGTTTGCATTCACGGCCAAATATTCAGCAGGCGATACCAGTCCCGTAGCCTGCCACTGAGAATCCGTGACCTCGCTGCCAACTTGCCGGCCTTGGGAATCGGCCCCTGGCCTGAGCGACGTATACGTCTGGTCCACATCCGATTGTCCGGACACCGGTAGCCCGGAACAATCCTCTGCCAAGTCGTCATGACTCGCTGACAGGCGTTCCGGATCAGCAGCAATATCCGAGACCGCCGGAGAGTGATCCGTTGCCAGAGCCGTGAACTCATCACCGGCCGACTGACTGGCGACGACTGGCACAGAGAAAGAGGCAACCGCTGCCGGCTGACAAGCGTCGATGATTTCCGTTGACAGGTCGACCGCCGGCCATGGCGACGGCAACAGTGAAACCGACGATTCTCGCCACGAAGCCGCGAACAGACTCTCTGCTGAAGCGTCCCCGCGCGTGCCGCCTGCCAGCGCATCTGCACCGACTGGACCAAGCGTTTTCGCTGGTGGGGTTGCCTCCCGAAGCAATGCTTCCGTATCACGGGGACCACTTTGAAAATCGGCGAACGACTCAGCTGCCAAATCGCCGGCGGAAAAGTCACCTGTAAACCACCCATCTTCTTCTGCCAAACCACCTGTTAGGTTTGTCTCGGTTGACTCCAACTCCAACCCCAGGTCGAGCGGTGCGGCGGTCAGGACGCGACGTTCTTCCAACGTCAGCAACTGCCAACGCGGGTCCCGTGGCCGCACCTGCGCAAGGCCAAAAATATCGTCAAAGAACTGGCGCAGCAAAGACTTCCGATTTCTCGACAAGCGCGTGGGCATAAATAATCGGCCATGCATGCAAGCAGGGTGCCAGCACGCTCAAAAGAGGGAGTTTTGACGGATGCAGGGAATCCATTGATTATCACGAGCGGGCTAGGCGCGTGTCAAACAAACTGTGTCCGCAATAGGTCGCTTTTGCAGGAAAAACCATCTCGCTCACCGTCCGGCAAACTGCAACGATCAAGCCGGTTTTGCAGCCTTTCCCGAAGATAACTGTCATGACGCTTCTGATGCGTCGATACATAAGGAAAGTCAGGTAAACGCGCGTAACGGACTTGGGACACTCATGCTCAGCACAACCACTCCCGCATCTCCGGGCAGACCCATACCCCATCCAGTCGGGATTTTGCTGCTGTTCACCTGCCTGACCGCCGTCAGTCGAGGCGGAGAGACAGATAACGTCCCCCAGATCCCGGTGCGGACAACGCGTCACACGATGGTGGAAACACCCCCCTTTAAAATCCCCTCTTCTGGGGGAACTCCTGCATTTCGTTTGTCAACATCCGGAATGCCGCGCGCTACCCGCGTTGCTGCGCCAGACAAGACCAGTCGACCAGAACCTCAAGTCAAACCGTCCACCCCAACTGACTCGCCCGGCGGCGCATCGACTCCGCACCCGCCGATTATTTCGGCCAAGCGAGTTAACAGCCCTGGGCCATTAACATCCCACACCTCCCGCAAACCTGACCGACCGTCAGGATTGCAGCGCGTCACACAAGCGCCCGCTCCCTTCACCAAAGACTTCACCGCAGACACATCGCTGGCAAAACGTTTCCTCTATCGTTTTCGCGGGATGGTCGGCCAACATTCAGGCTCGGTTTCCGAAGCTGCCAGCCGCCAGACACCTGCCAAAGTCAAACTCGCCCAGTTACCTGCCAGCACGTCGCGGCGCACAAATCAAAATACTGCGAGTCAACCTGCGGAACAGATTGCATCACAGAGCAAACATTCGAAATCTGGGCAGCCGGCCGTCCTTTCCGCAACGCAGTCGTCCGCAGCGAAGCCTCGTGGTCGTCTGATTGCGTTACAACGCACCCGACCGGGAGATGACTTCGCACCAGAGCGTGTGCCTGCACCGCCGGTCATTCCGCCCCCCGCTCCCGCGCCTGCTAAACCGGAAACGAATCCCAGTCCGAAGTTGGAAGAAGTCGAAGCCCCGGTAGGTAAATCGGAGCAGCCAGGCAATGCGACGGAAGCAACTCCTTTGCTGGATCACAAACCGATCGCTGACTTGACGCTGCAGATCAACCGCAAGTCCACTCGGAAAGACGCTCAACTGGAATTCCCACCGAATCTTGCCGCGTCCTACTTTGCCAAACAGAAGACGATCCACGCGGACTCCGCTTTCCCAGTGACGTACCACTCGCCCACCGTCGAAAATCTGGTCGACGTATTCAGCGCGGCACACATGCCCGTCTATTTCGAAGAGGAACAGTTGGAGCGGAATGGCACCGGCAAACCCATGCTGCAGCCGCTGATTTCCGGCGCACATTTCTTTGGCAACGTGGTCAGTCTGCCTTACAAGATGGTGGTCGAACCCCCGCGCCGCACTCGTTATTACACGTATCCCTACGCGGCGGGACGCGTTGCCCCGAAGTACCTGCGACCCTATCCCTTGCGGATCGATGCCAGCGCAGCGGAAGTGGCTGTGATCATCGGGCTGATCGCCTTAATTCCTTGACCTGCATCCGCCGCTCGCACCGCACGGTGAAGTCTCGGGAGGGCGTTGATGACAGTGCATCCGGCAGCCAGTGACGAATCGCTCCTGCTTCGAGATTGTCAGATCGTGCGAACCCGTCGCTCGGGCCCGGGGGGCCAACATCGCAACAAGGTCGAAACGGCCATTGTGATTGAACATCTCCCCACGGGCGTGCGTGCCGAGGCCAACGAGCGTCGCAGTCAGGAACAAAACCGCAAAGTGGCTGTCAGACGCTTGCGAGTCAATCTTGCTTTGCAGATCCGCGCGACCAGTTCACCTGCCGCCACACCCTCAGAAACCTGGCTGGCCCGTCGCGAGGGAGACCGTCTCCGAGTGAGCCTCAACAATCCCAGCTTTCCTGCCATACTCGCAGAAGCGCTTGACTGTATCGCGCACCATGACTTCGACACCGTCGCCGCAGCCACGCAACTCGGCGTCAGCACCTCACAACTCGTCAAGCTGTTGAAGGTCGAAGACCGCGCTCTGCAACGGGTCAACCAACAGCGTGTCGACCGTGGTCTGCGAGCATTGCAATAACTCGTCATCGCACCCAACGCGTTACGGCAGCGTCAGCCATTTGGGCGTCATCTTGTCAGCGGACGATTCGACTGGCCTGCCGGTAGTACCGGAGCTACCCCGTTCGCCCGTTGTTCCGCCACCAAGCGGCGCTCCTGCAACTCCGCAATGACCTGAGTCAGATGGGAACGCAAGATATCGCGGACGTGCAAGACGCTCCGCGGATGTTGATGGACGTTAACATGATCCGCATCCACAACGATTTCGGAAAACACGTCATCCAGATGGGCGCTTTCGTAGGGCACAATGCCATCGCCACGCGTGGCGACCGAACCAACCCACGTATCTTCGTCCAGCACGCCCACGATATTATGAAACTTGACCCACGGCGCCTTACGAGCTTCGATCATCACCGGCAGGATCGGTGCCTCGGGGGACAATGAGTCGATGCTGTTCGATGTCTTCAACAATTCTGGATCACGAAACAATCCTGGGTTGTCGCGTGTGATCTTCATCGACAAGTCTTCCAGCATCTTCGGCATCTGGATCAAGTGACGCCCCAACCAGCGCGTGTAGTCATTGGCAAATTCGCTACCGCGGTGGGGTGTTCCGATTGTCACCACTTGCTTGATGTCCGGATTCGGTTCGAAGAACAGCGTCTTGGCAATCAATTCTTTTTGCTCAGGATCTGCCTTGAGCGATTCGAACGGTTCGTCGCTGACGATCTGCCAGAAATCGTTGCCACTCTCAATCGTTTGCAGACGCGACACCAGTCCCCCCATGCTATGGCCGACCAACACCATATGATCCAGCGCTTCGGTCTGGTGTTCGGGGTCCAGTTTCAGTCGACAGGCAGCCAGATCCTCTCGCATTTGTCGCGCACTGGACCAAAACGGCTGCCCCGTCGGATAGAGGTAAAACCAGAATTGATAGTGATCTCGTATTTCCGGATAGGCGCGTAGGTCATTGAACATCTGCATCCACGTCAGCGGACTGGACCAGAGCCCGTGCACCATCAGCACCGGAATTTTCTCTGGATCGTAAGCCTCCAACATGTACAGGCCCCGCGCGCCCTGGGCCTTGGTCGGGTCCAACAATCCTAAGGTGGACGTGTCCTGCGAGGCATGAAATTGCTTATTGTCGAGAAAGTAAGCCAGAGGCGTGCTGAGATCCGTTTCCAGGGGCACCAGGCGTTGAGATAACTCGACATGATTCGTCTGCATCGAGTTGTACAGTTCCAGCACACAGTGGCAATCGCCCTGCTCGCCCTCGGCAAAAGCTCCCTGTGGATTTGTTACACGCAGAAACGCCGTTGCGGCATAACTCAAACCAGGCGGCAAATACGACTCCGCCGGTGTGGCCTCCTGCGGCTTGGCCCGCACAGCAATCAAAGGCACGCCCAAACCGTACGAACGATAGTGATTTGTCAACTTGCGGACATCATAGTCGGAGACAAATTCGAACCGATCAAACTCCTGGCACGCCCAGGAACCGCGTAGCTCGACACGTACGTGATACGTCCGATCTCCCACTTGAATCTGATTCGTCGTCCCCGGCTTCAGCATCCCGGAATCACGCGCGATGCGCAAGGCGGATTCCAACGCGTCGTTATACAAATCACACGCACCACGAAAACGCGGATCGTACGGATTACGACTCTGATCAAACTGCTGATCGAACAAGAACAGGTAGGCGTGAGCGACACAAGCGGCATAGTAATCCTGTGCTCGTTCCCATTGCTTCTTCTTTTGAGCTCGTTGACCTGCGACGTAGGCCAACTCGGCAAATGTATACATCTTTCCAGCGGTTGGTTCCTTGCGAATCTCCCCCTGCAACAACTGCAACGTTTGCTCAGGATCTTCCTCTTGAAGCTTGGCAAGGTCATAGCGCCTCAAAAGCTGTTCAGACCGTTCAGTCGCTTGCGGACCACTCCAGGATTGCAGCTGCAGCGAGTTCGTGAGTGGATTCAAACGTGCATTGCGTTCGATAAGGTAACCGTTACTTCGGCACCCCAGGGTGCATAGCGACAACGCGGCCACGAGGAACGTGACGTAGCAGGTGCGTTGAAAGAAATGGTTCGAGTGAGACATTGGGGCAGCGGAGTAAAAACGCAATTACCGATTAAGAAACCACAGCGTGGTCGAGAACGGTATGAGTTTTCCGCATCCCAAGTCAACGCCGATTTTTCCACGACATGCTGGCAGCTCCCCGGAGTGCCGCGTTTTCCTGGATTCGTACTGCTATCGAAGTCATGGCAGCAATCGCAACAGGGACACTTTCGACGGGAGCTTGTGTGATGCGAACCCTCGTAACTGGTGCAACAGGACTTGTTGGCAATAACGTAACGCGCCACCTGGTAGCGCATGGCGAACAGGTGCGTGTTTTGGCTCGACCGTCTTCCGATCTGCAGACGCTCGACGGACTCAATGTCGAAATCATCCTTGGTGACATTACGGACAAGAGCGCCGTAAGAACGGCGGTGAATGAAGTGGATCGTGTCATTCACGCTGCGGGTCACATTCACTTTGGCAGAACGCAGCATGCCCTGTCGCATGCGGTGAACGTGCGCGGAACGCGCTACATCGCCCGCGCCGCAAATGAATTCCAAGTCCCGCTTGTTCACATTTCCACGGTGGATGCCCTGGGGGCTGGCAAACCAAACCAACCGGCAGACGAAGAAACGAGCTACGTCCCCAAGCCACGTGAGTGTGCTTATGTCCGCAGCAAACGTGCTGCCGAGGCAATCGTCCGTGCCGAAGTTAACCGTGGCCTCTGCGCCGTGATCATCAACCCTGGGCTCATGCTCGGACCTTGGGACTGGAAACCGTCGTCGGCGCGAATGTTGCTATCCGTCGCCCAACAAAACCCGCTGGTGGCACCTGCGGGTGGCATCACCGTGTGTGACATCCGAGACGTGACGACTGCGATTGTGGCAGCCTTTGAGCACGGCCAGCCCGGACGCAACTACATCTGCGCCGGTGAAAACATTACGTTCTTCACTCTGTGGCAACAAATCGCTGATCTGGTTGGCTCACGACGCCCACTCATGCCGGCTGGTCCGCTCATGCGGTGGGTAGGCGCCGCAGCCGGTGATCTGGTCACTCTCGTCACGGGGCGCGAACCGATCGTCAATTCGGCAAGCGTGAAAATGTCAACGCTCTATCACTACTATCGCTACGACCGAGCCAATCGTGAGCTGGGATACGATACCAGACCATTGCAAGAATCACTGTCCGACACCTGGCAGTGGTTACTCGAACACGGATATACCCAACCTCAGCTGAGCACCTAAGTCCTTACCCAAGTGTCGACTACCACCGCGAAAGCCAAAACAGCATTGCAACCGGCCTAAATCGGCGGCGGAGCTGGCCAGGTCGTGACCGCAACGCATCGACTCGCCCCGTTGCTCATCCGACTGCTACAAT
>NZVR01000229.1 GCA_002701545.1 Blastopirellula sp. | reverse complement strand
TCGTGTCACCCTGGAAAATATCAGCTTGGCGCGATGTGACCTTCAAGATACAGCCCGCGACACTCAACGTTTTCGCTGTGGGATCTGACATCCGGCTTCCTTTTTCTTGGGTAAACAAAGGAGCGTGCTGACATTCGAGGCGGGTTTACCCGACAATTTGACTCGAAGGGGAGGACGAACGCAAATAGGCTGTTTCTGGCAGGTGGCTGCCCGCCGCGTTGTTTTGGACTTCCGTGACGCGCGTTTTCTCGTGACCATGGGATGGCCGAAGGCAAGCACAGGAATAAAACGAGGGGAAGGGCAAACAGACGTCCAATTAAGAGGCCTGGACCACGATTTGCCTCTCCCTTTTGCTCTCCCACGCGACAGCTTACCTTGAGTTTATTGCGGCTCCATTTTAGATTGGAAGAAAGCGCAACTAACAGCTGTGATCGGAATCCATGGAAAGACGCACGTTACTCAAAGGGGCTGGGGTAGCCTTGCTGCTCCCTCGCATGGAGAGTTTGGGGCAGGTTTTGGAGGCGGAACCGCCACGCCGCTTACTCACGATTGTGAACCACCTCAGCTTTTATCAGCCTGAGTTGATCCCGCAGGCGGACGGTCCACTCCAGGAAATACCGCCGCTGCTGGGCGAATTCTCCGATCACTTGGAGCACCTGAAGGTGTTTAGTGGGTTGGACAATCCGGCCGTGCAGAATGGCTTTGGACACACGCCCTGTGTGGGCATTCTCTCCGGCTACTTCAACAAGCTGCACCGCAAGAACCGGCTATCCGTGGATCAGGCAATCGCCGATCTGATTGGGGACAGCACGCGTTTCAAATCGCTCGTCTTTCAGGCGGGGGAAAACCTGAACTTTTCTCAGATCTCCTGGGACAAGCACGGCTTGCCGGTGAAACAGATTGATTCTCCGCACAAGATTTTCAACCTGCTATTCGAGGTCAATGAAAACGAGACGGCGCAACAGCAGGTGCTTGCCGAAGACCGCAGCATTCTCGATGCGGTGCTCGCCCAGGCCAAGTCGATGGAGAAGCGACTCAATGCGACGGACCGTGCGAAAATGGACGAGTATCTCACCTCCGTTCGGGAGGTCGAGCAGACGGTCAAGCGTCGTGCGTACTGGGCCGACCGCACCAAACCTCAAGTGAGTTACGAACTCGAGGACTTTAACCGCAAGTCGGTGGACGAGTATGTCGGCACCTTGCTGGATCTCGCTGTACTCGCCTTGGAAACGGACTCGACCCGTGCGGTTACGGTACAGATTCCGTTCTGGGAAGGTTTTAAAGAGCCGGAGCTCACGGGTAACTACCACGACCTTTCTCATCACGGACAGAAGCCGGAGAAGATTAAGAGTCTGCTGATGCTGGAGCACGCCATCCTCAAAAGGATCAACACGTCGCTCAGCAAGATGAAGGAGCGCACCGTAGGCAACAGTTCACTGTTCGATCAGACGACCACGCTCCTGACCGCCTCGATGGGCAGCGCTAACTCTCACAACTTCGACGACTTGCCAGCCCTGGTGTTTGACGCGCGGATGAAAACCTCTGGCTATTGGCGCAAGCAGGACGTCCCGATGAGTAATTTGTACCTCGGCCTGCTCCAGCGATTTGGAGCGGAACTCGACCGCTTCGGGGAGAGCACCGGAGCGATCGAGGTGTTGTCATGATGCGTCTGCGTTGGCCCATACTGCTCGTGACCTTGGTTCTGCCAGCGACTCTCCGCGCGGAACCCAAGCTGGGCCAGTTCTTCGCTCAAAACTGTCTCAAATGTCACGGCAGTGAAGAACATCAGGGAGACGTTCAGCTCGATAGGCCAGTTGCCGACATACTCGCTGATGGCGAGTTGCTGGAGACCATTGCCACCGTGCTGGAGGCTGGCGAAATGCCTCCCGAGGATGCGCCGCAACCTCCCTCCGAAGCCGTCGCTGAGGTGGTGCAGATGCTTCAGAAGCGGATTCTCAACCAACGGCCAGTCAATCCTCTCAAACGGCTCACTCGCGCTGAGTACACCCACACGATGCGCGATCTCTTCGGCGTGGAATTCGATTTCGACGGTTTACTGCCACCCGATCACGTAGAGCATGGCTTTGACAAGTTTGGCGAGCTGCACCTGATGTCGCCGCATCAGGTGATGGCCTACCTCAAGACCGCACGCTTCATTGCCGAGCGGGTCTTGCCGGATGCCCAACCGACATCTCGGACGTGGGAATTCGACGTCAGGCATTTTCACGGTAGCAAAAACTTCGCGACCGGCGGTGGTGGCGATTATCGCGACGGGGACGAGTATGTGCTCACAGGCTTTCGCCCGTACCGCAGCAATCTCCATTTCTCGATCGATCCGGAAAGCCACGATCAATTTGTGATTCCCTCGTTTGGCGTGTACCGCCTCGAAGTGACGGGGCGGGCGGATGAATCGAATGAAGGCGAAGTCCTGGGGATCAATCTCGGGGACGGGCGTCATCCGACCAACTTTCGGACTATCCGGCGGATCCCCATGCCGCATGGCTCGAAAGGTTTTGTGACCGAACTCACGCTCAAGGCGGGGGACCAACTGGCTTTCACTTTCGATAGCGCCCGCGTGCCGGGGAGGAGTCTTAAAAAGAAACCGCACAAGGGGCCTACCCTACGGTTCTCCCACCTGACAGTGACCGGCCCGTTGACGGAGAAGTGGCCCACGGCAGCCACCGAGACCCTCCTCCCCAAGCCCGATATGACGCCGACGGAACTGGTCGATCACATCGCGATGTTACTCACGCAACGACCGCTGGCGGGGGAGGATCGCCAGGCATTCATCGAGATCGCGCGGACCCAAGCACAGGCGGGCGCGTCGCTGAATGCCACTGCTCGCAGCGTGCTGATCGCGCTCTTGACTTCGCCGCACTTCATTTACAAGGCCGAGTCGCCTGAACTGACCGACGTCGAGCGGGCGTACCGGCTGTCGTATTTCCTCTGGAATTCCGTCCCGGACACCGCCCTGTTAACCGCCGCCAGATCCGGCGAACTGGCCAACGATCCAGCGCCTCAAGTGGAACGGATGCTTAAGGACGCCAAGACCGCTCGCTTCACTGACGACTTTACGCGCCAATGGTTGCAACTCGACAAGGTGGACGACTTTGGTCCGGACGTCCGTGTGTTCAAGAATGTGCGTCGCATGACGGTCGATTCCATGGCCCGTGAAGGCCGCGAGCTCTTTCGCCACATGCTCGAGAACGAATTGAGCATGGAGCATTTCATCGACTCGGATTTCGTCATGGCCAATGACCGATTGGCTCGCTTCTACGGGTTGCCCGCTGTCGAGGGAGACGCCTTCGTGCCAGTAAAGCTTCCTGGCAAAAGCGAACGCGGGGGCTTGGTGGCACAGGCTGGTTTTCTCAAGCTGACGTCCACCGACTTCGCCACATCGCCGATCCACAGGGGATCTTGGATTCTCAAAAATCTCTACAACGAACGCATCGAACCGCCCGCCGACGTGTTGATCAACGAGCCGGACATCCGCGGGACCACGACCGTCCGTGAAGCCATACTCAAGCACCAACAGCTCGAAAGCTGCTCACGCTGCCATTCCAAGATCGATCCTTTGGGTTTCGCACTGGAGTACTACGACCCGGTTGGACGCAAGCGGAGCGAGTATCGTCATGTGGAAGAGCTGCCCGTGGACAAAGACGGAACCACATTCCAAAAGACACTCAAATTCACCAAGGTTCCGATCGACGCCGCCATGAAACTGCCAGATGGCCGCGAGGTGCATGACCTGCCCACGCTCAAGGCTGCGCTCATGGCCGACAAGGAACGCATCCTCAAGGGCATCATCGGGAAACTGATCAGCTATGCCCATGGCCGGGACGTCACCCGGGCCGACCGTCCGCATATCGACGCGGTGTTCGAGTCGATTGCCCAAGAAGACTTCTCGCTGCGGGCAGCCATCCACGCCATCGTGGCCCACCCGGCATTCGGTCGGAAATAATCTGGCAGGTAAAAAGGGAGTTGCCGCTTCAACGATTGACCGCAAAGCAGTGTGCTGTGTCCATGGCAGCGGACGCGTTGTTGCCAACGCCGCTGCCGGAAGTCCCAGCTACCGGGCATCGGCATTGCGCTAATGTTGCTGCATCCACTCGATGGCGCGGAAGATACCGTCGTTGATCATCGGGTTGTAGTGATCACCGCCTGCAGTGGTCGCGAGTGTCACATCGATTCCCAAGGCCTGCATCCGTGCTTCAGCCGCTTGGGAGTCTTCAATGTCGCAGACCTGGTCGCCCGACGCGTGAAACAGAAACACCGGGCACTGGATGCGCGCTTCGTGTGTCTTGGGCGACGACTGCACGGCGAAATCAGCAATGCCATCGCATTGTATCGCCAGGATGCGGAGCATGCCCCCCAGGTGTTTGGTCACGTCGTAGCAGGGAGCATAGGCGACGACTCCTGCCAACCGTGGCTCGTGTGCCGCGAACAACAATGCCGCCGAACCAGCGCTGCTATGTCCCGCCGCAAATCTTCGGTTCGGATCGATCTCAGGCACGTGTCGCAAGGCGTACTCCAAAGCATTGCGAGCATTCACGACTCCCGCCTGGGCGTCGCGAAACGCTTCATACGCGCGGCCCATCTGATCGTCGCTATCCTCGTCCCCCCAGGGACCGTCCATCTCGTAGGCGATGACCGCGAAGCCGGCTTCCACATAGGGGATATGTTCCGGGCGATCACCATCTCCCAGTGGCATGCCGCAGAACATCGGCGAACCGGCGCCGGCGATCAGCACGCACGGCAAGGACTGCGGTTCATGTTCTCCGCTGGGCAGGTACAACCACAAGGATCCGCCGTGTCCGGGCGGGTCATAGAAGCCGCCACCGGNGCCGANCGCAATCTCGTAACATTCAACACCCTCCGCCCATTGCTCAGAGGTTCCCCGCGGCAACATCGTCGGCACCGGCACCGCCTCCGGATGAAAGGGCTCACGTGCCTGCGCGGAAGCTTGCGGCGGTTGGGCGACCCAGANCAGCAGCCCNNNGNNACCNGCACAGCCCAGAAAGANCGTGCCTCCAACGATGGCCAGGATGATGAGTACGTACTTCGTCTGTTTCTGACCAGTCATGGATTTTACACGTTTCTGNNTTGGCGGGCGTGATNCANAAGCACGTAGNTTGTCGAAGAATGCATCCTAGGGCAACGCACAGAGAGTGACAACTGCCGGCCGTTCTTGTTGCTTCGCGCCTGGAGAGAAGTGACGGCTACGGCGACCGGAACGGTCGGCTCAGCACCACCAATTCGACTAGGCGTTTCAGGCCGTTGCCGTCCGNTTCCAACTGCTGGATGATGGCGTCCACTTGCGGACGATCGCTCGGTTCTATGTGGCGACCTGTGGCATAGGCCAGCATCCGGTTCGTTAACGCGCGGGTGAAGAGTTCTCGTTGATCAACGAGGATTGATTTGAGGCCGATGACATTCTGAAACGCTTTGCCGCCAGGCAGTTCGCCGGAGGCGTCGACCGGTTGCTGCTTGTCGTAGTTCACGCGCCAACGACCGATCGGGTCGTAGTTTTCCAAAGCGAAACCGAGCGGGTCGATCCTGCGGTGGCAATCGTTGCAAGCGACGTTATTACGGTGCTTCATCAGTTGCTCGCGAATCGTTGTGGCTCCCCGAACATCCGGGTCGAGCGGTTCGACATCGGGCGGAGGAGGTGTCGGTGGTGTGCCGAGGATGTTTTCGAGCAGCCAGACTCCACGGACGACGGGTGAGGTTTCAATCCCATTGGCGGTCACAGTCAGAATGCTCGCCTGACCNAGCAGTCCACCGCGTCGCCCGTCTTCCAACGACANCCGCTCGAAACCAGAGCCTTTCGGNTCTCGGATCCCGTACATCCTTGCCAGCGGTTTGTTGACAAAGGTGAAGTCGGCGTCGAGGAAATGCGTNACGCTTTTGTCTTCATCCAGCAAATAACGTGTGAATAGGCGGGTCTCCTCACGCATCGCCGTTCCCAGGTCGTAGTGATAATACGCGCCGAAGTCTTTGCGGTCAGGAGGCGTTGATCCAAGGTCGCGTAGGGTCAGCCAGCTATCGAGGAAGTCGTTAACCAAGGCCTCGCTCCGCCGATCGGAGAGCATTCGATCAACTTCGGCGTTGAGCACGGCGGTGTCACCCAGGGTTCCGCGGTCGGCCANCGCAATCAGACGCTCATCCGGCATGGACGACCAGAGGAAGTACGCCAGTCGAGTTGCCAACGCGTGTGGAGTCAGTCGTCCCGCATCGTCTGTTTGTTCGTCNAGATACAGGAAGCTGGGCGAGCAGAGGACTGCTTTCAGGGCATCGGCGTAAGCCTCCAAGTCGCCGACCCCGGCTTGTCTACGCACATCGATCAGTCTCATCAGGCGGTCAATGTCCGCGGGGGTGGTTGGGCGGCGGTACGCCCGCGTGGCGAAGGTGCGCAGTCCCGCTCGCATCTGCTCACGAGTCATCGTCCCTGACTTCAAAATCTGCTCGGCGCCGTCACCNAAGACAACTCGCTGNGATGCTGTCGGCCATGCTTTGAGTAGCGGGCCAGTNACTGTGATGTCGTCAATTCGGATTTGGGGAAGTTTCCCGTGGGTGATGGCGACGCGGCGATTCTCGACAATGCCACCCTTCTTCAGCTTGGGAAACAGGTCGGGGTATTTGCGGATCACCTTGGACCAGAGGTTCCGCACGTCCATCAATCCGTTTTGGAAGGTGAAACGCGGGGTGTACCCGCGATCGAGATGCACGCGGAGGGTGTACGCTTGCTGGCCGTCGGCGAGTTCCACCTCAGCCAGGAGCGGCTCGATCGGCTGGGGTTTGTGGAGCGGACCGACGAGATGATTGCCAGGCCGTATACCGAGACGAAACGGCTCGTCCGGGTCCATGCCGAGGAAGTCAGGGTCGTANGGATGGATGCGATGGAGCGCCTCGGCTTGAAATGTGATTTCGTAGATGCCGTCGTGCGGCACCCCTTGCTTGAAATCCAGGATCGGCCCGTAAGCCCCTTCATGTTTGTCAGCTCCAATGACATCGTACAGCGTCATGTGCTCNAAGCGGTTCGAGCTCTTGTGGACCTGATCGATCTCTGGCTGCTGACGGAACCCGTCCTTGAATGTCCACGTGTTGACTTNCGGTTGCTCAANCGGATNNATCGCTTTATTGATTGCCGTNTCGGCAGCTTCCAGGTACCGGTCGAGCAGATGTCCGGAGGTGACGAGCGACGAGCCGACGTTATCGAGATGTTCGTCCAACTGGTCGCGAGGAAAGGCCTCTGTGGGGTCGTAGATGGTCGTGTCAAGCTTCAACAGATCACGGATCGTGTTCCGATACTCGCGCGAGTTGAGTCGACGCAGAACTGTGCCTTGGCCGCTGCCGCGGTTCCGGGCATGGTAGCTATTGAGATGTCCTGTCAGCCACGTGATAACGCGACGTTTCTCTTGGTTCGACGGTTGCTTCGCATCGTCCGGTGGCATTTCGCCGAGGTTCAACTGGTCGAGAATGTCCTGATAGTCGACGAGGGAATTGTCGTCCGAAATTTTTGTGGGGAGCCGATCAAAGCGTCGCTCACCCTTCTGCTGCTTCGCCCCATGGCACTTGGTGCAGTACTGATTGAGGAACGGACGGATGGTCTGGTCGAATGAATCGGTTCCAACTGGCTCATCCGCAAAGATCGCATCGAGTCCCAGCACGACACAAAACATCGCGACGGGCAGCGAGCGGCTGTGGCGAAATACCTGCATCGTCACACCGTTTCCAGGCCGCGCAACGTTCCGGTACTCTTGCCGAAGCGATCCGTTTCGACGCCGAATTGCTGGAGCATCGAGACGTAGAGGTTGCTCAGCGGCACGCGCCGGTTGGAGTCTTTTGGGTATTCCTTCAACTCGCCGTGGCGGAAGCCACCGCCGGCCAGCACGACCGGAAGATCGCCATTCGTATGCGCGTTGCCGTTCCCCATCCCGGAGCCGAACAGTGCCATCGTACTGTCCAGTAGGGTGCCGTTGGTATGGGGTTCGCGGATCGCCTTGAGCTGGTCGACAAATCGGGCAAACTGCTCGACCTGATAGCGTTCGATCTGGACCAGTTTCTTCAGCTTCTCTTGCACATGCCCGTGATGGGAGAGGCCGTGATAGCCGTCGTTGATGCCGATGTCGCGGGCGGCAAAGCTGCCGCCGACTTCGAGAGTGGCAACACGCGTGGAGTCGGTCTGGAGTGCAAGCACGATGAGGTCGTAGATCCGGGGGAGATCTTTTGCGAGTCCCTCATTTTGCGGTTCAAGCATCGCCACGGAAGGTTTGGGCACATTCTGCCATTGGCGATCAAATCCGAGTTTGGTTTCGACATCCCGCACCGCAGCAAAATATTCGTCGAGCTTCTGCTGGTCGGTTCTGCTGACGCGTTGCTGCAGCGATTTTGCATCACCGAGCACAGCGTCGAGGATCGACTCGTTCCGTTCGATGCGGACTTTGGCGAGTCGTTTCGCTTGTGGATCGTCGTTAACGAACAGTTGTCGGAACAGCTCGCGGGGGCCAGGGATGGGCGGGATCCGCGTACCGGTGCGAGTCCAACACATCATGCAACCGCCATGCAGGCCATCTTCAGATCCGATCGTGAGTGACGGGAAGCGTGTGCGTGAGCCGACGAACTCTGCCGCACGCTGATCCAAGCTGATTCCACCGTCTGGCATCCCTTTGGCATCGGTTGACTTGACACCCGTCAGGAACGCATGGATTGCGAAGTGTCCGCCTTTGACTCCGTGGTCAAGATGGGAGAACAGCGTGAAGTCAGCGCGATGTGATTCGAGTGGTTTGAGCAGCGGAGTGACTTCGTAGTTGCGACCGACCGTCTTAGGCCAGAAGTCGCCGGGGTACATACCGAACTCATTGCCGATGCAGACCATCCGTCGAGGGGAACTCGCCGCCTCGTTGGCCGGGAGTCGAGATTCCAGTAACGGCAAGGCTATGCTGACACCTGTCGCTTTCAGGAACTGGCGACGCGTCGGGAGGTTCGTTGGCTTCATGGTTTTGCATCACGGGAGCGGATTTCAGGTGGTCCGAGAGCCAGAGCAGGCAATGCGGCCATAGACCGTATTATATCTCATCGTCTGACGAATCACCAAGTGGAGACCGCGGCCAGAACGGGCCTCGTCATACGGACGGTGCGTCCAAGGGAAGCTTGCCCCGGTTCAAGCAATGATGTCATCGATGGGATGACCATAGTCAATTTCCAGCCGTTTGTGCTGAGGCAGTGATAGCTTGCGGGGATCGAGTCCGAGTTGCTTCATAATGGTGGCATGCACATCGGTGACATAATGTGGATTCTGCACGGCATGGAACCCGATGGGGTCGGTCGCCCCGTGCACGATGCCTCCTTTTAACCCGCCGCCCGCCATCAAGACAGAAAATCCATAGGGATGATGGTCTCGTCCGTTTCCATTTTGGGATCCGGGAGTACGGCCAAACTCGCTTGCGAAAACAACGAGCGTTTCGTCTAGCATTCCGCGTCGTTTCAAATCGGTAATTAAAGCGGAAACCGGTTGGTCCACTTGGCCGGCCAGCTTGGCATGGTTGGATTTCAGGTTGGAATGCGCGTCCCAAGCCCCCGCTGCCCCCGCGCCATGCGTGATCTGAACGAAACGTGTGCCTTGTTCCACCATGCGTCTGGCTACCAGTAATTGTCGCCCAAAGCTCTCGGTGTTTTTCTGCCCCAGGCCGTACAGTCGTTGAGTTTCTGGCGTCTCTCCAGCCAAATCGACGAGCGCCGGAATCGCTTTTTGCATCCGAAACGCCAGTTGATACGACTTGGTTCGCGCCTCCAGTTTTGCGTCAGCCTGGTACCGATCTTGAGTTAGCCCGTTCAGTCGGTTGATTAATTCAAATTGAACTTGTTGCTCAGCTTGGCTCAGGTCAAATTCTGGCTGGGCGTAGGGTAAAGGCGCTTTTGGATCCACCGAGAAAGGAATTGCATCGTGGGCCGGGCCCAGGTAGTGCCCGTCGCGAACATGGAAAATATTCCGCGGCCCGATGGAAACAAATTGAGGCAGATTCTGGTTGATCGAACCCAGGCCATAATGGATCCACGCACCCAACGTCGGGACC
>NZVR01000228.1 GCA_002701545.1 Blastopirellula sp. | reverse complement strand
GCTCCGTAATCGAATCGAAAGACATAGACGGGAGAGGCCGATTTCGAATGAACCATGGCCCTTGCCGGATTCTGGGCACCGTACCAGGTAAACAGACCGGTNGTCATGCGGTTAATNAAGTTCCAGCCTGNCTTGAATTCCGCGACNGANTCGAANCTGACNCGTGACTGCCCANCCAGCCCGTCCTCGATNGCNTTNTCGAGTGACACGTCNCCCTNCATNGCATTGTCGAATGCCGACTTGAAATGGCCATAATGAAAGTACTTATTCTCGTCNTGATCCGTNCCGATCATGACNGGCTTGGGAAACCAGTTTCCCTCANCGAAATNCACATCCTTCGACACNANGTGTCCATCCGCNAATCCGTAGACAAATTCAGGCTTNCCTTTTCTGCGNTACTTTNNGGGAATGTTCGGCTGGTCNAANTCGCCCCAGTCCATCGANCCTTTGCCGTTTGGACGTCGATAGCCGCGATTGAGTTGTGCCGGTGTTCGACTCCTTAGAAACCCTGCAATGTCACGAGCGCTCATGCCGTCCAATTTTGATCGAGCGGTATCATGAGTCTCCGCCATCCCGGCATCTACGAGCATGTTGATCGTCGCCAGCCGGCTGGCTTTGTCGCCTCGAGAGTGCGGAGCCGCGAATGGATAGGCACTCGCAAGGAAAGCTTTGTGAAAGTACGGTTCGGCCAGCTGTGAGTGCAGCAGCAAGGCAACGTTTGAGGCGCCTGATGACTCGCCGGACAGCGTCACGTTCTTTCGGTNACCACCGAAGCCCTCAATGTTCTTTTGAACCCACTTGAGAGTATGCACGATGTCAAGCAATCCGAAATTCCCGGAGTCGTTCAATTCATCTCCAGGCCGGCCGGTTCGAAGCGAAGGATGAGTGAACCATCCCAGCGCTCCGATTCGATAATTCATCGTCACCACGACGCAGTTCGCATTCCGAGCAACGGTCGGCATGACATTGGCCATCCCGTCATACGCGATGTTGCCTCCGCCGTGCACATCAACAAGCACGGGCAGCAGACGCTCATTTGTCTGCGGTCTCCAGACATTCAGATACAACCGATCCTCAACACCGCCTCGCTCTCGGCTTCGTCGGGCAGGAGCATCACACAGACGAATCCCGTCCCACGATTCGGGTTCTTCGGGAGCTTTCCACCGAAGAGGTCCGAAGGGCGGACGACCGTAGGGGATTCCCAGCCAAGCCCAGGCATGGTCGTCGATCGATGTCCCACGAACGGCACCGGAGGTGGTCTGAACGACCAACTCGTTCGCGGCGAAGTCAATCGCTCCGACGTCCTGACAGAAGACAAGCAGAATGGAAGACGCGAGAAAGCAAACTGTCTTCAACATTGATACCTCAAGATGGAGTCACATAGCGGTCTGGCGCTTCAGAGCCGAAAATGATGCAGACTCGGTTCTAACTAGCCAAGCTACTTACGGGTGATCTTCAAAGCCCGTCGTTCTCTCAACCAATTCTGTATTCTGATCTTACGAACTCGTTCGCCCGCTGGTTAGTGGTGAACCTCCGAGCTGTACTATCCCATTCGCTCATCCCGACGTAAGTTGTTGATGCGAAAGGCTCCCAGCTCAACGAGCCCGTNTTCGCATAGATTATAACTCGGGGAACTCCTCTTGATGATGACTGCTGGTAAGTTCCCCAGCAGCCATTTTTTTTTGTGCCTCGACCGTCGCCATATCTGCAAGCATGTCACCCGCAGTGATGGGGTGCAATGCGACCGACCACAACGTCTATGCCGCAAATCGATTGCCCTGGTACGCCCCAGCAAACGGACGCACGGTTGGTGAAGATCGTGTCGAGCCGACACCCCCTGGGCGAGCGCATGCCAACGGCTGGCTTGTCACCCATGCATCAGAAACGCTCCACCAAGGGCGCCCGGTCAGGTTCGTGGCAGTTCTCGTGCCGCACCCGCGATCCGTGTCCGGCAAAGGACTGGGCGAATCCATTGTGATCACGCAGCAGGATGGAAACACCAAGGNATCACTTAACCACAGGCGAGACGCGGTTCATGTGACGTCGAGTCGGCAGCCCATTTCGCATGCGCCGCCTCGCGTTTGGCGTTCTCGATGAAACCGAGCGAGAGCAGGGAATGAATTTCGTCGCTCTCGCAGAGCATCTTCCTCTCCGCCGAACCGCCCCAGGGCCTACCGCTACGGGTCCACAATCTGGTCGTCGATCAGGAGCAATAGCCGGTCACTTTCGAGATCCTTGGCCATGTCCGACATCTTCAGTCCGGAAAACTCCCTCTTCGTCAGCAACTGGCCAGATTGCAAATCCCACACGCAAACCAAGCCGTCTAATCCAAAAGAAATAAGCCTGCGGTCGGAATTCGAAATCATCACTCGCGCGACCGAGTGAAAATGTCCATAAAGAGTTTCCATGTCAATCGACTGAAAGTCTTGTTCATCAGCNAAAGCCGGCGGTGCAAACGTCAGCCGCAAGATGTTTTTATGATTGCCGGCAACAAATAACGAATTGCCGTCCGGATGGAATACCAGNTCATAAATAAGACTTGGAAAATCCGTCTGAAACAACCGAGCCGGTCCTAGATGTTCTTTTTCTTCCCCAATTTGAAAGATACAGAGCTGCGGCCGGGAAAGGAGCGACCCAAAAGTACCGACCGCCAATAAATCGCCCGCAGGAGAAATCGCCATGCTGTAAATTCCACGCTCCACTCCGGTTTCGTACACCTTGCCGATCTGGCCATCTTCATCGATAACTCCCACCGCACCGCGGCCAATGCTGTCGGTTCCCACCTTCAGGCCAACATAAAAACGCTGCCCGGCCGGAGCGTAGATGATTCTATGGGCGAACCGTTTGTCCTTTTCCGGATCCCATGACTTGGGGAAATCAAAAACAACCGGGGTGACCTCCAGTTGGTCGTCGCGGATATCACAACGGACCACATCACCGTTGACCAACGGGATCAGCGCAAACGACTTGTCCGGGTGGGCGATTCCCCGCTGCGCCATTGCTTCCAGCGTTACAACGTCTAGTACCCGATGGGTATTTACGTCAATTAGACTGAGAGAACCAAGCCCTCTTGCTCCGCTTTGACCTCCACCGAGCAGGATGCGATCGCCCCCGGGCAAAACACAAAAGGTACTCCAGTGGTTTCCGGAGATCTGGTCCGGTTCGGCGGGGCGCCATCGATCATCCGTCACTCGCTTACGGATGATCAAACGGCCATCAAACGAAGCCGAGAGAATGAACTGACCCCGGTTTGCAAAGGAGATGTCAATCACCTCCAAGTCATGTTCGTCCAACACAAAAATTCGCTCTCCGGAAAGAGGCGACCAGCAATAAATCGACTGGTCGTTACTGGCCGTCAACAACCAGCCGGTACCGGGATCATAGGCGAGTCGTTGAATAAAGCTGGCGTGACCTTGTAGTACCCTCTTTGTCATCAGACGGGTTCCATCCTGGGCCACGAGGAACAGTTCCACCATTTTGTTGTTGCCGGCAATTGCTACTGATACGCCCTCGTTCGTTTCAATCCAGGCAACATCATTAATCACGGCATTAGGTGAATTGGCATTGGATTGGGCCTGGATCGTGGACAGCAACTCGCCGTTCGGCAAGTTTCGGATTTCCAAAAACTCTCCGCGGGCCACGGCCATCCATCGACCATCCGGACTGACCTCGAAGGCCTGCACTTCCATGTCCCCATATTCACCGGATGCCAAAGATTCCGTTTGTTCGCCGGGGGTAAAAGAGACCCCCGACGCATCCTGGTTGAGCTGCCATATCCTGGTGTGCAAGCGTGGTTGGGCCGCTTCTTCACTCGGGAGATAAGCCACCATGAACTCTCCCGGCCGATGCGTCGCTGAAATCCCGCAAACGACGCCCGCATCCAGCGTTTTGATATCTTCTGCCGTCGTCTCGTTGACACCATGCTTGACGGTTAAGGCGAACAGGCCGAGGTGATTGCCGAGAACAAAGGTTCGCCCGCTCACCCAATGCAGGATGAGGCCATTGGGTGTATCCACTTCAATTTGAGGAATCGTGATCGGCTCAGAAGAAAGATACTTTCGCTCAACAGCGTCATACAATCGCAGTTGGTTCGAGTGATCGAGATCTGGATTGTCCACGTTATAGAGCACGACGTCGGCCAATTCTGACACCGCGAAAGACCTGATGCGATGAGAAGCGGGCTCCTTCAACTCGGTGAAAAAGTTATCCACGACACGCGAGAGTTGTTGCCATTCAATGCCGCGGGGGTCGGATGAACTTCTCGTGATTCGTCCGTTAAAACGATCAATACGTTTTTTGGCGCTGCGGAAACGGATCGCCTTGGCATCCTGATCCACCAGGTTGACCGTCGCTACATACTCCGCGTGCAATGCCGCGGTCGCTTGGCGGCTAATTTCCTTGTTCGCTGCGCCTAACTCGGCATTCTTTGTTTCCGCTAAAGCCCGATTCTCCTGGGCCTCTTGGCGACGTTCTTCCGCTAAAGCGAGGGAATCCTCGAGTTGCCGGTTGTACCACAGGCCCCCAGCCATCAGGACGACCAAGGCCAGGGCACTGACGCCGATCATCCCCGCCAGGGCCGGTCTTCGCCGGGCCCATTTCCAGCTTCGTTCGGCCACCGAAACGGGCCGCGCTAGGATCGGCTCGTCGGCTAGGAATCGCCTCAGGTCTTCGCCCAACGCCGCGGCGCTCTCGTAACGCCGGTGAACGCTTTTCTCCAAGCATTTCAGGCAGATCGTCTCTAAATCGACCGACACCGATGAGTTCAGCTTGCGCGGGGCGACCGGTTCCTCTGCCATGACTTGAACGATCGTGTCGAACGGAGTGGCGGCCTGAAACGGGGGACGTCCGGTGAGTAGGCAATACAGGATCGCGCCCAACGCGTACGTATCGGTGGCCGGTCCGAGTGTTTCAGCCTGTCCGCCTGCCTGTTCGGGGGCCATGTAACTTGGGGTACCCATCACGGCACCGGTCTTGGTCTGTTTGCTGTCCTGGTCCATCCGCTTGGCCAGGCCAAAGTCGGTGATTCGCGGTTGGCCGTCAGCCGTTAACAGGATGTTGGCCGGTTTCAGGTCCCTGTGAATGATTTCGTTCTCATGAGCCAGTTGCATGGCGCCTGAAAGCGTTTCAATCAGCCGAGCCGCTTCCTGCTCGTCCTGCGGATTGCCCGCTATCTGGTCCGCCAGGCTGCCCCCATCGGCAAACTCCAAAGCGATGTAAGGGTTTCCGTTGTGTTCCGAGACTTCAAAGATCTGCACGATGTTGGGATGTTGCAGGCGTGCCACGGCCTCGGCTTCGATCTGGAAGCGTTCCATATCTTCGTCCGAGGCGTGGGCCCCGGAAAGGATCATCTTCAGGGCCACCGTTCGCTTCAGTTTCGTATCCCGTGCCTGGTAGACCACACCCATCCCGC
This sequence comes from Blastopirellula sp., assembly GCA_002701545.1. GTDB lineage: Bacteria > Planctomycetota > Planctomycetia > Pirellulales > Pirellulaceae. Next base: position 4,783 of record NZVR01000228.1, on the reverse strand, counting down.
CACGGCCCAGTTCTCCCAGCAGTTCGTAACCTGGCACCGCGTCGGATTCGCCCCCCCGGTCATCGAGCGAGGTCTTCGACGTTCCGATTGTTGCCCCGTACGGGTCGGCGCCCGCTTCACGGGCCGAAGGCATCAGGGTCGGACTGTCAGGGTCGGTATCCTGTTGAGAGGGTTCGGCCCGTCCGGTCTCCTCGGGCAACGCCGGGATCTCGACATGCACACCAGGAAAGCGTTGTTGATATTCCTCGGGCACTGGCGTTTCGCCGATGCCAATGCGACAGCTGACTTCCTGCTGGATCAAGCGGTTGACAATGTCGGGATGTTTGAGCAGCTCGAATCGCTCGAGATACTCTTCCAGTTTGACAAGCTTCAATGGATCCCGATTCTTCCAGCGGAACTCCATTTCGATATGGACCAGTTCTTCCAGCGTCGTCAGGTAGTTCGGCGCATTCGAATCATGCAGCAACGCTTCAATTGGCTGCGGCTCCCCCGACAACCAGCCCTCTTCAAACTGCAATCGGACAGTCTCGTTAATCTGTGGATATCGGGTTGGGTCATCCATATTAGCTAGACAGCACAGAAAATCGTGACCAGATGGGTAGGGTAACAGTTTCGTATGGCGATGTCGAATGTTCCAGCAAACGGTAAGTTTTCCTCAGCCTTGGCGAGAGATTGGCTGGATGGATTGCCAGCCTTTGGGAGGAAGACCGATTCGCTTGCGACTGGTTTCTGGCAATTGACTGACACCTTGAATGACGTAGACATCTGGCGATGGTCTACCTTGGTTATCCCAAAGTCGTACCGTTTCCATTGGCATCGCCTGACAAGCGTTGTGCATTAGTTCTGCTCTGTTGGCTTTTTGCTTTAACGAGTTTCGATGTACTCCTTAAGCCTTCAATCATGGACGGTTACGCTGACCTCTTTTAACTCCGAGGCTAGATCTCCTTGAGCTTCGAGAATTGCCTTTTCCTTTCCAGCTAATGAAAGCTCATGCGCCAGAATATTCTTTGAGATCCCAAAAATTTTCTGTCCGCTAGCAAGGCCCCTTGGGAATGAACTGTTAGACGGGCCTCACAAGTGGTTGCCCAACCTCAAAAACCCAACTATTTAAGGAACGAACCATGAAAAAGCTATTACTTCTCGCGGCAGTGGCAACCACTCTTTTCGCCGGAATTTCAGCCACCCCGGCGGTCGGTGACCCACTCGATAAGTCCAGCCCCAAGATCGCTCATAGGACCTATCGAGATCGAGGCAAATCAAGCCCCAAGATCGCTCACGGGACCTATCGAGATCGAGGCAAATCAAGCCCTAAGATCGCTCACGGGATCTATCGAGATCGAGGCAAATCAAGCCCCAAGATCGCTCACGGAATGAACCAAGGTGGCGACTACTTCGATGACGAGCTGTTTTTCATCCTGGACGAACTAATGTACGAACTCTTAGGTCGATAACTTCTGCATTGACCTTGCCCCCTTATCCGAGTCCACCCGTGGAGTTAGTTTCCGACGTGTGTTGGACGCTTTGCAAGGGAGCGTCAATCATGCCACGAAAACGCTAACGAGCCGAGAAGATCATTCACAGGATTCGGGAAGCCGAGGTGGCCTTTTCCCAGGGAAAGTTGACCGCATAGGTTTGCAAGAATCTTGGCGTTGCCGAGCAGACCTACTACCGCTGGCGGCGTGAATACGGTGATCGATATTGCGAGAAGAACGACGAGCGAGAATGTGCTGCAAAGATTGAATGACTTGTTCATCCACCGTGGCGTGCCTCGTTACCTTCGAAGCGATAACGGTCCCGAGTTCACCGCGATCAAAGTCCGACAGTGGTTGGCTCAGGTGGAGGTGCAAACACTCTTCATCGAGCCAGGTAGCCCCTGGGAGAACGGCTGCATCGAATCCTTCAATGGCAAGCTCAGGGACGAGCTACTCAACGGAGAAACCTTCGAAACGATGCTTGAGGCGAAAGTGCTGAGCGAACGTTGGCGAGTCAACTACAACACGATTCGCCCGCACAGTGCACTGGGCTATCAGCCCTCGGCACCAGACACCGACCAGCCGCACAAGCCCGCTTCCGCTACGCTCCAGCAGACCTGTGCTGCTGGAAAAAACTTGATGGATTTACTAACTTAAGAACTGGTACCGTCCGTGGGGCAGGTCACTAGGCTCTGGGATATTTAGACCGGTTTACGGCTTGGACGATAACTTTAACCAATGACATTGTCTCACCCTTGAATTTCAGCGGAAAATCGCAGTGTTAGAAAAGACCGAAACAGGGGAACCGCGGAAAAACACCCATTCGAAAGAGTGGCTGGGTCAACTGCTCAAGGGCGAACCGGATGCCGTCGCCGAATTTTGGGACCAATATGGTTGTCGCCTAATTGGCCTCGCGGATAAACAACTGAATCCCAAGCTACAGGGTCGAGTCGATGCGGAAGATGTGGTGCAATCCGCCTGCCGGACTTTTTTTCGCAGAGGGCAATCTCAACAGTTCCAGCTAGAGGAAAGTGAAAGCCTGTGGCGACTGTTGTGTGCCATTGTTGTCAATAAGGCTCGGCGGAAAGCCAGGTTTCATACGCAGAAGAAACGTGGAGTCGATGCCGAAAAGGATCCCTCTGACAACGATGGTGGGCGTCCCAGGGAAATGGGAGCCTCGTCGTTACCGACCCCGGAAGAGATCGTGGAATACAATGACCAGTTTGAATTCCTGATGTCTGCCCTTGATGAAAACGAAAAACAGCTGGTGCAATGTAAATTGGAAAGTCAAACCAACGCCGAAATTGCTGAGACTCTAAAATGTTCTGAGCGAACCGTCCGTCGCCTGTTCGCTGGCATTCGCTCCCGTTTGATCGAGCAATTTGAAGCTGCCGACTATGAATTCTTCAGTCGATAGTACGCTTTGCAGTCGGCTTGCCAAGTGGCAGATACCGGTTTCGGTTTTCTGTTTTGGGAAGAAAAAATGCAATCGAACATCACCCTCATTCTGGTAATCGGGGCTCTTGTCCTATCGCTCGTCGGCAACGCATCAGCCGGAGAGAAGCTCAAGGTATTTATCCTCGCTGGCCAAATCCAATACCGTTGGTCATGCGCGGGAGCATACCATTACTACGCTGTACAAGACAGGCAATCCCAGAGATGCAGAACTGACCAAGATGGTGTTCAACAGCGGCGACGTTTCCACCGCGTTAGATGAGCATATCGTCAGAGTTCAGGCGCTCGATAAGATCTCCGGCGGGATTGGCTTCCCGGTGCTGAAGGCGATAGCCGACGGTGCTGAGAAGACCGCGCTGGGAACCCAGATCAACGAGCACGAAGCCTACAAGGAAAAGGTCGATGAGAATGAGGTCGCCCAGGGCCAGCGCAAAGCTGCGCAGTCGCCGGCGTTCAAAGAGACCGTTGTTGCAGTAGAAAGCTACACCGAGTACGCGCACTGCTCGGACAAGGTCTTCCAAAAAGGCTGGCCCCAGCACTATCACGAGTGGGATACGGTCGGCAGCGACCGTCGTGAACTAGTTTTATATTTTTTCCGGCTGAGAAACGCGTTCCTGCACGTCAGGGGATTCGCGAATACCCTCCGTCACTGCCGCGCGAACGAAACCTTGCAGACGGCGAATCACGTCCCATCTGTCCCTTGCACGAACTCGAAATCCTGCGTGGCGAGCGAGAGTTTTTTTGACCCTACGACATCGCTATCCATTGGCTCGGGCTTGGTATACTATCTGTGACAGGAAGCAGCTGTTGCCCCGTCGACCAAAGCAACGGCGAGCTACGAATTGTGTGGCAATCAGCGAAATGGATTGCCCAAGACAAGCCCTTACGAGAAGACGCGGAAAAAGGCACCCGAATGCATCCCATCATGCAATCCACCTTCTCACTCCTTATTGGCCTGCTGCTCGCCGCATCGGTAATGCATGCCGATGAGTTTCCAGCACCAGCCGCTGCACTCTTCGAGCGGAACTGTGTTGGCTGCCACGACGGCTCGTCCAAGAAAGGTAACCTGGACCTGACTTCGCTGGCTTTTGACCTTGAGGATCGCGCCACACAGGATCGCTGGATTCAAATTCACGATCGCATTAGGAAGGGCGAGATGCCGCCCGCGCCAAACGACTTGCCCAAGTCTGAAAGAGCATTGATGGTCAGGGCTTTGCGCCGTCCTCTCGCGGCTGCAGACCGCGCGAAGATTGCCACAAGCGGGCGAGGACCGATGCGGCGTCTGAACCGCATCGAGTTCCAGCAGAACTTGCGCGACCTCCTGCACCTTCCGCATCTCGACATTCTCGACCGTTTGCCTCACGACCGCCAAAGCCATCATTGCGACAAGGTTTCCAGCTCGCTCGACATGTCGCGTCTGCAGCTCATGGCGTATCTCGATGCAGTGGAAATCGCTCTTTCTTCGGCCATCGTTTCCACCAAGGATCCACCACCGGTGCGAAAACGCCGTGTCGAAGGCAAACAGTTGTCCTCCAAATGGTTCATCGCTGGCGGCAGGGAATCATTGTTCTTTAGTCGCGACTCAAAGGGTATCGACCTGAAATTGAGATCGCCTCCGAAAGGACAGAAAAGTGAACCGGATTCATCGGTTGAATTGGCTCTGTTTCGATCACCCGGATGGCCATACGCACTGTGGCCCGACAAAGTGCTCGCTCACACATCGGGGGAATACCGCGTTCGTTTCTCCGCACGTTCTGTGGTGCAACTGAAAGACTTTGTTCTGCAGACCGGCACGCGTTCGGTGCCGATGACGTTTCGTGCCCGCAAACCAACCAACCACGACATTGCCGAGAACG
>NZVR01000227.1 GCA_002701545.1 Blastopirellula sp. | reverse complement strand
CCAATGCTTTGCCGATTCGTTTGGCTAGGCGAGTTAGAAGTGTTTTGCCTGGATGATTGAAGGTGTGGAATAGTCTGTTTGTTGATTGCTTCGATGCGATAAAGTTGCTGATTTTGATGTCTAGCTGTAGCTCTCTTTTTTTGAGTTCGTTGATGGAGTCTCGCGCTGTGTGCTCGTATCGTTGTTTCCACAGTTCGGGATCGCGATAGAGGCTTTCTAGAGTGGTGTTGTTGCATCCTTTTTGCCAGCTTTCAAGAAGAATCCTGCTGTGGTAGTCGCCTAAGGGCCCTGGAAGAGTGCTGCCGTGCTTGAGGCGAACGTATCGGAGGTCTGGCGTGTAACCTCGGTAGAATAAATTCGGAATAGTTAGTAGTCTTTGCTTGCATGATTGCTTGAGGCGTGATGTGTGTAGATACTGTTTCGGAAAAAGATCATGAATATGTTGGGTAATTACAATATGCGCTTGATCGATGATGGAGGAGACGTGTTCAGCATCCTTGTCTTGGACAAGATGGGCGCTGATTAATTTGATTGTCTCAACTTGATAAATAGTCTTTAAAAGAGTCGATAGAGGTGTCACTTGGCAGTTGCCGATCAGGGTGATTTGGGGTCCAGTCGGCATGGCGGCGATGATTTGCTTGGATGGGATTCTTCGCTGAGGGCTTGTTTGACTGCCTTGAGAATCTTGCCGCTTCATTGTCGATGAAGGATCATCCGATCTTTCTCGAAAGCATCCAGCGAATCCGGGCGATTCTTGGTGAGACGGGTCTGGCCTTTTTGCCGCAACAGGTGCTGGAACGTTTGGTGCATAGCAGTGGTGATCCTGGCTTGGCACCGCTCCTTCGCTTCAGCCCTGACGCCTGCGAACAGGGGTTGGCCGCACTTCGGCAGGGGGCTGCGATCTTGACGGATACGGCCATGGCGGCGGCAGCGGTGGCACCGATGGCTCGTCGCAGCTTGGGAAGTTCGGTGCATTGTGTTTTGGAGTGGGCTCCCGAGCAGGCACCGCAAGGGTCAACCCGTACTGCTTCTGGCATGCAGAAGGCTTGGCAGGAGCTGGGGATGCAGGTGCCGGCACCCATCGTGTTGGTGGGGAGTGCCCCGACGGCGCTGGAGCGACTCTTAGATCAAATCGCTGCTGGGGCGGCGTCACCGAGCTTGATTATTGGCATGCCGGTCGGCTTTGTGGGGGTAGCCGAGAGCAAGCGCCGTCTGGCGGAAAGCCATCTTGCTCAGATTCGTCTGGAGGGGACGCGTGGTGGAGCTGGCTTGGTGGCTGCTGCGGTGAATGCATTGCTCAGGGCGGCGGTGGTTTGATCAGTGGTGGCTTGATCAGTGGTGGTTTGATTGGTGGCGTTTGAGCCAAAGCGTCTCGCCTTGCCAGACGAGTGCGCATCGCTCTGGCAGATCACACTGGCCAGCTGGTTGTCCCAAGGCCAGACGATGGCTGAGTCGGTCCAGTGCAGTGGCTGCGATCGCTTTGACGCCCTGTTGGTTGAGCCAGTTCGCCAGGAGCGTGCGTCGTGTTCCAGCGGGAAGACGGCCTAGAGCACGTCGGTCCAGACCATCCCCAAAACGCAAGGTCTCCAATGCGATTGAGGCCAGCTGCTGCTGAGTGTCCCGCACCTGGGACACTCGTTCCGCTAAGGCTGCTATTCGGTGTGTACTGCCGGGATGCAACTCCTCCAACACCGGCAGGACGGCCAGCCGGATGCGGTTGCGGGCATAAATAGGGTTCTCGTTGCTCGGATCCAGCCAAATCGGCAGGTTGAGTTCGAGGCAAATCGCCAGGGTGTCGTCGCGGCTGAATCCGAGCAGTGGGCGCCGTAATTGCGGGCCATCGGGATGGGCAGCATCAAGGGGACGTTGGGGGCGCAGGCTTGCCAGTCCCGTCAAATCTGTGCCGCGCGCCATCTGCAGCAGCAAGGTTTCTGCTCGGTCCGTGGCGGTGTGACCGGTCACCACATCACGCCCATCTTGTTTGGCGAGCTTGGTCAGTTGCCCGTAACGCCATTGGCGAGCGGCTGCTTCCGTTCTCGTGCTTCCAACTTCAGCGCGGTTGCACAGGATCGGTAGATCTCTATGGCCACACCATTCCGTGAGCTCTTGGGCGATGGCGGTTGAACCTGCATGCCAGCCGTGATCGCCGTGCCAGACCAGTAAATCCCAGTGATGCAGTCGCACTAAATCGTTGAGGAGCACGAGCAGAGCGATCGAATCCTGACCGCCGGAGACCGCTAGCAAAAGGCACGCCTTCTTGGGAAGGAGATCTGGTTGACGTAGCAGCTGACGATGCAGTCGGTCGTGCCAGGGCGTCCATGGGTAGCGTTGAGCCATGGTCGATCCCCTGCTCTGAATCGATCTTGCCGTGGCTCGTTGCGGTGCTGCAGCGTTTCTGAACGACGATCGGTTCACATTTGTTCCGTCTACGTTCTGGCTGTCGAGTGGATCTGGTCGTGCCGGGACAGCAGGATCCGGCTCGACGCGCTGCTTCCTATTGGTTTGTGGGGAGCTAGTCCGGCAGGGTCAGTTGCTGGATGTTGTCCGTTGAAGACGCAATGCTCTGCCGTCGATCGTTCAGCACTCCCTTTTCCCCCGCATTCTTTGCGGTTGGGCAGCGCCCTTCCAAAAGGCTGTTCTCCCTTTTGGTTTCTCAGGACGAATTGCTGATTTTGCTGGAGGAATCGTTGCAGGAGCGTTGCGTCGCGGTGGGAGAATTAGGACATACGAAATCGCCCTGATGACCCGTCTTCAGCAGCTGCCGGACGCTTTGCGCCGCAGCCTTGAGCAGCGCAGTGCTCTGAAGGTGATCGCCGGCCTGATGAATTTCAACGCCGACAGCGTGGCGCGGGTGGCTCGTGCTGCTGGCCACGGTGGGGCTGATTTGCTTGATTTGGCTTGTGATCCCGATCTGGTCAAGTTGGCGCTTGCGGAATCGGCTGGTGTGCCGGTGTGTGTGTCTTCGGTGGATCCCGACCAATTCCCAGCTGCAGTCTCAGCTGGCGCCGTGATGGTGGAGATTGGTAATTACGACGCTTTTTATCCTCAAGGTCGTGTGTTCGGCGCCGATGAGGTGTTGGCGCTCACCCGTCGCACTCGTGAACTTCTGCCTGAGGTGGTGCTGAGTGTGACGGTGCCCCATGTGCTGCCAATGGACCAGCAGGAGCAGCTGGCCTTGGATTTGGTTGCTTCTGGTGCTGATCTGATCCAGACGGAAGGAGGAACCAGCGCTAAGCCGTTCAGTGCTGGCAGCCTTGGCTTAATCGAAAAAGCCGCTCCCACATTGGCCGCGGCTCACAGTATTAGTCGCGCCGTCGATGTTCCGGTGCTTTGTGCTTCTGGTCTTTCTGCCGTCACCTTGCCGATGGCCATTGCTGCTGGTGCAGCCGGTGTTGGTGTTGGTTCGGCCGTCAATCGTCTCAACGATGAGTTGGCGATGGTCGCGGTGGTGCGTGGCCTACGCGATGCGCTTGGTCATGCTGTGTCGGCTCGCGTCTGAATCGCATCGCTCGCTGGTCTGATTGCAATGGCCCTGCTTCTTCTGCCACTAGGCAGCAGAGCAGGCTTTCCATCTTCAGCAAGAACAGCACCAGTCGCGAGAACCTTCCAACCTTGGAACGTGATGATGTGTGGGGTTGCTATGGCCGACGTGTTGTTTTGCGGCTCACTACATCAGAGTTGATCACTGGCTTTAGGGACGCCAAGACATGTCATTCCTAGGCTGAATGCTCTGATCAGAAGCCATGGGACCGATCGGTTGGTTGCTGCAGTGGCCCGTGCGGGCGCTGGTTCTGTTGTTGGTGTCAGCCCTCCCCCTCGGGGTGGAGATGGCCAATATCGGCACAGCGTTGTGGTCGGCTGTTGTGATTGGTTTACTGGGCACGGTGTTGATCTTGCCCCTCAAGTTGCTGCTTGGTCTCCCCTGGGCAATCGCCAGTCTTGGTGGTTTGATTGCTCCGATCAGTTGGCTGTTCAACTGGCTGATCACAGTGATTTTATTTGGCTTGGCGGCACGGCTGATTAACGGCTTTACTTTGAAGAACGGTGTTTCCAGCGCTGTTTTGGGGGCGGTGGCTTATGGGGTGATCAGTTCGATTGTGCTCAACCTTCTGGGGCTTGCCGATGCGAATTTCACGCGAGCGGCGCTGAGCTGACCGGTGTCGTTGCGCCGTGATCTGCTGCCGCTTCTGTTGCCGCTAGGTGTGTTGTTGGTTGGAAGCTTGTCGCTTCTGACCACAGAGAATCGAACCGATCGGCCTTCATTTGTTGCTCAACAACCGCAACCCAGGCCTCATTACAGCCAGCCTCCTCCGGGAACTGGTCCAACCTGTCAGCAGGATCCATCCCTGGGTGATGCGCTCCTGAATGAAGGTCGACGATTGGGTGTCACCCTGCAAGCTGGTGAACCGGAACTGCCTGGAAAAGATGCCAGCTATCGCGCTTTGCCTGGGCGGCTTGGCACGATCATCTTCAAGCAGCGGCCGATGAGTGAGGTAGTGCGTTGCATGCTGATTAGCCATGAGTTCATCCATGTGCTGCAGCATTTGCACGGTGATCTGATGGGAGTGCCGCCACTGGGTTGGCCCACGACTCATCCCGATCCTGCGCCGCAGGAGGCTGAGGCTTATGGCCATCAGAACCGTGCCGGTTATGTGCTGCAGCTGCTCAAAGCAACACCTGTCCCCGGTTGANAGCACCTCTGATNTCTCCACGAGGTGTGAGGCGACCTTGCTCTGACCACTGGTGCAGACATCAGTCAGGGCAGATTGTGCTNGAGNTCAGGCTGCTTCGACTGCAGAGGGCACGCTCGCAGTTTCGTGGCGANCTCAGGACGATCGCTCTCGACCTGTCCGATCGGCACGCCACAGGCTGTAACGCTTCTCCAGGTCGCAAGCCTCTGAGCGTTCGCTTGCGTGTGAGAATCGCCCCAAGAGCACATGATCCATGCAGATCCTTAACACCCTCACAGTTCTGGCCCTGGTGGTGATGTCTTTTGCGCTGATCGTTGCTGTTCCGGTGCTGTACGCCTCCAGTGAGGACAGTGGTCGTTCCAATCGAATCATCTTGCTGGGCAGCGGCGTGTGGGTGGCCCTGGTTCTGCTCAACTGGGGAGTGAGTTTCTTCGTCGTTTGAGAACTGCATGGCCACTTTTGAAGGACGTTTTACGGATGCATCGGGATTGCGTATCGCTGTCGTGGTGGCCCGTTTCAATGACCTTGTCACAGCCAAACTTTTGAGCGGTTGTCTGGACTGCTTGGCACGTCATGGAGTGGATACTTCCAGCACGAGTGGTCAGCTTGATGTGGCTTGGGTGCCTGGTTCGTTTGAGCTGCCGATCGTGGCGCAACAGCTCGCTCAAAGTGGTCGTTATCAAGTTCTGATTACTCTTGGCGCCGTCATTCGTGGTGACACCCCTCATTTCGATGTGGTGGTGGGGGAATCCAGCAAGGGAATCGCTGCAGTGGCACGTGAGACTGGTATTCCGGTGATTTTTGGCGTGCTCACAACCGACACGATGCAACAGGCTCTCGAACGCGCTGGTATCAAGAGCAATTTGGGCTGGTCTTATGGCCTTGAGGCGCTTGAAATGGGATCGTTGATGGCATCACTCCCCCAGAAGGCTTGATTGGGCTTGATTGAATCTCCCTCAATCTCAATGTTGTGATTCGTTTTGATTGATCACCGTATTTAGGCAGTTTGCTTTGATTCAAATAGGGCTAGTTATGTTGTTTCTTTGTGATGTCTAGGCGTCTAATAATTTGTTGCTTTTTGTTGGAGTTTAGTGCCTTTTGATGGCAATCAATTACTCCGTTAGGCGGTTGGATTAGTGATCAATCCTTGGATTGATTTTGCTTTCGGTTGGATGATGGGCCCGTTGGTTGGGGTGTTGTCGAAACGACCAATTGGCCAATGCTGCTAAGGAGTAAAGGCGGCCTTGAGCAAATCCTTGATTGGCCAGACAGGTGGTGGTTGGACTGGAATCGCTTGCAATATCTTTGGTTCCGTCAACAACTGCAGAACGAGTTCTTCCAAGGATTCGACAGTGGATGCCCAGAACACATCCGGTCGTTGCGCTAGGGCCTGGTGTTCCCCCACCAAGCCGGGATCTCCAAAGACCACTTGGGGTACTCCTGCTGCCATCACTTCAAAGAATCGATGGTTGAGGTCGTTGTTGAGAGGAACGTTCAAGACGAGGGCGTGTTGGGCATAGAGCACTGATGCTTCTTCTGGGCTGTTGGTGGTTGTGTGGCGTAACGGAATCCTGCGCCGAGCGTTTAAAGCCTCGATCAGCTCACGCCGGCGTGGGTGATGCGGCCCCAGGGTGCCGACGTGCAGCAGTTCCAATCGGGGAGATGCAGAACGCTTCGCTGAGGGATAGTTAAAAAAGGTTGGTGGCAGGCTGCGCACCGGTTTGTTCATTCGGCTTTGGACCTTGTTGACCAACGACGGGTTGAAGGTCAGCAGCACAGCGTCGTGGGGTTCTGCGTTGAGATAGGACACCAAGGTGTCGATGGGGCTAGGTCCATGGTGCAAATCTCCGCAGGCCAGCAAGCGTGGACCCGGCCAGGCGCGGACATCGCGAAGTGGACTGCTGCGCATCATGAACGGGTCGCTGTAGTGCAACAACACTCCGCGACCAGCCCAGCCATGCTGCGTCAATCCCTCGTGGATGGCAGTTGTGGAACACTCCCTTAGCCGCAGCGATTGGGGGCCATCCGTCATTTGCGGTCCAGCTTGGATCAGCCCTGGTTGCTGCCAGTCAGGCTGGAAGGTTCCGTAGTGGAAGAGGATGGTTTGCAATGTCATCCGATGAGATCAGCGCGTCGTCTATTCCTCGGCAGGAGTAGTGAACATGGAAGGTCTCTGCGGCACAGTCTTGTGCGAAGTCTTGATCGAGTTGCAGTAGGGACAACTCTCGCTAGATCGCGAACACATCTCAAAAGGCGTTCATTCAAAAAGTCTTTTTGGGGATGTTGATGAGGACTGGACAGGGTCAGATTTCGATCGGTGCACTGTCATCAGCCTGATGCAAGTTAGGCCTTGTGTTTCGGAGCAGACAACTTGGGCTGGGTTGGATGGCGTCGTGACTACCGATTCCATGGCTAGCGGCCATAAGCTGAGCAACCGGCCGATCGGCACAGCTCCTCCATGCCTGCCTACGACCTGACGGCGCCGTATAGCCCTAAAGGAGACCAGCCAACGGCGATCGCCCAGCTTGTGCAGGGCGTGAACGAGGGCGAGCGCTATCAGACGCTCTTAGGAGCGACGGGGACCGGTAAGACGTTCACCATGGCGAATGTGATCGCCCAAACGGGTCGTCCTGCCCTGGTGTTGGCTCATAACAAAACATTGGCCGCGCAGTTGTGCAACGAGCTGCGCGAGTTCTTCCCAGACAACGCCGTTGAGTACTTCATTTCGTACTACGACTACTACCAACCGGAGGCTTATGTCCCGGTGAGTGACACCTATATCGCCAAGACAGCCTCGATTAATGAGGAAATCGACATGCTGCGGCACTCGGCAACGCGCTCGTTATTTGAGCGTCGTGATGTGATTGTGGTGGCTTCGATTAGTTGCATTTATGGATTGGGAATTCCGAGTGAATACCTCAAGGCTGCGGTGAAATTTGAGGTTGGCGAGACATTGAATATTCGTGGCCAGCTGCGGGAGTTGGTGAATAATCAGTACAGCCGCAATGACACGGAGATTGCCCGTGGTCGTTTTCGGATGAAGGGCGACGTGTTGGAGATCGGCCCAGCTTATGAAGACCGATTGGTGCGGATCGAGTTGTTCGGTGATGAGGTTGAGGCGATTCGGTACGTGGATCCCACGACGGGTGAGATTCTGCAGAGTTTGGAAGCGGTGAATATTTACCCGGCCAAACACTTTGTGACTCCGAAGGATCGTTTGGGTGCAGCGGTGAAAGCGATTCGATCCGAGCTCAAGGAGCAGCTTGATGTTTTCAATGGGGAGGGGAAATTACTGGAAGCGCAACGGCTGGAGCAGCGCACGAAATACGACCTGGAGATGCTGGGTCAGGTGGGGTATTGCAACGGGGTGGAGAATTACGCGCGTCATCTGGCTGGCCGTGCTGAGGGCACGCCGCCGGAATGCCTCATTGATTACTTCCCCGACGACTGGCTACTGATCGTGGATGAGAGTCATGTCACCTGTTCGCAGTTGCAGGCGATGTACAACGGCGACCAAGCCCGTAAGAAGGTTCTGATCGAGCATGGTTTTCGTCTTCCTAGTGCGGCAGATAATCGACCGCTGAAAGGAACGGAGTTCTGGGAGAAGGCCCATCAGACGGTGTTCGTGAGTGCGACCCCAGGAAACTGGGAGATGGAGGTGAGCGGCGGCAAGGTGGCGGAACAGGTGATCCGCCCGACAGGTGTGCTGGATCCGATGGTGGAGGTGAGGCCGACCACCGGTCAGGTGGATGATCTGCTTGGGGAGATCCGGATCAGAGCCAAGAAGAAACAGAGGGTCCTCGTCACAACGTTGACCAAACGGATGGCGGAAGACCTCACGGATTACTTGGCGGAGAATCAAGTGCGGGTGCGTTATCTCCACTCGGAGATTCATTCGATCGAACGGATCGAGATCATTCAGGATTTAAGGCTGGGGGAATACGACGTGCTGGTGGGTGTGAACCTGCTGCGGGAAGGTTTGGATTTGCCAGAGGTGTCGCTGGTGGCGATTCTGGATGCAGACAAAGAAGGTTTCCTCCGCGCTGAACGCTCTCTGATTCAGACGATCGGTCGGGCGGCGCGTCATGTGGAGGGTATGGCTCTGCTGTACGCGGAGAACATGACCGATTCGATGGCCAAAGCAATCGAAGAGACCGAGCGGCGGCGGATGATCCAGCAGGCCTACAACGAGAAGCATGGGATCGTGCCGACGGCAGCAGGCAAGAAGGCCAGCAATTCAATTTTGAGCTTTTTGGAACTGTCACGGAAGCTGAAAGCGGATGGTCCCGATGCCGATTTGGTGCAGGTGGCGGGCAAGGCTGCGAAGGCGTTGGACGACGATGCGGACGCGGGACTGGCGCTCGAAGCTTTGCCTGAACTGATCGATCAGTTGGAGAGCAAGATGAAAGAGGCCGCCAAGAAGTTGGACTTTGAGGATGCGGCGAATCTGCGTGATCGGATCAAGCAGCTGCGACAAAAAATGGTGGGTTGAACTGGGGGAAAACCTTGTTGATCTGAGCGGGTTTTCTCTGCTCGAATTGTTGTGTGTGGGCGTATTGATTTGATATGGATTTGATGAGGTCATCGCTTTGCTTTGGCGATAGTTCTGCAATGCGTTCGGATTCTTCCGATGTTCAGTGCAGTTTGTGTCTATTTGAGGGAAAGATAGATGGCTGGCAAGATT
>NZVR01000226.1 GCA_002701545.1 Blastopirellula sp. | reverse complement strand
ACCACATCGCATGCGGCGCGTGAGTTGCGTTTCTGCGTTAGATCGCCGTGGACGTTGCCTCCACAAGCGTATCTCCTACCGGCTCGCTACCTGAATCGACATAGCTGCCTGCCGGTTTCGACAACTCGACCACCGGCCATTGCAAATCAAGCCCACAAACGGGGCAAACGGCTTTGCGTCCGCGTTCACGCTCGCAGCAACCAACGCCATTGCCAGCACCCGAAAGGGGGCGATTCGATTCATCCGTTACCTCTCGCTGGTTCGATCGCCACGACAGCCGTCCCCAGCCTGCCGACCGCATTCTAGGATTTCCACTGAACTCGGGCAGCCAATCGCGTCACTGTTTCTTAATCTCATGAGTATGCAAGTTCCGTTGGAGGGTCGTTGAGTATGGGCGAGTTGCAGCACCACTCCATGGGCCCCAGGTCCTCGCGTGCGTCGCCCACGTTCACTCAAGGCACGAGGATAATTCTGATGAACCCCCACCCGATACCCGAGTCACAAAAAGAAAAATGAAAAGCCAAGTGACCCACCCCCATGTGCTCAGTCGCTCGTGCTCGCTGCGCCGCATCGAATCCACATGAAAATCTGGCGTGTTCGAAAGGTCGCCACACTTCGGACACGGGGCTTGGTCATACCCGGTGTCATCTCGACATGCGAAAAAGAACTCCTCACAGACGACACAATAGAACTGCAATTCTTCATCGCGGCCTTTCTGAAGATCCACAAGCTGTCGACAACACTCCGGACATTCGCCACGCGTGTCTGGAACCACTACCTTGCGGCAGGCGTAGCATTTCTCGGTCATGTGTAACTCGGTCTTAGCCGCCTAACAAGAGGAACGCTTCTGCTCGTAGGCCACGTGAACCCGGGACACGCGCGCGGGACGGTACTCGGGCCCCATTGCATCCTTCGTTTATACAGCCTCCCATCACCGATCCGCAACTTTCTGTTTTTTCAAAAAGTTACCCGTTGGCCCGACCTGCTTTTACTTCATGTCGGTCGATGCACGGCCCGTGCGTCGAGGCCGGTGGTTGAGGGTAGAATCAAATCTTGAAGTGAAACAACGTCTAGGTGCCGTAAGGCAAAGATATCCACTCACCGCCGGGAACACCGGGCTGTGTTCTCGTTGCAATCTCGGCGGAAATCCATTCGCAACACCATCGAGTTTCTCACGCACCCACACCTTTTGCGTCGCGAATCGGGAACAGTTCGCCGTGCTCGCTCCGTTGGTAACGCAATTGGCGTCGCCGGCATGACGTTTTGGTTACGTTCAACGGCTAAATCAAGGCAGAATGAAAAAGTCCGACAGGTAGCCGAGCCCAACCGACATGAGCAATGAAACCACAAACACGGACACCGCAATCAGCAGAGCCCCCAGCCACGATTTCTCGAAAAGGATCATCACAGCACCGAACCAAATAGCAATCGTTATGGTCATCAGCAAAACACCGATGGTGTGTCCAAGGGAGCGACAGACAATGACAAATACCATAACGTGGTGGTGACGGCGCAAATACCAAAGCATCTCAAGACAGTGCTTCGAAACCCATCTCTCTTAAACGGATCGGTATCCCCTTCTCCGATCAACGACAGGATCAACGTTAAGACGGTCGTTTGTACGACGAGTTGAATCGCAGAGAACAAACCCAAAGAAAATACCAGGGATAGCAACAGGCCTTCCTCGAACGCTTGGGGATTCCGAATGCACAACGACGAACCATTTCATCCGTTGAGAATGGATGTTTTATGGTTGGGTTTCCCTTTAGTGCGTGAAACGAACACCTTTCGCACAGTCATTTTTAAAAAAAAATCGAAGCTGCATTGACGGACCCGTCCGATCAATGGATGGACGCACAACCGTGGACTCCGCTTCACGCCGTGTTTTCCGGTCCCCAAAAGGACCATTGCATCGCCCCTCCGTCAGCGTATTTCACAAACCCCGGAAGCTACAAAGCGGTCCGCCACCATCAAGTTGGCGACCGTTCGGACTGCACAGACGTCGGCAATTGGACCGCAATATGACGCATATGGGATTAGAAATTCCACCAACAATGGCTGATAATCGACACCTCAACCGCAGCACGAACAGACACTCCGGCATAGCACAAACCGTTGTCACCCTGGTGACTAACATTCCCACACGACAACACGCACCCCGCTAGGAACCGCCATGGGACAGACCAAAATCAACCTGGCCGACAAATTCTCCCTGTTCAACGAACACTGGACACCCAAAATCATCGGAGAGATGAACGGCCAGTATGTCAAAGTCGGCAAAGGGCAAGGAGAACTAATCTGGCACACGCATGAAGACGAGGACGAATTCTTCCTCGTGCTCCACGGCACACTGTCGATTCATATTGGCGACGACATCATCCACTTGTCGCCAGGTGAATGCTTCATTGTCCCCAGGGGCGTTCCGCACAAAACATCCGCGCAAAGCGAAACTCATTTTCTGCTGGTCGAGCCGAAGGCCACGCAACACACCGGCCAAATCCAAAGCGATCAGACCGTCGACGTCGAAGATCAAGTCTGGATTTAGCGAGTTCGGGAAATTCGCATTGGGAACACCGCGCAGAGCCGTTACCCCGCTAGCCCGACTTGGGCACTCAGCGCGGCACGTTGGTTAAGGGTCAGTCGACGTGCAGTCGCTCATGCACATCTCGCAATTGGTCAACCAAATCACTGATCGCCTCGGCAGTCAGTGATTTCGAATGCAGCCGTTTGAGAAAGAGTACGGTCCTCGGGCGGGGGCTCGTGCGTGAGCCGTACCCATTGCCAAGAAACGTGACCAGGACGTCGTTTGCCTCCGTCAGCTCTAATCGCTCACGGGTCATCGCCCGCGGACGATTCGAAAGTCCCAATGTCACACTCTTGACCTGGTATTTCGTTCCCAGTGCATTCAGCTCTGCAAACCGTTTTTGTGTTTCTGCAAAGGTATGCGTATCGGAATTCTGGCTAACGTTGGAGTTCGACGTCGTTTCCCGATGTCGTTTCTCGTCCAGAATTATCACAAACGACCACTTCAACGACTCATCACGTTGCAACTCGCGGTCCACCGCGGCTGCGAGACGCATCACGTTATCGCTGGCTTCCAACGCATAGATTCCAATTTTTGGTTCCTTACCATGGAACAGCGTCAGGCAACCGATGCGCTTACCCGCTCCCCATTCGCCGCAGGCGACAACGGCCCCCGTAATGGCTGCAGTTTCTCCCTTGACCATGCGCGTGGGATGCCCCTCCCCAATGGCCGTACCACCGCTGATTCCTACGAGCAACAAACCTGCCATCATCTGTCTAACAATGATCATGATCGTCTCCTTGGGCTAAGTCAGCGTTTCAGAAACATCGCGTTCAGAGTGGGTACAGCCTCATCACTTCTCAAACCCTCTAGCCAGGCTCACTAAAGCTGCGCTATCCCCCTCGAAACCCACGCTTGCGAGAGATGGACAATTCGATCTGCAACTTGAGCTTGTACCCCGATTCATTCAGTTTGCNATATCCGGCGGAGGGAGACTAGAAAAATCTTCCCCTTAAGTGACGCAGACCNTCGCCATTCCCCCCTAAACACCGCCCACCGATGCCTCTTAACACTCAACGGTTACCGCTCGCGAGTTGGCCGAGACGCGCTAACGTCAGCTAGATGGAACTCCAGACACCGCAAAGCCAGCCTGTAGCTCATCACTAGGCGACTGCGGTACATCGCCGCAACGATACTGGCGAGCTCCCTGACTCTAACGACATTGCTCTTCACGACCCCCTCATTCCGCGTTGTAACAACCGACCGCGTTTCACGCTGAAGTGAATAGATCGCCCCGGGACCACGTCGCACAGGTGCTGGCGGCGACAACTTCCATCTCGCCCAACGACCCAGTGGCCAAGGAGTTGCACATGTATTTACCAAGCCTCGTGTTGTTCGAATTTGTATTGACTGGTTTCGGGACGCTAATGACCCTCTGGGCGATCGTTGACATGCGTCGCGGGTTCAACTTTGCGGACATCCCGGTTTACGTGCAGGGTCGTCCTACCGACGTGCTGAGTAGGAACGACGCGCCCATCGAGTTCTGGTACCGTGTGCTGCTCAAACTGGCATTCGGAGCGCTGCTTTATGGAAATGCCGTTTACGCCGCAGTTTTGTGGCTACCCGGATAAGTCATAAGAGCTCCGGTGCGGCTCACCCCTGCGATCGCCTCAATTTAACGGTAACTGCATACGCGCCGGCGCGCCCACTACCGGAGTCTTCTGCTACAAAGCCCGCTGCAGTTGGACCAAACGTATCCCCATCAACCAGGAATTTTTAAAAAAAGACAATATTCCCAGCGGGAGGCCGAACTAACTCCGCAACGCCCTGCTGCTGTTCAGGCTGCACACGGTGCGCCGGTCCCGACCAACGGCAGTCCAAACATCAGCACGGTACGGACCGTGGACGTTGGTGGTGCCTGGCTTCGCATCGCATTTGGCTCGACGTGCCACCTTCGCAGGACAACTCGCAAACATCGTATACGACCAACACCCCCTGGGAACTCCACATGAACAAGCCCCAATCGTCTTCCGTCAATACCGTAGCCATTGTGGTGGTCGTTTTTGTCGTCCTCGGGTGTTTGCTGCTCGCCGCTCTCATTCCCATTGGCGCCTTGTTCTTTTATGCCGGCGTGCGCGCGGACCAGGGGCAAATCCAGCCCGATATCACCGTAGCGGTACCCGCCCAAGCAGAATTCAATGAACTCGCACAACAACTCGAACAACGCTTGGACGAGGCCGCTGTCACGCACGAACTGCGCATCTATTGCGACGCAACCGGACAAGCCTTCATTTCGGACGCCCACGTTTCACTCGAACAGATCCGTGAACAAGTCGCCGGCTGGGATTCCGTTCACATCGAAGCGGACGCCAATTGCAAGCACGCGACGGTTCAAATGATTGCCACCATCTGCACCGAGCAGGGCGTTGCCAACGTCACCACCAGCGTGGCGACAGGCAGTGAAAACGCCGAGCAGGCGCCCGTCGCGGAGGATGCCCCTTAGGTCGCCCGCTTCCCGTTCGGACGCCCGCTTCCTTTTTACTGTTGCGTGTTCCCCGTCAGCAACTTCACGCCGATGCTCAACGTTCGGCTTTGCCCCCCGTTCGGTACCGCGCTAATTCGCGGGCTTGATTGCGATCCAACGACGTACTGTAATCGATCAGGTACATTTCGCACCGTCGGCACAAGTACGAATCGAAATATTCCGCTTTTGCCGGTAGGAATTTCGTGTAGCCCGCCCCGGAGATATCTTCATCCATCGAGAGTAACTTCTCCAGTTTGCTCGGTTCCACAAAGGATAGCCCGACGTTCTTGATAGCAAAACCGTCCTCCAAAGTTGCGCCACACCTGGGACAGGCGGTGAAAATGGCTGCCTTCATGACCGAACTCTCCGTGACACGTGTGAATAAAGTGAAGTGACTATCTGTCTTTCGAGTCCCCAGCTTCGATCTTGGCGGAACGATGGGGAAAAGCTGTGATGCCCCCCAACATGCAGCCAGGCGGGGGCACCAAGATTCCGCCCCCCGCACAACACGCGTTTGCTGCCCGTCCACCGTGCCGCTTCACGCTTTGCTCTCTAAGATCGCTCCGCTCGCCGCCGTGCCGGCAATCCATAGGCCCGGATGCAACTGACGACGGCCACCAACGGCGTCAGGATGACCAACGCATGCTGTGTGATGGTTTGGATTGCGTCGTTTGCCAAACTCATCACGGTCACCATCGCCAGGAGGAAGATCACCAGATAACCGCCCATCGGCAGCCACAGCCGCAATGCGCGTCGGTCCGGTGTGTTCAACACGGTCCAAAAGTCGCTCAGGCTGCGTTCGGATCCTGGTGATTTGGCCAACAGATACCACACCAGCACCACAAAAGCGGCAAGTACCAACGACGACCAGTATGCGATCTGGTCCCAATAGGTGCGCGGTAGGTCGCCCTGCGCAAAATACCAATCCGCTTTTTGCAGATAGCCGACCAAGCCGACTCCCCATACGCCGGCCCACAGCACCCAGCACCCGGCCACAACCCAAATCATCCGGCGCGCATAGACCGCGTCGGATGCCCAACGCACTTCCGATAAGCCGGCCGGGCTCGCTTCGCTAGCTTCCGAGATGATTTCCACATCGGATTGCATCTCGCTGGCCTGTTGATAACGTCGAGATGGCTCATTTTCCAGAGTCCGCAGCACGACCTCGTCCAGCCGCACATCGACTTGGACCTTCTTTGACGGTGGATCAAAACGGCCCAAAGGTAACTCGCCCGTCAGTAATTCGTAGAACATCACACCAAGCGAATAGATATCGGCGCGATGATCCACCGACTTGGTCTGCTGCATTTGCTCCGGCGCCATGTAGCGGGGTGTTCCCATCATCTGTCGCGTGCCGGTAAGCGTCCAGTCGACGTCGTCACTCCCCAACAATTTCGAAAGACCAAAGTCAGCGATCTTGGGAGCACCGTGTGCGTCCAGTAACACGTTCTCGGGTTTGATATCCCGGTGTACGATGCCTTGGTCGTGTGCGTACTGCAAGGCTTCGCACAGCTTGGCCACAATCGCCAGCGTTTCCTTCGGCTTCAGCGTACCGGCCTGCATCGCTTGGCGCAAATTCGGCCCGTCCACGTATTCCATGACAAAGTAATAAAGGCCCTCGGTTTCCCCGAACTCAAAGATCGTTACGATGCTGGCGTGACTCAATTTGGCCATCGCGCGGGCTTCGCGCATAAAGCGTTCCGCAAAGGCCGCATGATGCCCCACTTCGGGTGGAAGAATCTTGACGGCCACGAGGCGATCGAGTTCGACTTGCCGCGCTCGATACACCGCGCCCATGCCACCCCGTCCGAGCAACCCCAGGATCTCCAATTTGGGAAACAGCGGTATGATTTCTTCAACCGGAGGAGGCTCAAATCCCGCATCCGATGGCGCGTTCACGGTCGAGTCGCTACCGGCGTCCTCGTCGCCCAATCCAGCCATCAGCAAGCATTTCGGGCACATTCCCGCGGGAGAATCGGCGCTGTAGACGGCTCCACACTCGGGGCATTGATTCGTTTGACTCATCGTGGATTCCTCGTCGAAGGGTTCGGTCTACCCTTCTCTACAGCATATCCTACCGTCGGTAACACGAAATCTGCCTAATTTTCCAACGCCTCAAAAAGGCGTCTGATCTCGTCATCAACGTCTCGCTCGTCGGCAATCGTCTGGGCGACGGCCCGGCGCAACTGTTCGCGATAGCGTTTCCGCAACCGATATGCCGCTTGTTTGGCTGCCGCTGGCGAAATGTCAAGCTGCCGCGCCGCCAGCTCGTATTGCGCTGCGGACATCTCACCAGTCAACGCTGCTTTGAGTTGTTCGAAATGCGTTTCCTGCCCCCGCTCGCCATATTCACAACGGAGCTGGTTCACCACTTGTTCCAACAGTGCCAGCACCCACCGCCGCTCGAATAGTTGTTCGGCGGTTTGCGAATGGCTCGGCTCAATTTGAAACCGCGTTTCGCCCGCTTCCCAGTCGAGCGACAGAATGGCTACTTTACCACCTCGTTTCGCTGCTCTCGTTTTCTCCCGCTCGTTCGCCAGAAAATGTTTCAACGCCGTAAGCAAAAAAGCGCGAAAGCGACCGCGGTTCGGGTCTGCCCGACCGATCGTCTGCTTTTCCAACAGATGCGCCACGAATGCCTGGGTTAAATCTTGCGCCTCGTCCACATCGTCGACACGCCGTCGCACATACGCATATAGCGGATACCAATATTGCGTGCACAGTTGTTCCAAAGCGTCACGCGCGTCTGTGTTCGACGCCGCACCTGCGGCCAACACGACGTTCCATTGCGTCGTGGCGAACTGGGCCGAACCATTCGGCGAAGGTGCATCTGGAGATCCCTTGGCGTCCATTGCTCCATTATAGCTGATCAGCATACCGAGCAGATCGCGCTGGCTTGCCCTCATTCCGTGATCATCAACAACTCCGTCACCACCACCTGACTCGCATTCAACGGATCCACCAACACCTGCACGGTCTCTCGGGTCTCGGCCAGATGACGCCCTCGTTTCGCTTCTTCGCCATAAACCTTGTATGTGGCTTGCGTGATGTCGCCTGCGTGTTCGAATTCGACAATCGCCTCAAACTGCGGGCGCTCATTGACCTCAACATCCGTTTCGCGCAAATCGACCACCGTTCCCGAGACCAGAATGCCATCGCGGAGCAGTCGCGCTTTCTGTTTGCGAAACAGGACCGTCATCACCAGCACCGTGCCTCCGAAAAGCATGGGTAAGATTCCCGTCAGCGGACTGATCCAACGTAGACTCTCGCCAAGCGCATTCCAGAAGAGCACCGGACTAAAGAGTCCCAACACGATCAGCATCGGTCCAATGTAGAGGAGAATTTTGGTGTTCCCCAGCAGCTGTCGGTTCAGGCCGGGCGGTATCGGACGTGGACACGCGGCGGCTAAAAATCCAGCCAGTTCCGCTTCCGAAAGGGCGGTCTCGGCGATTTGTCTCCGGGCGACGGAACTGACAAATCCATGCATCGGCGAATCGGGCTCCACCTTCATTGGCGACAGCAACGATCGTCGCTCGCCGCCGTGATCGGGAATATCGGTCATGCGCTCCTCTTGGGGAATAAAGGAAATAACTACTCGGAACGGCCAAGGGTCCGGCCCCCTGCCTGTGCCGTGCTCGTATTAGCTCAAGATGTCTTTGACCACACGTCCGTGCACGTCGGTCAGCCGATAGTCCCGCCCGGCATGCCGAAACGTCAGCCGCTCGTGGTCCAATCCCATGAGATGCAGGATCGTGGCGTGCAGATCGTGAACGTGCACGCGGTTGTGCACGGCGGAGCAGCCGAATTCATCGGTAGCGCCATAAGTGAAACCGGGTTTCACACCGCCACCGGCCATCCAGACAGTGAACCCGTAATGATCGTGGTCACGGCCTTTCTGGCCTTCGGAGGTGGGCGCCCGGCCGAATTCGCCGCCCCAAATGACGAGCGTTTCATCCAGCAGCCCGCGCAGTTTCAAATCCTGAATAAGCCCGGCAATGCCCTGATCGCATTCGCGGGCGAGGTGAGCGTGGCCGCCCTTGATGTCGCCGTGGCCTGTGTCCCACGCGATATCGTAGCCACTGATGGAATGGGACAGCTGCACCATGCGCACGCCGCGTTCCACCAACCGGCGCGCGATCAAGCAGCCTTTGGCGAACTCGCTCTTGCCGTAGAGTTCCTGTGTGGCCGCCGACTCGCGTGAAGTATCAAATACATCCGGCACGGTGAACTGCATGCGGAAGGCCATCTCCATCGCTTGGATACTGGACTCGAGTTTCTGGTCCTGCTCCTGCCGTGCGAGATCGAGGTGATTCAACTGCGCCAGCAAATTGGCCTGTTGCCGTTGTTCGGTGCGGGACAAATGCGGGTTCTTGAGATCGCCGAGAATGGCGTCCGGTTTCATGCTCGCGATATTCGCGTACACGCCGGAATAGGCACCGGGCAAAAAGGAATTCCCCCAGTGGGCAGACTTGCCCCGCGGCTGAGCGCGCGGACTCATGGCCACCAGCCCGGGCAGTTCCTGATTCTCCGTGCCCAACCCGTAGCACAACCACGAGCCGAGGCTCGGGCGGCTAGGCTGCAGGTGCCCGAGGTTAAACATCATCATCGCACCCGCATGCTCCGGTATGTTCGTGTGCATGGAATGGATGAAACAAATATCGTCGGCGCACTGGCCGGTGTGCGGGAAAATGTCGCTCACCCATTTACCGGTCTGGCCGTATTGCTTGAAGCCGAACGGCGACGGCATCAGACCGTTCTTCGTATTGCGCAGCGTCTTGCGATCCACAATCTTCGGCCGTTGCCCCGCGTGCCGGGCGATCTGCGGCTTGTAATCAAACGTATCCACCTGGCTTGGGCCGCCCGGCATGAACAGCTGGATCACGTGCTTGGCCTTGGGTGCAAAGTGCGGAGCCTTCGGAGCCAAAGGCGAGGATGACGGGCCATCCTTGGCGCCGGCCTGCTGCAACATCCCGGCCAAACCAAGGCTGCCCATACCCGCCCCGATACGATGCAATGCCTCCCGACGCGAGACCGGCGGCAACGGATTGCGATGAATGTTCGGCTCCATAAAATCTTCAGCGAATATACATGAACTCGTTGGCACTGAGCAAGGCTTGGCAATATTGCTGCCAGCGCGTGAGTTGACCGTTGGCGGGCGGTTCACCAGCCAGATAAGTGGCGGCCACGGCCTGTTCGCGGGCCGTGGGTGCGCGGCCGTACAGCAGCGAATAAGCACGGGCCACACGGACAGGGGGCTCCGCCGTTTCCTGCTCCAGCCGCGTGGCCAGGGCGCGGGCGCGTTCCAGCATGAACCGGCTGTTTAACATAAAGAGAAATTGTTGCGGCACCACATTGGCCGTGCGCTGGGCGGCGGTGGCGCGCGGGATGGGAAAATCGAACAGGCGCAGGAATTTATCCGATGCCAACGGTGCATTCCGACTGACCTTGGCGTACAGCGTGCGGCGTTTGCTGGCGGCAATATTGTCCACCGCAGGACCACCAGTGGTGGCGTCCAGCTCG
>NZVR01000225.1 GCA_002701545.1 Blastopirellula sp. | reverse complement strand
ATTGTGGAATTCCTTGCTAACAGCGATTCGGTCATTGTGTCTAAAAAAGAGCAGGAAGTGAGGTGGGCGTGAAGAAATCGTAGACGGAAGCAACCCTCGCTTTCGGCGCTCCGCCCTAGAAAACCGAGAGCGCCCTCACGGCACGACCCTCATCGGAAAGTGTTGCGAACACTGGGGATAAGCGGCGAGATCTACCGCACCGCGAAATGGCCCTCAGAGCTAACTCGCGTGCCGCTCCCATTTCGCGAACATGAAAGAGCACCCCCGGCAGGACTCGAACCTGCGGCCTACGGTTTAGGAAACCGTCGCTCTATCCACCTGAGCTACGAGGGCATGCGGAAACCAACAGGGCATGTTTGCCGCCTGTCGAATGATTCTGATCCCTGCTCGAGTGACCCTGTGGGGTGCCGCAATGCAAGCGTCAACGTGGGGGTACAGAAGGATTCGCCAGGATCAATTCTAGCAAGGGAGTAAATCTAACGATACCTCGCCGTGAGTGACGGGAGTTGCGAATGGTGCTCGGCGCTGTCGTGAATCAGGCTTGGACGCGATGGCTGGCAACGGTGTGAATGCGTGTGCCGCCGCTGCACCGTCAGCTGCCAACCACAAATGTTTTTTTCGCTTGGCCTGAGCAGCCGATGGCAAGCAATGTCTGCTGAGTGAGGCCTCTTGGCAGCACCGAGGTGATTGGCGAATTTTTATTAGCCGTCCCGGGCTCTTTTTACGCTTGATCTTTTGTACTGATCTTTCTGCGCTGGTTGAGGCTGGGGGGGGAGCGTTGACGTCACAACGGACGTGCCGATCCGCTTCCCGAAGAACCGCAGGCAACCGCACTTTTTAGATGTGAGATGACTCACTCGGGAAGTAAACACACGATGGCAAGCACGTCGCTTTCTTCCCTCGCGGCCCGACAATTCACGTTGCGAACTATGTTCCTCTATGTGCACATTGTGTCGGTTGTGCTCTGTGCGTTTTTGGGCATTGGAGAAATCATTGTGGGTGTAGATGACAGTCTACGCGTTCTTATGACGTCCGCTGTGATAGCCCTGGCCAGTATTTGTGGGCTGAGCTGCGCGGCTGCACTGGAAAAGGCCGTTAGTGAATTACCGCATTCCAAGTTGCAGGTTTCTTTCAAGCGGAATCGCGCCGCCATCTATCCTCTTTTGGGGATATTGCTGACCTTGATCAGTGCCATCCAAATGATCGGGATGCTTTGGGAATTATTCGAATTTCGATTCTGGTGGTTTCCGGTATTGGCGATTACCTGCATTTTCGCCGTCGCGTTCTGCCACATATCGTTACTTTCTCTGGCCCGATTGTCACCTCATTTGCGTTGGGCATTTTCGTTAGGTGTGATTGCTATTTTGACGGTTGCCATATCTCTCAGCGCAATATTGATCTGCTCGTTTCGGTGGAATGTTTTTTCTATAGATTGGATCTGGCGGGGGATCGCGGTTGGCCTCATTTTTGTGGCCATGATGACAGTCGTCATTCCGGTCCTGCACCTGGTGTGCCGCAATGAAATGCGCGTTCATCGCAAACTGACTTTGGGGGAGATCAACGAAGAAATTGAGCGGCTCGAGGGACGATTGCTGGAATTGAACGGACTACGGGAGGCCAGGTTGACAGTCACCTGACGCCGAACGCGCAAGGGCCAAGATGGTGGGGCGGAAGTGTCGGGGAGGTGACACCCCGGGTGATCTGCACGTTGTCGAGAGAAGCCTGCTCCTGTTACCTGAGTCACTGCGTTGTCTGCTGCGTCTTTCCGCTGCAAGCTTCTGTGCGCGTTGTCGGAGCAGAATCATGTGGAGGCTTTGCGGTGTTGGCAGCGTGTGCGTATGCTGTTCTTCATGCCCACAGTGGATAGTGAATGAAAGGCCCCATCTGCCATGTGTCGAATCATGTTTCTGTTGACCGCGATTGTTTGCGTGTCATTATCCGCACGATTGACCGCAGCACCGCGCGCGGAAGCGTTTATGCTGGCGGGGAAATTGGCGGAGGGCGAGCAGAGTCTGCAGCAACATCTGAAGGCGCATCCTGAGGATGATGAAGCGCGTTTCGGGTTGGGGGCGATTCAGTTTCTACTGACGTTTGAACATTTGGGGACCAGCCTGCACAAGTACGGTTTGCGTACCGAGCGTGGTGCTCCGTTTGTGGGACGCCAGCTGAGTGAAATCGTGCCTCAAAATCCAGACCCGCAGCCAATCCGTTACCAGGACTCACGACGCATTGTGGAGAGGTTCGTCAAAGATCTGGCCGCAGCAGAGGCGACTCTGGCCAAGGTGGATGACGAGAGCGTGAAGTTGCCGCTGCATGTGGGGTTGATCAAGATCGATGTGTGCGGCTTGGGAAAACCGGTGAGTGCCGCCTTTGTCTTGGGGCGCATCGATGTCGACGTCCCTGAGGCGATGGTGCAACAGTTTGTGGTTTGCTTTGATCGCGGGGATGTTGATTGGCTGCGCGGGTATTGTCACCTGCTCAGTGCTTGCGGAGAAATCTTATTAGCGGTGGATGCCCAGGAGGTCTTTGATTGCACGGCCCACATGTTCTTTGAACGCGTGACGTCGCCGCACAAATTCTTACAGGAAGAGCCACGCGTCTGGGATGATATTTTTTCGTTGAATGCGCGAGTGATCTCCGATTTGATCTCCTTTATCCATTTGATGCGTTTCCCAATGAAGGAACCTCATCGGATGAAGCGGGCTCACGCGCACCTGAGAGCGACACTCGCAAGTTCCCGTACGATGTGGAAGCATTATCAGGCGGAAACGGATGACGAGAATGAATGGATTCCCAATCCTTCACAAACGGGTGCCATGCAGATCGAGGTGTCGGACGAGATGGTCGCGACGTGGCTGAGAGCGATCAAGGAGTCAGAAGCGGTGCTCGAGGGCAAAAAGCTGATCCCCTTCTGGCGTGGCGAGGGTCCAACGCGGGGTGTCAATCTGCGACGGGTCTTCCTGGAGCCTCGTGCGCTGGATCCGATCTTATGGATTCAGGGTACGGCTGCGACACCGTATCTGGAGCAGGGCGAGATCACCAACTTTGCCGAACCGAGAACCCTGCAGCAGATCAACAATACATTTGGCGGCTGGAACTTTTTTGGTTTTGCCTTCTGGTTCAACTAGGTCTGCTGGTTGAACGAGGACTCGCGTGAACGTCGCCCGATGACCGGGTGGGGTGCTATTTTTCGGGGACACGAAATGCGTAAACGGTAAATCCAAACGTTGCGGCGTGGTACAGCGTGCCGTTGACGATGGTCGGTTTCGATCGCATGGGATGCTCTCGTCCGGGAGCATGATGCTTCCACAGAACCTTGCCCGTCGTGACATCGAAGGCGAACAGGTCGTGGTGGCCCGCGGTGGAGTACACGACGTGGTTTGCTACGGTCGGTGACGACGCAAAGAACGGGGTTGCGAGGGTCGATTTCCAGACGGGGTTTCGTTCGGAGGGTCCGTCACGGGTTGTGTCGAAGGCATAGAACGTGTCGGCGACGCCCAGGAACACTTTGCCGTGTCCGACTGCGGGGGCTGGGGTGCCATCACCTTCGGAAAGGAGCGTCGTCTTGCCAACCCAGAGCGGTGCGCGGTTGCGACTTGTTCGCGCGGTGACATCAAAGGCATAGAGTTTGCCTGTCGTGGCGAAGGCGTAAAGCATGCCATCGGAGACCGCGGGAGCTCCCAGATTCCCAGCGTTCACGGTGGTTTCCCAAAGCGGGTTGCCGGTCCTGGCGTCTAACGCTTGCAGACGCTTGCCGGCGGTTTTGTAGAGCACACCGTCTAACGCAGCAAAGCCTCCTCCCGGGATGCTCCACTTGAATTTGCCGGTCGTTGGCTCTACCGCATGGAGCGTTGACGGAGAGCTGGATCCCACGAAAAGCAGGTTATCTGCCAGGAACAGGCCGCCGAGTTTTTTGGAGGCGGGTGGGGGCTTCGACCAGAGTGAGTGTCCGGTCGCGGCATCGAAAGCAAATAGCTGGCCAATGGAACTCACATAACAAACTCCGCCAACGACCGCGTGGCCCTGATGTTTGCCTGACAGTCGTCGCTTCCAGATCGTTTTCCCTGTGGTCGCCTTAACCGCTCGAAACTCGCCACCGTAGTCACCATAGAAAGCGGTTTCACCGACAACGGATACGTAACCGCGAATCGAACTGCTGTGACGGTTGCTCCACAGCACCTCCAAGTTTGCCACGTTGGCGGGCCCAATTACATTTTCGTGTCGATTGAAATTGGTGCCGGCAGCGTCAAAGCGACTCAGGGTCCAGTCGGCTGGAGTGGATGCAATGGAGGCAGGGTTGGAGGCCGCCATGGCAGTGCGCGTTTTGCCAATGGGTTGATTCCCCGTGGCCCTCGCGTGGCCGAGCGTGAACCACATGACAAGACCTGTCACGATCAGGATTAGCGCAAACAAGAAGATCATGACGCAGCCGCAAGTCACTAACTGTTTCACAAGACTAGGCGACGCAGCGGCGGTCGGTTGGAAGTTGGTACCAGGAGTCGCTGGAGACGGCGGCGGACCTGGCAGGTAAAACAAGGCGTAGCAGTGTGGGCAGACGACCTGATTGTATTCTGGTTGGGGTTCGTTAGAAAACGTTTGCTGGCATGAGGGGCAGGTGACCTGGATGTTCATAAGTGACCAACTTGTGACCGCGAGCGATGCGTTTGGCAACGTCGCTTGGAAACGTCGTGATGTACGGCAGTAGCTTAGCCGAGCGAGCGCAACGGGTACAAGTAATCAGTCACTTGCCGCGACGTAGCGGGGAGAGGGAAATGGAGGGCAAGGCCGGAACGAAGTGGTGCTTAGTCGCTGAATTCGGCAGCCAGTTGGTCGTACTTCTTCGCGCGTACGGCGTCACCCACCTGGCCATACATGGCCGCCAGATTCCCGTACGGGATGCTCAGCGCATCTCGCTCGACCCACTCGCGTTTGACGGCATCCTCGATCATTTTCATGCCTGCACGCGTCACGCGAATGGCGGTGTTGTGGCGTTTGCCATGCCAATAACTGACGCCCATCCGGACCAGTCGATCACCTTGAAGTGACAAGTCGGTCGCCTGCGATCGCGGCAGGTCGGTTTTCATGAACTCCATTGCCTGGTCATACCAAATGACCGCGGCGGCGTGATCGTCGAACAGGAGGGCTTGCACGGCGCCGGCAAAGTAAAGCGAACGTGCTCGTTGGTATTGGTATTCGCTGGTCTTGTCGCGTTGGGGACTTCCTTGGTCTTGCAGGGTGCAAGCTGCTTCGATGTAGGATTGGACGTCCTCTTTAGGAGCGCGGCCCTTGGCGAGCACGGCCAGGGAATAGAGAGTCAAACCGGTTTGGTAGCTGGTGTGGCGACTGTAAATGTCGTCGGCTGTCAGTTGGGTGATTTCAGTGACGGCGGCTGCAACCCGCGTGGCAATCGGTTCGAGGTCGATCTCCTGTTGTGTATGAATGGCGGCGTTCAGTTGGGTGTCGTCGATCTTACGTTGAAGGCTCTTGGTGAGGTTGGGCAGATTCGGGAGGTTGTCGACGATGCGTTGAGCGTCTTCGAGGGACGTTTGCAGACGCGTCATGGAATCTTCTGTGGCAGCGGCGGCGAATGCCAGAGCAGTGGCGCAATGGGCATCGATCAGCAACTGCCAGATTTCCTGGCGTTCGATACTGGAGGCGTCGGCCAGTAACTCCTGGGCCAGGTCAATCGCGCTGCGGTGATGTTCGATGGCTTGCGTGTAGTTGGCTCGGCGGCCAAACGCGGTCCAGTGGCCCATTTGGTTTTCCGCGATGGCCCGTTCCAGTACCTGCGGCGGGGCCGCATCCCGTATTTTTTTGGTCAGCGTGAGGGCTTCCAAGTCACCGCCGATTTGCCCTAGCAGGTCCGCGTAAGTGAGTTGATAGCGCAAATTGCGGGGATTTTGCAGNACGGCGCGTTCTGCCGCTGCGGCGCCCAAAGCAGGCCGCCCAATGCGCGCTAATAGCTCTGCGTGGAGCCAGTAGGCGTGGCCATTTTTAGGGTCCAGTTTCTGTGCGTACTCGATGTCGGCCAGCATTTTGTCGAAGTTGATTCGGCCTGGCTGCTCGGCGCGGGCNAGAAAAAGTTCAGCGCTGATCGGTCGCAAGATGATCTGGCGAATCAACTTGCCCGCGGCCGCCGAGTCGCGATGGAGAATCACACCACGTTCAGGGTAAGCAGTCGCGATGACCTGACCCTGGTGATCGGGGAGGTCGACCGGTTCGAAGTGAGCGAACCCGAGTTGTTTGGCGATCTGTGATTCCTGAACTGCGTCTGTCAGGTGAATCACGGCGGAGTCGACGACGTCCTGTCGAATTACAAAAACGACTTTGTGGAATTTGGGAATGCTGTAGATCCATTCCCGTTGCTGATCACCCTCTTTGGATGTCGGCTCACCCAGGACTTCCAATAGCTTGGCGGTGGAGGTGGTGCCGGGGGTGATACTTTGGAACGTGGCGGCGCGAACATCGTGAATGGGGCCGGGTGCGTCAGTAGGTTTTGTTTCCGGCGTGTTCCCTTTGTCGGGACGTTTGGCATTCTCTGCTGGTGGGCTGGGGGGTGGGGTCGATTCAAGAGGGCGCAGGGGCGCAGGCGGGCCGTCGTCCGCCGGTTTTTCCAATTCGGTCTGCTTGGGCGCCGGGCGCAACGTGGGTTCGCTATCCGGCGTACGCACGCGTTGGAAGTCTTCAGGTTTCAGGATCGGGGGCAGTTTCGTCGGCTCGCTGACCGGTTGTGCGGCGGGTGTTGCGGTAGCTTGCGGTCCTGCTTGCGGGCGCGCTGGGCGTTTCGATGGTGCGGGGATGATCGGCGGCAGGGTCGGTTGCTGCGCGCGGCGCGGTGGGGAAAACGGCAGCGGCTTGGCTTGCTTGACTTGAATTGGTTGCGGCGGTGATGGCGGGGCGGCGCGAAGCGTGCGCGCAGAAACAAGCCACGCGGTGCCCATGAGGAAACCGCAAACGAACACGGTGAAGCGAGCTGCGACGGTCATGCCTTGCATTAGACTGTTCCTCCATGAACAGGACTGCCAGACGTTGCGACGGGGAGCTTGGGGCGAGATGCCCTGACAATGTGGGGGTATGCTAGTGGTCGACAGAGCTTGCGTCTAGAGCGTTTGTGCTAGCGTTGTAGGTCGGGCAGGTGAGTGTTCTGACGGTGATCGAATGTCGTCGCTGGGGTGTGCTGGCAGGTGGCATACAGGCACGTGTTGGGGGGCGTGCTGGAGTCAAGCCTGGACGGGAGGCAGACCGGCCGGAGACGCTCGTTGATGACGTAGATTCGTTTCAAGTGGTATGTTCGCTTCGTTCGTCTGCCCGTCTGCGGGGATCCCGCCGTTTGTACTTAGTGAGCATGGCTCGGCGAACCGATGCTATTCGACTGTCATGGCGAACAGGAAATCAAAACGGCGAGCACCCCAACGGGGTGGCACTTTGGCGGGTGCAATCACCCTGGTGCTGGGCGTCAGTGCGGCGGTCGCATTCTGGTCGAACGAAGGCGGTCCGCGCGACCCGGCGGTGCGAGAGGATACTGGTCGGGGGTTGCACCGTTGGCATCTCAACCTGGATCGAGGTTCTGTTCCCACTGGCGAGTCGATGGATGCGTTGGGGGCAGTGACCGATCATGATCCGCTTCCTTCGTTTCGCATTCCCTCCGGACCGCCCACCATCACGGCTGATCCTGTGGTAAGTCAGCCGGAAGCGGATCCCCTGAGCCTTGTGGACTCGGCTCCCGAGTTGTCGGATGAAGGCCAGCAAGATGCCCTGGTTCCCATTGAAGCAGCGTTGCCGCAGGTGCCAGTCCCCGATTTGTTGGAGGCATCTGAAGTGGCTGCGGCAGGCGAAACGCAATCGCTGGTGAATTCCGCTGCGAAAGACGACGAGAAGCCGCGCCCTGCTGCTGACGACTGGCAACGTCCACCGGTACCGGCACAAGAGGCAACGCAGCCGGGCAAGGCAGATGCAGAGGCGGAAGTGTCCGACGGTGAAGTGTCCGATGAGGATTGCGACCAAGTGGGCGAGTCGGGCGAGGAGTCGTCGCAGCCGCCCCGCGACCTGGCTGTCTGGGGCCGCGTTTTGGATTTGCGAGGAGAGCATCCTCAAGCATCCGCGCCGGTTTATCGGCTGCAGCCAAGGGATCGCTAAGAAACCAGGCGATTTCCGCGGCTTTCTGCTGCCCAAGGTGTCTTCTGCAGCGGAGTTCCTGCTGGGATTCTCTGTCAGGCGTTATGTTGCGGCGTTCCAGGGGTAGGGGACGTTCTGCAGTAAGACGCCAAGGTGGCCGGTCGTGGCCGCAGGTAGCTTCTGCGCGGTTATCCCTCGAGCCGAGATGTTGCTACACTGAAGTATCAGAGCGCAGCGTCTTTCCGACGTTGTCTATGGAAGTCCTATCCGTCTGTCAAAGCGTCCCTGCATGCCGTCTAACTTCCCACATGATTCACGTGCGCTCTTCGGGTTCCCGGAGCGGCTTGATGAATTGCCGATGGCTGATGCGAATCGTGCCGGGGCACCCAAAGTGGCGTTTGTCGATTTGCATTCTCAGACGCCGCTCCCCGATTTACCCGAAGCTGCCGGGGGGGTGGCTCCGCGCCCTCCGCAACCGAACTCGGCAGCGCACGCGACGCGGGTGGGCGAGACCGGGCGGGTGTGGCTGAACGGCGACGTGCTGATGTGTGCTTGTCCGGATTGTGCAGCCCCCATGTCGATTCGACTGTGGCTGATGGTGGCCGACTGTTGGCTGTGCGGGACAAGTATTGAGTTAGATGAAGAGATGGAGCGCGAGGCGCGCCAGTTACTGGCGGAGCGGAATGCGGGCGAAGTTCCTCAGGAGCCAAGCCCAGTGCCAGCGGCAAATGGTCCAACCCAGGGGCAAGGCGAACGCCGGAGTCCGGCGGCCACTTCCGAGGAGTCTCCGCCGCAGCCCGAGCCGCAAGGCGAACGACCACCAGAGCCTCGGCGGACGGAAGTCAAGCCGACCCCGCCTGCTCGAGGACCGCGAGAAACGACGATTGCGAACCCGGCGTTCGAGCAACAGCCGCGACGTCGGACGGCGGCCGAAACACTCGCGCAACGTCGTCTGCGAGAGAACGCGGCAGAAGGAACGTTTTCCCGTCGCTTGCGACGAGCCTTTGATGATACGCCCGCTTGGTTGGTGAGCGTGATCTTTCATCTGATCCTGCTGACCTTATTGGGCCTATTGTATTTGCCCTACGAGCGCGACGACCTGATCTTGACCCTGTCACCGGTCGTTAATCCGGCACGTCAGGAAGGCGGGGTGGTCATCGAGGAGCAGATCGCGGAGGGCGACTTTGATTTGCCTTTGCCCACGGGAGCGG
>NZVR01000224.1 GCA_002701545.1 Blastopirellula sp. | reverse complement strand
GCAGCCCCAATGACGCCAGCTCGCATCACTCGAGGTTGGAAAAGCCGAGATCAACGTTGCGATGACAACGATGCAGGTGGCGGCGAGTCGCATAGTAGCACCTTGATGTTGGACGTAAGCAAAAAACGATGTCAGCAAGTCACGGACCCCAACGCACAGGTCGCAGGCGGACTGCGTGAAAGGCGACGGATTTCTCGACACCTCACGTGGCCGCATTATCGCGCTTTGACGAGAAACCTGCAAGTCAAATGAGTGGCATTCGGCGGCCCGACAGACCGTGAGCTCCGAAAACTCGCTGGGTATCGAGGTGGTGGGCTTGTCTGAGGCAGGAGTTTGCCGTGCGGTGTGTGCTCGGCGAACCTAGTCGCCCATCACCATATTCCCCAGACCACCCAGGTGGTTCAGGATGGAGCCTTCCCCTTTGCTTTGCGTGCCGCCGGGAGCATTGGCCACGATCCTGCCCGCCAGCCGTGAGAAAGGCAGAGATTGAACCCAAACCTTGCCCGGCCCTCGGAGGGTTGCCAGGAAGAGTCCTTCACCGCCAAAAAACGTGTTCTTGAATCCGCCGACCATTTCAATCGAGTAGTCGACGCTGGGGCTCAGTGCCATCAGGCAGCCGGTATCGAGTTTGAGCGTTTCGCCGGCGGCCAGTTCTTTACACATCATCGTGCCACCGGCGTGAACCAGTGCGATTCCATCCCCTTTCAGGCGTTGCATGATAAAGCCTTCACCACCGAAAAGGCCGACGCCAATACGCTTTTGGAAGGCAATGTCGATTTGAATACCACGCGCTCCACACAGAAACGCATCTTTTTGACAGATGATTTCACCACCGAGCTGGTCTAGATGCAGGGGCAAGATCTTGCCTGGGTACGGTGCACCGAACGCGACGATTTCGCGTTGTGCGCCCTGGTTGGTGAAGGTGGTCATGAAAATCGATTCACCGGTCAACGCCCGCTTGCCTGCCGAAGTGATTTTGTCCCAGAATCCTTGTTGCGAAGCAGACGGGTCACCAAATACCGTATCCATGCCGATCGCGGCAGTCATGTACAGCATCGCCCCGGCTTCGGCGATCACCTGTTCCCCGGGATCCAGGGTCACTTCGCAGAATTGCATGTCATCGCCGAAGACCTCGTAGTCAATTTCGTCGGCCACGGCTGAACTCGTGCGCTCCCGGACTTGTCCCGGAGTGGGCATCGCTTCGGCAGGTCCGGCCTCTGCGCGAAAGACCATACCGCAAGCGCGGCACCGCAGTTTTCTGCCGAGCATTTCCGGGGTAAGCGCAAATTGGTTCCCACAGGCGCTGCATTGAGTCATGGACATGCGTTTTGTTCCTCCGTGGATTCGTCAGTGTCGGCAAGCCCCAGACGATCGCTGGTGCGTGAATGAGATATCAGGGGCGCGAGTGGCCAGCTTGCTCGAGACGCTTGCGCTGGTAACCCACGATTTCACAGCACGGTATTCGTTGGCCACAGTCGATTCTTGGCAATGGACGGCCACGATTTTTGGACTCTCCGCTACCGTCGCTGCAGATTTGTCATGTTTGACGCTAATCAAAGCGGCGTAGGGGAATTCTCGATGGCTGGTGTGGCAGTTGCTAGTCAGTCAACTCGTCGGGAAATCCGGCCGCTGGCGGAGGCTCGTCCCCTTCGATGACGTCACTCGCTTCAAGTGCTTGTTCGGGGGCATCAAACGAAGGCACGACATCCAAGGACTGGCCCTCGGGTGAGTCTTGCAGTCCAAAGATCTCTTCGACGTTTCCGCGGAGCACTTGGGTTCCGAAAGCGACTGCCTGCTCTTCGGACCAGCTGCGATCTATGACGAACCGCTCAGCCAGAACTTTTGCCAGGATGCGTTTGTACATGGCGAATTTCGGCAGCGCAAATTCGAGCTTATACATGTCGCTGTAGTATCCGATCTGCTTCGTCCGGGGGACAGCTTCGAGACGACTTGCAGCATCATGTTCAATGAACGTGGGTGTGTTGGAATACCACCAGTGGCCGTTGGTGACGACGTTGGGGAAAATCCAGGCGTAACTGGTCAACTCCTGGTTGGTCACACTGGCCAGGACGGAGATGGGGAATGTGACGGTCGGG
Organism: Blastopirellula sp.; assembly: GCA_002701545.1. Classification (GTDB taxonomy): domain Bacteria; phylum Planctomycetota; class Planctomycetia; order Pirellulales; family Pirellulaceae. Next base: position 7,415 of record NZVR01000224.1, on the reverse strand, counting down.
AAGGCATTAAAAAGTTCTTGATACTGAATCAAGGAAACGCGACTGTCGTAAAGGTCTTGTCCCTGGAAGACACCGGAGGAATAGACTCCACGATTGACACCGATCATGAGGTCAAAGGGTAATTGGAATTCGGCGCAGTGTTCGGCCAGTGTCCAAAACACATAACTTGCCGCCGCCCGTTTGTGAGAGGCTTCTGCATCGATTCCTTTGCTGAGTAACGCTTCGATGGCGGTGTTAGCGCGTCCTGGCGAAACCTTGGTGGGTGCGAAATCCGGCGGCAATGAGATTGCGCAGGCTTTGGCATTCTTGGCCTTAAAGTGTTCGAACAGTTGAGCAATCGCGGTCCACAGAGAATCGGCGTCGGTCACGGACTTGTTCGTCGCTTTTTCCAGGCGTTCGCGGACCGTCGGGTTGCAGAGATGAAACACCAGGTCATCTGTTCGCAAGCAAGGGATGTAGCGTTGGGTATCAAATCCTTCCAGAGGATCATCGAAGTCATTGGTCAGGAAGACGGCTTCCAGCTTGCTCTTTTCCAGCACCTCCGTTTCCCACGTGGGGCTGCTCATTTTGCTGTCTGCCAGATCGTAGAGCGTTGCCCAATCCTCCGGGGCGATGCGCTCGTGCTCGTATCCCAACAGCTGCTGCGCCATTTCCACGAACCAACTGTATTGAATCGTGTTGTCCAGCGGTCCCAGATTCTGAATCAGGCGACGTACTTTCTCCCGTGGTTCGATCCCCTCCTCTTCAATGTCCGCTTTCGGCATACCGGCAGAGTGCGCCAGTTCGGTGTAGTAGTGATAGCCGAGAATGTCTGCCAAGGTTGTCGATGCGGGTTGCAACGCATTGATATGCGTATGGGGATCGATGAGCACCAGTGAGTCGAGTTCTTGGAAAAGTCGGTTGCGTAGTTCTGTCGACATGACGGGCTTACTTTCGGGCAGAATCGGGAATCAATGGAGAATAACCAAGCTGTCTCCTCAGCGTAGCAATCGAAGGGTCGAATTGCTATCAGGGAAACGTGCTGCCTGTCAGGATAACCTGATCCGTCAGGCGATCGCGGGCTCGCGGATGCTGCCTATGATAATCGGAAACGCAGTCCACCGTGGTGCGGAACCCCGGTAGTTTTCCAGGTTCACTTGAGGATCAACACACCCAGACCTTGCGGTACGGGCTGGATTGCTGCCGGCTTGGTCCAGGACTGAAAACCGACGCCGGGGACGACCCGTTGCGCTCCGAAGACCCAAGCGGTTTGACTGACTTTCCCGTCGGGCACGAGCTCGTCGAGTGGGATGGCGGCTTCTACCGTCCAGGATTCGGCATTGCGATCTGCCGCGACGTACCAGGTGGGATTCCATGACGCATCTTGGAAACAGCTTTCAGCCACCCAACCACGATGATCGATGGTCAATTCATAAAACGAACCGTAGTCCCGGTCGATGTCAATCAGGAACGTCACACGATCCTCTTTGTCTAACGCCGGGTCGCGAGGGCGGGGTAGATTGGTCTCGGGATAGGCAACACCGGGTGCGCGGCGACAGGTTGCCGCCAGATACAAGTATTTCTCGTCACGTGCGACGAAAGCCCGCGCCTCCCATGCGGTGTCATCATGGAGGGAACTGGTCAGTTGAAGCGGCGTGGCGCCTTGCCATGTCGGTTCGTTGAGGAGGCCGTCGAGATGCGGTCGCGGGACGAGTGGGCACGCATGCGTCGTCTTAGGAGCCAGGCCTTGTGCATGGCTGATCCAGATTTCGTTGCGGGCGCAGAGTGTCCACGGAGTGTTGGTGTGGGGAGCTGCCAGCTTGCGCAAGTATTGCTCGGCGGACCGCGTGTTGCCGTCGCGTCGTGCGGCGGCGACGAGTGGCATGCGCAAGCGGGGATCTGAATAGAGACCGGGACGCGTTTTTTGAACATGCGTGCCGATATTTAAGGCCAGGCTCGAGCGATGATTGCTGTTCAGCGCATCCAATTGAGGGTCTCCCGAAGATCGCCAGCGTTGGAGGCCATAATTGGCGGCAATAGTAGCTCGAGGCCGCTCTTCTCGAGTTCGCAGCAATTCGGCGCCGGTTGCCTGTTGGACCTGCGCGGATTGCCTTGGCTGCAAAAGATGCGTCTCGACTTTCTCAGCGCGTTGTCGCCGCCAAGCGACTTCGCCACTGCTGTAGTAACGCACCAGCCACAACATGGCAGCTTCCGCCAGATCGTGCTTGGGGTACTGTTGAATAAGCCGCTGGAAGACTTCCGCCGCCATTTCCGAACGTCCACTGTTGTGGTAACGCACCGCCAGTTGATGCAGGATGTCTCCTGCGCCATGCGTCGTCATGCCCTCGGTCAAGTCATCAATTTCCCCCAGCCAAGCTGCATTCAAGGCGTCGGTCTTGGCATGATTGGCAATCAGCTGTTCCATGTTGCGGCGCTTATGCGAGGCGCGTGTCAGTTGCTGTAGATTGCCCTTGGGGGGACCAATCTGTCGCCTTGCTTCACCGCCAGGTTGCAGCAAGATGCCGGAGAACAGCAGCCCGCGTTTCGTTTGCGGCAACGTGCTGTGGACCAGTTGCAAGCCAAGCATCGGTTCTGGCAAAGAGTACTCGGTGTGGATCACACCGCGCGCCGAGGAGGCATATTCCGTCAGCGACTGCCCTAGTCTGGTGGCCAGCTGTGTTGTGGTGATCGAGACCGTTTCCGCGCCCTCTTTGGCCGGGCAAAGATAGAGTCGCTTGGGAGCCCAAGCAGATAAATTCAAGCTTGTAAGATGGTCTGGAAAGGAGGTCGGGTCGCCGGCGCGTTCGCAAGCGGAACGCGTGATCTGGTGCACGATGCCGCCGAGTGCGTCGCCGCCTGCTTGACTACGTTCGCTGAGCACCACGTCAGGCTGCCACTGCCTGATCTTCAAGACCAGGTGTTCCAGCAAGGACTCTAAACCACGGCCGTCGGTCATCGTATCCCAGCCGCGCACAATCTCCTCGCGTCCGAGGTGCAGTTCGCGCTGCATGACAGGGAACTGCGAAGTGCTGCTGGCGACCGAACCCCCGGCAGCAACGAGTGCATGGTGATTGCGTTCGCTGGTGGGAGTTTCGGCATTGACCGTGGTGTCCGTGACGCGGCGGGTAATGGTCTCGACAGCAGACAGATAGCCGTCGTTGGCGGATGTCTGAGCAAATACTTCGTAAGGAATCTGTGTTGGGTCGCTAAAGATCCCCAACAAAGCGACGCGCGTTCCCCCGCTACGTTGGGTTTGCCAGGTTTGACCTCCGTCACGTGTGGAGAGGATCGTGCCGAGCGCACCGACGGCGTAACCGATCCGTTCGTCGGAGAAATGTAGNCTGCGGATCGGTAAGGATTGTCCCGTCTGTTGTAGAGTCCAGGTTGCACCTTTGTCCGAGGAATACAGCACGACGCTCCCGGGCGCTCCGGCAACCCAGACATGAGAACCGATGGCCGCGACGGTGTAGAAATCGCAGCGCGTGTTGATCCCTGCGGGTAGTGCCCCCGGGGGACGTTGCCAGGTCAGACCACCGTCACTGGAACGCATGAGCAGGCCGGACTCACCGACCAGCCAACCAATGCCCNGTTCGAGGCGCATGGCGTGTAAGTTGCGTGAACCTAGATTGGGGGTCCGCGAAGGTTGAATTTCTTTGTTCAGGATCAGGCCCAGATTGCCTTGGTGTCCGGCGACGGCNCCCACGTAGGGGCTGCGGAAATCTGCCGTTAACCAGACTGCTCCACGTCCACTGGGCAGTGGGGTCCACGTGCGGCCTCCGTCATTGGTTTGAAAGATCCCTGAGGGATACATTGCAGAGGCGTTGCCCACAGCCCAGCCACGTTGTTTGTCGAAGAACTGGACGTGCTTGAGCGCCGGTAGTGTCGGTTGGTTCACCCGATTCCAGGTTTGTCCGCCGTTGACAGTCTTCAATACCACGCCGGTGTTCTTGTGGGTGTAAGCGTGGGGCCAACCTCCGACAATCCAACCGTGGGTATCGTTCACAAAGCAGATGGATTCCAGGCGGCAAGTGACCGACGCGTTGCGGACTTCCCAGCGTCGACCGCCATCCTGGGTTTTCCAGATCACACCACGNTCGCCGACCGCCCAACCGGTGTCGGCGTCCAAAAAGACGATGTCCGTCAGTTCCGCGTCTTCTTTCATCGCATGTGGCGATGGAAGCGGTTGCGCCTCGATGACGGTGCTGCTCAGCAAAACACAGAGGCTNATCGAGAACCCCGCCAGTCGATGGCGTTGGGAGCAGCGGTGACGAGGTGGTTGTCTTTCAGGCCAGCACATAACGCGACTCCGAGTTCCTTCGCCCTTCGCGAATCGTAGCGAGCGGATGGTAGCAGATCGGTTTCCTGGATCCTACACGGATCGCCTTTCCGTCTCGGCATCCTTCCCGTCCACTGCTTTCGTGTTGGGCAGGCGGGGGAAGATGTGACTTCGCCGTTCCCATATCGGTGGCAAATTGCTACAACTGGCAAGCTGGGTCGTGCAGGATTGACGGCCAGCAGTGCTGGCACTGCTGGCTGGCCGAACAGCAGGTTCAGGGAAGAGCATGCTCCGCATCACGCGCTACGTTTCATTTGAACTACTCAAAGTTTTCTCGCTGGCTTTGGCGGGAATGACCGCGATGATGCTCTTGTTTGTGCTGGCCAAGGAGGCTTTGCGCGAGGGTTTGGGGCCGGTGCCTATCTTGCGATTGGTTCCCTATGTCGTTCCTGATGCGCTCCGTTTTGCGGTTCCTGGGACGATGTTGTTTGCCGCTTGTAGTGTGTACGGGCGGATGTCGGCAGCCAACGAAATCGTGGCGATCAAATCGGTGGGCGTCTCCCCGATGGCTGTGCTCCGGCCCGGCCTGATCCTGGCTTTTTTCGTCAGCCTCATCGGTGTGTGGTTGAACGACGTCGCTGTTTCGTGGGGGCGGAGCGGTGCCGAACGTGTCGTTTTTCAGTCGATCGAGGAAGTTACCTACGGCATGCTGAAGACGAACCACGCTTATGTTGGCAATCGTTTTTCGATTACCGTCAAACGCGTGGAGGGACGTCGCTTGATTGCGCCCACCGTGAAACTGTTGGGGGATGGCTCGACNCCGGCCATCATCTTCAACGCGGACGAGGCTCAGTTGCGTTACATCGTCGAGCAAAATGAGCTGCTATTCACGATGAAAAACGCGGAAATGGATATTGGNGGGAAAGCCACGATTACCCTGCCAGGCGTTTCAAGCCAGCCTGTCCCCTGGGAGATTAACAGCGCGCTCTCCAGCAGCCCTTCCAGTTTGCCGCTGTGGAAAATACCGCAAGAATGCGTCCAGCAGAAAGCAGTGTTGCAAGACCTGAAACTGGCTTACGCTGCACAGGCATCCTTTGAACTGATGTCAGGTGATCTGTCGGCGTTGACCAGTGACCAATGGGTGGTTCGTGATCTGACATTTCAGGGTGCCGCGAGACGATTGACGCGTTTGGAAATTGAACCGTGGCGCCGATGGGCGAATGGTTTCAGTTGCTTCTTCTTTGTGTTGGTGGGTGCTCCGATGGCCATTCGCTGGCGTAATGCGGATATTTGGACCACCTTCGGACTCGTTTTTTTGCCCGTGCTGCTGATCTACTATCCCCTGTTGATGTTCGGCGTCAGTGGAGCCAAGTCCGGCGATCTGCCTGCCTACGCCGTCTGGATGGGGAATGTCATCCTCTGTGTGATCGGCTTGTGGTACATCCGGCGCGTGAAGAACAACTGACACGCGTTCCGCGCCAACCTGCAACGGATGATCAACCTGAAACGGATGATCCACTCACTCGCCCGCAACCAACGGTCGCAGGGTTACAGGAGAACCCCAATCGCCACAACATCGCTGAGGTCAGCGTGCCGGTGCTGGACGGCAAGTCACCGTCGTTGCCACTGCGTTCGGCTTGCCGCGTCACTGAAGATCTGCGGAGTCACTTAGGGAGTGCCTTCGGTGTCTTCAGGGAAGGTAACCCCCATTTCACGTTCGATATCCTGAATCCATGCTTGGACCCGCTGGCTGTTCTGCTGTTGCGAGAGGAACATGGCGGCGAAGTCGAAACGGGCATTGATGAAGGAATCCCGCAATTGTTCTTCGGTCTGTTCTTCTTTCGCCAGTCGGACGACGTAAACGGTGTCTTGGCCTTGGTTCATGATGGCTTTGGCTTCGCCTGGTTTGAGCTTGAACACCTCTTGCATGAAGTCATTCGTCACCCCTTCCACTCCGTCAATGCTACTGAGTTGAGGGGGGCCGCCGAAAGGAACGCTCCCTTCGGTGAGCCAACTGAACGGATCGGTGTCGATCACTTCGGCAGCGTCATCGGGGCGAAGTTCCTTGATGCTTTTCCCTTCACTGTCCGAAACGCTCGTTGCGATTGCATCGCCCGCCTTTTCGGCCACTAGACGTGCCTTGCCGGTCTTCCAGGCGTTGATGACATCGTCTTTTGCCTCGGCAAGCGTCAACGGGGTATCTGGTTGCTCATTTACTTTCCAATAGACATAGAGCGTGTCGATTTGATCTTCGAACCCTTGGGAAACACTGGGAGAGTATTCGGGGACGTCTTGGGTGTAGGCCATTTGCACCATGGAAACGGTTTGCGGTTGATTCCCCTGGCCGGTCTCCACACTTTGCCCGGTCTTGCCGAGTTCGGTTTCCTGCATCTCGAAGGCGTCCAGTAACCCGGTTTCCGAGACTTCGGATAACGCGCTCTTGGCGAGTTCCTCGAGGTTGGGCAACGCTGGTTTTTCGCCGGAAGCATCAATTTTCCAAGAGGTGTATTCATTGGAATAATCAGTCAACGCCGACGTGATGGCTTGGATGGCCGCAGTGAATTTCACTTCTACAGCAGCGCTGGCACTTGCCTTGGCGAGATCCAGGCGGATTTCTTCGCGGAGCACCTCATCCAGCGGCTTGTACTGCACAGGCGGTTCGGGCTCTGGCGGCACTTCATCGTCGGCCGGCTCGGCTGGAGCAACCGGTTCGGCTGGCGCGGTCGTGGTTGCTGCTGGATCCGTCGGCGTGGTTGCGGGAGCCGGTGTGGCAGGGCTGTCGTCAGCAGGTGCGGCGCTATCCGCCGGCGCGGTGGACTTGGCATCATCCGCCGGCGCTGCATTAGCTGGTTGCGTGTCCGCAGCATCGTCGGCAGTTGCTGGTGGTGGATCATCGCCTCGCGGGAGACTGACAAAACGTGCTGTCGAACCTGAGGAGCTGCTACCGTTGGCATCAGGAGCCGGTTTGTCNTCNGCTGGTTTGTCNTCNGCTGGTTTGTCGTCCGCNGGTTTGTCNTCNGCNGGTTTGTCNTCNGCNGGTTTGTCNTCNGCNGGTTTGTCTTCGGCTGGTTTGTCTTCGGCTTCGTTGGTCGACATCTCAGGGGGAGCGACTTTGTACTGGCTCTTGTTGCGTTCGTAATGCGCTTCGATGGCCTCGTCG
>NZVR01000223.1 GCA_002701545.1 Blastopirellula sp. | reverse complement strand
GAAACGAGGACATTATGAGACGCTTTCATTTGAGGTGTTCCGTCTGCGTAGCTGTTTTGGGAATCGGTCTGATGGGGGGCACTCTGTTAGCGACCGACCCGGAGTCTCTGGCGGGCGTTGATTTGAAGAATACCCTGCTGCCGCCGTTGGCTCGAGTTCAGCCGCCTGGTGACCTGCAGTCGCTGAGTCGTACGGAATTGCGAAACTGGCAGAGTATTGGCAGGACGCGGCAAGCGATCGAGCGGCAGTTGCGTGGCTTTCGACTGACTCCCGACATGCCACGAGACAAACCCCACGTGGATGACCATTTTGTGGTTGCCTTGTTTCACGTTGCGGACAAAGGCAAGACGGCCGACATTCGGTTTATGAAACTGAGTGGAATAGAAGGAAACGCCCAGCGACTGGCGTATTACAGCAATGTGATTCCGCCGAATACGGTGCGGCTGTACCAGGTGTTGGACCGTCGGAAGAGCGCCGACGCCGCCCAGGCGAGTCTGGCCAATATTCGCGAGCACTACGAATCGGCGAAGGATTCGTATCAAGCGAAATTGCTGCAAATGCTGGGGAAGAAGCAAGCGACCCAGCCGATTAAAATGCGGCGCTGCTGACGTTAAGGAATTGGCCGCCGGGTGCGGCCTGATACATGTTGAAACCGGTGAACATGCAAGCCTGGACGGCATCGCGACGGTGAGCGAACTCTATTTGAACCGTGCGCAATCTCGACGATACGACCAACTGGCCATCGAGCAGTTTGGTATTCCTGGGATCGTGCTGATGGAAAACGCCGCGCGGAACTGCGTGGACGTGATGGAAGCGGTGGGGATTTCGGGGGAGGTGCTGGTTGCCTGCGGTCGCGGGAACAATGGGGGCGACGGTTATTCAATGGCGCGCCATTTAGCGCTCCGCGGCTATGCGGTGCACGTGGTCGAAGCAGACAGTCAGGGGGCGTACAGTGATGATGCAGCGGTGAATCGCGAGATTCTGTTGCAAACCGGCTGGCAGTTACACGGACCGGATCATTTGCCCGCGTTACAAAGCAGCGTCGGTTGTTGCGTGGACGCTCTGCTGGGAACCGGCGCGCGCGGTGAACCCCGCCCTCCGTTTGCGGAACTGATTACGCAACTGAATGCGTTAGATTGTCCGAGGTGGGCCGTTGATTTGCCCAGCGGGTTGGATTGTGACACGGGGGAATGTGCCCGGGCCACCTTCCACGCGGATCACACCTGCACCTTCGTTGCAAAGAAAGCAGCCATGCGTCACAGGCAAGCCGCGGACGCTTGTGGCCAGATTCACGTCGTGGATGTGGGTGCGCCCCGGAGCGTACTCGAGGCTCTACTCCAGGGACCGCCCGCGTGACAACGCCGACGTCCGACCGGGACTCGCCCGTGGAGAGCAAATCACGGCAGAGGCCGTTGCTGACGGAACCCCGTTCTCACTGAGCCCAGTTCAGCGTTGTCATTGCGTCTTGCTCGCGGATAAAGATCTCGTTGCCGCTGATCCCCAGGTGGGCCCAGGTCTGTTCGTCGCTAATCTTTTTGGAGTCCTGTAACTCGAACTCTTCCGGATTCGCTTTGATCAGTAGCAACTCGCCGCGTTCGTCCAATGCCAGAATTCGATTGCCATTGGCGATCAAACTCCAGTATTTACCGTACGGCTTGGTCGTCCAGGTTTCCTTACCCGTGTTCAGGTTGATGCAGGTGAAACGCTGATTGCGAAGGTGTAAGTAGACGTGGCCGTCGATGATCACCGGCGAAGACATGTAGCCCTGAGATTTCTGTTCCCAGACCTGGCCGACGTCGAACGTGCCGTCTTTCTGAGTGACTTCGTATCGGAAAGATTTCCCGCCGTAACTGCTCGTGAAGACAGCATTGTTCCAGACACACGGAGTGAGAATGTTCATGCCGCGAAATGCGGGAACCTTTTGCGACCAGAGTTCTTTTCCCGACTCGGGATCAACACCGGCCAGACGTGTACGCGTCTGGACAACCAGTTGATGTTGACCGGCGAGTTTGGTTGACATTGGAGAGGAAAATGCGCCGCCACTCATGCCGCCACCGTCCTTCAGCGACTGCCAGACGATTTCACCGGTGACTTTGTCGAGCTTGGTCAATGCGCCACCGGCTTGCACGAACACGTGCCCACCTTCAATCATGGGAGACGAGGCGAAGCCGAATGACGGGAGAGAGGTCTTCAGTTCGGCGACGAAGTCCTTCTTCCAGATGATGTTGCCGTTGGAGGCATCAAGGCAGACCAGCACATCACGCATGCCACCCACGTAGAGGCGACCGTCGCTGTAGGCAGGAGTTGCGCGAATCCAGCTACCGTTGCTCGCCGCGAAGAAGGGAACACGCATGGCCCCTTCCCAGGACGCGGACCAGATCTCTTCACCGGTGTCGCGGCGGAGGCATTTGACGACTTCAAATTTCTTTTCCTCGGTCGCGGTGGTGAATACGCGATCGCCCACGACAATCGGCCCGGAATAGCTGGGGCCCAGTTTCACCGACCACTTCTTGGAGAGATGTTCCAACGATTCGGGCCAAGCCGTGCCGGCCACTTTGCCGTCGCGCTTCGCGCCCCGCCACTGAGTCCAGTCGTCCGCTGCCTCCCCGGGCTGACTTCCCAAAATGAGTGAGAATGACAAGACCGCAGAATAAACACCGAGACGAGCGAGCATATCGTGGACTCCGTTGATTACCGTTTTGAATGAATTTCCCAATTGGGGCTTAAACCGTAGATTTCCCTGTCGTGTAACGGTTTTTTTAGGAATTCTGTTATCTCGTTTGACAATTGGCGGTTAGGGCGGTTTCACCACCCTGATGATCAGGCAGGAACCGCTGAGCCATGAAGATTGCCATTATCGGTGCCGGGATTTCCGGTCTCACCGCGGCCTACCACCTCCGACACGATCATCAGATTACCGTGCTGGAAGGTAATTCCTATGTGGGAGGGCACACCAACACGATTGATGTGGAGGAGTCAGGCAAGGTGTATGCAGTGGACACGGGGTTCATCGTGTTCAATTACCGTACTTACCCTAACTTCAAAAAGATGTTGGACGCGCTGGACGTTGCCTCCCAGCCAACATCCATGACGTTCAGCGTCAAATGTGATCGCACAGGTTTGGAGTATCGGGGTGCTGACCTGCCGGGTTTTTTCGCTCAGCGGCGGAACCTGTTTCGCCCACGGTACTACGTGTTTTTGCGTGATATGTTGCGTTTCAATCGTCTGGCGCAAGCGACGCTAGTGCACCCCGCCGCAGCAGAAGAGACGTTAACCGTACGCGAGTTCTTTGACCGCCATCCGTTTTCACAGGAGTTTATCGAACACTACTTTCTGCCCATGGGTTCGGCTGTCTGGTCGTGCCCACGCGGAGTGTTCATGGAGTTTCCAATTCGCTTCATCGTCGAATTCTATAAGAACCACGGAATGCTGGCAGTGCAAGGGAGACCGCAGTGGCGTGTGATTCAGGGCGGATCGCGGCAGTATGTGGGGCCACTCACCGCGCAGTTCGCCGAGGCGCTGGAAACGGAGTGTCCCGTCACCTCCGTGCGGCGTGTAGGCGAGCGTGTCAAAATCCAATCCCGTCGGGGCGAGGAGATGTTCGACCACGTGATTTTCGCTTGTCACAGTGACCAGGCGCTGCAGATCCTCGGCGATACGGCGACGGCGACGGAATGCGAGCTGCTGGGGGCTTTTCCGTACGAAGAAAACGTTACACTGTTGCATACCGATACCTCGGTCCTGCCGGTTTGCAGACGTGCCTGGGCGGCGTGGAATTACCATGTGCCGCAGGAGGATACGGGAAAGGCGACCGTGACCTACAACATGAACATCTTGCAAGGTTTGTCGACGGAACGCACGTATTGCGTGACGCTGAATGGCGAGGACCGGATCGATCCTGCCAAGGTCATTCGTCGCATGGTTTATCATCACCCGGTGTTTACCGCGCAACGTGCTGAGTTTCAGCGTCGGCACGGAGAGCTGATTGATCACCACGGCATTTCGTACTGTGGTGCGTATTGGGGTAATGGTTTTCACGAGGATGGTGTGAATAGTGCGCTGGCTGTCTGCAGCCAGCTGTCGGGTGCGCCGCGGCAGGAACTCGGTGTGCAGGGATAAGCGGATGAAGAGTTGCATCTACGAAGGCTGGGTAAGCCACCAACGCTACACCCCCGTCGTGCATCAATTTCGGTATCGCTTGGCGATGCTATACCTCGATCTGAGTGAGCTGGACACCGTGTTCCGAGGACGTTGGTTGTGGTCGTCCAAGCGGCCGGCGGTGGCGCGGTTTCGCCGCCGTGACTATTTGGGTTCCCCGGAAAGTTCGTTGGAACAAGCGGTGCGTCAACTGGTGATGGAACAGGCGGGGCAGGAGCCTCAGGGTCCGATTCGGTTGCTGACCCAACCCCGTTATTTTGGATACGGAATGAACCCCGTATCGTTTTACTATTGTTTTGATGCGCAAGACGAACGGGTGGAGTGGATTGTTGCCGAGGTGACCAATACCCCATGGGGGGAGTCGCACTGCTACCTGTTGGATGGGGACGGGCGCGTCGATGGTCGGCCGGACCTGGAAAAAGCCTTTCATGTCTCGCCGTTTATGCCGATGGACATGCAGTACCGCTGGAAGCTCAGTCGCCCGGATGGCGAGTTATCCGTGGCGATTGAAAACTATCGTGAGGGAGAGCAGGTGTTCGATGCGGCGTTGAATCTCCAGCGGCGCGCTATCAATGGCTGGAATTTGAGTCGTGTTCTGCTACGTTTTCCATTCATGACGGCCCAGATCACAGGGGCGATTTATTTTCAAGCGTTGCGCCTATGGTGGAAAGGGTGTCCTTTCCACGCACATCCGCGTCAAACCTCCGAGACAGGACTTGTCAGCCCTCAACAATGCCCCGTGCCGGCCGACCCGGAGTCGCCGAACGATTCGGCTGACGTCGCTCCCGTGGAAACTTCGAGCTGTATTTCATGAAGCCCAAATCAAGTTCAGATCAAGCGATCTCGTGGTCCTCACGTCTCTGTCGCTCACTTCTTTTCGCGAAACTGCGCAAGCTGCGTGAAGGCTGTTTGACGGTTGTTGAGCACGATCGGGAGACGAGTTTTGGAGACTTGTCATCGCCTTTGCGTGCAAGCATCTACGTGCAGCAAGAGGATTTTTTCCGTCGGGTTCTGTTTGGTGGCGGCTTGGGTGCCGCAGAAGCAATGCTACAAGGTAAGTGGGCCAGCGATGATTTGACCGTGCTGGTCCGGATCTTCGCCCGCAACATGCATTTGTCGGACGGTTTGGACCGGGGAATCGGTTGGCTGCGACGTGCGGTGGCGCGTTGCGAACACGCATTCCGCCGGAACACCCCCAGCGGTTCTAAACGCAACATCCTCTCGCATTACGATTTGGGGAACGAATTCTATCGACTGTTCCTGGATGAGACGATGAGCTACAGCAGCGGCATCTTTCCACATCGAAATGCCACGATGTACGAGGCGTCGGTGGCCAAGCTGGATCGGGTGTGTACCACTTTGAATCTGCGACCAGACGACCATTTGTTGGAAATCGGTAGCGGTTGGGGAGGACTCGCCGTGCACGCGGCCAAGCACTACGGATGCCGGGTTACAACCACCACGATTTCGGACGAGCAGTATCAATACGGTCGCGAATTGATCCAGGCGGAAGGTCTGGAGGACCGCGTTACGTTGTTGCGCAAGGATTACCGGACACTGACCGGCACGTTTGACAAACTGGTGTCGATTGAAATGATCGAGGCTGTGGGGCACGAATACTTCGCAGAGTATTTCCGGGTTTGTGGTGAGCGACTCAAGCCGGACGGGATGATGTTGCTGCAGGGGATCGTGATCGCCGACGAGCGTTACCGTCAGCATTTGCGCAGCGTCGATTTTATCCGTCGCTACATTTTCCCCGGAGGATGTTTGCCGTCGGTGAGTGTGATGACGCAGGCGGCGGGAGACGGCGCGGGGATGCGTGCTCTGCAAATGGAAGACATCACCCCGCATTACGCCGAGACGTTGCGGCATTGGCGCAGTAGCTTTCACGAGAAAATCCACGAGGTGCGGGCACTGGGATTCGACGAGCGTTTCATCCGCATGTGGGACTACTATCTCTGTTATTGCGAAGCCGGCTTCGAAGAACGGCAAACCAACGTCGTGCAGCTACTGCTCGGCAAACGCGACTGCCGCTACGATTGCCAAGCCACGGAGCAGCGTTCGGGACGAGAACGCCGGGCGAATCTCAGCGGCGAGCCGATGGTCAATTCCTTGCGTCAGTCTGACGAGGCACGATCATGAACCCTTGGCTACTGGTCGGGATCGGTTGGTTGTTCATGGCCTTGGTGATGACCGGCTTCTGGTTGCTGCAGAAGCGCACCGAAAACTCAGGCATTGTGGATGTGGTCTGGGGTTCGGGCGTGGCCTTGTTGGCTGTGTTTTTTGCTGTGGCCAGCGACGGTGACGTGACCAGGCGGTGGGTTGTCGGCTTGTTGGTGTCTTTGTGGTCGATTCGGCTGAGTGGATACATTCTTCGCCGCGTGATGACGATGCCCGAGGATGGCCGTTATTCGCAACTGAAGGTCGAGTGGGGCGAGGATGCTGCTTGGAAGATGTTTCGTTTCTACCAGTATCAGGCGGCCGCCAGTGTGCTGTTTGCCATCCCAATGCTGCTGGCGGCGCGGAACCAAACACCCTGGAACACGATGGACGTGATCGGTGTGTGCATCTTCTGCTTGGCGATCTTTGGCGAATCGATCGCAGACTATCAACTGCACTGCTTTCGCTCTATCCCGGAGAACCAGGGGAAGGTTTGTCAGCAGGGGCTGTGGCGCTATTCACGTCATCCCAATTACTTCTTCGAGTGGTTGCACTGGTGGAGTTACGTCTGTCTCGCGTTGCTTGCACCATGGGGCTGGCTGACAATCCTCGGGCCACTTGCGATGCTCTTTTTTATCCTCTTCAAAACCGGTATTCCGCCCACCGAAGAGCAGGCCTTGCGGTCTCGGGGTGAGGCTTACCGAGCATACCAGCGGACAACCAGTGCATTTTTCCCTTGGTTTCCCAAGACGCAACCTGAACTCAACTCCTCAACCCAGCCGAGCGAACCATGTCCCTGAGAGACTTCTTCACCAGCAGCGCAATTGATCTGGTCGAGCGTGGCTTGGTTCCGGATTCGGTCACGCGTCAGGCAATGAGTCGTCTGTGCGCGAAACGGCTAGGGAAATTGAACGCCGAGTTCGAATGTTGTAGCGAAGAGCAGACGGGGAAGTTTGCCGCCGAGGCATCGCAAGGGCCGATTGCGCCCGTCCCGGAAAAGGCCAACGAGCAACATTACGAGGTACCGGCTGAGTTTTTTCATCATGTGCTCGGGCCTCGCCGTAAATACAGCAGTTGTTTCTGGGAACCGACGACGAAGACGTTGGCTGAGGCGGAAGATCGGTCGCTTGAAGAGACCTGTGGGCGAGCACAACTGGCCGATGGGCAGCGAATCCTGGAGCTGGGATGCGGCTGGGGAAGCCTGACGTTGTGGATGGCTGAACACTACCCCACAGCGGAAATCACTGCCGTTTCCAACTCGTCGTCGCAGCGGGAGTACATTACGGCCGAAGCGGAGCGGAGAGGGATCGGTGAAGGGCTGCACGTGATTACCGCCGATATGAACGACTTTGAACCGGAAGGCCAGTTTGACCGCGTCGTATCCGTCGAGATGTTCGAGCACATGCGGAATCATGCGCGGCTCATGGAACGCATTCGTCAGTGGCTACACGACGATGGCAAGCTGTTTGTTCACGTCTTCTGTCACCGTCTGTTCAGCTACCCCTTCAATGACGACAGCGCGGAAGATTGGATGAGCCGCTACTTTTTCAGTGGCGGGATCATGCCCAGTGAATCGCTGTTGTTGCACTATGACCAGGATCTTTCCTGCATCGATCGTTGGACTTGGAATGGTCGCCACTACGCCAAGACCGCCGATGCGTGGGTCGAAAACATGGACAAGAACCGGGAACAGATCATGCCGATCCTGAACGAGGTCTATGGGGCGCGTGATGCAGCTCGCTGGTTCCAGCGTTGGCGGATGCTGTTCATGGCCGGGTCCGAACTGTTCCAGTATGCCGGAGGGAATGAGTGGTATGTCGCCCATTACCTCTTCGGCAAAAAATAACCGTCACGTCGCCGTTGGCAACGGTGACTAGCGCGTGACCCGACTGCTCTGGACAGGGGCATTGCCAGCAGAACGGACCTGGGAGCTCGGCGAAACAGGTTCTGCCACCGACGTCTCGCTTGCCACGGAACGCTTGATGAACTTCAGCAGCTTCTTGCGTTTCTCTTTTGGCAAGTAATCGCGTTCCACAATCTCCGGGTCATACTGCGTCCACGTTTCACGAAAAGCTTTCGCAATGACCTGCCGCAAGACTTCACCATCGTGAGGGTCATGCCAAACGGCGACGTAAGTGCGGGAACGCCAATCCCGGTAAGGAATCTGCGTGGGGCGTTTGAGCATCCGCCAGTCACGCACCTGGTAGCGAGATTGTTGTGCGGACCAGTCGTAGAAGATGATTTGGTCGAGCACATGCCGGCCCTTGTCGTCGAAGTAATGGTTGATTTCGATCAAATCAACCTCATCGACTGCGACCGCCTCAACGGGATTCAAGCTTGTCGTTGCCAAGCTGACGAACATAGCCATTGGTAGCGCGCCCACGGTTTTCCTCCTTGTGAGAGTGGTGGGATCAACATCCTGGCGCAGTGGTGGCATCCTGCCGGCCATGGCAGCAACGGTAAGGTGACTGCCATGGTCACCACGAATTAGTATCGGCACTACACCGGGGGTGTCGGCCAGCACAAACTTGTGGGGTGGAACTTTTAGAGGAATTTCGCTGGTCGGAGAAGAGCAAAGTTGACGCGATAGCAACGCTATTGCGGCGATGACTCTGGGAGACCACACGGGCGAATTGCCTGGCGGGGAGGTAACTTGAAAACGGGGCGGGTTGGCTTCGTTCATGCACCTCGCGAGGCAGACTTGGGGCGCGGAAAAGCTACCTGGCCAAGGGGGGCAGAACGTGCATTTCAGTGCGCTGTCTGCTGGCGTCATGCTAAGCCGCCGGACGCATCCTCCCACGGTCGCGCGAGATCCGGTATCATCACCGCTGACTGCTGTCACCGTTGGCGTGTTGGAAACCAGTGAACACTTTGCAGGGTAAAGATCATGCGCAGGTTGTTGTTGATCGTTCTTTTGGTGTGTGGACCGTCCGTGTTAGCTGCCGAGCCCGATCAGCAGTTCGAGAAGATTGCCGCCGCCTATGTAGATGAATTTCCTGCTTTTAGCCCGGTCTCGGCCACCGCGTTGGGAGACCATCGTTTCGACAGTCAGCTGAATCATGTGAGTGCCGAGGCGCGGGCCAAATGGCGGGCGTTTGCGACTCAGCATCTCGAGCAGCTGAAGGCGATCGATCGCGCATCGCTGTCGCGACCGAACCAGGTGGACTACGCACTGCTGAGACACGCGCTGGAGGCATCGCTGTGGCGCGCCGAAACACTCCAAGAGTGGGCGTGGAACCCGTTGGTGTATACGGAGCTTTGTGGCAGTGCGGTCTACAGCCTGATGGCCCGTGATTTTGCTCCCGAGCCGGAACGGCTGATGCATGTGGCGGATCGTTTGGAGCAATTCCCGCGACTCTATGAACAGATCCGTGAGACGCTCCAGCCGGCACGCGTGCCGAGAATTCACGCGGAAACCGCGATTAAACAGAACCGCGGCGTGCTGAGTATTTTGAAGAACATGGTCAGACCACGACTCGGGTTGCTGGCCGTGGCGGACCGGCAACGTTTACTGGACGCGATGAAGACGGCCAGTGAGGCGGTCGAGACACATCAACGGTGGTTGGAAACCGAAATGCTGCCGTTGGCCGGTGGTGACTTTCGCATCGGAGCCGAACTCTACGACAAGAAACTGGCCTTCACGCTGCAGTCGCCGCTGAGTCGGCAGGCGATCCGAGAACGCGCCGAGTCGGAACTCAAACGCGTGCGTGACGAGATGTACGGCATTGCCAAAAAAGTGTATCAGCAGCGATACCCGTACACACGATTTCCGGCCAATCCAGACAAGCCCTACCGTCAGGCGCTGATCCGGGCGGCGTTGGAGATGGCCTACGAGGATGTGCCACCGGCCGACGGCATTGTCGCGGCAGCCAAGGAATCGATGAAAGTGACAACGGCCTTCATCGAAGAGAAAGACCTGATCACGCTGCCGCCCGATCCGCTTGAGATCATCATCATGCCGGAGTTCCAACGCGGCGTCTCGCTGGCCTACTGCGATTCCCCTGGGGTGCTCGATGTCGGGCAGAAAACATTTTACGCGGTTGCGCCGTTGCCGAAGAGCTGGACGCAAAAACAAATTGACTCGTTTGTGCGTGAATACAACATTCGCTCGATTCATGACTTGACGATCCACGAAGCGATGCCGGGCCACTTTGTCCAGCTGGCACACTCGAATCGTTACCCGGGAAAACTGCGGGCAGTGTTGTCGTCGGGCGTCTTCATTGAAGGCTGGGCCGTCTACACCGAACAGATGATGGCCAATCAAGGTTTTTTGGATAACGATCCCCTGATGCGGATGATCGCGCTTAAGTGGTATTTGCGAGGCATTGCCAATGCCATTCTGGATCAGGCGGTGCACACCGACGGGATCACCCGAGATCAGGCGATGCAGTTGATGATGGAAGATACCTTTCAAGAAGAACGCGAAGCCGCTGGCAAATGGGTGCGAGCTCAATTGACAAGCGCGCAGTTGTCAACGTATTTCGTCGGCTACATCGAACACGTGGACCTGCGGCGCGAAACCGAAGCCGCGTGGGGAGACGATTTTCAATTAAAGACGTACCACGACAAGGTACTGTCGTTCGGATCGCCACCGGTCAAGTTCGCCCGCGCTCTGTTGTTGGACAAAGCCATTCCGTAAGTTGCCACACGCTTGGCTTCGCCACGAACCTGTCGCGCCCGCACATGGCAGACGCAGGGACGTTAGACAATGACGCTTGTGAGTGCCAGGAACTCTGCGTCTTGGCGGATTGGATCAAAGTCGGTTTCGAGCGCCACCAGATCACGGAAGTCAACGTCCAGGTCGAACGCGCGGGACAGATAGGGTACGGCAATCTTGGCGTTGTTGGCCAAGCTCCAGTAGCAGGCCAGGTTGTAGTAGACAATGGCTTCGGTGTCGTTGCCGTCCAAAGCTTCTTCGAGGGATTCAATTGCCAGGTCCAGGCGATCGGATCGCTTGTAACACCAGGCTAAAGCCAGCCAGTAGTGCACGTTCTCCGGATCCATTTTGCAAGCTTGTTTCAGCGGGGTGACCGCTTCGGCATGCTGCTCCATGGCTCGATAAGCCTGACCTGTCAGGTACAACACGTGCGCTTGATTGCCGGGGTGTTTCTGCAGGTCGGCTAACACGTTGAGGGCCCGTTGGGCGAGTGGATCGCGAACTTCTGCGGACGGTGGCCAACGATCGGCAAAGACCATGAGTAGGTCGAGATAGCCTTCGGCCTCACGAAGAAGTTTCTGTTTGTGGATCCGCACGTTTGCCACTTGCTTATCCTTCGAATTTGCGATCGCCTCTGACTGTATTGTAACCGCAACAGAACAAAGTCCAAACCAGCGGCGCACGATTCGGGCGCAAGTTGTGTCCCTGCTTGCGCTAACTGCACGGATTTTGAGTTGGACGAAAAATCATGTCGTGTGGGCGAGTGAAAATGTACCGCAATTCAAGGGCGTGTTGCCGGCAGGCAGCATCTCGGGTGCGGCGCGTTGCAAAAAGAAAACATGCCTGTTCGTCCCCCGGGCGGCACGGAACGTTGTAAGTCGCTGTAAAGACGTGATTTGAGGGGAAATTGCCGGGTCAGCAGCGCAGCTGGCGCGCCGCCTGCATCAGGAGCCAACTGACTTGCAGTGATTTTGTTGAGAAAGGTGACACGTGACGCGCATTGCTCCTTGGATCGTTTCCTGTTTGCTGGCCCTGACGCTGACGGGGATCGCTCAGCCAAACGTCTCCGGGCAAGTGACTCCGGAAAGTTTAGAGGCACGTCTGGGTTCCTCCTCAGACTATGGTTTGCGTCGAACACAGTATCGCAAAGCGGTACGGAAGTGGAGAAATGTCGCTCGTTTGCACGCCCAGAAACATGCCGTCAAGCCGATTCCTCAGCCGAATCCAATTCACCCAGGGCTGGTTGCCGTTTTCCAACTGTTCGCTTCACTCGGCGGCCTGCTCGCGTTTAACACCATGAGCGAACAAAAGTCAGAGGGCCAGCAGGACGACGAGACAGTGGTGTGATGGCGCACCAGGATCCGTCGCGGACACCGAATGCGGCAGCGGCGCGCCGGCTCGACAGGCGACTTACCGTGTTAACGGCGGATCACGTGCAGCATCACCAGGATCAGGCCGATGAAGCCAAGGACTCCACCGCAGCCGCCGCCGGTGACGATCAACATGAATTTCATGATCCCGGTGCCCACTTCACCGACCACCGCCATGGCGTCGTTGCCGACCGTATATTGCGTGTCGTGACTCACCTCGTCGGGAAGCGATGCAGAGACCGTATATTCTCCCGGTTCGGTAATCTCAAAGGATGCGATTTGGCGCTCGTTATTGATCCGCATGGTGCCCTTGTTGGGGCTTACCTCGACAGGTACCGGACCGTCGATGGTGACGTGAAGGTCGGACTGGGTCGTACTGGATCCGTCTTCCGGAGTGTCGTCCGGTTCTTCGTCGAAGAAATCATCGGAATCGAAATCCGCTTCTTCGACGGTCGATTCAAATAGCTGGGCATCGTCGGCCCAGATGGCGTACTTGCCCGGCTTCAAGTCAATCACCGTTGGCGCTTCTACGCTCAATGTTACGGGAGCCATGGTGGGTTGTGGTTCTGCGGAAATGGAACGCTGCAGTGATGTCCAGGAGACGACGGAAACGGCGGCAAAGAGTCCGGCGAGAAAAAAGAAGAGGACGCCAGTGATCAACATTCCGGAACCACGTGAATTGGACATGGGGTCTCCTCCTGATACGTGTTGCAAGGAAAGACGGGGCGTGGTCGTTGTGCTGGCCGTCTTCATCCTCTATTCGTCGCTGGGGCGAGAATCTTGCGTCCGGAACTGAGTTTCGCGGCGAGCTCAGGCGTGGCGCGGGTCGGTGCGCTGGATAATGTCGCTGATGCCGGTTTGATTGAATCCCTTGTAGCCGTCGTTGCGTTCCAGGATTTCCAAATGGGACCCGAGTGCGCCGTGGGTACGGAAGTGCTCCGCTTGGTCGCTGGAGATGGCTTGGGTGGTGACTAAAGCCCTTAACCGGGATTCGTCGACAGGCCACATTTCGCCTTGCGTGAATGCTTGTTTGAGGAACGGGAAATCGGTGAACGGTGCCATGGTGTCGACGCCCGCGTCGGCAAGCTGTTGGCGGGCAGCATCAAAGGCAAATTGACATTCGAGGTGGTGCATACCGGCTTGTAGAAACGATTCCCCATGTAACTGACACCACATGCCCACCGTGCCTAGTTGGCTGCGTGGTTCGAGTGGCTCATGGGCAAAGTCCGACGCGACTTCGGTAGGCGACAGGTCGACGTCCGCAAAGACGATGATGCCGGTTACCGGGCACTCCAGCACTTGGGCCCCCCAGCCTGCTTCGCGCCCGGCGTAGAAGCGTTCACGGCAGCGGAGACCGAGTCGCTCCAAACAGGCAATCAGTGGCATGAAGCATGTACGGCTGGAACGGTAGGTATGGTGATCGTGATTTGCCCAGCCTAAACCGAACGCGTCTTGACGCTGTTTCTGGACGCGCGCGGCCGCATTGCGACTTTGCCAGTACTCACGTTCGCAGGCAAAGAACAGTTCGCAGGTGATGTCCTTGCCAAGCTCCCGTTGAGCGGACTCAATTAACTCCACGGTCAAGGCAAATCCGTCGACGTTGCCATCATGACGCCGGTCACGATGTTGAAATGCTTGGCGATGGCGTTGGCGANGGCATGCAGTTGCCGGGTGATTCCAGCCTACGGCCGGTTCACTGGCCCGCATGATGACGTCCATCGCTGCCAGGTGGACGATGGCTAGCGGGCGGTCGGTCGCTTGGGGCGCGAGATAGACCCTGTCGTTTGGCCATGGGTGCGCGGCGAGGCAAGCAGCAACGTTGTCTACGTTCAAGACCATTTGTCCCTCCGGTGGAAGAGGTTGGCCTGGGGCAGACGTTTGAAAATCGGGGAACATGCCGAGGGAGTTCTGGTACGCGCAACTCCCGTCAGGTAGTGGCGCCGGTTGAAAACCGGCCTCGATCAGCGCCGGGACATAGATACTGTTGGCCGGTAACCGGATGAGTCGGATCCAATCGATCAGTCGTGTGCCTGTCTCCGAGAGGAGCCGCTGCGCGAAATCCGCTAAGACGGGCTCTTGAGTCACCAGCTTTTCGACTACGGTTTGGACAAGTGTCCAGGCGGCAGGTTGGCTTTCCCACTGGTAGTCCGTTGCAGGGTGACTCATATTTGCTCTCGCTCACCGGGTAGAGGTTCGTATAATTCGTCGTCGTTTCCATTATTGCAATTGGGGGTTCCCATGACAAAAGTACTGCTGTTGGGTGCGGGGAAGATTGGGCGAATGATCAGCCGATTTCTGACCGACTCCGGCGACTACGAGGTCACTGTTGCGGACCATGACACGGTCGCGTTAGAGCGATTGGCGGCCACGACGGCGGTGCAGACGACCGTCGTGAATGCGGCGGAGTCTGATTCGTTGTTGGCGGCGATGCACGGCCGCGACGTGGTGATCTCGGCGCTGAGCTTCCGGTTCAATCCTTTGATCGCCGAAGTGGCGCTGCAGGCGGGGTGTAGCTATTTTGATCTGACCGAGGATGTGGAAACTACGCGTCGTGTGCGGGAGGTTGCCGAACGTGCCCAGAGCGGCCAGATTTTCATGCCGCAGTGCGGTCTGGCGCCAGGATTTATTTCGATCGTGGCTCAGCATCTGGCGGAATCGTTTGATGAACTGGATGCGGTACGGATGCGGGTCGGTGCGCTGCCGCAATACCCGACCGATGCGCTGAAATATAACTTGACGTGGTCTACCGACGGGCTGATCAACGAATACTGCAACCCCTGCCAGACGATCTACGACCGCCAGCCCATTGACGTTCTCCCGCTGGAAGGCCTCGAACACTTTTCGATCGATGGGTCACGGTACGAGGCCTTCAACACATCGGGCGGCTTGGGGACGTTGTGTGAATCGTTGTTGGGCGATGTGCGGGAATTGAATTACAAGACCATTCGTTACATGGGACATCGAGATTTGATTTCCTTTTTGGTGCGCGACTTGCGGTTGCATGAACGGCGCGATGTCTTGAAAGACATTCTCGAACACGCGGTTCCGGTGACGTTCCAGGACGTCGTCATTACGTTTTGCACGGTGACGG
>NZVR01000222.1 GCA_002701545.1 Blastopirellula sp. | reverse complement strand
TACTGTCTGCCGCTCCAACAATTAATTTATTCCCGTCATCCAAGAACTTAGGCGAGTAGCCAAAATAGTCATCAGCCGCAAATCCATCTATGTCAGAGCCATACTGAATCCAATTATCTGACGAGGAATCCCATTTATAAACTCTAACGTGACCAGAATTTTGACCTTTGCCGTCGTTGATTAATGCTGAAATAGCAAGTAGTTGGCCATCAGAACTTAAATCAACATATGCACCTGAAAAATCACCGTATTTTTCACCATCAATATCTTGGCCGGTTTGTACCCAGGACGATCCATTAAATTTATAAACACGAACGTGTCCTGGTTGAGCATTAGAATAACCTTTACCATCATTGAGATACGCGCCAATTGCTACTGTTAGTCCATCTTTAGAAAGGCTTATTGCACCACCTGAAAAATCACCTGCAGCCTCACCCTTTATATTTGTACCCATCTGCTGCCAGGAATTATTATCCCACTTAAATATCCTTACATTCCCCGAATATCTGCCGTTTGAATTATGGTTAGCAGTAGCGCCAAATGCCAATATATTTCCATTGTCAGCATATTCAACTGCATAACCTGCACGATCGTCTTTACTCTGACCATAGATTTCACCTATCTTTGTCCATGACGAGCCATTCCATTCGTAAGTTCTAATTTGACCACGTCTGAAGCTACTTGAATTAGAATTAAGGTTATTGAAGGGAGACGAAATAGCAATTCGTTCACCATTAGCTGAGATTGCAGTTGAATATCCAGCCTGATGACCTGTAGATTCACCGACAATAGGAGATCCTAAAAGTTGCCAATTGGATAACGATTCATTCCAACTGTAAATACTTACTTCACCAGATCTCTCGCCGTTATTGCCGCTAAACCTAGAAGATACTGCTAACCGATTGCCATCGGTAGATATTGAGACCTTACCACCATAATAATCGGCAACTGAAGTCCCTTGAACTGTGGATAATTCGATCAGTTCTGTTGGTGGTAAATCAAGGTTAAATAATTCGCTATAACCGTTCTCTAGCATCCACCGGCTACTCTTCCATTCAGACCAAAAAACACCTTTGTGAAGCTCTCCAGTTGCATCGGCGGTCCAAGCTTTATACATACCATCAAATTCATTTTCACCCTTAAAAAGAACTTTCCAATCCGAACCATCAGCTATTACCTTCGTTATATTCCAATCAGGTGAACTCAGTCCAGAGATTGACCTTCCTTGGGGCGTGGTCAGGTCAATAGAAGAGCCAGAATCATAGATTTGATAAGAATTTGCATCATCAACTAGTCCATCAGAATCAGAATCAATAATAGGAAACCCAATAATACCGTCTTTATTGATATCACCAAAAGTCGATTCCCATCCAAGTTGAAGAGCACTACTCGTCATCTCCCACCTAGAGTAAGTAGTAATGACACCCTCTGAATTGACGTCGCGGATTTGAAATTTTCCTTGCTTGTCAGAGGTGCCCTTTAGAAGAATTTTAAATCCTGATCCATCTTGGATTGCATTAACAACATCCCAGGAAGAGTGAGTAGAGTCGGAAAGTGTTTTACCTTCAGCTGTTTTTAAAGGAATTGGAAAGCTGTTATTGAATAAATGGTAATCAACAGCATCATCAACAAGCCCATCATTGTTAACATCATCAACGAATCGATTAATAGTAAAATTTTGATCGTCAAATTGAAGCTTCTCAACATTTTTTATAGTGTCAACTCCATTGCTGCCAGCATTATCGGTGACTGAATATATCCCATAGTAAATTTCTGTTATAGTATAATTATCAAGATTACCGTTGTAGATTGCTATATCATTTCCGAGTCCACCATCGATCGTATCATTGCCATCCTCACCGTCAATTATGTCGTTTCCGTCCCCGCCGTTAATGGTGTCATCTCCGGATCCTCCAGTCGCTGTATCAGCGCCTTCGCCAAGCTCTAATAAGTCATTACCACCTTCTCCTTTAACTGAATCATCACCTCCAAAGCCATAGATTGTGTCTTGGCCTTGACCTGCTATCAGCGTATCGTTAGGGCTAGAAGTATCAATACCCCATAACTCAATGCTGGCGTCTGTTTCTGCTGACAAGTCAATATTAATTCCATGCCCATTCTTATTCGTCTTAACCTTTAAAACTGTTCCAGCTGCACCAACATTGTCTGGTAAAACCTCTGTCAAGCCTCCACCATTCCCATTACCGAAATTAATCTCTTCAAAGCCACTTACAACTGACCAGTCAAGGCTTGAATTTCCTAGTCCACTCCAGCCATACCAACTAAATTGAAGAATGTCATATCCTTCTCCACCACTTAATTGTGTCGGGACTTGAGGTCCCTCTACAGACATCTGTACTGTGTCGTCCCCCGTTCCTGCATCTACAAACTTGAAGGTTGGTCCTTCAATAGAGTCATTTCCTGCTCCGCCATAAACAACTAAGCCATTAGCACGTCCGGGCTCCGTTGATGTTGCACCAAGAGTGTCATTGCCATCTCCTCCCTTAATTGTTGATACGCCGACATCCTTAACAGTGTCATCTCCCTCGCCACCATCAAGGTCATCTTCTCCAGCACCACCTTCTATAACATCATTTCCAGCACCACCTAGGACCGTATCGTTGCCTTCTCCTCCGTCAATCGTGTCATCACCATCCTCTCCATCAATGTAATCAGAACTCGATGTGCCTGAAATTGTGTCGTCACCACCGCCTCCAGTAAAATTGGACGACTCAGCCGATATTCTTTTTCCATTATTCAAAGTAATTGTAATATGGTCATCATTACGAGAAGAGATATTATTACTATCTATATCGCTGACATTAGAGAGGAGTATTTGCGAAAAGACATAACCTTCATCACCATAAGTATCAACAGAGTTTACTAGATTGTCAAGAAAATGACCGAATTCTTCAGTTAATACTGAAATAGCCTCATTAACGCCAGCAGTTTTAAACCAATCCTCATTGATATAAATTTCTTCTTTATTATCGGACCATGCTGCCCTAGAAGCACCAATTTGTTTGTAACTAATTAATTTTATCGATGGAAATAGTTGCCAATTTTTTGATTTTATAGCTGTATTGATTTCCTTGAGAGCTTGAGGTATCTCGTCGAGATCAAGAGCTTGTTTACTCGCCTTAAGTAATTCTCCGGTTTGAGAAAAACGGTGTAGAAGAATTCTCCATGCGTGAATGACTTGCTCGAGTTCTAATGCTTTAATTTTCTTCCTTTTCATTAGTTCTCAAGCCGATCGACGAAGTGTTCACGAACTGAAGAATGTTAGGCTAAGACGCCGAGAATCTGCCTTTACACTATAATCAATCAACCTATCCTTTTTGAGCCCATTTGTTCAAGCATGACCAGATGTTTTGAGGTTGTTAGCAAAACTCAATATTCCTTTTGTACAAGAAAGGAGTATGTGCATGTATAAGAGAGGCTTTTGTGCAAAGTGTACCAGTATAGATATTAATCCATTCTTCGAGTTAGACGAACTGATACATATATAAGTTTAGCGATGAGAAACTTCTAATTGGCTTTAACAGAGACTAATATATTCATAGCCTGGTCTATATTGTATAAGATAAATAGCAATAAGATAAACCTTATCAGTGTACGTATGCAAGTTATATGCATGCACCTAAGAAAGATATTTTACGAAAATGTGTAATAACTTATTAGCTGATTATATACATTCTCAATTTAATCTAGTGTCATAACATTTATGATCACTTGGAAATACAATGGATATGCCCTCCTTTATTGTTTAATTTACATTAAAATATTTATTACATGATCATATTAAATTGTCAACTGGTTTTTCATTAATGCTAAAAGTAAAAATAATTACATTGTTCAATGAATGACTTTGCTTAGATATTCATATATTACAGGAATTAGAAGTAATCGTTTTAGTTTATCTCTGATAAAATGTAAATATTAATGGATCGTTATTGACAAAATAATTCGCTACGATTAGCTTTCCAAAGCATTCATTTTGGCTTGATAAGCTCTTTGCCGAGATTGTATTCTTAAGGATTGGCACATTGAGGTGGCAATCATCGCCAGGTTTTCAAATATTCTAACTAATTTATATGGCATCAGGAATGAGAAGAAAATGGCCGATAGCGTTATAGATGTTCTCATCGGATCCTCAATAACAATCAGAGGATATTGCTTCAAGGACTTGGTAAAAAATTCTAATGAGGCTTTTAGTTTTCTATTAGAGTATGCACGTCTTGCCAAAAATCTTAGATAATAGGACTTGGCTTTTGAATAATTATTCTTGACAAATTCTGGATGACGAACCGCTATCATATTCACAGTAGTGTTCCATGAATTAAATTGTTTCATTAATTTGGATGATAATCCTAAGCTGTTAATCCTGTAATAAGTAAGTATAAACGGTATACCTGCAATTTTCCAATTAGTTTCTAAAGAAATCTTGAGCCAACATTCAATATCCTCTGATTGGTATAATTTCGGATTAAAAAGCTGTATATCGGAACAATGTGAATCACGTGAATTAGAAATATCGAGTGCCAATTGCCGTCTAAGCATAAATGTTGAACCGTTACCGATCGGATTTTTAAAGAATATATCTGTTGCCTGAATATTATTAATTTCCGAGATTTGATAAAGTGGCTTCAGATTGCTATCTTCATCACAAAATTGAGAATATGAATAACTTAGGCCTATATCAGGATATGCTTTAAAATGTTTAATATGGGTTTCGATTTTAGATGGATGCCAATAATCATCAGCATCTAGAAAACCAGCTATTTCTCCTTTCGCCTCAGTTATGCCACTATTGCGTGCCTTAGCTAAACCACCATTTTGTCTTGAAATAATCTTTATTCGCTCATCTTGGAAAGTTTTCACAATTTTCACACTGAAATCAGTACTTCCGTCATCAACTACGATTATTTCGAATTTTTCGTATGTTTGATTTAGTATTGACTCTACAGCTTGTGCTACATATCTTTCACAGTTGTAAAGTGGGATGATTACTGATACAAGAATTTCACTCATAACGTCTTACAGCTTTAGGCACTAAAAATATTATAGGCATATGAATCAAAAATAGTCTTACCATATGCTAAGTATACCTCTGAAGAAAAGATATAAATCTTTTGAGAGCCTTAAATATAATTATTCGCAAATAATTATTGTCATACGTTGTTTTCCCCTTTGTAGGGAATGACTGTCCCTTTATTAGATAGTCTGGCTCTAGAAACTTGACAAGATCTGTGATTGATGATTTTTCGATATCATAAAATAGATATTTGATGCTATTACAACTTCTGAATTTCTGTAGAAGCCGATAATGATATCCATGCCAAATATAACGCCAATATTCAGTCAGCATATAGTCCGTGTGTTCTATATTATATTTTTTAAAAAGGAACTGCTTATAGAGGCTTGCAAAGTCTCCTCTTTCATGCTTAGATCGGGATATCAGCCAATCTTCGACATTACGCGTATTAATAATATAATATGCATTCGGATAGCTTCTAATTATATGATCAATAATCTCAAATATCTCTACGATTAGAATATTGCCATCATCACATGATTTATTAACATAGATAATGTCAGTGAAGGCATTGCTCTCTGGATAGTATTTTTCTAGATTAATGGTTCCGAATTCTTTGATGTCTTTTAAAATATAACCGGCTAACAGATTGTCGTCCCAATGAACACAATTAATACCCGACCTCTCAAATAATTCCGTGAAACTCCTTGTTCCACATTTATTAAAGCCTATAACGAATATTTTTTTATCTGACTTTAAGTTGAACGCATTGTTGCTGATCATCTTGCCTACCCGAGATGATGGCATAGGTGCAGCATAATACACTTAGATTTTAATTTGTTCATCTGCCATCGATAAGCCTGTACGTTATGTTTCTATATATTGCCCGTGCAAGAAAAAATGAAATACTGCTTTGATCTATGGTTTAAGAATCTATCTATAATTATCATACGTATATATTGAAGCATTTAGCTTTTGTTGTCATAAAAGTCGTAAAAGGTACTACTATTTGCCACCATCGTTTAGTACTTTTGAGCTAACCTTACCTGAATTGTTGCTAGCAAAAAAAATACCCATAAAAAGTAAGCTTGGCCAATAGAGATATGCAAGCATTTCCAAGTTCTCAGAGATAGTATATTGCCAGAGAACAAGTGTTATTCCAAGGCAACTTGTTGAAAATTTGTCATTTTTGTTCTTTAAAAAATTCATTACGCTAAATATTAAAAGCATTGCCATCGGTAGCAAAAATGCAATTAAACCTATAAGACCTTTTGCATATAGTAGATGTACCCAAGTGTTGTGAGTACCTACAAGTATGTTTTCTACCAATTTTGGCCCCTGAATGACTATGCCATGACCCCACCAAAACCCTTCGTCTATCCATCTCTGCAAACTAATCTCCGTCAACAGTGATCTAATTCGGGAGGAGTCACTTCTCGAATTTCTTATCAGAAGCCATAAGTCTAATGCGAATTCAATTATAAAGTTATAATAGATTGAGACTACTACTGTCAATAAACTTGTTCCATAAAATAGTAAATAACCTTTTATTCTTGCGAGCAGGTACAAGATAGAAGGTATGAAAATAATACTTATAAGAGCGGCCCTTGAAACAGACATAATACACAGCACAATTACGGAAAGAATCGCAATGTTTCTTATCTTTCTATCAGATTCATTTATTATTATCCAAAAATAAGTATTAGCGAGTAAACCAAGAGCAGGCGACCAGGGCGCAAATAGCCTCACTTTTATAGCGTTTGTCGCTAAATCTCTGTAAAGTAATGCAAAATCAAAAAAAGCTTCACTATTGCCTGGAGAAACAATTCTTAGCGGTGATGTATATATAGAACCCTCTATTCCCAATAAGAATACGAAAANTCCTATTACTAATATGGCTAGCATGAAAATTGAATTAAGTGCAATAGAGCGAATAATAATCTCCTTTCTTATTGGAAGAAATCCACTTATTATGTATAAAGGAAATAANGCCCAACCCTTAGCCCAACCGATAGTCGATTTCAAAGTCGTTAACAATCCTAGTTCAAAATTATAATGACCTACTAGCAATGATATTAGAAGAATAGAGGCTCCAATTAGCCAAGATAAGACAAGGATGTTTGTTTGAAAGGTATCTTTTTTTGCAATAACACGAGTTTCTAATAGCTTTAGTGCACATAAAGTCCATCCTAAAATGGAACCCACTATATATATCCCACCAATTAGCCACAGCGGTATCGTACAAATAATTGTCCACCAAACAATCCTCTCATATTTGTTTCTCTGTATAACTTTTAACACTTAAAACTAGTTAGTTATTTTCATTTGAAATCAGCTTTTTTGCTTTTTCTATATACTTGACACCTCCAAATAAATGAAGGCTTATACCAACAAAAGTAAGCAATAATGATAAGAGGAATGCGAGAATAAACCTCGTTCGTAAAACATAGTTTTTGTACATCTCTAATCGAGGCTCTTCGATAATTTGGATTTGAGGATAACCCTCATAAAAGTTCGATTCACTATACTCAAGATTTGCTAGTGCCGATGATATAACAGCTTCTGAAAGAGCAACATCTCTTTTCAAGTCGGCAAGTTTTGGCTGTAGTTTGATTAGCTCATTTAGCTCATTTCTATACTCTTCTTTCTGCTTTAAGATTTCATAATATACGCCCCTTTGCCCCTCAAGTGTTGATTTTTTCATTATTAATGAAATAATTATATCACTGCTCACATTTTCTGTTGAATTCGCCTTGAATACATTATTGATAACATCAATGGATAAAGTCACTCCTAACAATTGCTCTGAACGCTTTATGATCGATTCTGCCAATGCTGAGCTTTGGTTTATTAAATTCTTTTGTTTTGGGTGTTGTTCACCAAGAATTTCTTTATTAGCATTAATCTTTCCAGTTACTATCGAATATTGTGTCATTAACTCTGAGGTGATCACGTCATCTTTCATTAAAAATGCAAATTTGAGTTCTTTTTCATTTAAGCCGGTCATGTTTTCTAGGGATGTGATTTCACTTTCATATTTTTTGATTTCACTTGATATTTCGATTTCACGACTTTTCAGTTCTGATAGTATTTCAAGTAAATCTTTTGATTGTTCCTCGAATTGCAGTTGACTATTTGATTGGAACTCCGATAAATTTTCTTGAGATTGATTTAGTCGCTGACTAAGTTCTTGGACAATTGAATCGACAGGTATTCTTCTTTCGGAAATACTTGATTTCCTTAATTCAGAAATATGCGAAATAGCTGATTGATTAAGTGCCTTGGCATATCTAATAGATTGTCTAATTGCTGGTGAAGTTATTTTTACGCTTATCAAAGTCGAATTTGGAGTTAAATCAATTCTAGGCTTTGGAAAATAATCGACATTTAATATTTTTTTGGCGTTTTCAATTACTGGTTTACTTAAAAAGATTGATCTATAGTTTTCTCTGGGATCAAACGTTGACCTAGCATATCCAGCTGAGCCGAATGACGTATCGGCATTTCCAATTTCTGGTAATGAGATACTTGTAGTATTCTTTTCACCGGGTAGAATGTATAAGTATCTTACTGTATATCGTCTAGGGACAAATACATAAAGCAATGAATAAAAAACAAGTAGCACTGAAAATGCTTGTATGCAAAGTATTAAAAATCTATTTTGGCGATCGCTTCTTGCATTCTTATTTAAAAGCTTGTCAAGTCCCATTCTTTCCAATACAGGAAGTATTTTCATTGTTTGAAAACTTTTGTTGATTTGTTATTTGTGGATGTAGTCGCTATATATAATCCCTGGTTGTCTTACTACGTCCGATATTGCTAGTATCCCACTACTGATCTTATCCCACAGTGAATTTGAACATATAACTATATCGTTTGGCTGTAGATAAATATTAGTCATGTTGTCGTTGCTATTCATTATTTTCCTGACTGTTTCTTCTTGCTTAAGATATCCACCTTTTGAATTATTTCCTCTTATTAAGACCAAACTCCTCATTAAAGAGAGGGTTTTGTTGCTATCGATACAGCCAGTACTGGGCATTATATGGGATAAGGTCAGTCCATATGGAATAGATATTTTCTCTTTAACTGTATTGCTAGCAATATAAACGTCTATTTGATCTAAAGTTAGTGCAGATTCCTTAGCATAAAGTGCGTTAAACTTATTTGTAGAAGGTACAAAGATCTTATCTCCATCTATTAGCTCTATATCTTCAGCACTAGTACCTGTCATTAATCCTGTTATATCATGTACCATAAGCTGATCATTTCTCGTGATTTCTATTCTACTTAGATCAGCGTATGGAGTAATTCCTTTTGCCAATTTCAATGCGTTTGATAAATATCGATTTAATGNATCACTACTGGTTTCGTATATAGTAAATTCAGAATCTCCAGACTTCATAATTGCTTTATTCTTGTTGAGATTTTTGATGCCTTCATTAAAAACTTCACCTGAGACCGCCACTGATATTGGACCCTGACGATTTATAAGTATTGATAGGCTAAATTGAAGTGGCCTAAAAATATCAGCTTTAACGAATTCATTCTTTATGTTATCCGACGCTTCCTTTGTCGTGAGACCATTTACGTATATTCTATTCATATAAGGTATTGCAATATATCCATCTTTCGATATTATATAATCACGAGAAAATATTTCATCCTCCGCGATAGAAAGTTGAACCTCATCACCGGCAGATATTAACTTTTGGCAAAAGCCTTTATCGAATGATGTAAGAAGCCAAAAGAGAGAAAATAAAATAACTTTACCAAACTTGCTCACTAATGTTTGACAAAANCCAATATTATTTTATCGCGATAAACCATTATGATTTTTTAGCTTGAGCCCATTTGTTCAAGNCCTAGGGCTCGTATGTTCAGGATTTAAGTAGTCTATTTTTTCAATACTATTAAACTGTATTGTTATTCTTCGTGCTGCAATTATTACATAAATGATTAATTGCTTCCGCCGATGTCTCTTTTTTGTCAATCTAATCATATTTACTTACGTATCTTTCCGTTATGGGTTAGTTTATTATCTTGTATTTCAGTTTAGGGCAATAGTTTGCCTAATTCATGCTATGGGATTTACAGGGGATCTTGATTGACTGGCTTTTTGGCCCTCTACTTAAACGCTATTATTTAGATCTGCCGATGTTTAGATATCGTTTAATTCTTATAATTAAATGATTTTGCTTATTGAGTATAGATGTCATTCCATACACAATCTATCTTAATTTCTTTTTTAACACATTAGCTATGGCTAAATACTCATGTCTTCCATTCAGCCAAGCGTATAGATATCTTTGTCTTGCGATTGCTCTTTTTTGTGTTCGGTATCATACTTAATACTATCAATATATTCCTATTGCCACTATCACTATTTAGCTATTAATCTAATCTATTTCCTCTGGCAGTATTCTCTTGACAATGTCGGTTATGATTAAGTACAGAATTTGAGGATTTTACCACGAGTCTTCTCGCAAGAAACTTCGCTTGGGTATTAAGTGGTAGTATCTTTGTACGATTAAGTAGAATCTTTACCACGTATGCCCTTGCTCGGCAACTTTCAATCGAAGATTATGGTGCTCTTGCAATTATAGTAACAGTTACGCAATTTTTAAACATTATCTCTATCTCATTAACTAAAGATAAATTAGTTCAATGCTCTGAAAAAAATCTTGAAAATTATTGTCAATCTTCTTGGCTATTGCAATTCATTAGTGGCTTTATTATTTTCCTTCTTCAATGCATTATAGGTCTTTACATAGGATTAGTAATTTCAAATACAATTATATTTTTTCCCATTGCTCTGTCTGCTTTTATTCATTTGCTCACACCTTTTACTACTGTCCAACTTGCTCTTCTGCAAAGAAATAAAAATTTCGAACAATTTTCAAAAATCTCAAATAGTGTTCTCATAATTAACAATATTCTTATTGCCATCTTTTGCTATTTGGGATTTTCTTTTTGGTCAATCCCCCTCGCATGGATTATTTCCATTATATTTCAGATTATCTTTGTTTATAATTCTCACATCTGGCTACCTGTTTATTCACTTAATTGTAAATACTTGAAGGAGATTTTTTCATTTGGCTTAAGAACTTCTCTTGTTGAAATTTTGACCAGGACCAGAGAGTCTATTGATTACCTATTCGTGGGTCAATTTCTGGGCTTAGATTCACTCGGTCTGTACTACTTTGCCTTCAATTCAGGACTTGGTTTTACCTTAAGCGTATCAAGGCCACTAGAACGTACAATTTATAGTGAAATTTGCTCTAAATTACCATCTGGCTTCAGCCTGAATGATTTATTTAGCTGCATCAAGTCAGCATCCTTTGTTGTTGTAAGCATAATTAGCATACAGTCTTTATTGGCACCCTTGTATGTTCCGTTCTTATTTGGTTCAAAATGGGTTGACGCTGGGGCAGTTCCACTTTTGATCATTATTTGTTTGTCTGGTATTACCAGACTTCCTTGCAAGACTGTCTGTCTTGCGTTAAGAGCTAATGGTAAATTAAATATAGAACTCTTTTGGAATCTAATTTTCACTTCTTTATTTGTAATAGTACTTTTCTTTTCCTCGCAAGTTAGTGTCTTATATGTTTCGCTATCTGTTCTCCTTCTTCACTTACTGATGGAACCTGCTTTCATGGCTTTTGGTATTCGTTTTTTCAAAAGCCTTACTTACCAACAATATTTTAAAGAAAACACTTAATAGGAATTCCTTGACCCTAAGACGCTTAGCGTTTCCAATATAATACCAACATCATTTTCCAAGCTCCACGATCTCTGGTACATCAGATCGGAGAATACTCGATTCCTCATCTCACAAACAGTTTTAGTTTCTCCTCTAAATCCCCTTATTTGTGCAAGACCTGTCATACCTGGCTTTACGGAATGCCTTTGAACATATCCATTAATTAAATTACTATACTTTTCATCATGTTGAATTGCGTGGGGTCGTGGACCAACAATAGACATCTCCCCTTTAAGAACATTAATTAGTTGGGGCAACTCATCAATACTCCATTTCCTCAATAACTTCCCAATACTAGTCACTCTCAGGTCTTCCTTTGTTGCCTGCACTATATCCTTTTCATCATTATTTTGTCTGTAATACATTGACCTGAATTTTAGCATTTTGAATGGTTTTCCGTTTAATCCGCCTCTTTTTTGCGTGAAAAATATTGGCCCAGTAGATGTCATTTTGATCAATACTCCAATTATTAGAAATAATGGGCTTANCAANANNAATGNANNAGANGANAAGATTATGTCAAANAACCTTTTAATATTTTCATCTATTTTTGANTCANNTGANCCCCANACNCNNACNAAATTTCTATTANANACTTCTTCGNGATTNAAGCTCATNGANTCATTANACCATNNNGGGATAAAATATACAGANGCTGANGTNTTNCCAAATCTNTTNANTANTTCTGNNGTTANTGTNTTNGANTCTTTATCTTGAATGAACAATATCTTTGTGGGATTATTGTTCTTTAGCCAATCAATCATCTCCTTAGTTCCTCCCAGGTTATTTTCATTCAAGCATTTATCTTTACTAAACCAAGCTATATTGTTTTCATTTGGCCCGATATTCTTATGGATTGAAAGTTTTTCGAAGCTTTCATGATTTCCCCATAGCAATACCCTGTCATTCTCCTTAATCCACTTCTTATTGCCTCGTGTGTACCTAAAGATAATTATATTAGTTGTTAAGGTCATCAGAATGCATATCAAACACCATTCAATAGATGATGACCTAGATATTGTTGATGATATCTTGCTTAAATATAGTATAGCTAACATGAGAAAGATAGTATAAATCCACGTTGTTGTTAGTTTTCCTGCTATTTCAACAATTCTTTTCGATGATGATTGGTATAGTTTCGCATTCCCGGAGCTTGTGTAGTAAATAAGAAATACCCATATCGATAATGGCATTATTGTCGATCCATTCTCAAGTCTTTGCACTCCATCTACATATAGCGAACAAAATGCGACTAAGGTTGCATCTAAAAATCTCTGAATCTTGTAAATATCTATCTTATTCATCAATAGCTCCGTCTTCTTCTATGTTAACCATTGGTGTGAGCTAATGCTTTCGTCCAAAATCATTTTTATTTATCATGAACATATGGGCTCAATTGGTCAGATCGTGTCCTTCGTGTTGCTCTTCTCATAGGCAGTTTGATTCTGCTTATTGTTGTTCTTGGCTGCTCAGTAAAGTTGCTCTTTGGCTGCTGTATAATTCCAGCTATGGAATACTTTTTCGTTCTTTCAAAGTTATTTGTGTTTGACTGCTTGTAATGAAAAAGAATTCGAGTAAAATTATTTAATTCTAGAAGCCTATGCACGTTTCATTGTATTTGTCAATCGATCTTATGATAGCTATCTTTTGCATTTGTCATCCTTTCAATAACTATAACTCAGTTTAATGTGTGGTGATCTTTATTATGACTCCTTTTTAGCTTCCACTCCAAATAATTTTAGGTCCCATTCTTCTTGCCTAATGGCTTGAGTGATTATTGTCTTCTAGATATTTATTGACCTATCACGTTATTGGTCACTTAATGCTTATTGAATAATGCGACGTTTTCGGAAATAATTGACTTGATATTTTTAGCGTCCTAACTTTTTGCCAAGTAACTTCTACAATTTGCAAGCTATTGGTTAGGCATAAAAAGAGGATCAGAATATTTAAGTTTAGCCGAACTGGCCATTTCATTGCTGTTCCACTTCTCAAGCCAAGTCGGTATCAACAAACACCTTCTCTTCTTGAACAAACGGGCTCAGCAGCTGCAGGTGCTTTTTGTATGGATAAGTATAATGCCATTTATTTGGCATTGTCATGATGCCTATACGGCTTCCGTTGAGGAGTACGACTGATCTAGCTACTATTTTTAATCGTAAGCTCCGTAATACCGCTGTTCTTTCGCTTGAATCGGGAAATATTGAAGGATATGTTGATGTTTTGCCGCTCCCGAATCTTCGATTATTTCGTATAAAGTTAAACAAAAAAATTGCACTTTGTGCTGATCGTAACTCCGATGTAAGAGTTTTTTCAATTGATCTCTCGCCCTTTTTTTATTCCGACTATATTCAAGCTCAGGGCATCTCCTTGACTCGGCCGGCTTTATTTGGTTTTAATTATAACCTTAAGGACATGGATCTTGTCCTACCTGCTTCTAGCAGTATGTGTGCTATTGCAGTCTCTGATTGCTTTTTTACCGGCCAGTTGAAGCGATTCAATTGTATTGAAGCGTTTGACACCCTTGAACATTTTAATGTTCTTTCTAACAACACTGTTTCTTCCGATTTAGTGTCTGTCTTGCGCCAATGTTGGTCAACACCACGCCCATTGTTAGATTCTGTTCTCGAGAATGAACTAATTGCCGCTTTAATTCAGTGTCTGGTTGATACAAGTGAGAGAAAAGTTTCCAGGCCAGCGTCACGTCAGGATCGTCATAACGCGGCGCTACGCTTTTTAAGCACGACATTTTTGGAGCCCACGAATGCTTTTGAGGTTCAGGACTTATCAAATTTGTTGCATCAGTCGAGAACCTCAATCTTTAGCGGCTGCAAAGAAAAATTTGGCATGTCGCCTATTCAGGTGTCTCGTTCAGTTAGGTTGCACCAGGTGCGTCATGCGCTCCTAGATGTCGAATTTAGTCAACTCCATAATCTGAATGGTGTAGTTAATACGGCTGAATATTTTGGCTTCGTTGGTCGCTCTCACTTTACTCGAAACTATAAAAATGAATTTATGGAGACTCCTCGACAAACTTTAGCTCGGCGTCGCAATTCTAATCAAATTTTTTAGTACATACTATTGTCTTTCATTGATTTTCCCATATGTTTTAGTCTAGCCTTATCGTAGCATTATTTTGCTTGTTACTTGTGCTTTTCCGCTAGGTCAAGATTTATTTCTGACGACCCATACGATCGGTTGTGGTTTGAGTGGAATGTCGCCACAAATGTTTTTGGATTCCAGGCTCGGTTGACCCGCAAGCAGACCCTGATCGCACCCTCAACATTTTCAAGCTTCAGCCTGTTGCCTCTTTTCGTCTGAAT
>NZVR01000221.1 GCA_002701545.1 Blastopirellula sp. | reverse complement strand
GTTGGACCAAAGGGGCCGTATTCTTTGCCCCGCGCGGAATAGACGTAAACAGGGCCATACATCGAACCCTTCGCTCTCATATAGGGAAGGCGCGTGTGAGCTTTGACGGAATAAGTCGAATCCGCGTCGTCGCCATCTGATTCCTCGAGGCCGGTGACGTCAGCGAAATAGCTCAGGTTGCCCCAGCGGTCAAAAAGCTTCCCGCCTTTGTAAGTCCCTGTATCTGGGATGACGTAGATGTTTGTGACTTTCATGGTGATCAGGGAGCTTCAGAGGAAGTTGGACCAAAGGGGCCGTATTCTTTGCCCCGCGCGGAATAGACGTAAACAGGGCCATACATCGAACCCTTGTTGTCGCAGAGATACTGGATCAGGGTTTGGACGTCGCCGCCCATCCTGGCTTCGTATTCGCCGATGTCAGTGACAATACGGATCGATTCGCCACCGGCAGCGTTCGAGCTGGTCTTGCCAGGAAACACTTTGTAGTTCTTAGAGAACTGAGCAATGGTGGTAGCACCCGATCCGATGTTCAGGACGCGTTGATGCGACTTGACGGTCGTTGTCACCTCTTTGGAACCACAGGCGATATCGCCTTCGCCCATGGAGAAGGTTTGGACGAGGTTCCCATAAGAAGCGGAAACGTAACCACCTGTGTAAGAAATGGCGCGCTCCTTACGCCACAGTTGGTCGATGTCAGAACCGATCTCTGGAGGATTCGGTCTGACTGCTAAACGCAGTGTTGGCTCAGACATAAGAAGATCTAAGGCAAGTACAAATTAACCATAAATTGTGCAAATTACACTACCGGACCCGAGGGTCCGGGGCTAACTCAACGGAGCCGGAAGGCCCGCGACGACTAGTGACCCATATGTACTGATCACGCTTATATGGGCTCATCGTTTGAACCTCGCCATATCGAGCACTGGAGACTTCCCAAGACTTCCAACTGCCTTCTTCGTCGGGATCAATCCCCTCTCCCTCAAAGCATTTTCGAATCACCCGCTTAGCTTCATCTTCGGTTTCTGCCCAAACCTGCGGAGCGCCGAGGGCAGTTCCAACATGCTGGACAACAAAGGGACCAGACTTCCATGTGAAGCCACTCCATTTAGCCGCGTACGTTTCTAAAGATCCGGCAGTCGAAGAAAAATAACGAAGGCGCTTGTGCAAATAATCGTTGCCCGATGCTGAATACTGGGCAGAAACAAAACGAACGGTGACTGCCGTGTCATTTTTATCTGACGTCTCACCTTCACAGATAGGTGTCCTCCATTCCAAATGCTGTTGCAAAAGATCGGTTAATTCGTTTTGATTGGTTTGCAAAGCCTGCAGCATGGGGAATAGTCCTTGCCCGCCAACAAGTTGATATTCTTTTGATTCAAGCTCTCCGTCGTCGTTTTTGTCACACGCTGCAGTGAACTGATCTTTATCGCGATCCGCAACACGTGTTTTTGTCATGTTGTTCATATGGTTTCGCAAGTTCTGATCGACAACGCTCACAGCGTTTTTCAATTGCTGAACAGCAACTAAAACAGCGTTGCAACAGTCAAGCGGCGGGGCTGGAGGATCCGTAGGAGCCGGAATTGGGGGGACCGGATCATCGACAGGATCATCAGGCGTTGGCGTTGGGCCGTCGTCAGGCCCTGGCGTAGGCGGTTGCGTCGGCTCGGGTTGTTCCGGCGGATCAGGGACAACTGGCTGAACCGTTCCATCCGGGTAAAACCACCATTCATAATCTGGCCCGCAGAGTGAAGGATTATTGCTCGAGGCGCGATATCGCAGAACAGGTAAGCCACCAGGGCCAATAAAAGAATCCACGACATAGACATTCCACGTACACCCCGTTTCGGGATCAGTGAAATCATAAGAAGGAGTTTTTGGATCG
This sequence comes from Blastopirellula sp., assembly GCA_002701545.1. Taxonomy (GTDB): domain Bacteria; phylum Planctomycetota; class Planctomycetia; order Pirellulales; family Pirellulaceae. The sequence goes on along the minus strand of NZVR01000221.1, from coordinate 6,691 downwards.
TCTTTATCGTCGTCCTGACAACTGCCGCCAACTATGTTTTCGATGCAAACGCAAGGTTTTCCTTGAGTTTTGGGCAGTGGCAACTGAAAGTTTGTACGGGCATCACCTCTGAAACCGCTGTAATTCCAATAGTTCGTGTTTGGATCAGGCCCTGTATATGGCCCTTCGACCCTGGTGACTTGCGTCCAACCTTCAATCGATTGCGGATATTTGGTGCCATTGGCGTAAGCGACGATATCGCCGCCTCCGCCACTAGCGGCAGAGCAGCAATTTGAGCACTCACCCGAAGGGACAAACGGAATCGGGTCTTCTGGGTTGTAATCGCAACCGTTAATTGCCGCATAAGCCTCGAAGCCAATACCTACAAGCGACGTTCCAATCGTTGCCCAGTACTGCTGCCAAATCAGAGCGTTGACTGCAGCCGTCATCATTAGGCCGGAACCAGCCTCCAAAAAACCGCAAAGCGACGCCTTGCTGATTTCGCTCGACCGGTTCTTTGGAAACTCTGGCATTGCTTTCTTTGTTAAAGGCTGTTGCGGGCCAAAGGCCCGATAAGGAGGCCAAAGGCCTCCTATTTGCTTTGGACCTTTAGTCCAAAGAATATCTCCATCCTGAACTCATCCAAAGGATGGATGAGAACGAAGGCGCTATTTGATTGGGGGCGTAGACCCCTCGAGGGGGGTCAACAGACTGCGCTCGTGCCGACGCCCCTCCGCCTGGGGGGGCTGCGTGACGCGCCTGCGCAGTCTACACCCCCGAGTCAAGGGGGCTATGGAGTGAATTAGGCGGCCAAGATGTACCGCTGGCAGAGCCGCATGTACTTCTCCCGGTCAGCAAGGCCGTTGGTCCCGCCGTTGACACGGAGGGTCACATCACGAACAGAGGGATGGCGATCACATAGTTCGTTCATTCTGTTGTCGTGCCACCAGAACCCCGCAGACGTGAACGGATAGTTGTCCGCCACGTATTGGCAGCCCTCCATCACCTTTGGATCCTTGATGTAGTCGCTGAACCGCTGATAGTTGGCCCGACCTGTTAGCTGGATGTACCCGGCCCCCTTAAAGCGCGGGCCATCGCCTTTGGAAAAATTGCCCAAATCCGTTCTGTACTCATAGGCTTGACCGCTTGCCAGCTCAGTCTTGTAGCGGCCTCCGCCGCTTTCATGGGCCGTTTGAGACATGAAGTGATGGATGCGGGAGAGGTTGTTGATGTCCCATTTGTGAAGGCAGTCATTTAGCTCGACCACTTCATGGGGCTTGATCAAGGAGGGGTCGCACTCCCAGACACGGGAGAGCGCTGTCAGGTCAATCATTTTTCAGACGCGTAAAGGGCAAAGGACTGGGCGGTGAGCGAAAGGACCATTTCGGCCATTCGCCCCTCAGTGCAATTCAGTTTTTTGGTTTTTAGACACGCGGTAAGCGTCAAGGAGATCAGGGTTAGCTGCCAGCCGATCACGGAGGCGAGCAACCAAAACGCGTATCTCTTCATCAGAACTCCGGCGTTCCTCCCAAGTCTTGAGGAGGTCGACTAATTGGTCTTGGGCAGCCGCGATCTGGCGTTTTATCGAATCCATACGTCGATCGGTACCAAAGAACGTATTCGTCCGTTGCGCGATGGACGCTTCCCCCTTCCGTAGCCGTAACTGTGTACGTCTCCATAGGGGGTCGGGCGGCTCCTTCATAGACCGGTGGCTTAATCCCATAGCCGATAGCCACCTCGATGCAATCGAATACAGATCTCAGATTTCGAGTCTCGCCGGGACTTATAGAGGAGCTGCGGGTCGGATTGTCTGAAACCGACCGCGTATCCGCTAGTCGGCAACGTTCGCGAGCCCTCAACAAAACGTCGTCGAGCCTTAAGCTCGATGAATTTGCGGAACTTATAGATGAGGTCATTTCGCATCCCAGCACCAGCGTGTTGGATCTGGTGAGTAGACTCCTTCGCCGTTTTCGGCAAGCGTCCAACCATAAAGATTGACCAAATCAAATACGAGTCTTTCTTCATGTTGTCTATTAGCGCCGATCCTTTTTGGACCGGGCGTACCTCGCTTAAACACAGGTACGCGAGGTTTGAGACTCACAATTTTGGAGCGGGCCTTCATAAGCCAAGAAGCATGGGAACTAGGGATTTGGCTTGTCCAATCCCTGTCCAGACCTTATCCGCGTACCTGTGTCAGTCTCAACTATGTTTAGTTTTGAATATATCAGAATTACTGATCTTCTGTATAAGGCGCGTCTTTGATTTCTTTACTCATTGGACAGTCCCAGTTGTATTCAATATACTCAATTGTTTTTGTTCCCCCTTGTAGGGCAGGGTTCTCCTCTGTTAATTGAAAAAACGAAGGGGCAAAACAAACGGCATCGCGTAATGTCCCGCGTTGCAGCCATTGGCCATCCTCGCCTCTCGATTCCCAAGTCCAGCCTTGAACTGGCGGACCCCAGCCGCTAGAAAAATGGAAATTGCCGATAGTTTCCCAAGTGACATTGGAAACTGGAATTATTAATGGATTGGTATCATCGATCATCGTCCTCGTGGTTCGGTAGCTGCCAACTTGCTCACTCAAGCTATTAAAAACATAAAATTGTGCCTGGCACATCGCCCTATCTTTGTAGCCGGAATACTTACACCTAATTTGGCCATTGCCGTCTTCCGTTTGGCCGTCTTGGCAAAAGCTATCCGGGCCTGGATTAGTCCAAGTGACGTGAATTTCGGTCCATTCAGGAGTTAATCCGCCGATCGGAATGTCCGGCTTTGGCTCCCCATAAGCCAAACGCCAACCAAGCGGTGTCTTGAACCAAGAAGCTGCGGCCGGCTCCCACTCTCCATCCCAGTTTTTACCGTGAAGTCTCATTCCGGCTGGTCCTCGTAATCGAGTTGCATCCACCAATCGCCCTCTTTCCCAGCATCAGCGACTGGCTTTGAGTAACTGACGAAAACAGTGCCTTGATTACAAGAGCCGCTTAAGCCTCGAGGGCCTTCAAGGCCTTCCGCAACAAGTTGGCCCTTGTTATTTACCTGGACGGGCAGGACTTCTGCCGTATCCGTTGTTCCGTAGAGGATAGCCATCAGGATCTGGTGAAAACAATACGAATGAGTTCAAGGCCAACGTCAGTAAGAACGTCAGTGAAAGAACCTGCCACACCACCCCCGTCGTCATCGTCACCACCACCGCCGCTCCCTTGAGCTTTGAGTGAAGTCGCTTCGAATCGGAGAGTCCAGGACGGCGGGTCATCGATTGAGATCCATCGCCTGTTGTAGGCGCGTGGTCTAACGATGATGCTCCCTGTCCGCTCCAATGGAGGCAGTCCAGTTGTGAGTCTGTAAGTTTCTCCGACGGTTGATCCATAGATCTTGGTGGTACCTAATTCCTGGCCATAGCTTGACTGCCAAGTAAGTAAAGCGAAGCCATAGGACCAGGGTTCAGGTTCTGGCGATTCCTGGGTGACCCTGACGATCAAAGTGTCATGTCCTTCCCCAAGCAAAAAAGACCCCACAGTGACCTCGCGGTCACTGGGGGTGAGCACCACACTTCCGATCAGAGAGTAGGTCAACGAGAAACAATGACATCAGTGGAAAGGCCGCCGGCCTGGGAGGCCGCTGCGGTAGGAATCTCCTGATATGGAGTTCCACGCTTGCCGTAAAGGGTCACGTCTTTTTTGGCTTTTGATTTCAGCCACATATACAAACAGGACATAGTGCCTGTGTACTGAAAATTCCTTTTCTCAGTGTCATCCGCCAAGGTGACGGTGTATCCGGGGAGTGCTCCTTTGGTCCCGCGGACACCCTGTACAACCTTGCGGGCATGCCCGCTCACATTGATCGAACCCTTCGCTCTCATATAGGGAAGGCGCGTGTGAGCTTTGACGGAATAAGTCGAATCCGCGTCGTCGCCATCTGATTCCTCGAGGCCGGTGACGTCAGCGAAATAGCTCAGGTTGCCCCAGCGGTCAAAAAGCTTCCCGCCTTTGTAAGTCCCTGTATCTGGGATGACGTAGATGTTTGTGACTTTCATGGTGATCAGGGAGCTTCAGAGGAAGTTGGACCAAAGGGGCCGTATTCTTTGCCCCGCGCGGAATAGACGTAAACAGGGCCATACATCGAACCCTTGTTGTCGCAGAGATACTGGATCAGGGTTTGGACGTCGCCGCCCATCCTGGCTTCGTATTCGCCGATGTCAGTGACAATACGGATCGATTCGCCACCGGCAGCGTTCGAGCTGGTCTTGCCAGGAAACACTTTGTAGTTCTTAGAGAACTGAGCAATGGTGGTAGCACCCGATCCGATGTTCAGGACGCGTTGATGCGACTTGACGGTCGTTGTCACCTCTTTGGAACCACAGGCGATATCGCCTTCGCCCATGGAGAAGGTTTGGACGAGGTTCCCATAAGAAGCGGAAACGTAACCACCTGTGTAAGAAATGGCGCGCTCCTTACGCCACAGTTGGTCGATGTCAGAACCGATCTCTGGAGGATTCGGTCTGACTGCTAAACGCAGTGTTGGCTCAGACATAAGAAGATCTAAGGCAAGTACAAATTAACCATAAATTGTGCAAATTACACTACCGGACCCGAGGGTCCGGGGCTAACTCAACGGAGCCGGAAGGCCCGCGACGACTAGTGACCCATATGTACTGATCACGCTTATATGGGCTCATCGTTTGAACCTCGCCATATCGAGCACTGGAGACTTCCCAAGACTTCCAACTGCCTTCTTCGTCGGGATCAATCCCCTCTCCCTCAAAGCATTTTCGAATCACCCGCTTAGCTTCATCTTCGGTTTCTGCCCAAACCTGCGGAGCGCCGAGGGCAGTTCCAACATGCTGGACAACAAAGGGACCAGACTTCCATGTGAAGCCACTCCATTTAGCCGCGTACGTTTCTAAAGATCCGGCAGTCGAAGAAAAATAACGAAGGCGCTTGTGCAAATAATCGTTGCCCGATGCTGAATACTGGGCAGAAACAAAACGAACGGTGACTGCCGTGTCATTTTTATCTGACGTCTCACCTTCACAGATAGGTGTCCTCCATTCCAAATGCTGTTGCAAAAGATCGGTTAATTCGTTTTGATTGGTTTGCAAAGCCTGCAGCATGGGGAATAGTCCTTGCCCGCCAACAAGTTGATATTCTTTTGATTCAAGCTCTCCGTCGTCGTTTTTGTCACACGCTGCAGTGAACTGATCTTTATCGCGATCCGCAACACGTGTTTTTGTCATGTTGTTCATATGGTTTCGCAAGTTCTGATCGACAACGCTCACAGCGTTTTTCAATTGCTGAACAGCAACTAAAACAGCGTTGCAACAGTCAAGCGGCGGGGCTGGAGGATCCGTAGGAGCCGGAATTGGGGGGACCGGATCATCGACAGGATCATCAGGCGTTGGCGTTGGGCCGTCGTCAGGCCCTGGCGTAGGCGGTTGCGTCGGCTCGGGTTGTTCCGGCGGATCAGGGACAACTGGCTGAACCGTTCCATCCGGGTAAAACCACCATTCATAATCTGGCCCGCAGAGTGAAGGATTATTGCTCGAGGCGCGATATCGCAGAACAGGTAAGCCACCAGGGCCAATAAAAGAATCCACGACATAGACATTCCACGTACACCCCGTTTCGGGATCAGTGAAATCATAAGAAGGAGTTTTTGGATCGTCTTTATCGTCGTCCTGACAACTGCCGCCAACTATGTTTTCGATGCAAACGCAAGGTTTTCCTTGAGTTTTGGGCAGTGGCAACTGAAAGTTTGTACGGGCATCACCTCTGAAACCGCTGTAATTCCAATAGTTCGTGTTTGGATCAGGCCCTGTATATGGCCCTTCGACCCTGGTGACTTGCGTCCAACCTTCAATCGATTGCGGATATTTGGTGCCATTGGCGTAAGCGACGATATCGCCGCCTCCGCCACTAGCGGCAGAGCAGCAATTTGAGCACTCACCCGAAGGGACAAACGGAATCGGGTCTTCTGGGTTGTAATCGCAACCGTTAATTGCCGCATAAGCCTCGAAGCCAATACCTACAAGCGACGTTCCAATCGTTGCCCAGTACTGCTGCCAAATCAGAGCGTTGACTGCAGCCGTCATCATTAGGCCGGAACCAGCCTCCAAAAAACCGCAAAGCGACGCCTTGCTGATTTCGCTCGACCGGTTCTTTGGAAACTCTGGCATTGCTTTCTTTGTTAAAGGCTGTTGCGGGCCAAAGGCCCGATAAGGAGGCCAAAGGCCTCCTATCTGCTTTGGACCTTTAGTCCAAAGAATATCTCCATCCTGAACTTATCCAAAGGATGGATAAGAACGAAGGCGCTATTTGATTGGGGGCGTAGACCCCTCGAGGGGGGTCAACAGACTGCGCTCGTGCCGACGCCCCTCCGCCTGGGGGGGCTGCGTGTCGCGCCTGCGCAGTCTACACCCCCGAGTCAAGGGGGCTAAGGGGTGAATCAGACGGTCAAGATGTACCGCTGGCAGAGCCGCATGTACTTCTCCCGGTCAGCAAGACCGTTGGTCCCGCCGTTCACACGGAGAGTCACATCACGAACAGAAGGATGGCGATCGCATAGTTCGTTCATCTCATTGTCGTGCCACCAGAACCCCGCAGACGTGAACGGATAGTTGTCCGCCACGTATTGGCAGCCCTGCATCACCTTTGGATCCTTGATGTAGTCACTGAACCGCTGGTAGTTCGCCCGGCCTGTGAGCTGGATGTAACCA
>NZVR01000220.1 GCA_002701545.1 Blastopirellula sp. | reverse complement strand
TCGAAGGTACCCAGCTCACACTGCAATCCTTCACCCAACCGGCCAACGGAACACTGACCGAAAACGCGGGCATCTTCACTTACAATCCCAACAGCAACTTCAACGGCGCTGACACCTTTACCTACATCGTCACCGATGGCGATTTGGATTCCAACGCAGCCACCGTGACCATCAACGTCAATGCCATCAACGACGCACCTGTCGCCGGCGACGATACCCTGGCCAGTGCCGTCAATGAAGACGCTGTCGATGCCAACTTCAATCTCAGCGAACTGCTGGCTAACGATACCGACGTCGAAGGGACCCCACTCACACTGCAGTCCTTCACCCAACCGGCCAACGGGACACTGACCGAAAACGCTGGCGTCTTCACTTACAATCCCAACAGCAACTTCAACGGCGCTGACACCTTTACCTACATCGTCACTGATGGCGACCTGAATTCCAACGCCGCCACCGTGACAATCAATGTCAATGCGATCAACGATGCCCCGGTCGCGGGCAACGACACGCTGGCCAGTGCTGTCGACGAAGACGCTGTCGATGCCAACTTCAATCTCAGCGAGTTGTTGGCCAACGACACCGACGTCGAAGGCACCCAACTCACGCTGCAGTCCTTCACCCAACCGGCCAACGGGACTCTGAGCGAAAGCACAGGGGTCTTTACTTACAACCCCAACAGCAACTTCAACGGTGCTGACACCTTCACCTACATCGTCACCGACGGCGACCTGGACTCCAACGCTGCGACCGTGACAATCAATGTCAATGCCATCAACGATGCCCCGGTTGCCAACGAGGACACGGTCGGGCCAGTGGACTTCGAGACACCACTCATCATCTCCATCGCAGATGACCTGCTCGACAACGACATCGATGTTGACAGTACTCCAAGTCTTGCGAGCTTCACTCAACCACTCAATGGCACACTGGTCGACAATAGTGATGGCACACTGACGTACACACCTGATGCAGACTTTGAAGGCGACGATTTCTTTACTTATGAGATCACCGATGGCGCGCTGAACTCCAACGCGGCCACGGTGAACGTTTCGGTGCTGCCGGAGAATACGTTCGTTGTTGCGGAAAACAGCCCTGACAACACGGTCGTGGGAACGGTTTCCACGAACGCACCGCTGACGGGGCAAGTGGTTTATGAGATCGAAGACATTTCGCTGGCAGACGAATTGACGCTTTATGCCGACGATCACTTCCAGGGTTCTCCGACCGGCAAAGCGGTGCTCATTGACTATCTAGACTTCCAATGACCGGGCTGTGCCGGGTACAACCCGGTCGTCTCCAGTTTGGAGACCACGTTTGCCGACGACCTGCTGGTTGTCAGTCGCCATCTCCCGTTAACGTTGTTGAATCCCAGCATCCATCCGAATGCCGTGGAGGCCGCACAAGCAGCGGAAGCTGCGGGGAGACAAGGCAAATTCCACGAAATGTCCGACCTGCTGCTGAGCGATCAAGCGACCTGGTCAGGTCTGGCGGACCCCACCGCCACGTTTGAGGGCTATGCTTCTGACCTCAGCTTGAACCTGCCGCAGTTCCAGACCGACATGGCCGATCCGGCGGTACTTGCTCGGATCCAGCGTGATGCCGATGATGCCGTCGCTTTGGGAGCCCAATTCACGCCGCTGTTCTATCTGAACGGGGCACTCGTCTCCCCGAACCCGCCCTCACTCGCCGCGTTCGAGTCGCTGGTACAACAGGCCGTCGACGACTATGAAAAACCGTTCAAGATCAATCTCAACACGGGCCAAATCCTGGTCGCAACTCCGTCAGAGCTTGACTTTGAAACCACCCCGGTCTTCGTGATCACGGTCAATGCAACGGACGAAACCGGGTTCACGGAATCGATTAGCGTAACGATCAACCTGACGGATCAGTCGGAACCCGCCTCGCTCAACGTGGAAGGAGAAGCTGCCGCGTATGCCGCCGCGGTGGACGAATTGCTGGCAGACGAGGAATCATTCGCCGAGGACGATGCCCTCCACTGCCTGGCTTGGCCGTAATGGATTTGTGGGGAGCCTGACTGGTCTCCTCAGGTTGGCCATGACGTGCCTGAAAATGCCGTTTGGAAAAGACGCTTCTGGCGTCGTACTGGTCGGTGTTTCACTTTGAGTCGCTGGCCGCGGCGGCCGTGTGGGCGCCCACCCTCCGGCTCGATGCGAGACAGTGTCCCCTCTTAGTTCGCGTCACCTTGCGGACGGGGAACGCGGACGGGGAAGCGGAAAGGGGCAAATAAGATCCCGGACACATGACCTTTTGGCAAGGTTCGCCAATGCGCGAGCCGAGGCAATGCGCGAGCCGAGGCAATGCGCGAGCCGAGGCGTTGTCCTCAACGAGCAGGCTGGACCTACGGCGTCGGGCAGGGCATCAGGACCACGTGTGTTGCGTGGGTCGTTACTCAGCAGGTGCAGGCTTCTTGCGAACAGGGGGCGCGGGCTGTGCAGCGGCAGGGTCGGCAGCAGGTGCAGCCTCTGCTTCTGCGGGGTCCTTTGCAGCAGGTGCAGCTTCTGCTTCTGCGGGGTCCTTTGCAGCAGGTGCAGCCTCTGCTTCTGCGGGATCCTTTGCTTCTGCGGGATCCTCTGGATCAAAAGTCGGCGGAGCTTTTTGCCCGTCCTTTTTCGGAGCTGGGGTGACCGCGTCCAATTTGGCAATGGCCGGCTTGAGTTGTTTGATCAGCTCGTCGATATTGCCTGCCGCGTCAGCAACTTCTAACCCTTCCGGCGCGTCGTCCGTTCCACCAGCAGCCACGGCCGTGATGTTGGCCACCAAATCGGCCACACGATTCACGAACTGCTTTTGGGCTTCATCTTCAATCGTCCATCCGCGCATCGCTTCGAGCATTCCGGAGGTACACATCAGTTGATACAGCAGTCGTCGCCGAGTGACCAGAACGCGATAGGCATTGGGGTCGTCCGCTGCAGCGGCGTTACCGAGCATTCCCATGCCCATCCCCATACCCATGCCCATCTCCATATCGGGAGCTTCCATTTCCATGTCACCACCTTCCTCGCCACCAAATCCTCCGAAGCCAGTGCTCCCGGCAATCCCGCCAGCATCTTCGACTTCCTTGCGCAAGGCATCTAATTCTTTCTGACGTTCAACTCGTTCCATTTCTTTCTGGCAAAAGTGAGCCGTCAACGAACCAAGCTTTTCTGCCACGCCTTTGGCCATCGTTGGCTTCACAGCCAGGAATCGTGGCAAGACGGACGCTGCGGTGCAACGCAACGACATCGGGGCCTCGGGATCAGCAATGGTGGAGACCGCCGAAACAAAGCTACGATCATCCCCACTGACCCCCGACGACGCCATCACTTCCAGTGCCCGCCGCTGCATCCAGACATGTCCGGCTGGTGTTCGGTTCGCGGNGGGCTCCTTTTGCAGCACAATCCCGCGCGCCGCATTCACCAATTTTTCTTTTGTATCGTCGGTGATGAAATTTTGTCCCGGAGCAAGCTGGCGATTCAAATCGACGTGCCTCAAGATCCCGATCAGTGCAGCCAGCTTCACGGCATCAATTTGCTGGGGGTTTACGAGTTCGTCCAGCATGAGGTTCAAAGCCTCGGCAAACGGGCGCGGAGGCTGACGGTCGATGGTGGATGGCTCGATCGTATTCAAGGAACCAATCAGGAGCATGGCGTTGTAGCGTACCGCCGGGTGATAATTCTGCTCCACAAATTCCTTCATTTGAGGAAAGATCACATTCGCCACGAGATGGTCGTGCACGGGTTTCGAGCGTGCGCCACGCAGATTCTTGAGCAGGTCGATGCGTCGTTGCGGCCACTGAGCCAGCTCTTCGCTATCGGTTTGAGACATCAGTGGGAACAGGTAATTGCGAAAGTAGAACTCGAAGATCTGTTTTTCTTGTCCGACCATCCCCGCACCTCGCCCACCGAGCAGATCTCTGATAACACGGAGACTTCGCGAGCGATTTTGCTTGGCCTTTTTTTGGCTGTCACTGAGCCGATCCGGATCGTCCGGGTTGGGAGTTCCCGTCAGCGCCTTCGCTGGCTCCAACTCTTTATACGCGGGGGCCTGGGGTGCTTGTGCGGAAAGTGAGGACGCAGCAATACTGATGGCAAAGAAGCCAACAAGCAGAGGAATTCTCGAAAGCATGTGTGTTCTCCGGACGTGACGAGCGACTTGTTGCTCGACCGATGTTGCGCTCAATTACTGAACGACCCCTAAGAATCTTGGCACAAGACAAGATGGCGTGCACAAACAGGAAATGGACCGACAAGCTGTTCCGTTGGCCCGCAAAGCACGATCTGCCTGCAAGCCATCTATATCTTACTCACAAGCCCCCCTCAATGTCAACTTAACTCCTTGCTGACGGTGCAGTTATGCACACTGCAACGCCCCGCAAGACGGGACCTGAAGTTCGCCCTGCCCTCGCAACCGCCAAAGCAACAAAGACTTACGTACCATGACCCGTCTGTACCAGGATCCCTGCTTCTTATTGCATGCCACCGGACGTCATCCGGAACGCCCGCAACGTCTGGCCGCCATCGCGGATCACTTTGCTGAGTCGCAGCAACCCACCCAGTGTCAGGTGGCCCCAGGCTGGCAAGCGGCCACCCTCGAACAACTCGCACGTGTCCACCAGTTGGAGTACGTCGAAGCAGTCCGAGAATATGCCGCGCAAGGTGGTGGGCAAATGGAGGCGGACACCGTGGTCTGTCCCCAATCTTATGACGTGGCTATTCATGCCACAGGCGCGGTGTGCGATGCAACCGAACAGGTCCTCGGTGGGGCCGCCCGCAATGCGCTCTGTTTAGTCCGGCCCCCTGGCCACCATGCCTTGGCGAACGGGGCCATGGGGTTTTGTCTGTTCAACAGCATCGCCGTCGCCGCCAGACACGCCATCCAGGCGCTGCAACTCGATCGCGTGCTCGTCATTGACTGGGACGTCCACCACGGCAACGGCACCCAAGACACCTTTTGGTCAGACGAACAAGTTGGGTTCTTTTCGATTCACCGCTGGCCGTTTTACCCGGGAACGGGAGATCGCCACGAAACGGGAACCGGCCCCGGTTTGGGAACCACCTGCAATCTACCGTTAACGTTGGGTATTTCGCGACAAGAATACCTGCAGGCTTTTGAAACCGAGTTGACGACGTTTGCTGCCAAGATCAAGCCGCAATGCGTCCTGCTGAGCGCCGGCTTTGACAGCCACCGCCAAGACCCCATTGGCTCACTGGGACTGGAAACAGAAGACTTTGCCACACTCACCGACATCGTCTTGCAAGTCGCCGAGACATATTGCGGTGGCCGCATCGTCAGTGTCCTGGAGGGGGGCTACAATGTCGACATCCTGCCGTATTGTATCGAGCAGCATCTCGATGCGTTGCTCCAAGCCAGTGAGAACCCACCCCATGCCTGAAGCTACCAATGACTGGGTCGTCAACACGACCGACGAAACCTTCGAAAAAGATGTCTTCCAAGCATCCCAGGAACGCCTGGTCGTGGTCGATTTCTGGGCCGCTTGGTGTCAGCCCTGCAGAATGCTGGCTCCCCTACTCGAAAAGATCGCCGCCGAATCCAACGGCAAGTTTGTATTGGTCAAAGCGAACACCGACGAAACACCTCAAGCCGCTGGACAATTTCAAGTTTCAGGAATCCCTGCGGTCTATGCTGTTTCCGGAGGCGAGGTCGTTGACTTTTTCCAAGGCGTACTGCCCGAAGACGCGATTCTCGGTTGGATCGATACCCAACTCGAACGTGGTGCTTTGCAACAAGCCATCAACCTGGTCGAGTCCGCTCCCGAGCAGGCAGAAGCCCAGTTACGCCAGATCCTGGCAGACTCACCGAATGAATCGCAGGCGGCCTGCGCACTGGCCGACGCCTTGCTCCGGCAAGATCAGGATGACGCATGTCGCGAAGTCCTTGAGCAACTCGAAGCACGTGGTTTTCTGGAACCCGCAGCCGAAAAAATCAAAGCCGCTCTCGATCTCAAAAGCAAAAGCGGCGTTGATCTGGATGCCGTGCGCGCCCACGCAGAAGCGCACCCCGATGACCTCACCGCACAGTTCGCGTTGGCTGATGCCCTGGTCGGTGCCGAGCAATATCAGGACGCTTTCGAGATCTGCTTGAAGCTCGTGCAACAAGACCGCAAGGGCTACGGTGAACAAGCCAGAGCCCTCATGGTCGACGTCTTTCGCGCACTACCGGATGACTCTGAATTGACCAGCGAGTATCGACGCAAATTATCTACCGCACTGTATTAACCTACCCCTGGTAACCTACCTCTGGCTCAAGCACCTGAACTTCCTCCGCCCCCATCCCCCATCAGTTCGCCTGAGCCTTGCGTGCCTGCCCACCTCACGAGGAGCATCACCCATGACGACCGACTATCAACACATCAGCATCCAAACGATCGATCAAGCCCTGGTGATCACCATTCAGGAACGTCAGTTACGTGATTACGGATTAGCCAAGGCGCTGGAACAGGAAATGAAGCAGGCCGTCGCCGAGTCGGAGTACAAAAATACCGTCCTCGACATGGAACCCGTGGTGATGATGACCAGCTCCTCGCTACTCGCATTGCTCGGGCTACGCGTCTNTGTCCGCGAAGCAGCGGCTGAATTGGTGCTGTGCAATTTGCAAGTCGCTGTGGCCGAAGCACTGACGGTCAGTCAGCTGCTGGTCGAGAGACGGAATGTGGGTGCCCACTTCCGACTTGCCGAAAACGTACCCGCCGCCCTCGCCATGTTGCAGCAGCAACACGAAGACTAGCCACGACAGTAGCATGCCCCGAGATCTGGCCATCGCCGGCCACTGCACACCCCAGCGGCAGACCCGCTCAGCCAGAGCATCGGTCAGCTGAGTCTCCACTCGCCAACGGGGCACGAAAAAACGCTGAGCGAAAATAAATGCCCCCGGTTCACGCGAGGAGCGCGAGAAACGCGGCCCACAGAAGGGGCCCAGCGCGGAGACGCTGCGAGAAAACAGCAGGAAGAAAAAAGAAGAGGCGCCGCCCGGATTCGAACCGGGGATAAAGGATTTGCAATCCTCTGCCTTAGCCACTTGGCCACGGCGCCATGTATCTGGTGGAAACTTAAAAAATCCGACCCGTCCGGTCAAGGGGAATAGGAAAGCATGGCAAGAAAAACGGATTGCCGCTGAAAATCCCGTCAACGTGACTGAACAATCAACATCTTCGGCGTAATCGGCGCGAATCTCCACTCGTAAAAGCTACCTGCTCAGACTACGCGTTACGATTGGCCGCCGAATGAAGTCACAGGCCTCTTAAGATCGATGCTGATGCTGGCGGACCATTGTTCCCAACTGCCGCTCCGGGCGGCTCGCACGACCTCTTGATGTTGAGAAAAGGATGTTTCCCATGAGATGGACGGATCTACTCGCTTTGGCGGGATTACACGACGACGTGCCAGCACTAACGCGCACCATCGTCACGCGCACTCGAGATCACGCCGAAACCCTGGTTGGTAACCGCATCCTGGGGATGAGTCGCAACGCGGCGACCGGCTACGTCCGAGCACGCCTGAGACGCCAGATCTCAGCAGAAGTCACCCAAGCCATCGCGCATATCCCGCAGGTATTGCGCCGTCAAAAACACGCGGACGTCTGCCAAGCTACNGTGCAGTCTTTGACCCAGCACCTGCTGCAGCGTGCCAGCCAGCAACGTTCCGCTGGTCGTCGTCTCGCAGCCTAAACGCAAGACCCACGCGCNTGCGGGCCGCATGAAGTNCCAACTTGGTGCGGCCCGCTTCCCGTGTTGCGTTACTGCACCGCCCCGCACCGCCTGAGTCCACTCTCAGNGACTCACTGGCCGCTCGGGAAACCCCGCATGGCCTCGCCGCCGCTTTCGCGGCACACCCCGCCGCACACCCCGCTGACTGGCCAGCAAATNCTCTGNCCGGTTCCCGCGCGCCGACTGCCACCCACACCAGTCCACCGCCAAGCGACTGCGGCTCCTTTGCTGGTTGGCTCTCCTACTGGTTGCTAGCGACCTGCCTTTTCAAGGCGGAAGTCAGCAACGGAAAATGCCTNGCGCAAGCCGCTAACGCGCTATCTCTTTGCACGCTAGCAACGCCTCTCCCGGCAACCTGGGCAAGACAGCGGCAACCAGGCAATGACCTTGCAGCCGATGCCAACATTCTTTGGAAAAGTTTGTCGGTTTTCGCACAAGTTCCCGAGCCCCGATTCCGATACGTGGGCTACCGAGTGACGAAGTCTTCACGCCAGCGGAATACGCTCAACGTGAAAACGCGTCGTGGTCCGGGGGGACTACAAGTTTCGCTACGCTCCTCGACAAACGACGCACTCCATGATTTCTCGCTGTCGCACCATCGTGACACTTTTGCTGATCGGGCTCTCGGTCTTTGCCGGCTGCCGCCCGACGCAGCCATTCTTCCTGCACGAAGACGGCGACCTGTCGCACCNCTTGCAGACCGCAACGGAAATCGAATACCCCGATATTGAAGTCGAGCACAATCCGGAAGCCGACCAAGCCCACGCGCCCCTGACGATCAGCAACCTCGACATTGCCAAGTACGAGGAGTTGTCGCTGGAACAAGTCGTATCGATCACGTTGCAGAACAGCAAGGTGATTCGCAACCTGGGTGGTGTGACGCAACGTGGGTTCGCCGATGCCTTGGTGGGCAGCACCAGCAACGCCGCGACGATCTACGATGCCGCTCTGACGGAATCGGCTGTCGGCACACGATCTGAGCAACTCAGTCCTTCTCTGGATGGCGCAGTGACTGCTGGACAAGTGGGAGGTACCGAATCGGCCCTCTCACAATTCGATGCCCAATTTGAGTTCCTGTCGGGACTGGGCGGCACAAACGCCGGTTTTCTCAGCAAGACTGATCGCCCGCAAAACATCACTTCCTCGGGCATCAACAACCAGTTCTTCCCGGCCACCCTCGACCAGACGACCTCCAACGTGACCGCCCAATTACGGAAGCGGAGTGCGACCGGTACGACGACCATCTTCCGCAGCACCACGGCCTATGACCGTGGGAACAGCCGCGGGAACTCGCAAGCTCTCAGTAGCTTCTGGACACANTCTTTGGAAATCGAGGTNGTGCAACCGTTGCTTCGCGGATCAGGAACCTTCATTAATCGGATTCCTGTCATGCTGGCCCGCATGAACTCGGATATCACATTAGCCAGCTTCGAAGCGAGTGTTCGCAACTTGATTCTGGATGTTGAAAACACCTATTGGGATTTGCACTGTGCTTATCTCAATCTGGAAACACAACGTGCAGCCTTTGACAGTGCCCACAAAACGTGGCAGGTCATCAACACGCTAACGCCTCAGAAGGAAACGGCACGCGCCGAGGCGCAAGCGCGCGAGCAGTACTACTTTTTCCGTTCGCAGATGGAAACGGCGTTACGTCAGGTACTCGATACGGAATCGCGTCTACGTTTCCTGATGGGCATCGCCCCCACGGACGGACGCGTGATTCGCCCGGTCGATGAACCCTCCTTGGCCCGAGTCACTTTCGACTGGGAAATGATCCGCTCAGAAGCGCTGATTCGCAGCCCGGAATTGCGACAACAGAAATGGTCCATCAAACAACGCGAACTGGAACTTGCCTCGGCCAAAAACCAGTTGTTGCCTCGCCTGGACGCTCGAGCGATTTATCGCTGGGTCGGTGCCGGCGACAATCTGATCAACTCCAATGGCAACCCNACGCTTGGTCCTCAAGCTCCCCATTCGGATGCCTTCAGCGAACTACTGGGAGGCAACTACCAGGAAGCATCTGTCGGATTTGACTTTGTTCCGGCTCGCATCGGAGCACGTCGCGAACTGGCAGCGGTCCGTAATGCTCAACTGCAACTGACTCGTTCCAAGGCACAGCTGGAAGACCTCGAACTGAACACCATGCAGTTACTGTCGACGGCCATTCGGGACCTCGACTTCTTCTACAACAATGCCCAAACGCACTACAACCGTTTCGTGGCGGCAGAACGCGAAGTCAGCACCGCCGTAGCTCAACTGCGAATGCGTGGCCCGGCAGCCAGAGTCGACGTCAATCTGGTACTCCAAGGCCAAGAACGTCGCGCTCGTGCTCAGTTCGACTATTACACCGCCTTGTGCGAGTACAACAAAGCCATTGCCACCGTGCATTTCCGTAAAGGCTCGCTGCTGGAATACAACAACGTCTGTCTGGCGGAAGGTCCCTGGCCCAAAAAGGCGTATTGGGANGCGNATGAACGAGCACGCGAGCGGGACGCCAGCTACTACCTGGACTACGGCTACACNCGACCTGGCGTCGTCAGCCGCGGGCCGATCTCGCAGCATACGGGCACAGCACAACCNTCGGAAACGNGCGACGGCGAGAACCTGCCGCAACCAGCCGCAGAAGTGCTACCAGCCCCCCAGCCGAAATCACAAGATGGAGAAGCAACTCCGCCTCCAGCAACGGGCCCGGTGGCCCAAACTCGCGGGACGACATCCACCCGGCGTTCCGCAATCTCCGTACTCCAAACGGGAGCGATTGGGACTGGGGTGGCTGTGACACCACAGCAACGTTCGACGCAAGTCGTGCCTGCTGCCATGTCGCAGCCAGTGAAGTCGGGCTACGATTGGGGTGACAT
>NZVR01000219.1 GCA_002701545.1 Blastopirellula sp. | reverse complement strand
CAGCCAGGCATTGCTGACAGCCAGCCATTGCTGACAGCCAGCAATTGCTGGCAGCCAGAGACCAACGCGTACGACCGGGCAAGGACGACAAAGTCCTGGTCAGTTGGAACGCCTTAATGATCCACAGCATGGCTCGCGGCGCAGCGATTCTTCAACGCAGCGACTGGCTCGATGCGGCTTGCCGTGCCGCCAACTTCATCCGGACGGAAATGCGTCGAGACGACGGTCGCCTGTTGCACTGCTGGCGATTGGGTGAAGCCAAACTCGACGCCTACCTCGACGACTATGCGTATCTGATCCACGCCTTGGTTTCGCTTTACGAAGCATCGTTCGACGAAACGTGGATTGACTGGGCCGTCGAATTGGCAGAGATCGTACAAGATCATTTCTCCGATGCCGGGGGCGGAGGATTTTTCTTCACCGCCGACGACCACGAACAACTCATCGCACGCAACAAAGACATGCAGGATGCCAGCGTGCCAAGCGGGAACGCCATGGCAGCCACCGCCCTGATTCGACTGGGAAAACTCACTGGGGCACAAGCCTGCCTGGAAGCAGCCGAAGGCGCTATCCTGGCAGCGGTCGACATGATGCAACAGGCACCCAATGCCATGAGTCAAATGCTGGTTGCCTGCGATATGCTGCTCGGACCGTTTCAGGAAATCGCCATCCTGGGTGGCAACACACCAACCGATACCGCGGCGATCATCGATCGCCGTTGGCAAACCTTTCTCCCGCGGTCTGTTGTCGCTCGTCGGAACCCAGCGTCAAACACCACCGATTCCAAACATCTCAGCGGGTTATTCGCCGGCAAACAACCTGCCGATGAAGTGCAAGTTTTCGTCTGTGAAAACTTCAGCTGCCAACAACCGGTACAAGGCCGCGAAGCAGCTGACGCACTTTGGGAATCGCTGGCCGCACCACCCGCCACAGACTAGCCCAACCCTCGCTCGGACAGTCCCGACGTCAGCCTTTCCCTCGCTCGGTCTCGATGCCCACAGGATGCCCACAAACCGTCAGCAACCCAACTGGCGAAGTTTAAAAGAGCGTGTCACCCGGCACTTCGCCAAGCTTGCGTACGCGTTCCAAGTCCGCCTCCGCCTCCTCGTCACGGTGCAACTGCTGAAGCACCAGCGAGCGATGATACAGCATCACGGCTAAGGCGTGACGCATGGCGTCCAACTCCTCGGCAAAGATCACTTGCGCTTGCTTAGAAGCCTGCTCTTCATTCGCTTGCCGCCGAACCTCGTACACCAATTCCATCTGCGAGACCGCCAGATCGAGGTCACTCAGTGCCGCGCCCAGATCACCGCGCCGGTAGTGCAAAAAACCACGCGTATCCAAATGGCTCGCATACAGGTTCGCATTGCTCATCACCAGGTTTGGCTCAAACCCATTCACGGTCAACTGCGCCTCATCCATCACTTGGCCAAACCATTGTTGGATTCCAGCAGATCGCTTGCCCTGATCGTCCGACGCGCTCCGCAACAGACGCGCCGTATGCTCCTCGGTCTGAGTGATGAACGCTTCAATCGCCGCCAAGCGACGTTTGATCGGATGCTGCTGCTGATAAGTTTGCCCGTCATGCAGTTCCGCCGAAAGCCTCCGTTTCTCAGCGGCGGCAATCGCGAACGCAGTGTCGATCAAGTCAAAAGCTCGTTTGCGTTCTCCGCAGACATAGTGCAGGTTGCCGAAGGCGACCAACATCTGCTCAAAGCCCCCGAGCTCGCGAATTGCTTGTTCGGTATGCTGCAAGCCCTCGTCCAATTCGATATCGCCAACCGCTTGTCCGTAGGCCAGGGCATTCAATAGCACAGGATTCTGCGGCGCGCCGTCAAGCAACTCCTTCCAAATCGCCGTCGCCTTCTCAGGCTGCCCCAAAAGATGTTGGAATTCGCTTTTCGCGGCCAAGGCGGCAAATAAGGCCGGTCGAGTCCCCAGGACCTGTTCGCAGTCTTGCAAACCCGCGTCATAATCTCCCGCCTGACGATACATCTCGGCGCGCCGCAACAAAGCGTCCGCATTGTTCGGATTCCAGGCCAGCGCTTGCTGCAGTGAAGCCCTGGCCGATTGCGGGTTACCGGTCACCAAATACTCGTCCGCAGCCGCGTCATACCACCGCGAAATCTCGTTCGGGACCTCCTGCCAGACCAAAGGCACCACCGCTAACATGATCACCCCAAGCACAAGCCAGCGCGTGCTGATACCACCCTGCTCCGCGTCACCAGAGGCAGAACCCGGGGAAGGGGTAGACGATTCAGACTGGGAGGACGAACTCATGAGCTCACTTTTTCTATCCGTTGGCTGGCCCGAAGCTCAGCAACGGGTCACCCGGCGATTGGAACTATCTCGCCAAGGCTACCGGCAGGATTCCGGTCAGGCAAGGTCCAAGACCAGCGGTTACCGCGTAAGACGTTATGACAACAAGGGTTGAATAGCAACCACATCCCTCAAGCAACGGGTCATTTCCGGCGTCAGGTCACCTCAACCGCTTGAATCGAACTGGCCCCGCCTCTCTCCTTTGAAAAACGAACCTGAAATGGTAAAACCTGCTTGATCGCCAAAGCTTGCGCTTTTTCCGCCATGCCTATCTCAAGAGGGACCGCCGATGCCGCTTTTCGAAGTTGAAACGAACGCGCACATCATCATTACCTGGGCCGACAACGAAGACGCTGCCACGGAAGTCGTCAAAGAAGCCTATCCCAGTGACGACGTTGTACGCATGACCAAACGCCCCCGCGACACCTGGGTTATCTCGAAAGCCGCTCTGGGACTGACCACCGATGTCGACCCCTGTAGCGTCGCTCGCGATTGCCTGTCCAAGTCTGCTGGAGACAAAGTCCATGCAATTCGCCTCTATATGGGCGAAACCGGTGTCGACCTGGAAGCTGCCCGGAAGGTCATCGAATCCAACATGGTCATGGGCTGGTAAGCATCCCACGTCTCCCAGCGAGACGTCGCTGGATACCAGCCGCTGGCAGCAATCAGTAGAACCGGACTTTTTCCGTCTTTTTCCACAACGGCTTGCCGCGATTCTTCGAGAACGACTGCACGATCCTTTGTCGTGAGAACGATTCCTTTTAGATCAGGATTCGCTTTCGAACGCCGACAAAGGATTGTCTGAGCATGAAACACGCTATTGTATTCCCTGGTGACCACCTCATCGCAGCTAGCAGCCCAGGTGGCGTAGCGCGTCACTATCGGCTGCAGGTATTTGATCAAGCGAACGACTCGTGGCGACGCGAAGGGACGTTCCGAATCGCCGAGGAAGCGGAAGCTGAGGCAGATTCGCTTCGTTCACGCGGCTTGCACGCCCGGGTCGTCAGCTATCGGATGTGCCCTGTCGCCGCCTAGTGGTCTTCTGACGGGTGACCACACCTCGCCTCAAGGTCTCCGCTCGCAATCCCATTCACCGGGATGGATGCGTCGGGGACTGACGGGAGCTTGGGTCTGCCAGGCACGTCGGGGTGGGCTGCAGTTATTGCTTTTTCTGCTGAGCCTGTTGCCGGCGCTTGATAATCCCCTCCAGCTTCTTCTTTTCCGCCGCCAGCACCTCAGGTGGTATTGCTTGCGGCACGACCTCCGTTTCGTCCAGCATGTCGGTGGACTTCAAGGCCCGCAACTTCAGACTGCGATACCACACAGGATCCCCATGATCCTGCAGGCTCAGGTCAGCTCCTCGGGAAGCCACATCACCGCCACGCGCCCGCAATAGGTCCACGTGTGCTTTCCAGCGAGGATCGGCGTAGTCGAAACCAACCACTTTCTGACCATTGAGCCAGTGTTGAATGACGGTGCCCTGACAGACGATCCGTCCCGTATTCCATTGCCCGGCCGGCCGTGTCACATCGCGAGACGGTTGCATGCAAAAGTAAAGTGACGCGGCGCTGGTGCGCGGGTTTTTCCCATCCCGGTGCAAGCGGTTATCCAGGATCTGGTATTCATACTGGCCCGGGCGATAGTAGATTCCACTGTTGCTTCCCGGGGCAACCTTCCACTCGAATCGCAATTCGAAATCATCTGGTACTTTTTGCACGCCATAGACCAGACTCCCTCCTCGCCCTGTTCGCGAGATCGCTCCCTGTTCCACTTTCCAGTTGCCTTGATGCCGCCAGCCCTCCAGGTCCTGACCGTTGAACAGCAAGCGGAATCCGGCGCGTGATTCCGCGTCAGACAATGAATTCGGAACCTCCGCCCAAAGTGCGGCTGTGCTACCGAGGCCCAGCAAGCTGAGCCCACAAATCTGCAACCAACGCGTCCCATGACTCATACAACGTTTCTCCTGTGCTTATGCGGTCGATGACCGGAATGTCTCAGCTGCTATTTGCCTGCCGACCAACGGGCACTCGAACGAGCATTTTCAGATACGTTTCGTCCGAGAAGGTCTCGTTCGAGTGCCCGTAGGTCGTGCCAAAGACACGTGCTTTCCCGTAGCGACTGGTCCACACCACCGGATGGGACTTGTCATTCTTCTGACTCTTCGACTTCGCCAGCACGGTCGTATTGGGCCAGACTTTTTCGATGACATACAGCTCGTCTTTGGGGGTGCGGTAGTTGGCTGGGAAGCCCTTCATGATCTCATGATCTTTGGCAACGACTTCCACTGCGTAGTTGCTTTTATGTTCATGCCGTCGACTCGTCACACCGAGAAACTCGCGCCAATCATCAATTTTGGCAGCCCGATAGGTATGCATCGCACAATGAATCACGACTGCATTGGCCCCTTTTTTGTGGGCCGTGGTGATGCTTCGGATATAGTCTGCAGCGGCCGTATTTGCAAAACACTCGTTATGCACGATGACGTCGAATCCGTCGGCCCATTGGGGATTTTGATAGAGGGCAATCTGGGCTTTGGTCTCCTTGCCCCCCTCGTTGACGACCGTCCATTCGATATGCACACCGTGCTTGGCGGCGGCCAACTGCATCGCTTTGGCCTGAAACGCATAATCGTGACAACATCCGCCGGTGATCAAGAGAGCCCGGATTTTTTCGGTCTCCTCAGCGTGGCCAACGGCAGCCGCCAAGAGGACGAGAGCGAGAATCAAACGCGTTTGACGAATCACGGTGCTTTTCCTTCCACAGAGTGTGCAACCATCGAGCCGGCGGTCAGTGCTCTATGGTAATCGCCCAACGCGGTCACTGCACGCCGAGCCTGCTGCCGCTGCGGATCCTGCGGCGATCAGGCGCCGACCACCGTTCATAACGTCGCCATTGCCAACAGGCGGCGGCAGCGTCCCCACACCGTTGAGGGCACGCCTGGTGATTAGTAGCCGACGGCAGCCCCGTCTTTCCGCGATTCACTGGCTCCCTGGAGTGTCTTGTTCTGCCAGTCGATCAGAATGCCCTGATAACCGCCAAAGCCACCCTTGCCGCGCCGCACTTCGTGTCCTCGCGAACGCAACGCTCTGATGACCTCGTCGCTAACCCCTGATTCTACCACCAGGGTCCCGCCTCCCTGAGCTTTCTGACCTGTCGGCGTCGCGCTACCCAGATGGCGGACACGCGCTGCATCCCCGGCAGCTTGCGGGTTCATGCCAAAGTCAATCATGTTCACCAACACTTGGGCATGCCCTTGCGGCTGCATGTCGCCGCCCATCACGCCAAAACAGAACCACGGCCGATCGTCTTTCGTGACCATGGCGGGAATGATCGTATGAAATGGTCGTTTATGAGGTTCCAATGCGTTCAGATGCCCCTCGTCCAAAGCGAACAGGGCACCGCGATTTTGCATGACGAAACCGACATCGCCCGGAACGACTTTAGAGCCAAAGCCGTAGTACACACTCTGAATGAAGGAACAACA
The DNA here is from genome assembly GCA_002701545.1 of Blastopirellula sp. Taxonomy (GTDB): domain Bacteria; phylum Planctomycetota; class Planctomycetia; order Pirellulales; family Pirellulaceae. The sequence goes on along the minus strand of NZVR01000219.1, from coordinate 4,229 downwards.
ATTGCGATCCTGATCCACCACTGTCAGGTAGACCGTGTCACCGTGACTCAAACGCGGGTCACCAGCCGGAACATCCGTCGCCGCCTTGGCGAGATCAATCCGCGCTGCTTGCCGCGCTGCGTACTCGGGTGAAATCAAACCACTCACCGGCAATGCATGGAATTCGGGATCTGCGTAAAAACGTGCACGATCGGCAAAGGCAAGTTTTTTGGCTTCGGTAAAGAGATGCAGGTAGTCAGCGCTGCCTGGCCCCATCGATCGGATGTCGAAACGTTGGAGCACGTTGAGAATTTGCAGGGCGGCAATCCCCTGACCATTCGGGGGTAGTTCCCAGACGCGATAGCCGCGGTAGTCCGTGGAAACCGGCTCAACCCAGTCCGCGCGATGATCCCGAAAGTCTTTCAACGACAGGTAGCCACCATTCGCTTCGCTAAAGGCAACGATCTTTTGGGCAATTTCTCCCTCGTAAAAAGCGGCTGCTCCCTGTGCAGCAATGGCGCGGTAAGTCCTGGCAAGTTCGGGCAAGCGAAAGACCTCACCTTCCCGCGGAGCGCGTTTTCCATCGACCAGATACGTGCGACGAGAATCAGGCCATTGGGCCAACGGTCCCTCGGCACCTTTCCAATAGCCGGCAATGACTTGAGTCACAGGGAACCCCGCTTCGGCCGTGGCAATCGGCTGCCGCAACAACTCGGCGAGCGGTTGCGATCCAAACCGCCCATGCAACGCCTCCCAACCGCTGACACACCCCGGCACGGACCACGACAACGGACCGACTTCGGGAATCTGCTGCAGCTTCCGCTCGGCAAAGACCTCGCGTGTCAACGCATACGGACTGCGTCCGCTGGCATTCAGTCCAGATAAAGTGCGTTTCTTGGCGTCCCAATAGATCGCAAACATGTCACCGCCGATCCCGCAACTCATCGGCTCGACGACCCCCAACATGGCGTTCACGGCAATCGCAGCGTCTGCGGCGTTCCCACCGGCTTTCAGGACATCCAGGCCCACTTGAGCGGCCAGCGGGTGACTTGTCGCCACCATCCCGTGTTGAGAGATGACCACACTCCGGCTCTGCTGTGGGTCTCCGAAAGGACGGTCGTAACCCGCGGCTTGAAGCTCCCCGGTTGTCAGNTGTAAGGGTTCAGTCATCGCGAGGCCTAGACACGCAAGTACAATTGAGGCAAAGGTTTGCTGTGACATCTGAAGTTCCGTAAGGGCGGGATTCCCCGCTATCGTAGCAGGTTTTTGCAAACTGCGGGCAGGCTCGTCAGTTTGCGGTTGCGTTCAGGCGTGAGATCGCTACATTGGATAACTTGTTTGTTGGCAAATGTAATGTGTAGGAGTAGTTTGAGTAGCTGGTTAAGTAACAAGGAGATTCGGCGCGCGAGGGTTTGAGACGCTTTGTTTCCCCAAAGCCGAAGAATGACGGTAGCAAATGACGATCACGAAAGAGCGGAAACAGGAATTAGTCCAAGAGTTTAAGACGGGTGACGACGATACAGGGTCGCCTCAGGTGCAGATTGCAATTCTGACCACTCGGATTAATAGCCTGACCGAACACATGCGAACCCACAAGAAAGACTACGCAACACGTCGTGGTCTTCTGGCGTTGGTCAGCCGACGTCGCCGACTTTTGGATTACTTGCGCAAGCATAATCCACAAGCTTATCTGGACATCATCGGGCGTCTAGGAATTCGTAAGTAATCGCATTCTTAAGAGATTGGTAGGCTGTTACCACACAGACTCCCTCGCGAGCGCTCGCATCGCGTGGCAGCCTCGCTGAAGTGCTCTGATTAGGTCAGGTAACCCCTGTTGCGCGTTGTTGCGCTTCGAAATGCCTTGACCTGGCACCCACCGGGTGCATCTCCAACGTTGCTTCTCCCTATGAGAAACTCAAACGTAACAGAGAGGTATGTGACGTGAAGGTACGAGTCGAGAAGCAGATTGGAAACGCCACACTGTCCTTCGAAACGGGACAGCTGGGCAAGCAAGCAGCGGCATGNGTTTTGGTACAACTCGGTGAAACCGTCGTGTTGTCGGCGGTGGCGACGGGCGCCCCCCGTGAAGGCATCGACTTCTTTCCTCTGATGTGCGACTATCGCGAACGGACCGCAGCAGCGGGCAAGTTCCCCGGTGGCTTTCTGAAGCGTGAAGGTCGGCCCACGACGAAAGAAACTCTGACCGCCCGCTTGATCGACCGTCCGATCCGCCCCCTGTTCCCCAAAGGATTCAATGACGAAGTTCAGATTCAGAACTTTGTGATGTCCAGTGACAAGCAGACGGATGGCGACGTTCTCGCCATGAACGGAGCTTCGGTCGGTTGCCTGATTTCTCCGCTGCCGTTCCTCGGCCCGGTTGCTTCCGTGCGCGTCGGTCGGGTCGACGGCCAGTTTGTCGCCTTCCCAACGATCGATCAGCTGGAACAAAGCGATCTCGACCTGATCGTCTCCGGCTCGTCTGAAGAAGTCGCGATGATCGAAGGCTTCGCCCGCGAGATGCCTGAAGCGGACATGGCAGAAGCGATCAAATTCGCACACGCCACGATCAAAGAGATCTGCGCCCTGCAACAGGAACTGGCAGAAAAAGTTCAACCTGAAAAAATCGAATTCGTTCCGCCCGCAGACGATGGGCTGTTCGACCGCCTCAAAGGCAGCTACTACGACGAGTTCAAGGCCGCCAAAACGACCTCTGGCAAGCAAGCACGTGCGGAAGCCGTAAGTGCTCTGAAAGAACGCGTGCGGGGCGAAGTCATCCCTGACCCGGAGGCCGAAGACGCCATCACCGGCAACCGCTTTTCTACCGTCTGGCACGACCTGGAAGAGTGCGTCGTCCGTGACTGCATTCTGGAAGGTGTCCGCCCCGATGGCCGTGACGGCAAGACGTTGCGTGACATTGAATGCCATGTCGATGTGCTGCCACGTGTCCACGGCTCGGCCGTCTTCCAACGCGGTGAAACCCAATCGCTGATCACGATCACACTGGGTACGACCAAAGACGAGCAACGTGTCGACGGACTGCAGGACGAATACTCGAAGAAGTTCATGCTGGACTACAACTTCCCTTCGTTCTCCGTGGGCGAATGCCGTCCCATTCGTGGCCCGGGACGTCGCGAGATTGGTCACGGTGCACTCGCCGAACGCAGTGTCAAACCTGTCACGCCGGATCCAGAAAAGTTCCCTTACACGATCCGAGTCATCTCCGATATCCTCGAATCGAACGGCTCTTCCTCGATGGCTTCCGTATGCGGCGCCACGCTCGGCCTGATGGCTGCTGGCGTGCCGATCACCAACCCGGTCGCGGGTATCAGCGTCGGCCTGGTACGCGAAAGCGAGGAAAAATACACGCTGCTCACCGATATCCTCGGGGACGAAGATCACTTCGGCGACATGGACTTTAAAATCGCCGGTACGCAACGTGGTATCACGGGCATCCAACTGGACCTCAAGGTGACCGGCATCAGCCAGGAAATCATCGAGGCGACGATGGCTCAGTCGCGTGAAGCACGAATTGAGATCCTCAAGACGATGCTGACCGCCATTCCACGTCCTCGCAAAGACATCGCTCAGTCGGCACCCCGTCTGCTACGCACCAAAATCGATCCGGAAAAGATCGGTATGCTGATTGGCCCTGGTGGCAAAAACATTCGTGGCATCCAAGAGTCGACCGGCACCGTAATCGAAGTCGCAGAAGATGGTACCGTGACCGTCGCCAGCACCGATGGTGGAGCGGCTCAGGAAGCTCTGGCTGCAGTCGAAGCCTGCACGGCCAGCGTCCAAATCGGCAAGATCTACGATGGCAAAGTGACCAGCATCAAGGACTTCGGGGCCTTCGTTGAAATCCTTCCCGGACGCGATGGCTTGTGCCACATCAGTGAACTGTCTGGCGGTTTCGTCAGCAGCGTCGAAGATTTCTGCAAGGTTGGCGAAGAAATGAAGGTCAAAGTCATCGACGTCGACGACCACGACCGCGTCAAGCTCAGTCGACGCCGCGCCATGGAAGAACTGGGACTGGAAGACCCTGCCGCAGAGGGCGACGGTGACGGCGAACCCAACGGAAGCGACCGTGAGCAAGGCGACCGTGAGCAAGGCGACCGCGAGCGAAGTGAACGCAGCGGCGACCGAGGCGAGCGACCTCGCCGTGGCCGTGGCGGACGCGGACGCCGAGGNNGCGGNGGNGGNGACCGAGGTNGTGACCGNGNNNGTGACTAATCGCCCGGTCCAACAACAAC
>NZVR01000218.1 GCA_002701545.1 Blastopirellula sp. | reverse complement strand
GTCCGAAACTACCTCGTCCGAAACTACCTCGTCCGAAACTACCTCGTCCGAAACTACCTCGTCCGAAACTACCTCGTCCGAAACTACCTCGGCATCTGCAGGCAGGACGCCATCCACAGGAACATCCTCCGCATCGCTGGTCTCATCAGCCGTAGAATCAACAGCCGGTTCCGATGTCGTCTCGCCGGAAACCGGTGCCTCAGCCGATGCCTCAGCGCTAGACCGACTTGCCAAGCGATCTTGTTGTCCATGCTGCACCAGTAGCAATCCTGGCGCGAGCAGAATCAACAGGAGCAAATCCAGATTGCGCACGCTCCACAGCCGATTGAACTTGAAGTAAAGTCCGATCATCAGGAGCGAGGAGAGATAGACCCAGGTTGTTGGGTCCACCTGCGTGTATTGAAAAAGAATATCTTTCATCCGTCACCGCAAGGTTTGGCAGTGGAAATCCACTGCGCACCACAAACGCCTTCACACATGCTAGCACGCGTAGCGCGTATTGCCGCGAACCGGGTCAAGATCAGTCCGTCATATGATGCATTTCCCGACAAGTCTTTCAACATACGTGTTGATGGTAGATTTTCAAGCGCAAACAGCATGCAAATCTAAATGCGAATGGAGTTTAGGGAACAGGTCGGAAATGCCGCCTGGGGCGAGTCGGCGGGGCACAGCCAGTCCATCCACCGTGCGTGCGCAGGCAGTAAACACGTCGACTGGCGTGCCAAATCCCGGAAGAGAAACCTTCACAATCGCCGCAAGTCATTTTAATATATACAGTTGCGACACACCAACTAAACCTCACGAGACCTTCATGCCAGTTGAGTACATTTGCCAGTCTCAAACGCTCACAAGATGGATATGAAAGAGGCACCCGCCAAGGGCTTGGAGATTGACGTTGCTCGCTTGGTGCAAGCGCATCAAGCGGGGTTATGGCGTTATCTACGCGCCCTGGGTTGCGAACCTGCTTTAGCAGAGGATCTCACGCAAGACACCTTCGTGAGTGTTCTGAAGAAGCCATTTGAGCAGTACAACGAGGCTGCGACCGCAGGCTACTTGCGGCGCGTGGCACACAACCTGTTCATCTCGCACCAACGTCGAGCGGGTAAGGTCATTGCCGTCGACAATCTGGAAGAGTTTGAAAACACATGGAGCGAGTGGGTCGCAGATGACTCCGGTGACGAACTGGTTTCCATGTTGAAAGAGTGTTTTACGGGTCTCACGGAGCGAGCCCGATTAGCGTTAAGTTTGCGGTTTCGCGACAAAGCAACACGCGCTCGGATCGCCGAGGCGTTGGAAATCACCGAACATGGCGCCAAAAACTTGATGCAGCGTGCTAAAAAGCAACTGCGAGAATGCATCGAAGGAAAGATTAGTGAATAAGGATTACAAAGATCAGATTCTGGACGCTTGTCTAGATGAAACGCTCGGCGGGATAACGCCTCCGGACGTTGCTGATCGCGTTGCAGCTGCGTTTTCCCAGGGCACGACACCAGTCGCTGCCAACGGGTCTCAACCACGGCGCCGTCGCGTGGAAGACATGCTTCCTCCCGCGGCGTTTGACGGAACCTCGCCGAATGGTGCAGCGTCCTCGGCCTCCGCGTCCAGTGCAGCGCATTCTGACGCTCACCCACCAATTCAGCACAACCGCCGCACGTCCCGGAAATCTCGGCGTTCGCAATCTCGCCCCTGGACTCAGGTCAGTTTGGCACTGACCTTATTGGCCGTCGCCTGCGGTGTGAGTTACGCCTTTTATCAGCTTGCTAAAAGCAGTCCGTCGGAGAGCGATCTGGCAAAACAGCAAACGACGTCTCCAGACGGTTCGTCGACACCTGCGGCGATCCCAAAGCCTGACCAAGACCAGCCACGTCGTCCACGCCCAGCTCAGCAAACGCAGCGGGCCCCGGAAAAGCAACGTCCGACGGTTTCTCCCAGCGACACGCAACCCAGCCCTGTGCCACCCCGGCAACCCGGGAACACCCAGCCTCCTCTTCACAAACCAGCGTTTGCCACTGCTCCGGCGGAGTTGCCGACGCCGCTTTCCGATCACGAAGTGGTTGCCCGAATCGACTCAGCCTTGGCCAACGCCTGGTCGGCTGCGGGAATCGATGTGGCACCCGATGCTGAGGACAACCAGTGGTGCGTCCGCGCTTACACTCGGTTGATCGGTCGCTCACCCGATGCTGCCGAACTGGAACAATTTACCTCCAACCGCGACACGAACAAGCGTGCGCAGCTGGTGGACCAACTGGTTTCGCAGCCAGAATTTGCTGCTCACTGGGGAGACCTGTTGGGCGACGTGCTGTTGGGCGCCAATGCCAACCCACGCACGAATCGTGATGCACTGAAAACCTTGCTGACCGAAGCGCTCGCCGACGACACCCCTTATGACGATCTGACCCTCGCGTTGCTCACTGCCTCCGGTTCCAACCAGGCACAACAGGAAGACTACAACCCGGCTACGAACTATTTGTTAGCACACGCGGGCCGAGACACGTTGGAAGCGACTGCTCAGGTCTCACGTCATTTCCTGGGCCAACGAACACGCTGCGTCCAGTGCCACGATTCGATGGTCGATGGCAACGCGTGGCAACAGCAACGATTCTGGGGACTCGACTCCTTTCTCCGTCAAATGGTCGTCCAAAGTGGATCGGGAGCCGGCGGGGCTGCCATTGTCGACCGCGATTTCCGAGGTGAAGGCAAAACTCCCGAAGAGGCCGAGGTGTATTTCTCGAAGATGAATGGGGTTCTGGAAGTCGCCTTCCCTCGATTCATTGACGGGACGGAAATCAATGCCAGTGGTTTTGTCGCAGATGTTAACCGACGGGAAGCGTTCGCCAAACTGCTGGTTGCCTCCACCGCATTTCGCGAAGCCACGGCCAATCGAGTGTGGGCCGAATTGCTGGGGACTGGCTTCACAACTCCAATCGATGACATGGGCCCCCACAACCCACCTGTCCACCCGGAATTGCTGAAAGAACTCGGAGAACAGTTGGCCGCCCACGATTTCCAACTCAAGGCGTTTGTCGCGTGGGTCGCCAAGAGCAAGGCGTTTCAACTGCAAGAGGCCACGGCGCCAACCGGCGACCATGCCGGGCAAATGTTCGCCGCCTACACCCCGCCGCAAGACTCTGGGCTCACCTTGGAAAAATCATTGGCTTTGTTCGCCAAAGCACGAGGCGGGTCCCAACTCACCGAGCAAGATCAACAGCAAATTGGCCGCTTGGTCAGTCCCAACACACCCTCCACAGGCGGTACCAATCTCCAAATCATCGATACCGACATGGAATTCTTGAGTGAACTCGGTCCGATGCAAGCCACCATCGCCGATGAAGCATTTGATTCCGTCACACGACGTGTCGTCTATGGAAGCATGTCTCCACAACAGAAGGTGGAGCATTTATTCCAATATCGCCTCGGACGTCAACCGACTCGCCGCGAACTACAACACGCCAGCGAACTCCTGGGCGACGAAGACAGTGACAGCGGGTTTCGAGTACTTTCCTGGACCTTACGCAACCGACCGGAATCGCGTTAACTGAGAAAACAAGCGCTAGTCCGACCAGGACGCGGACTATAATAAAGAACGGGCAAGGCAATCATTCGCCTTGAGCGGGTCACGTAGCGAACAGCGACGTGGCCCGTTTTTTCTATCTATTCCGGCTGTACGGCCTGAGCAAGATACACAAGAAACGGTTGTGATCTGACAGGTTACTTCCGACATATAGACTGCAAGGACTGTTGGTAACACCACGGATTCGGCCCCAGCAAGACCCCACGAGTGCCGTGGCGTGCAACATCCACCCTCTGACAACAGTCGCTCTTCAGACACCGTGCGTTCGCTCGTGTCTCTGGCTTTGATTCTCCACCTGTTTATCTGCTTGACCTGTCTGGCCAGCAATTACCGCGGCTCCTTGCTCCAACTCGGGTTGCTCGACTTCACGCGTTACTACTCGCTCGTCTTCAACCTTGACCTGCCAAACACGCGGTTTCAATTCACCCATGCGTTGCCGACGGATGACGATCATCTCGTCGAACTTTTGGTGGTAACCCCGGACGCACCAAACGGTCGCTGGGAAGTTGTAGCGCGTCCTGGCTGGCGGGGTAGCGCACGCTATCACCGTTTTCAACGCCTTGTCCAGACGTTCGCTTACTATGCCATCAGCGACAACGATGACGACCTCGAAGCGGTCTACGCCAGTGCGATCTGTCGCTATGCCCGTCAAACGCTGGACCAGGACGTTCGAGAGATTCGCTGCGTGAATCTTGTTCCTTTGAATCGCAATGAGGTTGCCGGCAACCCGCTGACCTACAGTCGCCGCAGCGTGCTCTATCACGCCGCGGTTGTCGCTGCTGGCGATCGCGTCAACGTATCCAAGATCGAGGCATCGGAAGAAAGTGCGCAGGTAAAGCCATGAGTCCTTCGCCTGGATATTTCCAAACGTTCAACGCGTCCGTAGGAAGTCAGTGGAACCGTTTCTGGTTCACGCCTGCCGACCCTCTGTCGCTGTGTGTCCAGCGCGTCCTGGTCGGTTGCTTTGCTTTGTATTTCGTCGGCTCGTTTACCGCAGACCTACCCGATTGGTTTGGCGCCGACGGTTTGCTTCCGCCAGCCACCGTGCGTGAATTGACGGGGCAACTGTCCGGTGTCTCCGTGCGTCCCAGTTACCTCATGCTCGTCTCCGACCCCACGCTGTTGTTCGTGGTCCATGTTGCCAGTTGCCTCGTACTCGTCAGCTTGACACTCGGCTACCAGTCCCGCATCAGTTCCGCCCTATCGCTGTTGGTTGTGTTGTCGTATGTCCATCGCGCGCCGATGCTCACTGGCCCGTTTTCGGCAGTGCTGACCATGCTGCTGCTGTATCTGGTGATCGCCCCCTGTGGTGTTTATTGCTCCCTGGATGCATTGCTGCGATCGCGCAAAAACCCGCTGCCGCCCATCACACCTTCCATCGCCGCCAATATCAGCCAGCGCCTCATGCAGGTCCACTTGGCTGGCTTTTATCTAGCCGGCGGCCTGAGCATGTTGGCCGCCGAAACTTGGTGGACCGGTGAAGCATTATGGTGGCTGATCGCGCAGGCCCAAACCCGACTGGTGAATCTGACCTTCCTGCATGATCTCCCTGCGTTTTACCTGGTCAATCTTTGGACACACACCATCGTGTTCGTCCACCTGGCATTTCCACTTTTGATCTGGCGCCCGCTGGCACGCCCGTTGGTGCTCGCCATCGCCTCTCTGGTCTGGCTCTCGCTCATCCCTGTGACCGGCTTGACCCCGTATTGCCTGTTGATGATCGTCGCTGGCGTGGCGTACATCGACCCTACGTGGCTTGGCAGCAAGTACCCTCGACTACGATCTTTTGGGCTGGGGATTCCACCGGCTCACCCGACACCCGCTTGATCAATCGCCCTGCACCACCTCGCGGCGTCTCCCTCGGCGCGGCTGGCAACTTTTACAGAAAAAGGTGCTGCGTTGCGTCTGCACAATTCGCTCGATTCTGCCGTTGCGACACGATGGGCAATCCGCACCTTCTCGATCGTAGACTCGATGTTGATTCTGGTAGCCTCCGGCTTGATTCAACGCGTTACGGTAGGTTCCATCTGACAAGGTCGAACCTTCGTAACGAATCGCCTCATGCAGCACGTGCAACATTTGCTGATGAACGGCTCGCCAGTCTGCTCGCGTTAATTGATCACAACGTTTCGCAGGGTGGACCGCTGCCAGATGCAGTAATTCCGAGGCGTACAAGTTCCCCACTCCGGCGACGACCTTTTGATCCAGTAACGCGACCTTGATCGCCCGACGACTCCCTTGCAAGCGTGCGCGCAAATCATCCTCGGTAATCGCTAGCGCGTCCGGCCCCAACTTATGGGGCCCCAACTGCTGCTGCTGCTGCGTTGCCGTCAAGAGTCGCACGGAACCGAGCCCGCGGCGATCCCAATACCATAACGATGACGGCGATCGATCGAACATCAGTTGCATCCGCAAGTGTTCGACGGACGGGGGATCGGCCAACAACACCAAACCGGTCATGCGTGGTTCGAAGATGAGCGCATCTCCTGACTCCAATCGCAACAACACGCGTTTACCAACACGATCGACCGTCACCACCGCTTGACCTACGACGCGCCGGCGCAAGGTTGCGATGCGCGGCGAAATCAAAATCGGCTTGCGTTCGCATGGGACACGTTCCACATCCACAATGACGCTGCCAACCACGTCCGCGATCCCGCGCCGCATCGTTTCTACTTCCGGCAATTCCGGCATACCAAACTCACTTCCCTCACCGTTCCGAGGCGAAACACCGGCGTCTCGCGATCAGATCAGATCCCCAATATCGATCAACGTCAACTGACGCCCCTGATTGGCAACCGGCGCATCAATGCAAACGTAGCGACTGTTCGGGCTAAAGCGTGGGTGGGTGTCCACGCGCCATTCACCGGTGTAGGCGGGGGGTAAGTGAAATCGCCCCAAGTCGACACGCTTGCCGCTCGCGATGTGGAACAGATGAGGGGTCTGCAGTCGCGATTTTCCTTGCGGGTAGGTATCACTCAGGATCCACGCATTGCCCGGCAGATAACTCAAATGCCCGCTGGGGTCCAACACACCATGCCCGATCTCTTGCACCTCACCACCTCCGTCCACATCTTCGAACAGGAAATTGCCCCAGTTGGTGTTCCCTAACAGGTTCTTGGATTGCGCAAGGATATGCTTGGAATCGCGCCAAATAAAATGCGAAGTGTAACCATTACCACAAACGATCCGCATGTCCGTCCCATCTAACTTGGCAGTGATCATTCGCGTCAAACGTTTACCATCAGGATACCGCCACCGATGCAGGGCGATGAAACGTTCTCCATCGGGACTCACCAACAAATGATTGAAGTAATGCTTGATTCCCAGCTGACGGTTTGGGATCGGTCCGACACGAGCAATGTCTGCCAACGATAGAATCAATTTCGCTTTTCCCGACGTGAGATCAATCCGAAAGATTCCGGATCCTTGCGGAGCGACATCGTCTGCAAAGCCGTCCGGAACGCCAGCGTAGCCGTACCCCGGCCGGACATCGTTAATCCGCCCAAAATCAGCCGTCACCGCGGTCTTGCCATCGGGACTGAGGCTATAGATAGCATGCGGGATCGTACGTTTTTCCCCCGTCTTCACATCCAACAGATGGCACACAAACCGACCATTCTGGCGATCATTCCACAGGACCCGCGAGGTCGAACCGGGGATCCATTGCAACATACAGCCCTGCTGCCAACACCACGCACGACTTTCCCCCAATTCGATCCATCGGTCTCCCTGATCGAGATCCACCATACCAACCTGAATCACATCGTCCGGACGTGGCGAACGATGTTCAAAATCGACCTGCATCCCCAAGACGAACCGGCTGGTCGGATCAAACTGCAGCTTATCGTAGTACCCAAACCAGTGATGCTTTGGCCCTTGCGTAATCACGCGTTTCGGCGGAGTGGGCGTGCGTTGGTCGCCACCCTTCGTCGGGCCTGCGGCACTTGCCACGCCGGCTGCCATCGCTGCTTGCAAGAACGCTCGTCGACTTCTCACAGACATCACCGGAATCCTCGTCTACTTGGCTGCTATGTTCAGGTCTGCCATGTAAATGGCCGTGATACGTTTCCCTGCGTCGTCCGCCTCATGAGACGAGTACCAGGACATTACGGCCCGTGTATCGCTCAGTGAAATCCATCCGGGATAGGAATTGTCACCGTCACTGGGCAGTTCCGCGAAGGGCTGAAGTTGACTCCCGTTCAACCAGTGCATGACGGTCCGCATCCCTTTTCCGGAGAGGTTGCGTCGGCCTCCCACAACCCGTCGGTCTCCCCAGGACACGAGTAACGGCCCTCCGACATAACACCCCAAATCCGAGCGTTCCCAGTCGCTGTAGGGAGGCTGACTGCGCAGCAACTGAGCGTGCGCGCTGCCCCGTCTCCCCACGGCCATGAGCGTCCCATCGGGGTCAAATCGAAACGCGGTTTCATCGCCGCGTTCCTCTTGAAAGACGGATTTTTTGCGCCACACAAGCCCATCGTCGCTTTCCAACATCAACGACTGCACGGTGGCCCCTTCGCCCCGGACTCCAATCGCAAAGTCACGGTTTCTCCGGCCACACAAATACGCTTTGCCGTCGTGCGCCGCAGCTCGCCACACATAATGGCCAAACGTCCCTTCCAACATCGTCGGCGGAGACCATTGACGCCCATCCTGGGTCCACACGCCATAGCCCAGATGCTGATTCAGATCGTACTTCTCGCGAGGCAGAGTTGTCGTCCCACTGTACCACGTCCCGGTGTAGATAAAGAGACGCTGCTTAAACACGAGAAAATGAGGATCTCGTGTATCGCGTTTCGGGACACGGAACCGATATACCTGGTCCCACTGCCGCAGGTCTTTACTCCGCAAGACGATAATGGATGCCGTGGGGTGCACCATATGGCCATCCGGGCAACTGCGAAACGTCAGGAAGTATTCATTGCGGAATCGGATCAGATCCGTGAATGCATTGTGTTCGCCGTTATAAAAGACCCGGCGTATGTTCGTGACCTCAACACGAGGCAGTTCGGCTGCCCGCCCGGTCAACGGCCACCACAACACCGACAAGCAGATTGCAGCAAACAAGCATCTCATCTTCACACCTTCCTCGGCACACGATCCGCGCTCGCACTTCATCCGGCATACTGCCTGTTCTGCCTTGGCAGTACCGTCTAAGATCGCGAGGTCATCTCGTTCGATCACGCTCTGGTTACCCACCCGTCGGCTCGGGCTTTTTAATCATCGTCACTTCATTGCCCGTCGCATTGTAGGACGTCTCGTCCATGAACGTCTGAATCAGCAACAAACCGCGGCCGCTCGGCTTTTCCAAATTGGCCGGGTCCGTGGGGTCGGGCAACGTGCTGGGGTCAAACCCGGGGCCTTCGTCCCGGATCACAAATTTCGCCTGTTCGGTCGTCACAATCGCATCGACATAGATCTTGCGATCACAGTACGGTTTGCTGGTCCGACGCGATTCGACCTCCGCCATATACACGCTGCGTTCTTCCTCGCGTAGCTCCGAAGACAATTCGAGGTTGCCGTGAAATAGCGCATTATTCAAGGCCTCTTCCAACGCCACGCTCACCCGAATTCCGGTCTGCTCGCGACAGACCCCCACACTGCGTACGCTGCGATGGAGAAAATTCACCAGCGGCGGAATCATGGCGAAATCGTTGTCGAGGGTAAAGCTGCAATCGTAACGTTGCATGCAGGTCATCAGTCGCATGTGTGACTGCTCTTCGCGCGCAACCTCCAAAACATGCTCTACGGTCTCTACCAACAAATCACCTAACGAGGTCTTTGGCACGTAACTGGCAGCTCCGGCCTGCAACGCCTTGACGGCGACCCCTTCATTGCCCTCTCCGGTCATCAAGATCACCGGAATGTGGGGATGATTCGTAATGATGTTGGCAACCAGATCCAGCCCATCAAAGGTCGGCATCACCAAGTCGGTCAAGACGGCATTCGGGGGTGCGGCCTGAATCATCTCGAGCGCCACGCTGCCATTTTCAGCGTAAATCACCTGGATGTTGGGCGATCGTTCCAGCAGGGCACCTGCCAGCTTGCGATCCACCGCACTGTCGTCGACTACCAATACCGTTGGCATGTTACCGCGTCCTTCCGGGCGTTTTTCGCTGTCTGCCATCTCCCTGGTTTCTACCAGCCTATCGATTTCAATCCCAAGTGCAACCGACAAGGGAAGGGAACTCCCCCGCGTCGTTTCGCAAACCGCCTTGCCGCTCCCTCACCCTTGGGCTCGTCATGAACATTCGCAGCCCCCATCGGACAGCTATTCCCAGCCCCTCTGCGATACTCGATGATGCCCGAGGACACATCAACCGGGCGTCCTGCCACTTCGATACAACGCCCCTGACTCCAGGGGGCGCTAACCAACGCAGCCCCCATGCCTCACCGCCAACAGGCATGCCCTTGTAGTAACCCAAAATACAAGACGGGTTCAGTCGGCCACCAACTGGTACCTTTCATAAGGCTGCTCACACGGATTACCGCGACTCACAAACATCTGATTCTCTGCCGGTTCCATGACCATCGAGAAGACGGTCGTCCAGATACCATGCTGTGGGTCGTCGTTGGCATGTCGGCAAATCGAGCGCGGATAACCCTCGTGGTCTCGCAACATTTCCATCACCGCTTCTCGGTCCGCGTCACGATGGGTCAGCAACTGGTCGATGCGCTCCTTGCGAGCGTACGATTGAATCAACTCCGGAAATTGCTCGTTGACCGCTTGCAGTGACTCGTGGACGCAGTGGTTCGAGTGCGTTAACCAGGGCTGGTCATCGGGGAACAGCTGATACACCTTCTCCAGCGTGACTTCAAAATCCACCGGTCCCTGGGGCGTACACAGCATGATGTTTGCCGGAATCGCCCGCTCGGCCCGATCGACCGCCGCAAACGCCGACTCCAGCGAGGTCGCTTCGTGAAGTCCACGCAGGGTAAAATAATGGGGCACCCCCCACTCACGACTCGGCGCCGGCAAGGTGTTCACACACGCGCCAATCCCGGCAGCATTGAAGCCGAGATAGGAAATCAACCCAGCTTGCGTGCAGGTCAGGGCTGCGGGCTTGCCTTGAGGGCGACGAGTTAAGACGACCGTAAACGCATCCAGCGTGGGGTCGGCGTCCCAATTCTGTGCCAGAATCGCACCCTGGCGCACGCCTCCTGAGGGCAACGAGACCGCCGTACAGCCAGCGTCGTCGGAAGGCCGCAATTGATTTCTCACCTGCAACAACATCAAGTCATTCAAGGAAACATCGGCGGTGCTGGCGACGCCCCGCAATTCCTCGACCATGTGAGGCGCGTACTGCTCCGCATGCTCCAGGCTGCGCCCTACCACCTGTTCAATCGGGGCGGCAGCCAACTGACACGTCTGCTCGGCGTAATCGCGTGAGTATTCACAGAAACCACGTACGGCGTCGCGCGCCTGCTCGCCCAACTGTTGCCCCATTTCCTTGGGAGTCCCAGCGACAGTGATTTCAGGGAAACGCGTAGAAGACTTCATGGCTACCACTCCTTTCTCTCCGGCAGGCGTAATTCTAGTATATCCTGTAGGCACAGGCAGCCACGCCAGTCCGCCCTGTTCACTAACCGTTTAAGCCGTCACCGCACCGAATTCTGAGATGCCATCCCCTGCTCCCTTTCAACGGTTCACCAAAGACTCGGACACCCCCGAAGTCATCGTCTCAGCCTTGCGTCACTGGCTACCAGAGCTTTCCTGGTCCAAAACGCGGCAGTTGCTCAGAAAACGGCGTGTCGCGGTGGGTGGCTCGCTGTGCCTCAATGAAGGCCGCAAATTGAAAACCGGCGAAGTTGTCGATGTTTTTGAACACCCGTTACCTGCGCCCCCGAGTGCGGACGATGTCACCGTCCATTTTTGCGACCGCGATCTGGTGATTGTCGAAAAACCGTCCGGCATGACCACCCTGCGGCATCGTGCCGAACGCGGGTGGCCGCAATGGAAGAAAGCACTCCAACCGACTTTGGAAGAAGTCGTTCCTGATCTGATCTATTCCGCGGATCGCAGGCATCGCCCACCCTTGTTTTCCGTCCACCGCATCGACCGAGACACCAGCGGCCTGCTGGTCTTCGCCCGTAGCCAAGCGATCCAGCAAAAGCTCATCGAACAGTTTGCCAATCACGATGTCGTGCGTGTCTACCACGCGTTGATTCCCGAGACAGTGACCGAGCAAACCATTCGCACACACCTGGTGCGCGACCGCGGCGACGGACTACGAGGCAGTGACCCAGACGGTCAAGGACAAGTTGCGGTGACGCACGTCACGCCCCTGCGAACCTTTCCAGCAGCAGACGATGGGAGCAGTTTGAGCGAAATCGAATGCCGCCTGGAAACCGGGCGGACGCACCAAATCCGCATCCACTTGGCGGAACTTGGGCACCCCGTCTGCGGTGACCCGGTCTATCGAGGCCTGCTGGGAGCGGCCGCGGTGACCGACGTCAGCCATGCGCCGCGACTCGCACTGCATGCAGCTCAAATCGGCTTCACGCATCCAAATAGCGGCCAAGTGGTTCACTTGGAAACCACTTGGCCGCAGGAAATGAAGCGTTATCTTCACCGCCTTCTCGAGCGGTAGCAGAGGAGGGCAAACCACTGCTGGCAGTGGATTGCTCTCAGGCCTTCGGGAAGTCGTTACCGAGCAGCGGATTCGCGAGACGCAACGGAGCCACTCGCGGCGAGCGACCGTTGCCTCGCCTCAATACTTCCGCTACTCGTCCTCCTCCATGCCAAATTCGAACTCATCGCTATCCATCGAGTCGTCGGTGGTGGCTGCCGCCGCCTTCTTGACCTTATCTTCCCTGTAGGTAAAGCGACGATAGTCTTCGATATCATCCAACTCGTTGCGGATGATCAACTGGCCGTTGGCATCAACCACGGCGAACTCGCCGGGAGTCAACACCGGCTCCTCGGCCATGTCCTCAGCCACATTCAACGGGACACCCCCGCGAATATCTACCACGAAGGCATCGGTCTTAAACTGATGCTCTTTGACCGTCTTCAAGACGTTGGTCAGCGGATGAGGAACCGCCACGTCTTGCTTGAAGTTCAAGACCGATCCTCGAGATACCTCGGTTTCCCCAGGTACATCGGAAGCCAAACGCTTATCCCACAAGACGGGCAAGAATTTACCGGTGGGCTCGGTCCAATCGAACAGAATTTCATGATCCGTCTTCTTGATCCGCTTTTGTTCCGCTGCGATGGCCGTGCCACCCAACATGTGTCTTCGCGGAGCAACATGGACGATGTCGGTGGGCTCACTCCAGTCAGTAAAACGGTACCAACCTTTGCTACGCTTACCATCCGTCGCGGGATTCGCAGCCAACAACGCACTGACGCGTTTGGAGGCCTTTTCATCCAACGTCCGAATGTTCGGCATCATCTCTTCTTTCTCAGGAAAGTTGGGATCCTCCAACAGCAACCGCACGCGGTAGCGGTAACGCTTCCCTTCTTTGGCAGTGAAGTCAAAAAAGCGAACCAATTTGTAGTCCACGACTTTGATCTGGTTCATGGGCATCCCCATGCCCATATCCATCCCCATGCCTCCGTCCATTCCCATATCCATGCCCATGCTGGAACTGTCGCCACCATCTTCGCCGTCGGTCATCTCCATCGACATCATGCCGCCGGAACCCATGGGACTGCTGCTACGCTTACGTCGCCGAATCACTCCATCCTG
Source organism: Blastopirellula sp. (assembly GCA_002701545.1). Classification (GTDB taxonomy): domain Bacteria; phylum Planctomycetota; class Planctomycetia; order Pirellulales; family Pirellulaceae. Next base: position 6,294 of record NZVR01000218.1, on the reverse strand, counting down.
GTTTTGTTCCCCTTCAATCTCCTCGTCGATATCCAGGGTTGGGGCAGCCTTGGCCACCTCGTTGGCATTCGTCTTTTCTTTCTTGATCGGCAGTTCACTGCGCGTCAACAGATTGGTCATATCACGCAGCGGCACAGGCGGCATGGGATAGGCAAGCAATTCATCCACGTAGTCATTTTGAATTGCCTCGGCCACTTTCCCAGTCCACGGTTCGGCAAACTTATCGAGAAGATCATTCTTCAAGAGACTCCATTTCAGCTGATCTGCCGGCTGCTTGGGATCTGTCACTTCCGCCCGTTCGACTTGAATGTAGAAGTAGTTCGGGCGATCACGCTCGGCGATGTAGCCCGTCGCATTCATCAACGACGTTTCGAATTCTTCCCATTGCTCCTGAAAAGGTGCCAGCGCTGAGACCATCACAAAGGTGACCGAGCGGAAGCCCGCAGTGGTTTCATTGGCCTGGGTATTCATGCCCATGGCGCCCATCGAGCCGCCGCTGGCGGTTGGTTTGTAGGTCTGCTGATAGACGGACGGCAGTTTCCAATTAGTGGATCCTCCCGCCATGCCACCGATTCCTTCCTCGCCAGCTTCCATGCCCATCTCCATGCCCATACCGAGAGGACTCTCTTCGATGTCATCCATGGAATCGTCCATCATCATCATGGCCGCACTGCTACTGCCGCGCGTATTACGATTGGTGTCGCGTTTCGGCTTGGGCTTCGCTTTGGCAACTTCGACTTTCGGTTCCTCGGCGTTATCCAAGTCGGCCAGTGGATCCGCCGTTCCAGCCAACTCCAACGGACCGGTCACCACATACGCCAGCGCGTTTTTAGGCGCAAACAGCTTGGGATCCGGCCGTTTCGTGTGCGGCGGCTCAGCAGGTGTTTTGAGCGGCACGTTCAGAACGTAGCGACCCGAGTCGACAGCCTGGTTGCCTTTCTTAACGTTCTCGATGTAGTCCCCTTGAGCCATGGTGAAATCTTTCAGCAGAGCTCCCGTGGCATCCGTCGTATTGACGTGGCTCAAGGCTGCCTCGGCGTTCTGAAACAGCACAGCGGGGTCTTTGGTCTTATCGAGGCCCTCTTCTTGAAAGCCTGCATAAACAAAGCACACCGCGGTCACGACAACTGCCACCGCGATCATTTTTTCGCAATGCTGGGCGAGGAATTCCTTAGCTCCGCCGTCACCTAAGCTCAGTTTCATGGTTCTCACTCCTGATTGTCAGACCCCTGTCTGGTTGTCTTCGGTTATTTTGCTAGCCAGCTTGATTCGCGGCAGGCAAAGCTGCTGCGGCATTTTGATTGTCATTCGCTGCATCTTGCGGAGGTACTCCGTCCGTGCCCGGATTGGCAGGTTGCTGCGGCGCTTTGGGCAAACCGAGCAATTCGCGATCGACGGGGTTGTAGATATACACCATCCCGTAGATCTCGACGTCGACATCCAACGGCGATTCGTCGGCCAATTCCTTGACCTTGCCACCACCGCCCATCATGTCTTCGCCCATACCATCTTCCATTCCCATCCCCGGGGCTCCATTCATCATCTCTTCGCCCCCCATCTCACCATCCTCGCCACCAAATTCGTCCATCCCCATGCCCATGCCCATGCCGCCACCTCCGGCGCTAGGGTTCGCGGAGGACTTACGGTTAATCCGCACACGTTTGACTTCGATTTGCAACGGTGCGTTACCGCAGAGCGCGAGAAATTTATTTAGCCGACGTTGGTCGATCGACATTTGGATGCGAACAGGAATTCGTTTGGCGACCGCATACAGCGCATTTTCGCCGGTCGGGTTCGTCAGTGCATCGCGCACCTTCTTGGCACCCACACCCTGGAAGTTATTGTCGACGTAACGGAGGTGGGCCGGATCCGCGCGCGTGCCGGAAGGAATCGCCTGGTTGGGCGCACCAGCGGCTCCGCCCATGGCCGCACCAGAATCTCCTCCCATGCCGTCTTCCATCTCCATGCCCATGCCCATGCCACCGGAACTGGAGTCCATACCGCCATAGCCACCGTCTGCGCCTCCCGCCTTGCCGGGTTCCTTGATTTGCGCATCGTCTTGCATGGCCGTGACGTCCTGACCTAACAAGATCGAATCGATCCGTTTGATGGCCGCTTTGTAACGCGCCTCAACAGAACCATTCGTATCCTTAATGACCTGCAATAGCGTCCTCAACACCCACAGATCTTCCTGCGAGTAAAGAACGTCCAACGTGGAAGGCGGGGAGTTTCCCCAATCAAACCGACTGTTTTGCAAGAACGTTTGATTACCGGCAGCCCACTCCACTAAATACTTTTTTTCGTCCTCATTATCGTCGGCTTTCACGTACTCATTCACCGGATGCCACTTGGCATCAATGATCGCCGACAATGCCGGCAATTCTTTTTGAATGTAGTTACGGTAGTTCAACCGATGCAGATCGAGAATCTCATCATCGGGAGGCGTGGGATACGCAATTCTTTCGATCGGATGCAGCGGCACCACCTCGTCAATGAAATCCTTTCCCAAGGCAGCCGGCCACACCAACTTATTGGGGCCGGAATTCTGATTGTCGTATTGTTTTTGCCACGCTTCGCGTACACCTTCTTTCACCGATGAGATTTTGGCGTCCATCGCCTTGTGCGAATTGTCATTGGGAGGATTCTCTTTACTGGAGAGCAGCCGCACTTGATCGAAGCTCGCCGTGATCGCATCTTTCTCCCGTTTGATCTCCGCGCGAGTACCCGACGCAGCCATAAAGGAAAACACCAGGCTCACCGAGACCACCAGACCGCAAATAATCCAGAAACGATATTTGTATGCGTTCTCAAGTATGGGTTTGAGTTGATCCATGTCCTAACTCCCCTGCGTGGCAGCTGCCACACCTTGCGGGTCCTGCTGTTGTTGTTGTTGTTGTTGTTGTTGTTGTTGTTGTTGTTGTTGACGCTGCTGTTCCTCAAGCCGCTTCTGCTCTTGTTCCTTCATCCGTTCGCTAAGCAGCTTTTCTTGCCACACCACCTGGACAGTGAACTCGTATTTAGGAGCGAGGAAATACAACGGCTCATCATCTTCGTCTGACTTCTCGTCGTTGCCTGCCGCGGGCGCCGGTGCGCCGGCACCGGCACCGAACCCGGAGTTGCCACCGCCAAAGCCAGCAGCTCCACCGCCGAACTCATCCATCCCTTCCATCCCTTCCATCCCTTGCGTCGCGCCGCCGGCAGCGGCCGGATTACGAACGCGATGCTTCCAGTCGGGCTGTTTGTCGGCGACGATAATCGAATACCCGATCCCCAGCTCTTTCATCTTGAAACGAGCCGGTCCGGCAGGTGTCGGCAATTCGACGGTCCCGTTTTCCAACCGATTGACCAACGTCTTATACAGCTGCCGACGCCCCACATCCGTCCCGGATGTCGCTTTGTGGTTGTGGTAATGAAAACCGCCCAGTTCGATCACCCATCCCGGGCCTTTCGGTCCGGGAACCGTAGCGCCGCCGACCGCGGTGCCGTCGGCCTGACCACCGCCGTCTGCTGGGCCATCGCCGGCCTCGCCACCATCGGCCCCAACCACCGCTTCGGGTGGAGCACCCTGCGGGTTATGAATGAAATCCAAAGCCGCTAGCGTGTCTGCATATTTGAGCGCTCGCTGATCGGTATACCAATCTTTGAGGTCATCATAGCGCTTCGATTCCACGTAATCCAGGTAGACTTCGTCTCGCTCGTACAGCGGTTTATCTTTGGGACTGACGTAGACGCCCGGAGTCATGTTGGCGGTGGTCGGCAAGGCACTGTTCAGAGCGGAAAGCAACTCGGGCCACAGCAGGCGTCGATCTGCATTGCTCGCCACTTCGCGTCCAATGCGGTCCAGCTTATTCAGTTTCCCGGTCAGATCTTCGTGCTTCTGATCATGTTCACCACTGCGACTCTGTACCTTTTGCACTTCATCGCGTGCCTGCTTCCAGCTGTAGTTTCCTTTCTCGCGATCCGGGTGCACGCTCTTCCAGACCGTGTTTTGGACAGCAAAGTGAACCGAGCAAGCCAACAGCAGGGCCGCAGCCGAAGCCAACGCCCAAGGTTTCTTGGCGCGAATCATCCGCTGAATAATCATCTCGCGGGGCACAAGATTCGTCGACAGCGAAGCTGCCCCCAAGCCTTGCAAGCACAAGCCGTAGCTCACACCAAAGGCATACAAATTGTCTTTGAACGCCGGCGACGAGACGACCGAAGCACCTGATAGTCGAGAGAACGACTCAAAGTCCACCACTTCATAGCCCAGGTTTTTGGCCAGATACTGTTTCAAACCAGGCAGCTTGACCGTGTTCCCGAGCAAGACCACACCACCAATCTTGGCCTTGCGATCAATCCCCTGGAAATAGCCAATCGACCGTTGAATCTCGGTGACAAAATCATTGAACACCGACCGCATCGCCTGGAACACAGCCTTCGGATCTTCCGCCTGACGCGCGTTTCGCTTGAGGTGCTCGGCCTTGGCGAACGTCAACTTCATCTCTTTGGTCAGCTGCTTGGTGAAGTGATTGCCGCCCAGCGGGATACTGCGTTGCCAGAGCCGATAACCGTTGGTCACAACCAAGTCAGTCGTCTCCGTGCCCATCGACAACACCACCAAGGATTCCGGTGGGTCTTCCGGATCAAACTCATCAGCGGACTGACTAGCCCCGAGCAGATCATGGGCGACAAAGTTGTAGATACACAACGGTGCCAGTTGGACAATATCCAGTTCGACTTCCACACGTTCGAACGGCCGAATTTGCCGAAACACTTGGTCTCGCTTCATGGCAAACAGGCCGACCTCGGTTTCCAACGCGAAACCATCCACCTCGCTGCCGCCACCCATCTGCTGGAAATCCCAAATCACGTCATCCAAATCGAAGGGGATCTGCTGACGCGCCTCGTATTTCACAATGTCAGGAATCTTCTTCGCATCCACTGGCGGTGGCTTGAAGAACTTCGCCAAGCCACTCTGGCCAGGCACCGACATGGCGATTTTGGCGTCCTTTACCTCGTTGCGTGACAGAAACTCCTGCAACGCCTCGTGAATCAGCTTGTCAGGCTCGGCTTCTGGTTGGCTCAAGATCTTGGGGTATTCGATGTAATCAAAGGCATCGGCGACAATCTGATCGCCCTCTTTGGTACATCGCAGTGCCTTCAGGGCACATTGGCCAATATCAATACCCCAAACCGCATTGGACTTTGCCATGGATTCTTTCCTCTACGGGCAAACGCGCGCCTTACCAACGCACAGGTGCTGTTTCATGGGCCGATTCACAAGCCGCCGTCTCGTATCCGCGTGTGACGTGATTGGTCGAATAAGATAGGAGTGAGACGCGGGCTTGAAGATGTCTATTCCACGTATAGTTTACTGGTAAAAGCTGTTAATTGTCAATTGTTTTCGACGCAACAACCGGCTCTGCATGGTGTTGCTGCGAATCCTACCAGCTGGTACCGGTCGTTGGGGATGTATAGAAAAACCGCATCTCGTCCGCTATTGTGGTGAGAAGTGCTGCGCCTGCCCAAATGCTGGGAAAAGACTCGCATCAGACGTCCAAATCGTTACTAATTCATACCTTACCTAATTCAGATAGCACACATGTCCTATAAGCAATGTGTCATCCTCCTGCCCTGCCACAGCCTGGAAGATTTTCCGACACACCACGAAGGTGACGACGCACAAGGACTCTTAGCCGGTTGGACCGCCCTGTTCCACCCGGGCCTGATTGCTAGCAGTGGATCCATGCCCCAGTGGTGGCGCATGGACGACCCGGGCGAAGAACTGGCCGAACACCTGCTGATTATCCCCAGTGTGAGCGCCAGCGAGTTACCTACAGGCTTCACTCAACGTGCCAAAGACGCCGGGGCGACCTTGATCCGACGCAAGCAGGATCGAGACGAAATCCTGAGTCTCGCCTTGCAAAACTGCGATAACCGCTACCAACAGATCGACCCTGAGTTGGTGGCCGATTTCCTGGCACTCGGCTACGCCTATTTGCTGATCGAACTGCTCACCCGTCAAATGCGATACGCCTGCAACCTCGACGAGGTACATTTCAGCGATTTGATCGTTGCCGGAGCGCAAGCCGCCGTGGAGGGAGACCACGAACTGGCCGGGGTGTCCAATCGCCAAACCTCACCTGTAACCTCGGGATATCCGTGCTCAGCGGCCACCCGTCTGGTACCTTCCACACGGCCATCCACCCCGGAACTCGACCACGGACCTTCCCGAAACCTCCAGGGGAAACTGCCAAAGATCGGTACGATCCGATAGTCTACGTCGAGATTCATTCCGTGCTCTTCGAGAAT
>NZVR01000217.1 GCA_002701545.1 Blastopirellula sp. | reverse complement strand
GACACATGGTTGCCCGATAATATGTGTCGGTTTCCGCTCGTTCCGAATGGTAGGTTTTTTTCGAATTTGCCGATCTTCCCAAAACTGTGGACCTGCTTGAATCGCAAGCACGAGGCAAAAGCCATTGCCACAGCATGAGTTAGCAACTCGAAATTGGTTACAGAAGAGAGGCAAGCCCTGACGCTAGCAAGTGTTATGCCTGCTGCGGCATGCACCCACACACCAGAAATAGCACCGGGCAAGACGCGGAATGCGATGCGCCCCATGCACGCCAGACACCACGCCAGGATTCGCTCCTGACGCAGCAATGCGGAGCCACCCCCAATTCGGAAACCAGAGGCTATCGCTGAAACGATGCCGGCTGTCGGACGGAGCGTGTATCAAACGTTGCCCCCACCGTCATCAAGGCCAACGTGGTGCTACACGAGATCCAGCAGCTACTGCTCATCCGAAAGGACCAGACCACGGCAACCCCAAGCAGGGCAAAGCAGACAAAGAAGAGAAGTTGCCAGCGGCGGTGGGCAGCGGTGTGATCCGCAGCCCGGACAAAACAAACGCTCAGGATGCCAACGAGTTGAAGTAAGAGAGTCGCAGCGAAAATATACTGGCTGGTGGGTGCAGCAAACATCTTGAGCGTCGAGTCCTTTCGATAGCTGTCGCAACAATTCCGCGGGATTGATAGCACGTGGATCCATCCACGCACTGAGGACACTCAGCGATCCGCGTGCCAACCACGATGGATCTTGAAGAAAGTTTCAAAAATCGCTCCATCCATCGAGAATTAGCTCAGGTAGGTTACGCTCTCGACCGAAGAGCATCGATCGCTAGCGGGCTTGGGCGTTGCAAAGTTTTCAATCTCAGCCAAGAAACAACAAGAGCCAGCTTGCTTGCACAAGCTGACTCTTTGCCCTTCTCTGCGGTAGCTGCGGTTCAACGCAACAGCTTGCCAAGTTCGTTGTCTAATTCTGCCGCGTGAATGCTGCGGCTCACGACCTTGCCGCGTTTGTCGACGAGAATCATGGTCGGCAACGTGAGAATGCCTAGCTCGCGAGCAAAACGGCTATCGAGCCCACCTTCTTCATACAGTTGGCTCCACGGAATGGGATTCTTATCCAGATAACCGGTTGCAGTCGTGCGTTCGCTATCAAGATTCACTCCAATGAGTGCAAATCCCTTGGCACCGTATTTCGCTTGCATCTTACGAAGAGTCACCAAGTCTTGCTTGCATGGCTCACACCAGGTAGCCCAATAGTGCACCACCACGACTTTGCCCTGATACGAGGCAAGATCTTCCTGACGGCCTGCCAACGACTTACCGCTTAATGGAATTGATTTACCGAGGCATTCCAGGCGGCGTTTCGCACCAGCTGCCTTTTTGGCCAAATCATGTTCGGGATAGTTGCTAACCACTTTCCCATACCATTCGAGCGCCAACTCGTCTTCACCCGAGAACTCTTTGGCCACGGCTAATTGCAACATGGCGTCCGCAGCATCGTCACTCCGTGGATAGGCCTTCACAAAGCCGTTCAAGTCCGCCAACCATTTGTCTTGGATTTTGGCGATGTCCGCCTTTGGATCTTGCATGCTTTGACCGTAAGCCGCACTCAGATAACGAAATCCGACAAACGCCGTGTCATTCGCACCAGGATCGGTGCGTTGCATGTCGTCGTATTGTTTTTTGAGCCGTGCCACGCCTCCCGGGTATTGTCCCGATTGGGAAGCAGCACTGATCGTATCGGCGAACTGTCGGACCCACGTACTGCGATCTTCCTGGTTATCCGCGTTCTTAATCAAGGCTTCCAATAACTCGGTACGGCGGACATTGAAACGCGTTTGCGCGCCGATGTCTGAAGTCGCCACCAGCTGTTGGTCCACCTTTTCAAGCTCTGTGATCAGTTGCTGCATCTTCTCGCTCAGCCCGGCTGGACCGCTAGCAACACCTGACTGCATCAAAGGAGCTTGCTGGAAAAAGTAACCACTGGGCGATCCCGCCACCTGTCCTTCGATGACATTATCTGGCAAATGAATCACGCGCCATCCGTCACCAACCTTCACCAGGGTACCGACTCCCACTTGAGCGTGTTCCCCAGCGACTTCGACGACGGCTGAAACGTTGTCATACACCGTGACATCCTTGGTTGAGCCACGTGTACCTGCAGGAATCGTCCCCGGTCGCCCTCCTCCAAAGTGAACCCATTCCGCACCAGCTTTGACTGTCGTCTGTTTGCTAGCCAATTCAGTGAATTCAGCTCGTGCAGTCTTTAATTTCAACGAAATCTCCGTCGTCGACTTGTCTCCCAGACCCAAATCACGCAACTCAGAAGTCGTCAGCAACACCCGAATGAATTGCTGCGCATTTTTGTCGCGCAAAGCCGCCACGACCTCGGCCGATACTTCCTCAGGTGAGATCGCCTTCCACTGGTCAATCTTGCCGTCTTCGTTCTTGTCCGTACCAACCCGCGTTCCCGCAGTGCCCAGCCAGCGATATTGATCCGCTTTGCCATTGAAATCGGTGTCGACATCGCGATAAACCTCGATGCCATCTGCGTAGTAGCACCATCGATCCACCTTGTTGTCATTGTTCGTATCCAGGAAGCGCCGCAAGAGTTGACCATTGGCGTCACGCACAACCCAACCAGAGATCTTGCCCTCTTTCTCCGACTTGATGGTGCAATCTGCGATCTCATTGGAGGTCGGCTGCTGATAATCAATGCCGCGCTGAACGGGCTTCAACGAAAGTGCGTCCTTAACCGATGGTGACGCAGCATTGGCAAGCTGCGGAAACACAAAAGGCAGAAGCAGCATGCCGCTGCGAGCGATGTCTCTATAACGCATTTTTCGTATCCTTACTGGCAATGCAAATCCGCGATCGTGCGCCGTCAGCACGCAAGTGCCCGCGCAGCAGAACGTAGCTCCGGTACTCTCACCATTATTCGGCGACGTCGGAAAACGTCATTATTAAATTGGGGAAACTTTTCCGATGACACCGACAAATCGTGCGCAGCACAACGAGCGCGACAGGTCAGGGGAAAGCACTGCCAGCACGGGAAGCACCAGCACAGATGCGTTGGCGGCATTAACCGCTCACCAGGTTCTCCCAAACTCCCAAGATCTTACTCGCGGCGCGGTCGATGTCTTCCTCGGAGGTATACCAACCGACGCTCAATCGCACCGTGCCTTGTGCCTGCTCGGCGGTCAACCCGATCGCCCGCAGCGATGCGGAGAGGTTGGTGGTACCACTGTGACAGGCCGATCCGGTCGAGGCACAAATTTCAGGAATCTGAGCCAGCACATCTGCGCCATGAACGCGGGGCAAGTTGACACTGAGTGTATTTGGCAAGCGTTCCGCGCGCGCCCCATGAACGGTTAACTCATCACCGATTCCTTTTGTCAATCGATCCAACAGTCGATCGCGCAGGGCAGCCATTCGATCCCCATTCTCGCCCAAACCACGGACTGCCAGAGCGGTCGCCTTGCCCAAGGCCACAATGTAGGGCGTATTTTCCGTACCTGCGCGGAGGCCTCCTTCATGGCCGGCCCCATGCATGAACGGCTCCAGGGCAACCCCTTGCTTAACAAAGAGTGCTCCGACGCCCTTCGGCGCATAGAGTTTATGGCCGGCAACCGTCAACAGATCCACTCCCAATTCGTTGACATAGGTGCCGATTTTGCCCACCGTTTGCGCGGCATCGGTATGGAGCAACACTTCCCTGGCTCGGCAAATCTCGCTGATCTCCCGAATCGGCTGCACCGTACCCAGTTCATTATTCGCATGCATGATACTGACCAGCTTGGTATCAGGCCGCAGCGCCGCTTCCACCGCCTCAGGCTCAACAACGCCGTCGGAGTTGACCGGAACGACCGTCAGCTCATAGCCGAGTTGTGTCAGGAATTTGGCCGGAGCTTCGATCGCTGGATGCTCAAAAGCAGAAATCACGAGATGCGCACCCGACCCAACAGGCTCACGCAGCATCACCCCCTTCAAAGCCAGGTTGTTACTTTCCGTTCCCCCGGAGGTAAAAATCACCTCGTCGGAATCGGCGCCCAAAATCCCCGCCACCTGGAGTCGCGCATCTTCGATCGCCTCCTGACAGGCACGGCCCAGCGCATGGGTGCTGGACGGATTGCCGTAGTACTCCGTGATGAATGGCAGCATTGCTTCTTGAATGCTGGGGGCAATGGGCGTGGTTGCGTTGTAATCCAGGTAAATCTGTCGCATACGTTTCTCTGTTAAGTACCGTAGCCTGGGCAAGCTTTGCCGCGCCAGTGAATTGTCACAANCCCGCAANCCAGAATAACCGATTCCATGCGTAGTGTTTAGCACGCGCATCGGAATGCGTGTGTGCTTGCAGATTNCAGGGAAGCTGAGTGAGAATCTCGCGCCGTCCCGCGACTGTAAGGGTAACGAACGCCGCAAGTGCCACTGGAGTCCGAGTGTCTCCGGGAAGGCCGGCTAGTAGAAAGATCCCAAGCCAGGATACCTGGTCTGCAAGTCTCCAAGTCTTTTCCTCGCGAGCCAGGAAGCAACTTGCATGAAGAAGTTCTTAGCGTCACTGACGGTCGCCACATCGGGTTTACTATTTCCACCATTGGTTTACGGTCAAGAGCCGGCTGCGCCCACGCCGCTCCCCGTTGTGAATGACGAGGAGGGTGACGAGGACGGTGATGACCAGGTCCCCGTGCTCCCCCCCACCGAAGTCGTCGGAAGCCAGAACGACATTCCGCGCGACCCCTTTCCCACCACACCTCTCGCATCCGATGCAGTCATCGCGCCATCTCGGACGGAAACACCTGCCGCCACGAACGCGAGTGCCATCACGGTCATCACCAAAGCGCAAATCGAATCCACCGGCCAGAATTCGGTTCTCGAAGTCCTCCGTCGTGTTGTCGGCGTGGATGTCGTGCAGTCTGGCGGTCCCGGTCGCGTAGCGTCCACTTTCATTCGGGGTGCCAATTCATCACATACCAAAGTTCTGCTAGACGGGATTCCGCTGAATGACCCCAGCACTGGCGGTGGGGCATTCGACTTCTCGACGTTAATGGTCGACAACATCGAACGGATCGAGGTCCTCCGTGGCCCTCAGAGCATGATGTACGGATCGAATGCGATCGGCGGTGTGATTAATATCATCACCGTCCGCGGTAACGGCCCACTCAGCGGTCGTGTCAGCGTCATGGGGGGACAGTATGGTACCAGCCAGGAATCATTGAACGTCAATGGTGGGAACGAAACCGTTTACTACTCGTTTGGTGCCAACTATTTCGAGACCAATGGGTTCTCATCGACAGCTGAACGTTTTGGTGGCGTCGAAGACGATGCCTATTTGAACGCCACCTTTTCGGGGCGATTCGGCTGGACTCCCAGTGACCAGTTGAATGTCGACTACGTATTCCGTCACATCAATGCCAATATCGACATTGATGATTACCTCGCCGACAACACACAGCGGCGCAATCTCCGTGATCAATTCTTCCAGAGGGTCCAGGTTCAATCACTCTGGCTGGACGGCGGACTGGAAACAAGATTCGGCTACAACATTACCGACTACAAACTGGTTGACACCGACCCCGGCTTGTTCGGTACACCGCGAACGGATGGCCAATCACGCGTCTTTGACTTTCAAGCCAATGCGTTGCTTACGGACACCAATACACTCACCGCCGGATACGACTACCAACAAGAGGACCTGGAATTCACTGGCTCACCTCTGAGCAGCCAAAATATTGCTGGCCTCTACGTCCAAGACCAATTCAGCTTCTTTGACCGCTCGTTCACCACGATTGGTGTGCGTTGGGACGAGCACAACACCGCAGGCAGGGCACAAACCTACCGCTTTACCCAGTTGTTCCGCATTCCGGAAACAGGAACGGGCATTCACGGCACATTGGGTCGCGGCTTCCGCGCACCCACGCTGGTTGACAGATCGCTCGTGTTCTTCGGCAATCCCAACCTGCGACCGGAACGCAGTAAAGGCTGGGACGTCGGTGTCCGTCAGGCGTTGTTCGGAGACAGCGTGTTGCTGGACGCCACGTATTTCCGCAACGACTTCACTGACTTGATCGCCTTCAGCGGATTCGCGTTAGACAACATTGGCCGAGCACGTTCGTCCGGGGTCGAGCTAACAGCCGACATCCTGCTAACCGACAGTACGTCTCTTTATGGCAGTTACACCTACACCAAGACGATTGATGAAGCGACCGGGCTGCAACTTCTCCGGCGTCCTGTCAACAAGGCGACCTGTGGTATCACGCAGCGTTTCTGGTGTGATCAAGCGCAAGTCAACTTGTTCCTGCGTTACGTTGGACCTCGATTTGATTTCAATGACTCCTTTGTCCGCGATACGTTGGATGAGTATTTTCTGGTCAACCTCTCGGCGCAAGCCCAAGTCTCGGAGTATATCGAGTTGTTTGGACGCATCGACAACGTACTGGATGACCAGTACGAAGAGGTGTTCGGATTCTCCACACCTGAGTTCTCGGCGTACGGCGGCGTCAATTTAATGTGGTGAGCGGTCCCGTATCCAGAGCAACGTTTTTCCGTTACAAGGGTAACATGCGGAACTGAAACCGATTGCGGCGAATGCTCATGACTGCCCTGGTGACTGGTGCCGGTGGATTTCTCGGCCAATACCTCGTCGAACAACTGATCGCACGTGGCCAACCGGTGCGCACGCTTTCCCGCAAGTCCTACCCCGCATTGGCTCGCCTCGGAGTGGACATGCGTGAAGGCGACTTGCGCGACGCCGAAACCGTACACGCGGCATGTCAGGATGTCGACGTCGTCTATCACGCAGCCGGTGTCGCAGGCATCTGGGGCTCTTGGGAACATTACCACGGCATCAATACCGTCGGCACCAAGCACGTCGTTGCTGCCTGTCAGGATCACGGGGTCCCCAGGCTCGTTTACACCAGTAGCCCCAGTGTCACCTTTGACGGATCGCATCAGCGAAACATTGACGAAAACGTCGCCTACCCGGACCGCTGGCTCTGTCATTATCCACACACCAAAGCCCTGGGCGAACAACTGGCGTTAGCTGCCAACAGCGAAACTTTGGCAACGTGTGCCCTGCGTCCTCATCTCATCTGGGGTCCACGAGACAACCATTTGATCCCGCGTTTGATTTCGCGAGCCCAAACCGGCCAGCTACGCATTGTCGGAGACGGTCAGAACCTGGTCGACATGGTGTACGTCGAGAATGCCGCTGAGGCACACTTACAAGCCGCCGATGCCTTAACGCCGGGCGCACCCGTCTGCGGCCGCGCCTACTTCATCACTCAAGGCGAGCCGGTCAACTGCTGGCAATGGATTAATGAGATCCTGGCCCTGGCCGATCTGGCCCCGGTGACCAAACGCATCGGTTTTGCCACTGCCTGGCGGCTGGGCGCAACCCTGGAATGCCTCTGGAAACTCCTGGGCAAGCAGGACGAACCACGCATGACGCGTTTCCTGGCCGCTCAACTCGCACGCGATCACTACTTTGACATCACNCGCGCTCGNGAAGACTTTGGCTATACTCCCCGAATCTCCACCGAAGTCGGCATGCAGCGTTTGGCCGAGTGGATCGGGGAAGGCATGCGTTGTTAGCTGCGTCGCGTTCCCAGATCAGGTGGCGCGATTGCGCCACGCCTCCATCTCGACTTGCACTGCCTCTAGCTCCTGCTTGAGCTGAGCCAATGCGTCGCGTTCTTTCTGCACCACCTCGGCGGGAGCACGACTGACAAATCCTTCGTTGCTAAGCTTGCCTTCTTTGCCGCGCAATTGCTTGGTGATTTGCTGCTCTCGTTTCTGCAAGCGTTCCATTTCGACCGCCGGATCCACCAATCCATCAAGATCGACGTAGATATCCATGCCTGCAACCGTCAACGCCGCGTTGACTTCCGGCGCACTTACCTGCGGACCCAACTCCGTTGCCACCGCATTTGCCATGAAGGTAAAATAGGTCTCCATCGGAGACAACATGGCAACGGTCTGTTCATCGCACCGGATGCAAAACTTGACTTGTTCCTTCGACAGATTGTGGTGTGTCCGGATTTCACGCACGGCTCCCAAAGCGGTTTGAAACTTAGCGAACTGAGCTTCGATCTGTGGGTCCTGGTGTGCAGGATCCATTTGGGGCCAATCCGCCTGCATGATGCTTTCGCTACGCGTTGCGGGGGTCCACCCACGTTGCGGCGCAATCTGCGCCAACAACTGCCAGATTTCTTCTGTGATGAAGGGAATCATGGGATGCAGCAGCCGCAGCAGCGTATCGAGCGCGTGAGCCAACACAGCCTGTGCAGTTCGCTTGGTCGCTTCGTCCTGGAATCGCGCCTTGGAAATCTCTACATAGGAACTGCAGAACTCGTCCCAGAAAAAGTCATACAAGGTACGTGCGGCGTCGGCATATCGATAACGCTCGATGGCCTCCGTCACCTGTCCGGTCACCGTCGACAGCCGACTCAGCAGCCAGAGGTCTTCAAGCGTCAGCTGAGACTCTTCGATAGGGGCTGGCTCAAAGCCTTCCAGGTTGATGAGTGCGAAGCGTGAGGCATTCCACAACTTGTTGCAAAAGTTGCGGCCTTGTTCAAAACGTTCGCTCACGACCAGCCCACGTGGGAGGGCCAGATCCGCCTCCTCGGTGGCCCACTGCGTGGAAAATGCCGCACCGCACTTTTTGCACTCGACCCTCGGTAACTGCCGATTCTTCTTGGTTTGATCCATCAGCGAATCACAGGCGGGACATTCGAACTGAACAGGCATTTTCACGTCTTGCGTCTCTGTCGTCAGATACGCCAGACCGAATCGCAACGCGTCCGCACCAAACTTTTCGATCACGTCCAACGGGTCCACACCGTTGCCTTTCGACTTCGACATGGTTTCGCCGTAGCCGTCCAGGATTTTGGGATGAATAAACACCTCGCGGAACGGCACTTCGTCCATGTTATTGAGGCCCGCCAGGACCATCCGCGCCACCCACAGCGTGATGATATCGCGACTGGTGATGAGTACGCTGGTTGGATACCAGTAATTGAGAGCGGCGGTTTCCTCGGGCCAACCTAACGTCGAGTGAGGCCACAAAGCCGAACTGAACCACGTGTCCAAGACCTCATCTTCTTGCACGAATCCGGCAGCCTCCAGCTGCTGTTCCAGTGCGTCGCTCCCAGCCTGCACACAAACAAGCAACTGACCGGCATGCTCTTCGGTCGCCGCTTGATGCTGCACAGCCAAGTCGTTGTTTTCGCCAAACGTGGTCTCTAGCCACTGCGCATCGGCATCCGAGTGTGGCTTGATCCAGATCGGAATCCGATGCCCCCACCACAACTGCCGCCCGACAGGCCAATCCCGTTTCTCCGCCAGCCAATCCAGGTAACTCTTGGCGTAACGCTCGGGGTAAATCTTAACGCGCCCGTCAGACACGGCATCCATCGCCGACTGGGCAAGTTGATCCATGCGAACGAACCACTGATCGGCGAGATACGGTTCGATGGGCGTCTTACTGCGATCCGAATGCGCCAGGTCAATGACACGATCTTCGATCTCCAGCATCAAGCCAGCTTCCTCGAGATCGGCAATCACTTGCTGCCGCGCTTTCTTGATCGTCAGGCCACGATAAGCGCCGGCATTTTCATTCAACGTACCATCNGGNTTGAGAATATTGATGGCACCAATTTCATCATTCCGCTGCCAGACCTCATAGTCATTGGGGTCATGGGCCGGAGTCACCTTCACACACCCGCTTCCCAACTCAGGCTTGGCCCACACATCGGCGATGAGCGGAATTTCGCGTTCGGTCAACGGCAGTTGCAACCGCCGACCATCGCGCGCCATTTGTGCCAACAACTCCAGTGACGCCAGCATCGTCGCGCGACGCTCGGCCAGCGCATCGATCTGCTGTTGCACATCGGCTTTTTCTTTTTCCGGAGCACTCGCTAATTTTTCCTGCAACTCCGCTTCCACCTTCGCCAGCTGTTTGGCCGGTTCCGGATGCACGGCAACGGCAGTATCCCCAAGCATCGTTTCGGGGCGAGTCGTGGCGATGGTCACATGCGTCGGCTCGCCGGGCTGCGGATCAATGACGGGATATTGGTAGTGCCAGAAGTGACCTTTCACCTCCTCGTGAAACACTTCGTCGTCACTGACGGCGGTCTGCAAAAAGGTATCCCAGTTAACCAACTTCTTGCCGCGATAGATCAGGTCCTGCTGGAACAGATCAAAAAATGTCGTGCGCACTGCACGAGCACACGTTTCGTCGAGCGTAAAGCGGGTCCGCTCCCAATCGCATGACGACCCCATCTGCTTCAGCTGACCGAGAATCCTCGCTTCGTATTGGTTCTTCCAGTCCCAGATACGCTCGACCAGCTTGTCACGTCCCAGGTCATGGCGAGTTTTATTCTCCTGTTCCTTCAGNCGNCGCTCCACGACCGCTTGTGTCGCGATCCCGGCGTGATCCGTCCCGGGCATCCACATCGCATTGAAACCCTGCATCCGTTTCATACGAACGCAGATGTCTTGTAGGGTGTTNTTTAAGGCGTGGCCAAGATGCAGTGCTCCGGTCACGTTTGGGGGGGGAATGACAATCGAGTACGGCTCACGATCGGCGTCCGGTTCCGCATGAAAGAATCCTGCGGTTTCCCAATGCTGATAAAGGCGTGCTTGCGCCTCCGCGTGATCGAACCGGTTAGGAATGTCGCGTGGCGAAATGTCAGCAGCCATGTAGTTCGTCCNAAAAACGAAAGTAATTGCGTCGCATCCCCTGACGTCGTCAGCAGGAAGACCTCGATGAGATTCGCTCGCCCCCGGCTACCTTAAACCCAGGCAGCGATCGTCGGTTGATACGCACAGATCTCGGCATCGGAAAAATACAGGGCGATCTCACGCGCCGCCGACTCCGCACCATCTGAAGCGTGAACCAGGTTCATTTGCTTGCTGCAGCTAAAGTCTCCTCGAATGGTCCCTGGGTTCGCGCTCAATCCACTGGTCGCTCCCAAAATATTGCGAACCACACTGATCGCTTCCGTGCCTTCGAGAATCATAGCGACGACGGGCGAAGAGGTAATGAACCCTTCGAGTTCCGGATAAAACGGCTTTTCGACATGCTCGGCATAATGTTGCTTGGCAAGCTCGGGAGTCACCTGCAGCATTTTCATCGCAATGACATTGAGTCCCTTGTTCTCAAATCGCGTTAACACGGCCCCCATCAAGCGGCGTTGAACGCAATCGGGCTTTAAGAGAATGAGTGAACGTTCCATAACGAGGCTTCCTTACTGAGATTGGACGCGAAACTAACGAATCGCGAGATTGTAAAAAAACGGCTCCCGTGGCTCAACCGCGACTGCAGCAGCGCNATNTGAGTCACCGGAATGCATGTTGCCAACTTGGTTTACGGTGTCATCCTTGAGGCCCAATTTCTCGAGCGGACTCTGGTTGAACTCTGGTTAAAGTCGGCAGTTGTTAATCTGTGTTTCGATGATCGCCGTCGCCCCCACGGTTTCCAGTTGTTCCATGACCTGAATCACGTCGCCGCGGGGCACCATGACTGCCACCGCGCACCAAGCCGCGTCTTCCAGGGCATTGACGGTGGGCGCTTGAAAGCCCGGCGTGATCGCCTCGGCTGCCTGCAACTGCGCACGGGGAATATTGTATTCCAACAACGAGTATGCCCGCGCGATGACGACGCCTTCGAGNCGCCGCGCGACACGTTCAGCAATCTCGTTCCCCTGACAATGTTCGTTTTGCACCAGGACAGTTTCGTAACGACCGATTTCGTCCAAAATCCGCAAACGGTTGGCGGCCAGCGTGCTCCCTGTTTCCACCAAATCGACAATGGCATCCGCGATCCCCAACGAGATCATGATTTCCACGGACCCTGACAACGCCACCAGTCGGACATCCGTATCGTGGCCAGTAAAATAAGATTCAGTCACATGAGGAAAGCTGGTAGCCACGCGACAACCGCGCAGGTCACTGACCGCCTTGACCGGGGAGTCTTCCGGCACGCAAACTGCCAACCGGCACTTGCCGATCCCTAAAGCCAGACGCGTGGTCAGCTGGACCCCCGATTCTTCGAGCAAGTCACTCCCGGTAATGCCCATATCGATCGCCCCTTCGGCACACAGCACCGGAATGTCGTCCGTGCGCAAAAAGGTAACATCCAGAGGCAACTCACTCACCCGAGCAAAGAGGCTGCGATTCTGGCGTCGAAAACGGAGCCCAGCCTGTTTCATCAAATCCGCAGCATGTTCCGACAACCGGCCCTTACTGGGGATCCCAATACGAAGATTAGTCATCTGCACCTCCGGGCGGCGGGGAATGAGCCTGCCGCGCTGCTTTCTCGTCCAATCCGGAAACGCCGAAACGCCCGGCAAGCTCTTGCTCGACCTGCTCCAGCGGGATCCCACAGTGCCCCAGCATAACCCACAGGTGGTAAATCAAGTCAGCCGCTTCGTGAACGAGCTGCTGGCGACCAGCATCGTCTTCCGCCTGCTCGGCAGCCTCCACGACTTCCGCCGCCTCTTCGGTAATTTTTTCGCCAATTTTAGCGACACCGCCGTCGAATAGTTTGGTTGTATAGGAGCGTGGAGGTGGGTTTGTCTTGCGATCTTCAATCACAGTCATCAGTTGTGCCAGAATGTGGCGGTCGCTAGTCACAGTTCGCGTCTCGTTCACCGGTAAAAAATGAATTCATTGGCTGCTGGAAATCGAGCCTGCTCAACGGCCCTTTATCGTACTGTCTTGACTGCCAGAGCGACTAGGAGTGGGGCCGGAGAAAATGGCCAAACCTTGCGACCCCGAGACAGCGCTGCTAGGCTCAAATTGTGCCAAGACGAGACACTTTTTTCGATCGACAACGGACTAGGAAGCGGCTGTCAACCTTGCCGTGAGCCCTGAGGAAACTGCATGCGTTGGCCCAATCTCTCCAAGACACGCGCTCTCGCGCGACGCCCGCTATCACTGCTCGGACTCTGGGTCTGTGGCCTGATTGCTGCCTTGACCATCCCCGTCCTGATCTGCAACTTTGGCCTGATCGTGCACTGGCTGATCAGTCGCGACAACGGCTCGGAAACGAATCGCCTCGTCTTCACTCTCTATCGACAAATCTTCGGCTTGGACACGGCCACCGTGATCTCGTCTGGCCAGCAGTTCATTTATCTCACGGCAACCGCTGCGGGACTGGTACTGGTCGAAGCGATCTCGCTGGTGCTCCACCAACGCGCCGTATTAGCGCTGTCCCAAGAGGTCGATGCGGAGTTAAAACGCCAGGTTTACGAGCAAGCAGCCCACATTGGACCGAGTGATACGTTCGCACAAGGAGCAACCTCCGCCGAGGTCATGCTGCACCAGCAGACCGAGATCGTCCGGCATAGNCTGGTCGCCTGGTGGCGTGTCATCCCCTACGGAATGATCTTGCTGCTCGGACTCCTAGGCGTTGCATTGGCCATCAACTTCTGGCTGTCCACCACCGCCATCCTGTTGGCCATTGTGATCTGGAGCGTCTATCGCAACATGATTCGTCCGCGTGTTCGCCAATTTGCTCAAACGTGGGATGAACGTGCCGAGCGTCATCGCATGTGGTTGGACGAGTGTCTGTCGATCGTGCATCTCGCTCAGGACGACGCCGAGGATTTCCCTGGGCTGAATTTCTCGCATGAGTTGCAGGAATACCAGCGCGCGTCATTCCGTGCACGGCTGAGTCAGGCCTTACGGCGCCCCTTTTTGCTGTCCACCATTCTGCTCGCGGCACTCTTTCTGTTACTGATCGTGGGCACAGCTGCCGAGGGACGCGTGTCAGCCTCGACCAGCATGACGCTGGCCGCTGCCCTGATCTGCGCCTACTTCCCGACAGCCAGCATCTTTCGCCTGCCACAACTCCTGGCAGATGGAGAAGTCGCGGCGGCTAAACTACTACGGTTCTTCCAACACGGCCCCGCCGTTCTGGAATCGGCGGACCCGGCTGACGACACCCCACTGGAGCAGCAGATTACGATCCATGCAGTGACGCTGGCAGATGCAGAGGGTCAGGGCATTCTGTCCAATCTTTCCTTAAAGATC
>NZVR01000216.1 GCA_002701545.1 Blastopirellula sp. | reverse complement strand
GCCAAATCTAGAGAGTCCCTTCGCAGGTAGCACAATGCGAGTTTGCTCATGCTAGTCAGCGTATAGGGATGTTCGGGGCCAAGAGTCTGCTCCAGCAACTCGAACGATTTCTTGAGCAATGGTAGAGCCTGATCGACATCGCCTTTCTCTGAATAGGCAACACCAAGAGAGCGCATGCTAGTCAGCGTCTCGGGATGCACCAAACCGAGCCTTTGAACTTGCAGCTCATACGTTTTTTTGAGTAATGGCAGCGCATGGTCCAGATCGCCAGCCAGCTGGTAAACCTTACCAAGAATGGCATTGCAACTCAGCGTTAGAGGATGCTCGGTCCCGAATTCCTCTGTCGCCCGCTGAGTTGCTTCCCTGGCAAGGCCTGTCGCTTGGTTGAAATCACCAGCTTCTGCATAAATATCGGCAAGTGTGCTGATGGCAATAATGGTATGCGGATGCGACGGGCCAAGCACCTCATTACACCGCTCAACCACCTCTACCTCGAGCAGGAGCGCTTGGTCCAAGTCGTGATTCCTGCGGTATTCGCAGGCAAGGTTGTGCAACGTACTGAGCGTCACCAAATTCCTGGGACCAAGAGTCCTCTTCTGCACCTCAAGCAGCTCCTGATACAGTGACATAGCACGCTCAAAATCACCAGCCGNCTNGCAGGCAACAGCAAGGTTATTCATGGCGGTCAGTGNGANCGCGTGCTCAACCCCAAATTTCCGGACAAACACCTCAAACGTTTTTTCGTGCAACGAAACCGCCAGATCGATTTCACCAGCCATTCTGTAGGCAGTGGCAAGATTGCTCTTGCTGCGCAACGTATCATAATGCTCTGGTCCAAGTTCCATCGTGTATGTCGCTACAGCTTTCTGTAGCAGCGAGATTCCCTGAGTCCCACGGCCTAAATCTACCAGTGCTGTACCCAACAAATCCTGCATCTTCGCCACGACCAGTGGTTCATCGATCTCATCACCTTCCAATTCAACTGCCGCTTGCTCCAGATTCTTAGCGAGCCGAGCGTTCAGCGGAGCGGAGTAAGCGAATGCTCCCTGTGGGTTCAGGTTGGCAAAAACAGAAAGCAGGATCTCGTTAGATTTTTTGCGTTGCAGTAACCGATTTTCCGCCTCCCGCTGGGCGTCGAGCGCTTTGAATAGCCACAACGTCGTACTTGTGACGCCGACCGTCAGGGTCAGCATAAAGATTCCCACCGCAACGACGACACCTTTATGTCGCTTGATAAATTTCTGTAGACGATAGCCCGTACTTGGAGGTCGCGCTTTCACCGGCTCATCCACGAGATAACGCTCGATATCCTGCGCCAAGCCACTAACTGTGTCATAACGTCGAGCGCGGTCTTTTTCCAAGCACTTCATAACCACCCAATCCAGTTCGCCACTTAACATGGCCATCAGTTTTTTGGGCTCAGTTCTCCGGATGGCCGCTGCCGATGGCAACCCACCATCTGTCGACAAACGCAATGACGGTTTGGCGGGCTCTTCTTCACAGATGATGCGAACCACCTCCGACAGAGCCGCTTCCTGCAGTCGCTGCTTATCAATCGGTCGCAAACCGGTCAGCATTTCGTACATCATCACTCCCAGCGAATAGATGTCGCCGCGAGTATCCACGTCGTCTCCAGAGAAACCAGCTTGTTCCGGAGACATGTACTCAAGAGTTCCCAGCACAGCACCAAACTGAGTCAGCGTCTCTTCACTCAGCCGGCCGCCAATCGCCTTGGATACACCGAAATCGATCACCTTTGGAATCGGTTTACCATCGATCATCGTCACTAAGACGTTGGCTGGTTTCAGGTCGCGATGCACAATCCCCTTCTGGTGAGCATGCTGAACCGCTTGGCAGATGGGGATCAACAACTCCAGGCGTTCGCGCAGCGAGAGTCGCGCCTCGTCGCAAAACTGGTCCAGCGGCAAACCATGAACCAGTTCCATCACAAAGAATGGTTGGTNGCCGTCCGTCATTCCGGCATCCAGAACTCCGGCGATATTGGGGTGATCCATCAACGCCAGCGCTTGGCGCTCTTGCTCGAACCGAGCCAACACGGTTTTGGAATCCATCCCGGTCTTAATNAACTTCAAAGCAACCCGCCGTTTCACCGGTTCGGTCTGCTTAGCAACCCACACCTCTCCCATTCCGCCTTCGCCAATTTTTTCCCGCAGAACGTAGCGATCCGATATAACTTTTCCCGCTTGTAAATCCGCTGAGGCGGAGTTAGCGCGGCTGATTTCATGCGCCGAAGTCATTTCGAAGCCACCATCCGTTCGATCCAGGAAGTGGTCCGGTTCGTCATGGGCGATCAGCAGCACCTCAATTCGCTGGCGCATTTCAAAATCTGCACCGCATTCCGCGTCCAGAGCGGATTGACGCTGATCCGTAGGAAGAGCCACGATTTTCACGAAGGTCGCTTGGATCTACTGGGGGTCCGTAGGCATCCGAAGTTCTCCTGTGAGGTCGCCGTAAGTCGCTCACTATTCCATGCGATTTTTTCCGTATCAGCTGCCGAAAAATCTGAGAAATTATTCCAACGTTCTCAAAACATTCCGTAACCAGGCTCGTGCATACGTCCATTTCTGCCGAGCCGCGTAGACGGTAATCTGCAACGTTTCGGCGATTTGGTGGTGGTTCAGTCCCGCGAAACGTCGCAACTCCACCACTCGCACCGCCAACGGATCTTCTTTTGCAAGCTCCTCCAATGCGGCATCCAAGGCCAGCAAATCCTGATTGTCAGAGTGATCCACCGCATCCTCTAAAGGGACGCGTTGACGGTCGCCCCCGTGTTTGACCCGCTGCTTACTTCTGGCCTTCTCGACTAAGATGCGCCGCATGGCTTCTGCTGCTGCCGCAAAAAAATGCCCTCGCCCCTGCCAGTCCACTGGCTGCGACTGGCTAACCAATCGCAGATAAGATTCATGCACCAGGGCCGTCGCCTGCAGTGTATGGTCGCGCCGTTCCGATGCCATTCGCGACGCGGCCAACTGGCGCAAATCCTCGTAAACCAGCGGTAATAGCTGCTCCGCTGCAACGGCGTCGCCATGGGCGACCTGGTCGAGAATTCGGGTAACATCTGACATCGTCCGCATTATATACGCTAACTGCCCACGTCACATGAAACGGACCGAGCCCAACGCGGCGTTCACTCTTCACAACACAAAACGACTCGACGCGGAGGCGGTTTGCACCGATCCATCAGCTCACGGCCTGAAGTGGAAGGCGAGGCCCCTCGGCTTCCCGGACCTGCGTGCTCTAGGCAGGGCGACTGATCACCAAGACGACCTTGTGTGCTCGCCAGCCCGCACCTAGCAGGCCCGCCAAGTGAGGTGCGGGCTGTGTCCGCTCCGGAAACGCAAGGTTACTTGCCTTCCGCTTCTGAGTGGATTACTTCCACGCCGCTAAGCAGCGACTGTCCCTTGGAAGCGCTCAGCTCAAGATGTAGCTTGCCATCCTCAACAGTGATTTCACTAACTTCACGCACAACACCCTGCATCGCCGATCCGGCAGCGGCGATNATGTCGAAATTCGCAAGCACAGTTCGGCCTTGCAGTTTGATCGTTTGCANACGCTGGTTTANCTGGCGATAACGTGGTTCAGCGAAATACAATCGCACCGTGTAACTCCCAGCCTTCAGGTCTTGGATCACTAAACTTTTCAGACCCTCGGCAACCGATGCGGAAACCCACGGATACGGATCGCCTGCCGTCATCCAACCGCTGTGCTGATATTGAAACGTGGTTTGACTCGGTTCGATGGCAACCCGCACTTTGGGAGACGGGCCACCCACTGCNGGAAAATCCAGCCAGAGTGTTCCGCTGCGTGCGATACGATCTCCCGGGGCACCGAAATTCAAACCGAGGCGTTCGATGGAGTTCGGTTGAATCGAACTTTTCCCCCATGACGACCATTGCTCGTGACTCTCGGGCATCGAGACCAACGACATCGCCGACGGCAGCGGGTAGCTACAGGTGCAGCCCTCAAAAAAATATGGGACGTTCAAAAGGCCGCCAGCTGGAATAATACTGTTGGTACAACCGCTCCGAGGACCACTGAGAAAGACCGTGCCACTTTCGATTGNTTTGTCATAATAGGCGGCCGTTCCGCTACGAAGCGTGTAAAAATCTCCATAGTCAACACCGCCATCACACCCGTACGTTTTTGGAAATGCTCTCGGCTCCATTACACCGGTCATCGGATTCCGGCGTTCTCCAACAACAGGTTGCCTGGGCTTCCAGGCGTCCCGTTGGCTAGGCGGACGATACTGGCTGGGTTCGTGCGTTTTGGGGTCCGTCGGCTGTAGCTGCGAGCGCAAATCTGTCATCTCACTCTCGTGCAANACTCGACCGGTGTACANATCCGACAATACGGGAGGCAACAGGGGATAATCCACCTTGTAATTGCCTGGAATGCGAGGCGCCCGCCAGTCCTTGGGACGTGAGATCATGACCCCNTTGATAAATCGAGGTTGTGGCGAACGTTTGAAGTGNGCAAGTTCGTCGTCAAACCAAAGTACCCCCAAGGGAAAACGAACGAGTTTGTCCGGACTCAACGTCCAGTCGCCCGTGTAGTCCGACGCCCCCGGCAACTCGCCGGTACGGCGCACAATAGACTGACTCCCAGCTGAGTCCACTTTGAACTCGCCAAGCTCTTGTTCCAGCACCGCAGGCTCAACACGACCGATGGACGCCACACCCCCATAGGGCCGAAGTGAACTAAGTAGCGAAGTCCAATCCGCGTCATCACGCTCGGTCGTCAGCAAGGTCACAATGTAGGGCGGTAGGCGCAGTGAACTCAAATCCGCTTCCAATACCGCCGCCCGGGCCCCGTAATACCCAAGGCTGTCGAGCGTCCTGCGGAGCGCGCGCACGCGTTTGGCATGATCATCAATAACGACCACATGGTACCGGGATTCTGCCAGCAATCCTCGCACCATCGCGCCGTCTTTCAGCCCAACCACCACAGCGATACCCCGATCACTCAAGCTGCTGGCAACGAATGAGCGAGCAAGACTCATCTCGTCCGGCGTTGCCAACAGATCAGCTTTTTCTAGAGGCCAGTTTTTGCGTTCCGTTCGCCTGCCTGGCAATTTTGGCTGGAAGCAGTAAATCGTCCCTTCACGGCTGACCACAAACAAACGTCCATCTCCGACGACCATCGAGTGAACGGTCCCTTCGACGCCTGGGAAACCCATATCAAAATCGAACTGCCGTTGGCCAACACGAATCCGCCGACTCACGCCAGACTCGCCACGCCCCACATGGACCTTGTCTTCATGCCGCTGGCGATTGACTAAGTCGTCAAACGTAAGCTGTCCACGGCGAACGGCCTTCGACTGTTCCGGAGTAAGCGCGGCAAACCAACCTCCCGGCAACCGCCCCGGACTCGGCAGCTTGAATTCAATCAGTTCCCCGGTGTTTCGATTCAACCGAGCCGGATAAGCCGTTGAACAGGGTACGATCAGCTCGTCACCGTCCACAACCAAATATCCTTGCGGCGCCAGGCCGCCAATCGCCTGCGTGTTGTGTGGTTGTTGACCATAAAGATAGCCAAGACGGTCATTGCGCCACACCACTTGGCCACTTGCGATATCCATGGCGTAAACGAAGACACCCTCAAACGGCCACACACCGGCGGCAAAATAAACACGACCATCGGCGACCACAGGTCCTCCGCGCACCGGCCATACCGAAATCAGACGCTGATTGCCAAAGAGGCGTCGAGCACTCGGTCCCGCTCGGTGTTTCCAACGCAACTTCCCCGTCGACAGATCCAGACAATACAGATAACCATCATCTGACCCAAAGCATATTGACTGCTCCCACACAGCCGGCGCGAGTCGGATCGGTCCGCCCGCATAAAATGTCCAAACGCGTTCCCCAGTCCTGGTCTTATAAGCCGTCAATGAATCGCTTTGCGACGAGCCAACAAACAACAGCTCACCAGCGACGACCGGTTCGTATCCTGCGTCGAATTGCAATCGCGGGTTACGGAAAGCTGGCTTGAGCGGAGAGAGTTGCCGAGTCCAGGCAAGCTCTACATCCTGGTCGAGAGCCTGTTCCAAGGTACCCGTTCTACCCGCATCACAACGATACATGGGCCAATCTTCGGCCCAGGCAGCAGCAGCAAAAACAAGCAGCAATGACAACACCCATGCCGCTCGCAGGGTGCGTTCTACTGACACCGGAATAGGACAGCAAATTGCGAAATGATCCATCGTTGGCCAGACCTTACAGTGGGGGCTTCGAGTTTGCGCGCGAAACATTCTCTCATTCTCCCCATCTTAGCCTCACTTGAGTAGCCCGTCGCCAATGCTCGCCTTCACGGCAATTAAAATACCCCACTTCTTGCAGCGGGAATGCCGCGTCCTCCAGCGTCAACTGCAGTAGCTACACATTGCGTGTACTAACTGACATGAACAGGGCTAACTGACATGAACAGGGCTAACTGACATGAACAGGGCGTTGAAGATTCCAACCCTAGGCGTCTTCTGATTCAACTCGCCAAAACCCCCGTTTCAGCGCCCAGTACGCCAGTGAGAGCTGAGAGTTCACACCGTTGTGCTGACGGCATGCGGGCACGATCTTTTCTCACTTGCTTCTATGCAAGTTCACGCGACCGCTACCACCCCGCGCTCATCGGAGATTATGCATCCAGTTCGATGCGCACGTGTCGATGCAACTTGCCTTTTCGATCAATCCAGTTTGCATCCAAAGTGGGTCGTGCACCTGTCGTATCCGCAGTCACCGTCAGGAACATGTTCTTCAGTGTCTCACCCCACTGAAGATGAGGATGCGGCACATTTAGCGATGGAATCACGCGGTCATGCAGCGGACTAATAATGAACTGATGCAAATCGTATCCCATGCGTTCCTGCATGGGATACTTCAGATGTCGTGACACGTGGATGTCGCCACCAATTAAAGCGACCCCGCCAATCTTGTTCTCTCCGATGAAATCAAAGATCGCTTCGCGTTCGTGCGCGTAAGTATGCCAATCATCCTTCTCCCCATTCTTCTTGTCGTCCCAAATCATTCCTGTGGCGAGCAATTTAAACGGAGCGGTCGACTGCTTCAGTCCACTGCACAACCATTCCCACTGCGTTTTACCGAGACATGTTGGTTTGTCGGGCGCAACGGGACTGGGCTCGGTCTGTGAAAAGTAGCGCGGATCGATCATAAACACCTCGATTGGCCCACGGCGAAATTTCGTATAGACGCCATGCTGACCGTCGCCAAACTGCTTTTGTGCACGGTATTCTGCAAACACCTGCCGGATGACCTGCTTGTTCGAAATCTTTCCGTCGGTGTCATTGCCGCCAAAATCATGATCGTCCCAAGTGCCCCAAACCGGAGTGGATGCCCCCAGTGCCGATAGCGTGGGGATCGCGAGAAACTCGCGGTGTCGTGCCCGATTCACCGATAGCTCCCTGTTGTCGATATACGGCGTGTCCCCCAACAACACCATGGCATCTACCTGCTGGGCCGCGATCTGAGTCCAGACATCAAAAAACTTGGTACTCGATGCACACGATCCCATCGCCAAAACCGTCCGGGCAGGTTGATCNACCGGTGGCGAGGTCTGGATGCGTTGACGGTCCGCGGCGGCCACCGCCTGACCCTGATGGGTAATCTCATAGCGATATTCACTATCCGCTTGGAGGTCATCGAACTGCCACGTCACGCAGAGATCATGAGCCGCTGTGGCTTCCGCTTTCGCCGAGCTGGCCCTGCCCGTTTTCGTGTGTGTGATGGTCGCAACATACGCACCAGGCTTTGCGGGGCGATACCAGATGATCGCCGTGTCGTGGTCAACATGACCCAGGATCGGACCAACCGCCTGTCCCGGGTTCTCCTGAGCTTCCGCTTGATCTGTTGCAAGTGCCAGCAACGGCGTCGCCACGGCACCGACAAGCATGGCTTCGCGGCGTGTTATTTCGTGCGACTGTCGTCTTTCATCACGGGAATCTTCTGGTGACACTGGTCTACCTCATGGGTGTACGAAAATCTGGTCAACCTGACGTCTACTCCACTACCATATC
Organism: Blastopirellula sp.; assembly: GCA_002701545.1. Classification (GTDB taxonomy): domain Bacteria; phylum Planctomycetota; class Planctomycetia; order Pirellulales; family Pirellulaceae. The sequence continues at coordinate 6,453 of NZVR01000216.1, read as the reverse complement.
ACAGGCTGCCTCGCCCTGTGAGAAAGACGCTAAGCGAAACGTCGATAAACACCAGAGTCGTGATGCGTAACGCATCCGCAGCGGTGTCCTCGAAACACGTATCTCAACGCCAGTTGCTGTGAATCCGATCCCATGGGCACCGTATTCGCTTGCCTACTTCACTCCGTTTTTTGCCAGGTGTTTCTGAAACCAGGCATTGATCGGATTGCTGGATTGTCGCGCGTGATAGGGTGCATTTTCTTCCGGCAGAAGTTTTTGGAAGCGTTGTTTGATCTGGGAATATTGCGGATCACCCGCGAGATTGCGCCACTCGTGCGGATCTTGGCGATGGTCATAAAGTTCTTCCGATCCATCTTCGTAGCGAATGTAACGAAAACGTTTGGAACGCAGGGAATGGTTTCTTCGCGCGTATGTCGTCAGCACTGCATGACGCCAATTCGCCTCTGGATTCTTCAGCAACGGCACGAGGCTCGCACCCTCATTTTCGTCTCTGGCAGGTAGCCCGGTGAGTTCCAGAAGGGTCGGGTACAAATCGATCAGGCCGACTGGCTGAATGCATTCCTTTCCGCCTGTGTCCCCAGGCAGACGGATGATGAACGGCACGCGAACCGCTTCTTCCCACAAGCCATGCTTACTTACCCGATTTTTTTCGCCGAGGTGGTACCCATGGTCACTGAAGAGCACCACGATCGTGTCCTTCGCATGGTCGCTCGCTGCTAACGCATCGAGCACACGGCCGACCTGATGATCGACAAACGCGGTACAGGCAAGATAGGCTTGCACGCACTTCTTGAACTGCAGATTCTCATTTGCCATCAGGAACGAAAGTTTTGGATACTTCGGCAGNGCGTGCAATCGTTTGCCAATCTCGGGAATATCATCTAAGTCGTCGGTCTGAATGGCTGGCAGTTCGATCGAGTTCAGCGGAAACTTATCAAACCATTCTTGAGTTGTGTAAAAAGGAACATGAGGCCGGATGAATCCGACTGCCAGAAAGAACGGTCTGTCATGTTCTTGCTGGAGTTGCTCGATTGCCCATGTCGCTGTTTTGAAGTCGGGCATTTTTGCGTCGACATCCGGAAAGACTCCCCAATCGGTTTGCGTTCCCGAATAAGGGACATCCGGCAGGTGGTAGTTGAAACGATGTGCTTGTGGTGGTTTGGGGCCCGAACTGGCTTTGGGGCCATTCACNTGAAACGACTTGGATTGAGTGAANCCATGGTGAATCTTGCCAACTCCCATCGTCTTGTAGCCATGTCTGGCAAAAACCTGCGGCATCATGTGCCCATCAAAATATCGCTTATCCTGCTCTAATCCTTTCCGAGGTTGGACGTAGACTCCGGTCGTGTGTGGATAACGACCGGACAGGAGTGATGCACGCGAAGGTCCACAAATGGGTGCCTGGCAGTGTGCGTTGGTAAAAAGCATCCCTCCTTCAGCGAGTCGGTCGATGTTGGGGGTATCCGCCTGTGCATGGCCATCCATGCAACCAACCCAGTCATTCAAGTCGTCAATCGCCAGCAGAAGGACGTTTGGCTTGTGGTCCACTCCGTTGCAAGTCAGCGCCAGAGCCAGGGGAAGCAGGACGTGCATGGATCATTTCCTTNGTTCGCAACAAGTCAGCGGAAGTCTCTTTTCTCAGCCTAGCACGTCTTGGCCTCGAATGAGAACAGGGACGACGACCGCCTCAGCAAACACTCATCCGCAGCCCTGCGGTGAGTGTCACGTTACGGGCAAACCACGTCGATTCCATGGTGTCAGCAGTGCAACCCTCGCTAGAACGCAAATCCCTTGCCTACCGTCCAATCCCGCGCGGCTTCAATGGGCTGAGTCACCGGGTCCCACCAAAGCAAATCGGTAGTTACTGAACACCGGATCCTGTTCACACAGATATTCGCCACTGTCGAGAACATGCACCGATTGGAGACCGATGGACTGCGTCCACTGCCCCACATCTTCCACACCAAAAATAAACGATTCACCGAGTTCATCCATGCCTTCCAGAAACGCGGTGATGCTATCTTGGTTCGTGCGGCCCGTAACGATCTCGGGACCGACCACATCGAACCAGATGCGACTTTCCGAATGCCCCATGAGCGCGTGCACATCCTGCAGCAGATTCTCATTTTCGGACTCTGTAAAGTACATCGTACAGCCCTCGTAAATGAACAGTGTTGGTAGGCTGGCATCAAAACGCCTGTCCGCTGCGAGCGATGCTGCCAGACTGTCTTTTCGGAAGTCAACCGGCAACATGACCCGCTGATCCCAATGTCCCTCAGGAAACTGTTCAATGACACGCCGACGTTCGTCGATCATTTCAGGCAGGTCCAATTCAAAGAAAACTTTCTCCGGGTCTTCTGCTGCGTGCCGTAAGCTGCGCATATCGAGGCCGGCTCCCAGCATGACGACCTGACGGTAATCTCCGTCGCGGATGGTTTCATCAATATGTTGAGTTCGCCCCAGCACCATATCGGTCAGCTGAGGCAACGCGTTCTGCAAGCGATCGGCCAGCAATTCACCATGGGGTCCCGCACTCAATGCAGCATACGGGCAACTCGCTGTTAGTTTAGGATTTGCCGATGTTCGCCCTCGCAATCCGGCGATCATCCGCGCCGAGGCCTTGAGTTTATGACTAAATAACGTGGACCGATTCTTGCTTCCCGGTTGTGGCATCAGCTGCTTGGTGGGCTGAGCAAAGTACTTCATTTCCGCAACGGCTACCTGGTCTCCATTGGAACTGAATTCAATCTCCAACGTGACCATCACCCGTTTCCCGCAGAAATAGCGGCGACGAATCGACTCCGCTTTCTCGGCATCGACGCGGCAAGTTCCCGTCAAGTGTCCGGAACTCGGAACCTTGTATTTGACATTCATGGACGCGAGCCACAGCGACGCAGAGTCTTCTTCGCAACATCGGTGCACACCGGCAATCGGCACACCCCGCAACAAGGTCGAAAGCGCCACGCCGCCGGTGTAATCCGCCGATAGCGAAATGAGTGCCGCCTGGTGCGTACCATGCTGGTTCGTCGTCGGTGTATTCAGAGGCAAGACCGACTGACAGAAACCCTCATCCACTTTGTCAACGGCCCAACCCGAATGATCTAACACGGGTATGGTCGATCGCAACAGCCCCGTCAACAACTCAGGGTTCATACGGTCTGCATAGTCCTGCTCCCAGGACACATCAAAAAGATCCATGGTGGAAATGATCATGAAACATCACCTTTGCAAAATCTTAAAAGAACCGTTTGGAAGGGCAGGGCGTACCTGCCGACAAAAGCCAGTTGTGGTTGGCTTGCGCAGAACAAATCCCGGCAGGTCAAACGGCCCGGAAAACAATGGCTGTATCGAGCGGCATGAGGAAGCTCCTGAACGGGAGAATGAATCGTGAGCTATCCCATTCAACGAGAGCCTCAGTGAGTCCCTCACATGTTTTGGAGCTTTTTTTGAGCCTCGCACCAGCAGGCACCCTACGTTTGACGAATCTTTGGCGGGATTGCACTGGCTTGGGTGACAGGTTATTTACAATGAATCTGTCCCCGCTTCGCGGTGGAATGACCGTTGAGAACGATTGGAGGCGGTCAAAGACACCCATTGGCCAGACCGCGTAACCCGTTGGCCATACATTTTCGCTGCCAGTAAGATTGCATCATGCCCGAACACGAACTACTTAAATCTCAGCTTGAGTTGGCAGTTCACGGTGACCTCGATGCCCTCGTAGCAGTCCTGTTTCTTCATCGAGACCGCCTGGAACGCCTGGTATTAAGGCAAATCCCCGTGTCCCTGCGCCGTCGACTGGATGCCGAGGACATCATTCAGGAAGCGTGCATTCGCGCAGCCAACCATATTTCAGGATTCAACCCTGAGGATGAAAAGCATTTCTTTGCTTGGTTGGCCACCATTGCCCAGAACCTACTTCGTGACGCTCTGCGGCGACATCTCGGTCCCGGCGGTAGTGGCGGCAAACTGCAGTTCGCTCAGGCTGGTGAGTCATCCGTGATGCTGTTCGACGAATTGGTCGGTGACCCTCAAGCCAGCCCGAGTGCCCAAATTGCCGCGGATGAAGGAATCGAGCGTGTGCGGGCAGCAATCGAGACACTGCCAGAAAAATATCGTGAGGTTTTGTCACTGGTTTACGTTAAGAATATGAGTGCAGTCGCCGTCGCTGAGCAATTGCAACTCAAGGAAAGCGCCGTCTACATGCGTGTGGCACGAGGTAAAGAGATGCTTCGTGATCGACTCGGCTCACAATCCAACTTCTTCTTGTAGGACCAGATTGACGTCATGACTTCGGACTCTTCCTCCAAAAGAAAACAATCCCGGGAGATTATTCTCTCGAGCTTTCTGTCTGGCAAACATCAAGATCCGGATTTTCGATCAACGTTGTTTTCTGAACATCAAGATCTGTTACCGGAACTTGATCAGGAACTGTCGAAGCTGGAAAGAATTCGTGGCGCAATCCAAGGGCAAATAACGGAAAGCCAATCCGATGCCGACCAGGACAAAGAAACGGAATCAGGGCACCTGTTTGCAGAAAATACAGTTCCGCGACCGGTAAAGCTCCCAGCGGGCTCTGGTGACTGGAATGACCTGGCCTCAACCACAACCGTACCCAATTACCAACTCCTGCGCTGCATTGGCCGAGGGGGGTTTGGTGAAGTCTGGTTGGCAAGAAACGAGATTACCCAGGATTACCATGCCGTCAAAGTACTTGGCCCGCAGAGTTCGCTCGAAGTTGAGGGCGTCCGTCGGTACATGGAACAAATGAAAACCCTGAAGGGGCTGGTCGCTATCAAAGAAGTCGGCAAGACGACGTCCGGTTTCTACTATGTGATGCCGCTGGCGGACGATGTGAAGGGCAGTACCGCCGTACGTGCCGTTGACCGTTATGAACCCAAGACACTTGCCTGGTGCCATCAAAACCTCCCGCCTCTCAATACCGCTGAGGTGGCTGCGCTCGGGATCCATCTACTGAAAACACTGGAATCTCTGCATGAAACAGGGCTCACTCATTGTGATGTGAAACCCGCCAACATCATTTCCATGGATGACCAATGGATGCTCAGTGACATTGGTTTGATGACGCGAACGGATCAATTCCCAACGCATCGCGGAACCGCAGGTTTCCTGCCTCCAGAGCGCCGGTGCGATCATTCAGCTGATCTCTATGCGCTTTCCAAGACACTCTTTCTGGTCGCTACGGGGGCCACGCTGGACCGTTTCGAGGAACTCGTCCAGGGAAGCGAGCTATTACCAGCCAGTTCGCCTCAAGCAGATCAACTTCGAGACATTCTGTTGAAAGCGTGTCACCCGGACCCAAATTGCCGCTACACCGCGGCCAGAGATATGCGGCATGATTTACAAGCACTAAGCGAAACGCAGTCCCCGACAGTCACCCCCAAACGACCTCGTCTTTCCGATGCGGCAAGTACCCGCCTGCCGCGCGGCAGGCGTTTCCTGTTGGTGACGGTCGCGATCGTCATGGTTGCCGCCGGCACGCTGGTTGCGGCAATCCTGCTTAATCAATCCTCGACGTTCGTAGCAACTCCTGACAAATTCCGCCAACACGTTTTGCTCGCACACCGCGCCAAAACCACTCTGGTCTTCCGAGCCTGGAAGGATATCGTGACCGCGCAAACCATCGAAGGTGAACTTTGGTTTTCAACATCGGTCAAAGCGGCAGGCATCGACAAGATCGAATGTCTCAGCCAAACCAGCGACCCGGCCATATTGGCTGTAGGAGGAACCAACGGCATTTCTTTTCTGGACTTGAGAAACGGTGATCGCATCGGAAAAATCACCACGGACAACACCGTGTCAGCAGCTTGCTGGAAAGAGGCCTCCGGACAGATCATTTTTTCCCACGGCGCCGACATCGAATTCTGGGATATTGTCCCTGATGCTGAGGACTTCAAAACACACAAGGCTGGAACCATCAGCTTGCCTGTTCCCGCAACCTGCCTTGCGTGGTCTGAAGAAATGAAACTTCTGGTCGCCAGTACGGATCACGGCCAGGTGTTCCTGATTCCACTCGCCACAAGTGACCCCGCCAATGCTCAGCCTGTTGAGATGCACGTCGGGCAAGGGATGGTTCGATCACTAGCCTGGTTTCCCGGCAAGTCGTTACTGGCTGTCGGCCTCCAAAACAGAATTCGCCTCATGTGGATCGACCCTGACCCACAGAATGGCTTTCCGGTGGAACATGAAGTCGTTGTGAACACGCGTGTGGGCCAATGTCTCGTTTGGCTTCGCGGTAACTTGCTGAACGTCAGCACAGAACTCGTCGAACGATGGACATTCACCAACAAAGGGAATTATTTCGGACCTCCCTACATCGATAGTAAGAGACCGTTACCACAGCATCCCTGATATCGTGTTCCCCACACGGCAATCCCAACCACACGCCCCTGGTCGTCACCAAGCGCCACAGTGTGAACAATCGTTCAACAACGA
>NZVR01000215.1 GCA_002701545.1 Blastopirellula sp. | reverse complement strand
GCGCCTTATCGGAGAAAGGGTGCGAAAGTAGCGGGGCGAAGACGTCAGCGATTCATGCTCAGCTTACGGCTTCTTCTTGAAGGTACCCGTCGGACCGGTCATCTGCACAATCTTGAAACCCGCCGCCTCGACGGCCTCCCATAAGGCGCGTGGCGCGGGCGTTTTCTGCTTTTGCGGGACGACGTAAGCCAAATCCTTCTTGACGTCGGCTCGCACCTCTAACACGCCCGATACCTTGTACAACTTGCCAGCGATTTTCTTGGCACAGGCCGAGCAATGCATGTCAGTGACTTGGATCGTTGTCCATTTTTTGGCGTTGTTCGCCGCAGCGGTCAGCGGCGCCAGCACGAGTGCGGAAGAGGCAACAGTCAGGAAACGTCGGCGTGTGCAAGCGGTCATGAGTCTTTTCGTAGCGCGGGAAAATGAAACGGGTCCGGAGGCTCGGTTGCTCGACCCAATCGGTCAGGACCGAGCAGTAGACGGACGACAACGCGGAACACGTCATGCGTCCGCCCGTTATGCTTGTATCGGTTGTCGGGACCTTACGCTTGAGGATCGCATGACAGCGGGTATGCCTCACCACGCCCTTAATCGTTCGCCACCGAATGATCGTCAGCCAACCGCTGCCGCAACTCGGCAACGCGCTGCGCTAACAGCGCTTCCACTTCGTTCACCGAAGGCCCTTGCGCCCACACAGTGGTCACCGGATGGCCCGTCTGAATCAGCTGACCCGGATGCGGTATATCGGAAAACGCAGACTGTCCATCCGCCAGCTGCTGCGATGCCAGCAGCGCCACCAACTCGGACGACACGGGACATGGTCGATCGGCAAACAGGATCGCTTTCCCGAAGCGTTGCGGAGGAACGTTGGACGTGGCGCCCGACAAGGGCCGATCCGGGAGAGTGAAGGGGACACCGTCCGTCGTTTCCTGACAGGCCCGCTGATGCCACTCGAGCGCCGCGACTCCCGTTGCTCGCTCCCAGACCTCGACTGACGCCGTGTACCGCGGATTCACCTCCACCGGATACACGTGGTCTTCCTGCACGATGACATCGACACCGAACAACCCCCGCAACGGGAAACGTGCAGCCAAGCAATCACCGATGCGGACGCATTGTGTTGCGATCGACGGTTCCAGTGACAGCGGGCCAATCGATCCGGCATAGCCAAAGCGGGGCGCACCGGTCCAACTCCGATCCACCAATTGCTCGGTCACCCCCAGCAGCTGACACCGCCCCTGGGCCGCCACATACAGCGCCGCACAGGAACGGCCAGGAATGAACTGCTGGAGATAGCAATCCTCCGGTACAGGCGACCCCGGCTGCCAGTCACGCACGCCGGTCCCTGCTGTCGATGTGACCGACTTTTGCAGCCATCGCCGGTTAGGGTCTGTTGGGGGACTGCGCAAGATGGCCGGGTGCTGCACCTGATCTTCCGTCCAGGCTTGGACCAGGTTTTCCGGCGAACGGACCGCCCGTAAGACCGCCGCGGAATTCCCCCAGATGAGGGTCGACTGCGAAATTTCTGCGATCAACTCCGGATAATTTTCCAACCCGCCGGTATACACCACAGCGGCAGGCGCTACCGACCGGACCACGGGCAAAAAACCGCCTGGATAGTTCGTCACCCGCGTGACAGACGCCTGCTGCACCGCATCCACGTCGGCGAACAAGTCGGCCCCCCGAGCGCACACGTTTGCCCGCTTTGCCGACTCGATGGCAGATCGCACGCTGGCGCCGATGATCAGCAGGGTGGGAGAGCGGTCAGGGCCTTGCAATTGGCGTCACGTTTGTTATCGTCGCGAGTTCAAGAAAGATCACAACGCGGCGTGGTGGGACAAGCGTCCCTGCCGCAATAGTGTTTGTTAACGCTCACGTTTGTAGCACGGAGAATTGTTCATGTCGATGTATATCGGTGAAGCGCTCGCTGGCGACGGTAATGAAGTTGCACATATCGATCTGTTGATTGGTAGCAAAGATGGTCCTGTTGGTGTCGCATTTGCCAATGCCCTGGCCACCCAGTCTGCTGGCCACTCCAACCTGCTCGCCGTGGTGACGCCCAATCTGGCCGTCAAACCGTCGACCGTCATGATCACCAAAGTCACGATCAAAGGTGCCAAGCAAGCCGTCCAGATGTTTGGCCCTGCCCAGGCCGCCGTCGCCAAAGCAGTTGCTGACTCCGTCGCTGAAAACGTGATCCCCAAGGATCAATGCGAAGATCTGGTCATCGTCTGTGGCGTGTTCATCCACTGGGAAGCTGCGGATGACAAGAAGATCTACGATTACAACTATCAGGCAACCAAAGAATCCATCGCCAACGCGATGTCTGGCAAGCCCAGCGCGGACGAAATGATTGCCGGCAAAGACCAAGCACACCCATTCCAGGGCTTCTAGTGCGTTTACCCGCGTCGTGACCACGCGTCACACGCCCCCGAATCCATCGCGAAGTTCCCGCTCGCGATCGATCGACGACCCGTTGGTGCCCACTGGCGCCAGCGGGTTTTTTAGTGCGCCACGCGTCAGCCAACCTCCTCGTGTGACCGCCTACGNGCCGCTGGCCTCCTCTTCCGAGGTCAGGTGGCGCGCCAATAAGTTCAGGAACAAGCCGACGTCGGTCACGATCCCGGTGGACTCGACACTGCCGCGATCCGCCAGCTTGGTCACGACCGAGGGAGAAATATCGACACAGATCAGCCGGACACCGGCCCGTGTCATATTCCCNGTACCAATGGCATGCAACATCGACGACAACATCACAATCATGTCGGCATCCTCGATCGCTTCTGCATACGCCGCTTGTGCTGCGAACAAATCCATCATGGTATCGGGCAACGGGCCGTCGTCGCGAATCGATCCAGCCAGCACATAGTCCACGTCGTGCGTCACGCAAGCGTGCATCACCCCGTCGNTAACGATCCCTTGTTCCACCGCGGCGCGGATACTGCCGGCAGCACGGATACGATTGATCGCTTTGATGTGATGCTGATGACCACCGTGTACGCCGACGCCACGTGACAGGTCGACGCCCAGCGACGTCCCGAACAAATTCATCTCGATATCGTGCGTCGGCAGCGCATTNCCGGTCAGCAGCGCATCGGCAAATCCCAGCTCGATGATCTGCGACAGATGGGGACCGCCGCCGGTATGAATCACAACCGGCCCCGCCACCCACACAATCCGTCCGGACCGCGCGCGGATGCGTTGCATTTCCCAAGCCAACTCCTGNACGGCCAACTCGACCCGGCGTTCGCTGGAAACTCCCGCGCTCATGAACGCAAATTCACCATCGTTATCGCGCACGTGTGGTCGCTTGACACGCACTCCTTCGACACCACACACGACCTGTGCCCCCACCTCCAAATCACGGATCAGGCAACAATGGGCTTCCGGATCGTCGGCAGCATCGACCACGATGACCGCATCCATCCGCTGGTGTTGGGCGCGAATCCAGCGACCGTCCACTCGCACGTCGGTGGGGTAAATGGTCGTCGAATAAAATGCTTGCGGCGCCACGCCCGGTTGTGTCACCGTCTCGAATGTGGCATCGGTGGCCTGTTCAGCCGCCACGGCACCGAGCGTTTGCAAACGATTGGAGATCAAATCCAGCCGCTCGCTGGTCGGCGCAGTCACGCGTACTTGTGCGGTCGAAGGCTCGTCATGCCGCTGCCCGACCGTGAACTGCTCGACACGGAAGTTTCCCCCACCGTCCGTGATCGTATCGAACAGACGGTTCATCAAGCCGCTATCCAGCAAATGCCCCTGCACCTGAATCTGGGTGTGACTGATCGGCGACACCACGGGCTGCTCGCCGCGCACCACGTCCTGGCGCCCCATCAAACACAGACACTTCGCTGCCCCACCCGCTTTGAGAAACTCGTCCAGCGGCGTCGTGCGAACCTGGTACCCCCAGTCCTGTAGTTGCCTGCAGAGTGCCGGAGAAGCATGGTTGGTGACTAATGTCTCGCCGATACGGACCGCATTACAGGTAAACCGCAGGGCGTCCGACTCCTGTACTTCGATCCGCCGAGGGGCCGGGATACGTCGGCGGATNTCATTCAATGACGCATCGTCAAACGCGGCTGGATAGTACACCACGCGCCCGCCCGGGAGTGGATAAAAGCACGTATCCAGGTGATAAAAGCGCTCGTCCACCAACCGTAACGGCACAATCTCCANCTGGAGCGTCTCTGCTAACGCTTTATAAGATTCCAGCGAACTGCGGGTNCCATAACCTGCCCACAACCAGTGGCTGTCGTCACCAGGCAGGTCGGTTGCCAACAACGCATCGCCCTCGCCTTCGAACGTATCNTCACCGGGCAGCGCGACAATGTCGTACCCCTGTTCACCAAACCACGCGTTGTAACAGGGCGTTTCCGGCTGGCGTTGCGGGAACCGGAACGCGCTTGGCACAAACTGGCCGTTCAGCACCAGCCCGGCGTTGGCCACGAAGCACATATCCGGCAGCGATGGCGCGCCTTCGATGACCGCAACATCCGTCTGCTCCACCAGGATGTCGTGAAGTTGTTGCCACTGCTGCCGGGCAATCGCATTCGAAGCGAGTCCGACCTGACCTTGCATCCAGGGGTTGATGACGTATTGGACACCGAAATGCGTCGGCCGACACATGACGATCTTGGCGTGCTGTTGATTCATAAGAACCTCCCGCCGCTATTCTACCGAACCGAGGGCGTTACGGCTTCCCGCCGGCAACCGCGATTCAGACCTTCCGCTCGGTTTTGGGATACCGCCACACCGTCACCTGTGGTAAGCAATAGCCGGACAGTTCGCCATCTTCGCGTCTGCGGCAGGAAAACATGTGGAATCCAGTCACCATCACTGTCATCGTTTGCGCGGTTCTGCTGGTGCTGCTCGTGACGTACTGGCTGACCCGTAAACCGTTAACGCCCATCCAGTGGATCCTCTACAACATCAGCTGGGCGTTTTCCCGCATCTTGTGGCGCACCCGAGTCTCCGGACCGTTGCCGTTGGCAGATGGCGAAGGCGCGTTGATCATCGCCAATCATCGCAGCAGTATTGACCCCTTCATCATTCAATTGGCAGCCGGACCCCAGATCGTTCATTGGATGGTGGCCCAACTGTACGGACCGAACACCATCATTTCGCGCNTGCTGCGTTGTTGGGAAATCATCCCCGTCTATCGCGGGAGTACCAATGCGGCACCGACCAAGACCGCGATTCGCCTGGCCCGCAAAGGGAAACTGGTCGGCATGTTTCCCGAAGGAACCGTCAATACCACCGACGACTTCATGTTACCCGTCCGCCCCGGTGCGATTCTCGTCGCCATGAAANCCCGCGTCCCCATCTTGCCGTGTTACATCGAAAACGCCCCGTATCACAAAGTTGCCTGGCGGCCACTGTTCATCCCCGCCAAGGCGCGCCTGATCGTGGGGACCCCGATCGACCTCTCAGAACATTACGGCAAAGAGCACGACCGCGACCTGGTCCGTGAAATCACCCTGCAATGTGCTCGCGAAATCGCCGCACTGGCTCAACGAGAAGACTTCGAGCCAAGCAATGCGGGACGCGACTGGAAAACGTGGGAATAACGTCGGCAGTCCCCCACCAGGCACCCGCCGGATCGTGAGCGCAGACCGGCTGAAACCCGCACGCCGCACGCACTCGCTTGCGATTTTTGCTGGGAAAACTGCCTGCCGAAGCTATGATGAAGAGGCCGCCCCTGTCGTCCACCGCCCGCCGCCTGCTCGCGGCACATGGACGATGCAACCCCGGGCGGGAACCTTTTGCTGGGAGACGCAACAATGCAACGTTGGCTGGCCATGTGTGTGGTACTCTGTCTGATCGGAGCGGTCCGTGGAGACGAACCCCCAGTCCGTGGAGACGCCCCACCCAAAGCCCCCACGTCGGGCCAACCGACCATGGAGGATCTGGAAGCGTTCGCCAAACTCATCGACCGCGACCTGAAAGATCGGCCAGAGTGGGTCGAGATGGCAGTCGCCATTTTCAAAAACCGCAGCATGGGCAGTGGCCAGGGTTGGTACAAGCCAGCGTCCAAACGTTTCGACTGGGAATGGATTGCCAAAGCGTTCCCCGAAGCAGCTGACGACCATGTCATCGAGCCGGGTGAAGTCCCCGNGTTCGATGCGNCGCGTTTCTCTCGATTGGACCGCACNCGCGATGGNTACTTTTCCAAGACCGATCTGACGTGGTCTAAAAACCCCATCATGTCCGGATTTGGAGTCCCCGACGCCATCTTTCAACTACTCGATACGGATAACAACGGGCGACTCGAAAAAACAGAATTAGACGAATGGTTTCGCAAGACAGGTGGCGGCTTCGATTTTCTGACCATGGAAGACATGCGCAATGGTTTGCAGTTCACGCCCCCNCGAGGCAGCGGTGGCGGACGGCCTAGCCAACGTCAGGATCAACGACTGGTCGCCTTGCGACGATTGCTGAACGGTGAACTGGGCTCACTGACCGAAGGTCCCCAACTCGGGCAACCCGCTCCGGAACTGAATTTACCCCTGCTGAACCGGTCCGCCGACGGCGCATCATTAGAACTGACGGATCGCTTTGTCAAACTAGACGAGTTTCGTGGCAAGAAACCGGTCGTGTTGATTTTTGGCAGTTTCACGTGAGGCCCCTTTCGACTCCAGTCTGGAGTCGTCGACAAACTCTACGGCCGTTACCGCGACCAGGCAGAGTTCTTCGCCATCTATATCAAAGAAGCCCATCCCACTGATGGATGGCGGATGAGCTCGAACGACCGCGCCGGTGTCAAAATTGCGCAGGCCACCAACTTCGAACAACGTGTCAAAGCCGCTTGCTCATGTTGCGAAGCCATGAATATGTCCGTCCCGCTACTCGTCGATGGTATGGATAACCGCGTCGGCGAAGCCTACAGCGGGCACCCGGACCGGTTGTACTTAATCGATGTAGACGGAACGGTGGCCTACAAAGGTGGGCGCGGACCTTTCGGCTTCATCCCCCAAGAACTCGAACAATCGCTGATCCTCTCCATCATCGCCGCAGATCGCCAACGTGCCGCCGACAGCGATCCCGGAGAAGTCCCTCCGGAACCACCCACGGATCGTTAAGTTCACCCCGCAACGCGACGAGGAGACGATCACGATCACCGCCAGTTCCCTTCCGTCGTGCCACAGAACCGCTGCGAATTGCCNGCGCCAGGGGATGCGTTTAGTCAGCGTACAAACTGTGATACACTATTCCCAGGTGAGCGCGCTGCGTGTCAACCTGACCACGAGAAGGGGGTGCCTGTGAGAACTCGATTCATGATCCTGCTGATGGGGATTTCTCTCGGTCTCGTTGCGCGGACACTGTTTGGACCGCCCGAAGTCGAATTCCCTCCTCGCAAATCAAACAAGCCTCGTATGGTCGCGCCGCCCGCCGCCCAGCCCGACGAACCACCGGCAGCTGACGATGCCAAGCCGGATCAGGACGCTGAGTCCGAGGACCTGAACCGGTTCGCCTGATGCGACCGGCCAGCTCGGTTCGCCACTCCCGCACCCCGCGCCGCCCAGCAGACAACCGTGTCGGTGTGCGTTGCAAGTTGGTTACCAGTAAGGTGTCACCGATACCCAGGAAATCAACGCCAAGGTCGAACGCCCACAGACAATGGCAATCCCTAACGCCTGCAAGCGGTCGTGGAATAGCTGCCGGCGTCTCAGCGCATAANCAGCCAGGGCAAAGCTGCTGAGGCATTCCACGCCGGAGATTGCCACGTAGCCCCAAGGATAGACGTAGAGAAATAATGCAGGTGTCGCCCCCAACACCGTCCCGGCAGCCAGCGTCGCGCGCAGGAACAAATACGCCTTCCAAATTGCAGGACGGACAAAAAAGATCGCCACAATCACCGTACAAACCATGGCGATCCCTACGCCCCACATGAGGCCCCAAAGAAAGTACTGGATGTTCATCATCCGACTCGCCAGCCACTCGGCCCCCGTCGTGGCGATCCAATCGATGGCGCACAGCACCAACAGCCAATGTCCCGGTGACGGCCGGAACGGCCGGGCTGCCCAAACCATGCGATACCCAAACATCAGGCTCCCCATGATCGCCAGCGCGCTCAGTTCCGCGTAAGCCAAATAGAATAGATATTCACCCACTCCACGCGGCGCCTCTTGCAGATGCCCATACCCCAGGTGCAGGCCGAGCCCCACCGCCATGGCCGTTGTCAGAAAGAGCAGGTCACGGATCGTCAGTCGCCACGGAGGCTTCTCCGGCGGAGTCACCGCTGCCTGAGGTGTCGTCTGTGAATCGGGCATGATGCAGGGGTGTCCACGAACGGCCAATGGAGGCAACCGGAGTCGGCGTTCCTGCCGCCTTACTCACAACGCCTTGCCAGGTGAAACGTGTTGACCAGGGCCACGAAACGGACCGGGCTGGTCATCGTTTCAGTCACGCAAACCGACTCGGTTCAACCCTTGGCAGTATAACCCAAGTCGCCAACAGTATCCGACCGGTAAAACGCGGCCACGCAACCGTGACGCGCGGCCCAGCTCCCTTGTCAGGCAGATGACCATACACAGGATCTCGACCGCGTTAACACAGGTCGATCACCATCCGCGCAACGTCCACGGCGCTCAGGTCATGCCGCTCACGGTCGTTCCGAATGACGGTGTTACGGCCCTTTGACCGTGAACGTACCATTGTTGGCCACCGGGAACAGAGGTGCAGCTAAGTTGCCAGAAACGTTGCGCGAGACCGCATTGCCACCCAAATAGACGGACAACCCGACCGATACGTTCCAGTACTCCTCTGCGTAGGTGTTATTGAAACCGTTCGGGGCAACGTCACCCGCAGTCGCGTCCGGCATCATGTAGTGTGCGTCCACAAACATCGCNACNCGCGAACTGAGTGGCGCCTGTCCGGAAAGCCCAAAGACCATCGCGGCGGGACGTTCAGAAAGCCCGAAATACAACGTCGTGTCCGCACCGTAACACCAGTTGCGATGGTAGAAGAGGTTGACACTGTTCAGCGGCCGGACATTACCACCACCCGCGACCGAGTAGTCTTTCGTCAGCTTTTCCGTACCCCAAAAACCCACTTCGTCACGTTCCGTGATCGCGTAGCCGCCACGCCATCGCATCTGTGACAAATTGATGTCGTTTTCACCAAACTGGCCCCAACCGTTGGACGCCATTTGATCCCAGACAAAACCCCAACTGATCCGCTGACCGGCGGCGACGTTACTGCGCTGATAGATANCAGCAGTCGCCAACACTTGCGTTTCCGTGCGACGCTCGTTCCCCGACTCTCGACCAAACAAGTCGTAAACGCCAAAGCTGGCACCCAACTGCACGCGTACNGGAACCGAATCCACACCCCAGCTGGTGTTGATCCCCGGCCGGAAACCAANGTTGTTCGCATCGTCGCCGTCGCCCGCTCCCTGCCAACCATCCGTAGCAAAGAACAGCTGGATGTTCTCGCCCCAATGAGACGAACTGCCATGGCCCCCGACACCGCAACAACCATCATCCGTACATCCGTCCGTGCAATCGCAACACGAAGCACACCCGTCGTCTGTGCATCCCCGCCACGCCGGTGCATCGGGTGCCGGACTATCCAACACCGTACCCACCGTCGAAACCATGCGAATCGCCGGGGAATTGTAGAAGACGTCGTCGATGCTGAGAAACGGACCGTCACTGGCACGGACGAGCGAGGGTAACGAGGTCGCGAGGCACGCGACAACCAACAGAGTCGTAGTCGTAAGTGTTGCTTTCACTGGGCTTCCTTGCATCTCAAACGAGCGCTTGCAGGTGTGGTCTCACCAGGGCTGTCGATCGACCCGAGTCAACTTCGCGCGGCAGCGACAACTCGGCCAGCCGGACGTTCCGTTGTCCATTCAACCGAATCAGAACCCGCCTTATTGATGGAAACGGCACTTCTACGGCCGAAATTTAACCGCATTCGCACTTATTTGGTGTCACCTGGCCGAACCGACCACGCAGAGGACCAATGGAGAGAATAGGTAAAACAGGAGGACGCTCCTGGCCCGCTGTACAGCCAGCGACATCACCCGCTCGGGGTGCTAGCTACTGCGGGATCACCGGGTCGGAAACCGACCGCTGCCAGCGGAGAAGTTCCCTCCGCAATTGATCGACCGTGGCCTGATGAGCCTGCTCAGCCACCCGATTGCGCAACTCGTGCGGATCTTCCTGTAGGTCAAACAGTTGCCACTGACCGATCTGCGGATAATGAATCAGTTTCCAGCGTTTGCCGCGCACCATCCGTTGGAAATCTCGAAAATAGCCGAACACATACGGGTAAATGGTCTCTTGCGCCCCTTCCAGCACCGGGCGCAGGCTGTGGCCATCGACCGCGTTGACCAACGGCACGTTGGCGAAATCACAGACCGTTGGATAGAGATCACGAAGATACAGCTGGGTGCCAAAGGTTGCTCCACGTGGCACTCCCGGCCCTCGGACAATCAGCGGGACGTTGATGGTGTGCTCGTACATGTTCTGTTTTCCGCGCAAGCCGTGACTGCCCATCGCCAGTCCATGATCGCTGGTGTAGATCACCAGGGTGTTGTCGTTCAGTTTGCGTTGTTCGAGTGCCTGTAGGATCCGGCCGACTTGTTGATCGAGATGCGTGAGCACGGCATAGTAAACCGCCAGATCTTGCTTCACATCTTGCGCTGTCCGAGGCCAGGGCAGCAGACGCTCGTCGCGTCCTTTCAAGTTGCCCGTATCCAACGCATGCTGCGGCTGAAAATTAGCGGGCAACGGCATCTTCGCCGGATCATAGGCGTCTGCAAATCCGGGCGGCACCAGTAGCGGATCGTGGGGTGCTGTAAAATTCACGTGGATAAAGAAGGGCCGCGGGTCCTCATCTTGAATGAGCTCGACGGCAGCGTCCGCAAAACGCGCGCTGATATCGGGAGTCAGACCGACCCCTTGTTCCGGAAACATTTGACGGTCGTTCGTTTGAAATACCCAACCGCGATAACCGGTGACAGGGCGGCCGTGAGCGTCGACCTGGTCTTTCCACCACTTCCCACCTCCACCGGAAAACAGGCCACGAACACTTTCGTAGCCATGGGTGTCGGGGCGACCTTGATTGTGCCATTTGCCAACATAGTGCGTGCGATATCCTCCTTTTTTCAGCACCTCTCCCAACGAAGCAAAACCGTCCCGAAACTTCCCACCAAAGTCTCGAACGCCCATGCGAAATCCACTACAGCCTTTCAGTAGTTCCCCCCGGCTGGGCGTACAGATCGGGTTCGCGCAGATGGCCCGTGTAAAGACGCTACCTTGTCGTGCCAGGGCATCCAGGTGCGGCGTCCGAATCACTTGGTTCCCCAACGCACCGACGGTGTCAGGTCGTTGATCGTCAGAGACCAGCAACAGAATATTCGGCTGGGACTCGGCCAGCAGCTGGACCGGAACCAGGATCGACACCCACAGTCCGACACATACCCCCAACCGAGTTGAACGACTCGTCATCCTCACACCCTCCCTTTGTCCGACCGTTACCGGGATTACCCGGGGCAGCAATTCCTGTGGTCCCGTTTGTGGAAACACTTTGACTGCCTACAATCATCGTTATGAACTTGCCGATCGTAAACATCGCTGGCTATAAATTTGTGGCCCTGGATCAGCTGGAGACGCGCCGCCAGGCTCTGTTGTCTCGCTGCCGCGAACTGGAATTAAAAGGCACGATCCTTTTGAGCGAAGAGGGCATCAATCTCTTTTTAGCCGGCCTGCAAGACGCGGTCGACGGCATCGTCGCATTCCTCCGGGACGACCCCCAACTCGCCGATTTCCAAGTCAAATCCAGCCCTGGCGACCACCAACCTTACAGCCGCATGCTGGTGAAAATTAAGGACGAGATCATTGCGTTTGGCGTCGAGGGAATTGCCCCGGCCGAGTATACCTCGCCACGCATCACCCCGCGCGAATTGAAACAGTGGCTGGACGAAAAGCGTCCAGTGCGACTTTTGGACACCCGCAACGACTACGAACTGGAAGTCGGAACGTTCAGCGGCGCCATCGACATGCAACTGGACGACTTTCGCAACTTCCCCGCCGCCGTCGACAAGCTGCCTGAATCACTCAAGGACGAAGTGGTCGTCACGTTCTGCACCGGTGGCATTCGCTGCGAAAAGGCAGCGCCGTATCTCGAGCGCCAAGGCTTCAAGAACGTGCTGCAACTGGACGGCGGGATCCTGAAATACTTTGAAGAATGTGGTGAAGCACACTACGACGGCGAGTGTTTCGTGTTCGACAAGCGAGTCGCCGTTGATGGCTCGCTCCAGGAAACGGAAACCAGTTACTGCTTTGTCTGCCAAGCGACGTTGACCGCAAACGACCGCAAATCACCCAAGTACGAATTCGGTAAGTCGTGCCCGTATTGCTGGACGCGACCAGAAGAACGTCGTGCACAACGCGTACAGCAGCGCAACGTGGCGATCCGCAAGTTCGTAACGCCGTTGCCCGGCAGCACCCCCTACGAAAATCAGCGACCGCTGCACGTTCCAGAACGCTTGGACAACCTGACCGCGTTGGAGTTCCTCCTCGGCATTCGCACCCGACTCAGCCGCTCGGATTGGGAACGTGAAATGAGCCTGGGCAGAATCCAGATCAACGGCCAGCCGATCACGGCGGACTTCCGGGTACGTACCGGCCATACCGTCAAACATGTCATTCCCGCTGAGGTGGAACCGGACGTCAACGGCGATATCCAGGTGCTCTTCGAAGACGAAGCGATCGTCGTCGTTGACAAACCGGCTCCGCTGCCCGTACACCCCTCCGGCAGATTCAATCGCAACACGTTGACCTACATCCTCGATCAAGTCTATTTTCGTCAGCGACTGCGAGTCGCACATCGCCTGGACGCCAATACATCCGGCGTCATGCTGCTGAGTAAGTCACGCGCGGTCGCAGCCCAATTGCAACCACGTTTCGAAGCGGGCGAGGTCACCAAACGGTACTGGGCACGCATTCATGGCCACCCGGCCGACGACACATTCCACTGCGACGCACCCATCAGCGCCTCTCCCACCAAACTCGGCGCGCGCGTTCCCTGTGACGACGGGTTACCGGCCTGCAGCCGTTTCGTAGTCCTGCAACGATTCCCAGACGGCACCAGCTTGGTCGAAGCCAATCCAGTCACCGGCCGGACGAACCAAATTCGCGTCCACTTGTGGCATCTGCACCTACCGATCGTGGGCGACCCGCTGTATTTGCCAGAACAACAGCTCGGCCAACAGCAGACTCTCGACTTGACCGCCGCACCGCTCTGCTTGCATGCACGTTCGCTGGCCTTCCCGCATCCCGAGACGGGTGACGAGGTCGAGTTCGTCAGCGAGCGTGTCACCTGGCATGCACCGGCCAGTACCCGTTAGACACCGCGCATTAGACACCGCGCATTAGACACCGCGCGTTAGACACCGCGCGTTACCGCACCCCAGCTGGACCGGCCAACTCGACAACGTCCGCCCGCGCCACGGTGACCCTGCGCGCATGCCACCGGCCCGTGAGTCAGCTGAAGTCACCGTCGACAAACTTACGACGGCTCGCTATGGTGTGTGGCATGAACGATAAGACACAAGTTGTATGGCACGAACATAGCGTGGACCGCTCGGCCCGCGAGCAACTGAACGGACACCGTGGTTGTGTGGTGTGGTTCACCGGACTCAGTGGATCCGGCAAGAGTACCATCGCCAATGTGGTGGATCAGCGTTTAGCTCAGCTGGGCAAGCATAGCTTTCTCTTAGACGGCGACAATGTGCGTCACGGTCTGAACGCCAGTGTCGACATGTTGGGCGATCATGGCGCAGCCTATGCCGAACGCTTCGGGCTGGGGTTTTCCGCCGAGGATCGCACGGAAAATATCCGCCGAATTGGCTGCGTGGCCGAACTGTTTTCGGCTGCCGGTGTGATCACGTTATCCGCCTTTGTCAGCCCGTTTCGTAATGATCGTGACACGGTCCGTCAGCGCGTCGAGGCCACGGGCGGCGCGGGATCGTTTGTCGAGGTATTTGTAGACACCCCGCTGGACGTCTGCGAGTCACGCGACCCCAAAGGGCTGTACCAGCAAGCACGTGCCGGGAAAATCAAGAACTTCACCGGCATCAGCGATCCCTACGAACCGCCCGAGCATCCCGAAGTTCATCTGGCAGCAGGCGACGCCACACCGGATGCACTGGCCGACCAAGTCCTGCAATATTTGCTCCAAGTGACCGCGTTACCCTCCAGCTAACCTGCTGGGCGAACCACCGAACACACCACGCACGTGCCATCAACGCCGTGGCGAATCGGCATCCGCTACCGCCCGCAGTTGTACTTGCAATGCACCAGCAGCCGAGCCTGGCGAATCGGCCCGTATCACGGCACCACTCACCGCCACACGCTCCACACCACAGGCCAGCACCTGCGGCAGATTGTCCGCCGTGATCCCGCCAATGGCGAACGCCGGCAGACGAATCTCGGCGGCCACTTGTTGCAGGAACTCCAAACCGCTGAACTGCTCAAAATGCTTGGTCCCAGAAGGAAAGGTGGGCCCACAGCCGATGTAATTCGCGCCTTGCACCACCGCCTCCCGTGCCTGCTCGATCGTGTGCGTCGAGACGCCAATCAGCATCCGCGGACCGACAATCTGCCGCACGTCCGACACCGACAATTCGTCCTGCCCCACGTGCACTCCATCCGCGCCCGCTAATCTTGCGATATCCGGCCGGTCGTTCACGATCGCCAGCGTTCCCGTCCCGCGCGTCAACCGGCACAGCGTCCGTGCACGCCCCAGCAACTCGCGGTCTGTCGCCTGTTTGTCCCGCAACTGCAACACGCCGACTTCAGCCGCCACCAGACAGCGCACCAAATCCTCAAATTCCGGCTCGCTGCTGCCCTTGTCGATCAGCACATACAGCTGACGCCCGGAAAACGTTTGCTGCATCTGCGTCGCTGTATGCAGTGTCTGTTCCAGAGTGTAGGTGGCATATCTCAGCTGTTCGCACTGCGCCGCCGCAGAACTGGAAATGCGTTTGCCATACTCTTCGATACAACGCAACGCCTGCTGCGCCCGCTTCACCGCAGCCACACCCACTGCGGCCGTCGAGTCACGCTGCGATTCCGACTCCGTGGTCACTTGCAAACCGACGTCACCGGTGGCATTGCGACAGGCAAGCCGCCCATCGACATCCAATCCAGCGGCCAACTCGGCCAGCTGATGGCGCAGGCCTTTCGCCATCGACGTCAGGTGCGAGTCGTTCAAAACAAACCGCGCATGCTCCTCGGCAACCCGCAGACCCTCGCTAGCGCGATTGAGATTCGCATCCAGGATACGAAACACCGCAAAGTCTTCGTCGGTCATGAGCCTAAACGTCGCACAACGTGACGGCCTCGGTTAACCCCTTCAGGGCATCGCGCGTCGGAATGAATTCCTGCCCGACATAGCCTTTATAGCCAATGTCAACCAGCTTCCGCATGATGGGCGCGAACTGAATCTCTTGNGTATCATCCAACTCGCCGCGGCCNGGACATCCGGCGGTATGAATGTGACCAATGATGTCCTTGTGTTCATCCAAGCGACGCATCACGTCCCCATTCATGATCTGGACNTGATAGATGTCGAATAACAGCTTAACGCGGTCCGATCCCACCTTGCGCAGCATCTCGGCAACCTGATCTACGTCGTCGCCCTGGTAGCCGGGGTGGCCCTTCATGGGGTGGGTATCATCGCGGGTGTTCAGGTGTTCCAGACAGATCGTGACACCTTTCTTTTCCGCATACGGAGCGATCTTCTTCAGGCCTTGGATGCAGTTCTTCGCACCTTCTTCGATGGAGATTTCGCCGCTATTCGGATCCTCGGCGTCGCGCCATTTGTAGCCCGTAAAGGCGATGACGCTGGGGAACCCGGCATCGGCACAGGCATCAATCGACTTCTTCGTCCGCTCAATCACTTCGTCGTGGTATTTGGGATTATTGAAACCTTTGATGAACGGTGCACCCGGCATTCCATTCGGTGCGATCGCACAGGTCAGCCCATGCTTCTTGATCGCGCCCCAATGTTCCGTATCTGCCAACTCAACCGACTTACAACCGAGTTGTTTGGCGACGGCGCACGTTTTATCAATGTTCCATTTGTCGCCTGACACATTGAAGCACCAAAAGACAACTGACTGTTGAATCTGGCCTTTCGTCGCGCCTTCGGCTGCCTGGGCGGTTTGCCTTGCCATACTGGCCAGCGCGGCCGCCCCGACGGTTCCCGCCAGGATGTCGCGCCGATTAAAAGTACTTGACGTGCGGTCCGCTGTATTTTTGGGCGTGCTCATCTTGGCTCCGTAAGTCCGGCTTGTGCGAGTGGTTGCTTGGANTTGGTAGGATAACTGCCCACGGGTGGTTTGCCAACTTGCTCGACCTCCAAACCAGCACAGCCGGATCTCAAGCCAACAGATCATCGATGACGTGCCCGTGGACGTCCGTGAGTCGGAAGTCGCGGCCGGCATGTCGGTAGGTCAGCCGTTCATGGTCCAAACCCAGCAAGTGCAGCATCGTGGCATGCAGATCGTGGACCGGAACAGGGCGTTCGGCGGCTCGAAAACCGAGTTCATCGGTCGCCCCATAAACCGTTCCACCACGCACCCCACCTCCAGCCAGCCAACAGGTGAAGCCGTAATGATTGTGATCTCGCCCATTCAAAGCCGGCTTTTCCGCCACCGGCGTTCTGCCAAATTCACCGCCCCACAGCACCAGTGTCGAATCCAACAGCCCGCGTTGCTTGAGATCACCGAGGAATGCTGCAATCGGCTGGTCCCACTGTTCGGCCAAAGAACGGTGTGTCTTCTCTAACCCGCTGTGGTTATCCCACGGCTGACCCGCGCCACTCCAAACCTGCACCATCCTCACGCCACGCTCAATCAGTCGGCGAGTGATCAGCAACTGTCGGCCATGCGTCCCGTTCCCGTAAGCTTCCAGAATATGCTTTGGCTCCTGCGCCAACGAAAACGCGTCCGTTGCCTCCGCCTGCATCCGATATGCCAACTCAAAGGTGTGGATGCGCGCTTCTAAACGGGGATCGTCCCGGCGGCTCTGCTGGTGATGTCGGTTGAGCGCCCGCAGCAGATCGACCTGACTTCGCTGCTCATCAGGCGTCAACCGCCCATTGGTGATATTTGCAATCAGCTGTGACACATCCGTGTGCTTGGTATCGATATACGTTCCCTGATAAGCGCCAGGCAGAAACGCGGAACGCCAATTCCGCGTGGCCACGATCGGATAGCCTCCAGGGCACATGGCAATGAACCCGGGGAGGTTCTCGTTGTCCGAACCCAGCCCGTAAGTCAACCACGAACCGAAGCTGGGCCGGGGCAAATTCGCATTGCCACAATTCATCAACATCAACGATGGCTCATGATTTGGCACCTCGGCCTGCATCGAGTTAATGATCGCCATGTCATCGACGAACGCGCCGGTCTTTTCAAACAGTTCACTCACCCAAGCCCCACATTGCCCACGCTGCCGAAAGCGAAACGGCGACGCCATGATGCCACCGGTCAAACGCTCCGTGCGAAGATTCCCGGAAGGCACCGGTTGCCCGTGATATTTCTCCAACTGGGGACAGTAGTTGAACGTGTCCACTTGGGACGGACCACCGTTCATGAACAAATGCACCACATGCTTTGCTCGCGGTTCAAAATGCGGGGCACGCGCAGACAGTGGCCCGGTAGGCGTCTCGGCCGAGGCCTCGTTCTCCAACAGCGACGCCAATCCCAGCATCCCCACACCCGTACCAGCGCGCTGCAATAATTCGCGACGCGAAATCCCGATCGGTGGCGGTGGTTGTCGTTCTNGTTGCATGGTTTCAGTCAATGAATACAAATTCGTTTGTCATCAGCAGCGCGTGCGCAAAGTCGACCCACAAATTCGCCGGTCCGCCCCGAAAATCGGCGGCGGAATCCCAACTCGACCCCTCATCGCCTTGAATTGCGAGCGTCCACTGATGCTCGTCATGGGTAATGTGGCCTTGCGCATCCACCACAAAGTCGACGGTCGCACCCGGAGTCACTTGCACTTTCACCGGCCCCGTCACCGCTTGCGACATGTCCACTTTCCATTCACCTAAAACGCCATGTTGCGACGAGATCATCCTGGCGCGCACACCGTTACCTGGTTCGGGAACATGCCTCAGCTTACCGGTGATGGTGACCGTGCCGGAAATCGGTGAGGTCCAACGTCGGATACAGCAGCGATCGTCACTGACCGCAGGATGCCCGCCCTGGCGATCCATAAACACCCAGCCCAACTTGGGGTCAGGTAACGCGGGGCCCCCTTGCCAGCGTCCGTTCACAAACGTCGTCAATTCGGTGAACTGCCGGACCCGTTGCTGCTCGGCGTCCACTGCTCCGTAACCGTATTTCCAGGCGGTCGGCTCCGTTTTCGGCTCGCCGGCCTGCAAATACCCAAGGGCCAACGTCAATTCACGGGCATCCGGCGTCCGTCCAAACAGCATCTGATAGATCCGCGTGACCCTGTCCTGCGGCGAGACGTTCGGTACGTTCGACCGTGCCGCGACCCGTTCGGCGCACTGATGCACAAAGTCATGATTGAGAAAATAGAGCCCTTGCGGCGGCACCGTTGTTTGCTCTCGACCACTACTGGACGTCGTCGGTTCGGGAAAGTCAAAGGTGCGTAACAACGTCGCCACGTTCATCCGGTCCACAAAGCCATACACGGAACGCCGACCTTGGAACCCCGAGAACAAATTGACCGGCGGTCCGCCGACCTTCAAATCGAGCCCACCAGCCACGGACAGCAGCGAGTCGCGCATCGCTTCGAAATCCAGCCGCCGGCGTGGATACTTCCACAGCAAGCGATTATTCGGATCCTGTTGCAGTCCCAACGTGGCGTGAGCCGAGTCAGCGGGAGTGGATTGCTGCTGGTACACCGCGGAATTCATGATTCGCCGATGAAGGTGCTTGATGGACCAACCGTTCGCCATGAAATCACTGGCCAGCCAGTCCAGCAAGTCGGGGTGCGACGGCGCCTGACTCCGCAACCCAAAGTCGCTCGGAGTGGTCACCAATCCGCTCTCAAAGTGATGCCGCCAAACGCGATTCACCAGCACCCGCGCCGTTAATGGATTGTCAACGCTGGCAATTGCCCGAGCCAATTCCAGCCTCCCACTACCTGTCGTGACCGACTGTCGCTCGGGACCACCAATCGGTGCCGGAATGCAACGCCCCACCGGACGGCCTCGTCGATTCGGGTTACCGCGAACGAACAGATGCGGTTCATACGCCTGCTGCCGATCGCGCAACACCATCGCGCGCGGAGGTGCCGCTGGTTGCTTCATCGTCCACTGTTCTACCTCCTTGAGTAGCTTTTGGAATTCGGCTTGCGTGGGGCGGTCGGGCAATAACTGCAAGAAACCCCAGTCGAACTCCAACGGCAGATTCGCCGGCGAATCTTTCGCGTACAGCACCTGGCGCAACGCCTCGGCCTGCGCGTCGGCCGCCGCAGTTGGGGCTGGCGCGCCCGCTGCCTTCGATCCCTGGTCGCCCTCACCACCTCGGACTTCGGCAAACAAGGCACCATAGCCTTTGGCAATGTCGCGCATCGTCGCCGGTGGAGTCGTGGCAAACGCCGCCCGGACGCGCGGATGCATCGGCACCGCGGTCGCCGCATCGTCCGAGCCAAATAACCGCTGGTGGATTTTAGGTGCTTGTTCCGCAAAGTCACCGTCAGGGACCGCCGCATACGCATGCCATACGGTCCAGATGGGATCCCGATGGATCTGCCGTCGCTTCAGGTACTGCTCCCACCGCTGCACCATCAAGGGGATCAAAGCACCTTTGTCGGTCAACAGCATGAAGTTATCCGTCGCCGGATGATGGCGGCGGTAATGAGCCGCCATCAGATATTCTTCGACGCGTTCGCGCGCTCCCGTCACAATGGTCAGACGTTGCTGCTCAATGAAATCGGCAAGTTTCTTTTGCCGCTCCTCTAAACCCGTTTGAAACGCTTGATACGCTGCGCTATCTTCTGCCGTTTGATATTCGGGCAAGACCAGCGGTTCAAAACTGCTGCGGAAGATTCCGTACAGGCCGTAATAATCTGCTTGGGGTATCGGATCATATTTGTGGTCATGGCACCGTGCACAGGCAAAGGTCAGCCCCTGCAATCCGCGCGTCACCACGTCGATGCGATCGTCCAGAATGTCGTGGGTATTGTTCGTGAAACGCGGTCCTACGGTGAGAAATCCCATCGCCGTCAAAGCGCGCCGGTCGTCCCCCAGATCTAACTGATCCGCCGCAAGTTGCTCCACAATAAAACGATCATACGGCAGGTCCTCGTTGAACGCCCGGATCACATAATCGCGATAGGACCACGCCCAGGGAAACGTCTTTTCGAAATAAAACACATAGCCCTTGTTGTCCGCGTACCGCGCGACGTCCAGCCAATATCGCCCCCAGCGTTCCCCATACCTTGGCGACTCCAACAGCTGATCCACGACGGCGTGAAACGCCTGTGGGGATTCATCGGCAACAAACGCTTCGACCGCTTCCGGCGAGGGAGGCAAGCCGATCAGATCGAAATAGGCGCGACGGATCAGGGTCCGACGGTCCGCCGGACGTCCCGCCGTAAGTCCACGTTGTGTTAACCGGTGACGGATGAAGTGATCGACCTGCGACTCCATTTCGGAACCGTCGGCCAGCGCGGGAGGCGTAGGGCGGCGCACCGGTTGAAATGCCCAGTGCTCGGCGGCTCGGCTTGCCACCGAGTCCGCGGGCGGAGCACCCGCGCCCGGATAATACGCACCTTGTTCAATCCAATGCGCAAAGCGATCTATGGTCACCTGGGGCAAACGTTTTTTGGGCGGCATTTCCAACGCATCGTGCCGCAGCGCTGACAGCAACAGGCTGTCTTCCGGTTGCCCCGCGCTGACGACCTCGCCCGAATCACCGCCAGCTTGCAAACCCGCAGCGGAATCTAACGCCAAGCCCCCCTTCAGCGGTTGGCTCTTCGCCGAATGGCACTGATAGCAGTGTTCCACCAGTACAGGCCGAATATGACGCTCGAAATACGCGGCCCGGACCGCGTTCGCCGCCGTCGTTTGGGGATTCTCCTCACCGTGCACAACGTGACAACAGACAACGAGCCAAATCGTCATCAGCAGCCGCGCCGTGGGACTTGCAACAAGGTGGGGCATCGTACGTGTCGTGAGGAAGGATTCGCAAGCTTACTATGCCATCAGTTTAGTCGATTTTCGCCAGTGAAGCGAACAACCGCCCTGGCACCGCTCGCCCTCCTTCGCGCTGAACGCCACCCGCACTCAGTGCCCAACTTTCATTCGCGGTCCAGAACGTTAGACTGGCGATACTGACATCTCATTCAAGGAGCCTGCCGTGAAACCATCGGTGCTGATACTGCTGACCACCATCGCTTTCGCCACGAACCTGTTTGCCGATGAGCCGCGCAAGCTGCAAATCAACGCGCCACAGGACTGGCCGGGTGAGCAAATCACACTGCCGCCCTCCTTCGCGAAAGCGATGCAATGGAAGGGTGTTGAACTCATCCGGTTTGCTCCCGGGATGTTTGACCCTCAATCGGAATCCTTCTTTTCGTATGTGATCGCCTTCCAAATCGAACAGCAGAAGCCGGTCACGCAACAAGTGTTACAGCGCGAGTTTTTAGCCTACTATCGCGGCCTCGCATCCGCGGTGGGCAAGCCCAAGAAAGCCGACCTGGACGTCAGTCAATTCGGACTGAAGTTGAAAGAGGCCAAGTCGACGCGCCCCGGTGCGACAGCGTACACCGGCGAGATGCAGTGGGTCGAACCCTTCCGGACGCTCAAAGCGCAGACGTTGCTACTCGAAGCCGATGTCTGGAACAACGAAAAAGAAAAACGCACCTACGTATTCATCCTGGTCTCACCTAACAAAAAGGATTCAGAGATCTGGAAGCAAATGCGAGGCATTCGCCGCGACTTCTTTGCCAACCAACCCGCGAAATGAATCCGGAAGCCGCGCTGTACCCGCCACAGAAGAGGATGGATAAGATGATCTCAGCAACACCCGTTCGCCGCGCAGACCAGGCAACTTGGCTGCGACAGCTGACCGTCGGCGCACTTTTGGCCTGCCTGGCTTGTTGCGCCGGAGCGGCTCACGCTCAGCAGGACAGCACCACGCGGGACCAGGCCTGGCATCATTGGCGCGGCCCGCTGGCCAACGGGGTCAACCCGACCGCTGACCCGCCGCTGACGTGGTCACCCGACCAAAACATTGCGTGGAAGAGTGCGATTGACGGAGCCGGCAGTTCGACCCCGATCGTTTGGGGAGACAAAATCTTCTTACTGACAGCCATCAATACGGGACAAGTCGATCCCGATCTGCCCAAACCCGAGGACCAGCCGCGGCGTCCGTTCGGGATCACTTACCCCAACACGCAATACCAATTTGTCGTCCTCTGCCTTGACCGCCGCACCGGCAAAGAACAGTGGCGTCAAACGGCCGCGCAACTCATTCCCGCCGAAGGGCACCACGGCGACAACAACTTTGCCTCGGCGTCTCCCACCACCGACGGCAAACGGCTGTACTGCTGGTTTGGTTCCGCCGGCACGATGGTGACCTACGATCTCAATGGCCAACTGTTGTGGAAACGCGACTTAGGTCAAGTCAACATGCGGCGCAGTTTTGGCGAAGGATCGTCACCCGTCATCCACGGCGATCGGCTGGTGTTGAATCGCGACAACGACGGCCAATCGTATGTCGTGGCCCTCGACGCCGCCAACGGAAAAGAACTTTGGCGTCAGCAACGGGACGAATTGAGCACCTGGATGACGCCGCTGGTCGTCACCCATGCAGGCAAGACCCAGGTGATCTGCAGCGCCAGCAACTACGTCCGCAGCTATGACCTGGCAAACGGCAAATTGCTTTGGCAATGCAGCGGACAAGTCGGCAATGTGACTCCATCCCCCGTTGCCGATGACGCGTGCGTCATTTGCATGAGCGGCTATCGCGGCAGCGCCGCGTATGCGATCTCGCTGGACGCGACGGGCGATGTCAGTGGAACGGACAAGGTCTCCTGGCAACAAGACCGCGGCACCCCGTATGTCCCTTCGCCCCTGCTGTACGATGGCTGGCTCTTTTACAATCAGTCCAACGACGCGATCCTATCCGTGGTCAACGCAGCCGATGGTGCGGAAGTGATGAAACGGACGCGGATTCCCGGTCTGCGTCGGGTCTATGCGTCGCCGGTCGGGGCCGCCAACCGCGTCTATTACGTCGGACGCGATGGCACCACCGTCGTGCTCGAACGCAGCGACACCCTGCGCGTCCTTGCCACCAACGCCATTGGCGAACCCGTGGATGCTTCGCCCGCGGTCGTCGGCAAGCAGTTATTCCTGCGTGGACGTGACCATCTGTTCTGCATTGAAGCCAAAAAGTAAATGCGGGCGATCGCCTCTGCTCGCGCGCACGCTGCGACACCGAGCGGGGCTACCTCTTTTTCGGCTTGGGTACGCGATTGCCACCTTTGGCCGCACGCCGCCCGCGTTTTTTCCCAGGGCTCTTCTTGATGGCGACGTCGCTGACGCGTTCGCCTATGGCGTCCTGCATCTGCGTGATACGGTCGCGAAGGGTTGCGGCCCGTTCGAATTCCAAAGCCTCGGCTGCCGCCATCATCTCCGCTTCCAACTCCTTGATAAACTCCTCGGTGACATATTCCGCTTCGTCTGTTTTCCCCACGGCCGCGTTCGCTTCCCGATGCGCCTCCGCTACGCTTTCAATTCCGGCCCGAATGTTCTTTTGGACCGTTTCCGGCGTGATCCCATGCTCTTCGTTGTATCGTTGCTGGATCGCACGTCGCGAAGCGGTTTCTTCCATGGCCGCCTGCATCGCATCGCTGATCCGATCGGCATAGAGAAACACCTTGGCGTTCACATTGCGTGCCGAGCGACCAATGGTTTGCACCAACGACGTCTCGCTCCGCAGAAACCCCTGTTTGTCCGCATCGAGAATGCAGACCAGACTGACCTCAGGTAAATCCAGACCCTCACGCAATAGGTTGACGCCCACCAGACACTCAAAACGCCCCTCCCGCAACTCTTTCAATAATTCCACCCGTTCAAAGGCGTCCAACTCGCTATGTAACCATTTGCAACCGACTCCCTGCTCGTTCAAATACGCCGACAGGTCTTCGGCTAATCGTTTCGTCAGCGTCGTGACCAGCACACGTTCACCAACCGCCGCGCGCTCCCGCACCTGCTCCAGCAAATGCGCCACTTGGCCGCGTGCCGGTTTGACTTCGACCACCGGGTCGAGCAGCCCGGCAATCTCATCGGCCAGGGCCTCGCGCACTTCGTCGTCGGAAACTTCCTTATCGAACCGTTCGCGGGCGATGGCGGCGGAGAGCTTGGCCGCTGTCGTGACCCCCATGTCGCCGGCGATCAGGATTTCC
>NZVR01000214.1 GCA_002701545.1 Blastopirellula sp. | reverse complement strand
TTGGGATCGAGATGATGGACCCGATTGGTTGATTGGTTGATTGGTTGATTAGGGTCAGGGTTGTCATTCGCTTGCGCACCAGCAACACCGCCCGCACTGTCGCTCGGAGAGGCCTCTTGGGGGTCAGGCAGGCTGCCGTACCACTGTGTGTCGCCGTGTTGATAGTGTATCGCGGCACCGTCCAATGGTTCTGGACCGACCAACGTTGCCCGGAGGACGCCCGGCATGGAGCGGGGAAACGTCTTTTCGGAGCTCGCGCTGGCCGGGATGACTATATGGAGGCTGTGGACGGCTCGAGTCAGTGCCACATAGAGTGTGCAAAGGGACTCCGCCACCTCGCGCTGTTGGCTTTGGGCGAACATCGCATTCACGCGCGGCGGAAGTAATGTTCGGATTTCTTCGTTGGCATATCGACATACCAGAGTTGCTGGTTCGGTGGGCGACTTGCGTTCGGTGACTAAGGTCGGCGCTTGACGCGTTAACTTGGCAGAACTTGTGATGGGCAAGACGACGCTGTCGAATTCCAATCCTTTCGCTTGATGAATGGTCATGACACGGACTCTGGCCGCTGTCGGTAGTTTGACTTTTTCCTGCTCGACGAAACGAATGAAATCAATGGGTCGCAAGGTTGCTTGGCTCTGATATTGGTAGGCCAATTCGACCACTTGTCGCAGGCGGCGAATCTCACGGAAATCGCAGGAGGGTGCCAGCAGTTTTGCCCAGTTGGTAATCACAGGGCCGTAGCCTTGTGACATGAGGTCGTCACGTATTCGTCGGGCCAGATGTTGCCACGTGCTCGAGTCACTGTCTGGGTTGACTCCGATTTCGCCAGCGATGGGAGAATGACTCAAATGAAATCTGGCGATGGTGTCCCCGGGGTGATCGGCCAATTGGCAGAGCGAGAGCAAGACTTGCACGGCAGCAGAGTCGGTGGCTGGGATTCCACCTTCTTCGCTGGCTGCGATACCTCGCGTCTTGAGTTCGTAGATGATCTCTCCGATTTCGGCGTTCGTGTAGACCAGGACTGCAATTTCCGTCTCTGAGTTCTCATGAACCAGGGCCTCGGCGCGTGCGGCAGCTTGCAACAGGACGGTTGATTTTTCTTTCTCACCATCGCGCGGAATGGGCGCGGTCTCCAGCGTCGCGAACCCGGAGAGGTCCTTGCGGTGAGTTGTGTGCGATTGGAAACGCGATTGCCAGGATTCAACGGCAGCTTGCAAGGGCCCCAGATTCGGGTGTTTCTGCAGATTGGAAAAGACTTGGTTCACGACATCGATGATCACAGATGACGATCGCCAGCTGCTGGTCATGGGTTCTTCGTCGACATTTCCCAGTTCACCTTGAATGGCTGAGAAGATTTCAGCTTCGCCGCCACGCCAGCCATAAATCGCCTGTTTGGGGTCACCGACACAAAAGAAGGACCGAGTTGCGTGATCACCAGTGACTTTCCTGGCGAAGGGCCGCACGGCGCGCCATTGTTCAGCCGATGTATCTTGGAACTCATCGAGTAACAAGTGATCAATTCGCCCATCAAGCCGATAGTCTAGTGAGCCGGAAAGGTGTTTGTCGGGTTGCGACATGTGCTGGGCGAGTTGATGTGTAATATCTTCGAAACGTACCGCCCTCCGATCACGTTTCAGGCGAGTCAGTTGCACGTCGTACTGTTCTAGCAAACGATAGGTCGCTTCGGTTTGCGTCGCGATCTGTGCCCCTTGGACAGCCGCCACGTGGTCGAGCACCTTTTGTATGATTTGGATGAGTTCCGGACTGAGTGGCTTGCTCTGGAACCGGTTTTCCTTGGTCAGTACTTTGTTGCCCAGCCCTTTCTTAATCACCGCCTGCCAGTCTTCGGAGATCGCGTCCAAGTACATTTGGTCCCGGGCTTTCGTCTGCCGTTTGTCCTCGATGGGAAGCGTGCGCAATGCTTCCAGCGTCTCCGCCAGTTCATCTTCTTTCAGTGGGGTGGAACGCGGGAAGTCGAACCAGGCGCCCTTGTCGGTTTCTCGAAACAGCGAGTAGAGGTTCTCGACTTGATTGCGCATGAGTTGTCCGACGCTGCGTTGATTTTCACCTTTGGCAAGTTGATGCATGAGCGTTAACAGGCCGGCTTGGTCTCCCTCCCGCAACATGAATTCAATTG
Source organism: Blastopirellula sp. (assembly GCA_002701545.1). Classification (GTDB taxonomy): domain Bacteria; phylum Planctomycetota; class Planctomycetia; order Pirellulales; family Pirellulaceae. The sequence continues at coordinate 14,486 of NZVR01000214.1, read as the reverse complement.
CCTCGTCNTGCAGATCGGCTGCCTGGACATCGTTGACTAGCTGCCATCCTGTGGGGAGTCCCAGTTCGAAACTGAAACTGCCGGCGAGCTGCGAGAAGAAGGCGTCGATCGTGCCAATNCGCANGCGATGCAGATTGCGCATCGTTGTTTCGAGCAGAGCTAATGTCTCGTCGCGTGTCAGTTCAGGAGCCTCAATAGAATCCGCGAGCTGCTGCAGTTCTTTGGCGTCTTGGGATGCTTCGGCGAGTCGTAGCAAGACGCGGTTGATGATTTCACCTGCCGCTTTGCGGGTGAACGTCGTTGCCAGGATGCGGTCGCATTCGGCACCTCGATAGAGGAGTGAGATGAACCGGCTGGACAAGCGGTATGTTTTGCCTGTTCCAGCTGATGCGCGAATGATGGTGTTATTGAATGCCGTCGACACCGCCATGGCTGCCAACCTCCTTGCTGAGACGATCCGTGTNGGACGAAATACCCTTAAATCAGCGGAGTTTCCGCCATCGGTCATCTGGTGAGACGTTGGCGGACCGCCGAGATGGGCTGTCATTGAGAAGTGTAGCGGTCGATCGCTCGCGCGTCGAATCCGTTGCCCTCCAGCCGTGTGANCTACAGGCTCTTAAGAGACGAGGACGGGTTGATTGTCGATCCGCGCCGGGTGGCTTGCAAACGAGGTTTTGGGCTCGTCGGAATAATCTTCATAGACTTTCACAATCTCGTTCCGTCGGTTGAAGAAAGCGTGCACGACGAGAGGGTCAAAGTGGGTTTCCTGTCCCTCAATGAGTTCGATGAAGCACTGTTCGAGATCGTATGCCCCTTTGTAGGCGCGGGTGCTGCTCAAGGCGTCGAAGACGTCGGCCACAGCAGCAATCCGCCCTTCGATCGGAATATGCTCGCGCGTCAGCCCATGGGGATACCCAGAGCCATCCCATTTTTCGTGATGTGACATGGCGATGGTCGCAGCCACTTTCAGGATCGGTGAACGCATCCCACTGGCAATGCGTTCGTCATCTTTCATGGTGAGAATGCGATGACCGATTTCACAATGTTGCCGCATGATATTGATTTCTTCCGCCGTCAGCCGCCCCGGTTTGAGCAGAATCGAATCGGGGATACCAATCTTACCGACATCATGCAGGACGGCAGCTTGTTCGATCAAAGAGGCTGTGTACTCATCCATGCCCAACTCGCGAGCGAGGATTCCGGAGTACAAGCCGACGCGTATGACGTGATTGCCGGTCTCTTTGTCGCGGCATTCAGCGGCTGTCGCAAGGCAGCGAATCACTTCCTCTCGCGAAGACACGAGTTCTGCCGTTCGCAAGGAAACTTCGTGCTCCAGTTGACGGGAATAGTCCGCAAGTTTGTTTTGATGTACTTTGGCAATCAGTGCATTGCGCACACGCAGTTGAAGTTCACTCGGGTCGACTGGTTTGGCTAGGAAGTCGACGGCGCCATGCTCCAGAGCCTTGAGCTTCATTTCTGCATCTGACGAAGCCGTCAGGATCAACGTGGGAATGCATTGCAGCTGTTCCGACCAACGCATGGCTTCCAGGATTTCCAGCCCGTTGACGTGGGGCATCATCACATCCAAGAGAACGAGATCTGGTATCTCGTGTCGGATTTTTCCGAGTGCGATTTGCGAATCGCTGGTGGTGATGAAATGTTGATATCCCGCGTCGCGCAAGTACTTTTTGACAACCTTAATGTTGACCGGTTCGTCATCCACGATCATGATCCTTGACTTCGTTAACTCGAAGTTCAAGTCCATCGGGTTGGTGGCGGTTGTCGTTGGTGGTGTTGCGTAGATACCCATGTGCTGCTCGGGACGCCATCGCTGCGTTGAGGACTGTCGTTTTAACGCTACCTCAAAGAAGCGTGACGCAACGCCGGGAGCGATGTCTGGGATCAGCAGTTCGATAAGGGGGGCGCGAATCTGCGAGATCCAACGGATGTAGGGATTCTCTGCAGCTGTTCCTGAGCACCGCTCACTTGTCAGCAGCCGCGTCGTCGATGTCCAGCTGTAGCTTGGCTGCTTCTGTGAGCCATCCCTGTTCTGTCCAGCCACGAGCTACGTTGTAGCGTTCGATCGCTGTTTGTAAGGCTGCGGCATCGATCGTAGGCGCGCCCTTGTCCTGCGGGGGTTGGGCAAAGAAGCGGGCGGGCAACGTATCTTCTTCAGGTTGCCAGCCGGCGCGAATGTTGAACAGTTTTTTGGCAGAGACAATGCGTTGTGTGGTGGTGTGGAGTTCTTCCGGCGTGATATCCCATCCGGTAATCAAACGCAGCATCTCAGCCGACTCGGCAAACAGGTCCTGGAAAACTCCACGCACAAATTTGCAGAGGATCAGTGAGTCCATCAAGGTCGCCCGGTCTTCGCTGGCGATCGCTCGCTCAGCAGATGCTGGAGTCAGTTGATGGCGGTCCCCTTCCCCCGAGAAATCGGCTTCGTACGCATTGCTACGATTGTGGTCCGCTCCGCGCGTGCCTACAGCAAAACCGAGCGCCATGTGCTGCAATGCGCGTGGATCGTACCCCGGAATTTCAAGACCTTTCACTTGCGGCGCGAAGTCGATGCTGTTGTGTCCAATCTGCGTTGCCATCCAGCGACTGCCGTGGGCCAGTTGGTCACCGATTCCCTGGCGAGTGGCAATGGCTTGTAATGCTCGAAAAAGTGCTGATGCATCGCCGAATTGTAACCATTGCTCTGACAACAGCCCTTGCTCGACGCATTCCATGGCAAAGGCAATCGTTCCACCGGCACTGATCGTGTCGATGCCGAGTTCGTCGCACATTTTGCTGGCTTGTAGGACTTCGTTGGCGTCTTCAATGCAGCAGAGGGAGCCAAAGGCAAACAAATTCTCGTATTCCACACGCACGTGTTCTGAGTTGCCTTGGGAAGGATTCAATGCATAGATGTGTTCGCAGCCAATCGTGCAGGCGACGCACGAGGCACGTGTCCGTTGACGCGTCTCGAGTAAACGTTCAGGTGCCAGTTGTTCTGCAGCCGCAAATGAGTTGGTTTGAAAGTTGCGGGTGGGTAAGGCATGCAAGCGGTTAAACAGCAGGAGATTGGCAGCGGTTCCCAGCTCTCGATATTTGGCGGTCGCCGGTCCAAATGATTTTTGTGACAACGCTTTTGCCAGTTCCGTGAGTTGCTCTGGCGCGGCCCAGTCACAGCGTTGGCTACCACGCACGAGGACAGCTTTGATGTTCTTGCTGCCCAGCACGGCGCCTGCCCCGCCTCTTCCGGCGTGGCGTCCATCGTGGGAAATGGTTGCGTAGCGGACGGCATGCTCGCCAGCAGGTCCGATCATCGCGACCTGATATTCTTTTCCGTATTCGCGTTCCAGTGTGGCAGTGGTCTCGCTACACGACAAACCAGCCAGAGATTCGGCCGGTTCCAGTCGTACGGTTCGCTCATCAATGACGATGACGGATAGCTTGTCAGAGCGACCGGTGATTGCGATCGCATCATTTCCGGTTTTCTTGGCTGCTAGAGCAAAGCCACTACTGGCAAGGGAATCATTGAGTCGTTGCGTGAGCGGGCTCTTGGAGACGACGGCAAACTTGGCGGAGGTCGTGAGCGGGCTGCCCACCAGAGGGCTGAGTGCGAAGACTAGTGTGGATTCGGGCGCCAGCGGATCGCAATCTGCTGCTCCTTCATGGAGCAGGATATAGCATCCCAAGCCGACGCCGCCGATGTAGCGACGCAAGGTGCTCGACGACAGCGGCACCACGCTGGTTGTGCCCGAGCTTACGTCGATCTTCAAATATTGGCCGTGGTAGCCGTAGTTCATCAAGGATTAGCCACCGGCATCTGCAGAAATAAACAATAGTGTTTGGGAAGCATCGATACGGTGACTGCGTTCCCGGACAAAATGCTTGCCGTCAATGCAAAACACGTACCCGTCCGTCGGCCCATCGTGAGTGATGCAGTCGCCAGACAAAGCGGGGAAGCGATCGATCAACGCTCGGGACACATCGTGCAACGATACGGGAACCGCTGGATCGAACGTCAATACGGCGGTTGCCTGGCCGGTACGAATGCGGGGAACTCCATAGAATTCGATCACGATGTTCTGCACAGCCGTACGTCTCGGTGGACTCTTGCGTCGTTGCCCGATGTATCGGGCCAGGAAGTTTAGTCGATCTTCTCAACCCACACATTTCGATAGCGAACAGGGCAGCCATGGTTTTGCAGAAAGACGGGGCCTGGTTCCGGTCCGGCTTTGACAGGAGCGGCTGTGGTGTTACGGTTGCCAGGGAGTTCCAGGTCTTTGTGAATGACCACTCCGTTGTGACGCACCGTCATGCTAGGGTTGGCTACCAGTTTCCCATCTTTGTACTTGGCCGCCGTGAAGTCGACATCATAGGTCTGCCAAGACAGGGGCGGATAGCACATGTTCACACTAGGAGCGCCGACCGAGTAGACGCCACCACACTCATTCTGTTTGCCATCGAGACCAAACGAATCCAACATTTGGACTTCGTAACGACCTTGCACGTATAAACCGCTGTTGCCTCGACCCTGGCCGCGATCTTCTGGCATGAACGGGAGGCGAAATTCGATGTGCAATCGATGACTTCCAAAGGTTTCTTTGCTGGTCGTCCCTTCCATCAGTAGTCCGTCTTCACTTAGACGCCCATTTTTCCAGTGATCCGCCGATGAGCCATCGAATAGGACAACGGCCCCGGCCGGTGGCTTTTGACCAAGCGTTTTGCTCTTGCGTACGACACGCTTGAGTTTCCCATCGACCTTCCCGTCTTTGCCAAGGTCCAACTCCATCACACCATTCTTGATGGTGGCAGATCCCTCCTCATTTTCAAATCGGACGACACCGTCTTTGAGAGGCGCTTCTTGTTCGTGGATCTCTCGCTTGTCACCGTTCCAGCCATCTCCGGGCAGCCCACCATGGAATCCGACAGTGCGATAACGGTCTTTTCCCAAAGCGATGATCTGGACACCGATTTTGATTTCACCGTCGTTTGTCGCCACCACACCCGTATACTCACCTTGGATGTTGAATTCAGGCCCGGTTTTTTCCGGATCGGTGAATGTGGGACCTTTTGCCAGTACGCAAGATGCAAAAGCAAAAACGAGCATTGCCGAGAAAACAGGCTTGGGTGAGTACATCAGGAGTGATTTCATGGGATAACTGCTTCAATTATTTGAGGTGTGTCCGACGGAGTCCAACATTATCGTGTACCGCGAAGAAGACCGCAAGGATTTGCTTGACGATCTTGGTGAGTAGTGGCACGATGGGGGGATCAAACTGGGCGCAGGATAGCATGTTTGCGCCCCGATACAATTGACCATGAGAGGAGCCATTGATGGAGCGAGCCAAGCAATGGATGGGGATTCTGGTGTGGGCCTTGTTTGCTCTGGCTGGGTGTAGCCAGGAAGAAAGGCAACAACTGGTCGATCAGGCCAATCAGAAGCTGGAGGAAGCCAGCCAGCAGATTGAGGCAGCCAGTGAAGAATTGACTGATGCGCAGGAGCAGGCTACCGAGCAGGCGGTGGATCTGGGCGATTCGCTTACTAGCAGCATAGCGGACGGTGCAAGCACGGCTCAGGCCGAGCTTGGATTGGCCGGACGTATCCAATTGAAGACGACTCCTCCTGTGAATACCAAGGCTTGTTACGCTACCTTCATTCCGGCTTCTGGAGGCCGGCCCGCCTTCTTGCAGTTGCGAAGCTATCGGTCAGAGAGTGAAGAAACTTATCCTTCTGTGTTCTTGCAGGGGCAAGTCGAAGCGACGACGGTCAGCGAATTGAGTGGCGCGACGGTGCAGATGCAGATGTACCTGCAACGGGAAAGTGGTGGCCCGATCGCGTATGCGACCTCCGGGACTTGGGTATCGGTTCAGGTCGATAACGTTGCTGACAAACAGCTTTCGGCGACCATTCAGGAGGCTCCATTGGTTCAAACTGCTGACAATGCCACCTTGTCTGTCACCGGTACGATCCAGGGAGTTTTGCCGTAGTTGTTGCGTTAGCGGTTGAATTTCAAGCGAACTGTTCCAGCGAATCGGAACCCGTAGGTGAAGCTGATGTTGCGATACTCTGTGATTGTTATTTTGGGGTGCTGTGCTTTACTCGACTCGACTGCTTGGGCAAATCCAAGCAGTGAGGACGTCAATGGCATGTTGACCTGGTCGCAAGTTCCAGAGACCAAGGAACTCTACGACGAGGTCACCGCGGGCTACCAGGAATTGCTGGCGACGGTTACGAAGTATGCCGAGTCGTCGCGGGCTCTGCAGCTCTCAGCGATCGGGAAAACCCAAGCTCGTGTCATGGCCCTGCGCCGTAAATCTCTGCACTTAGCGCAGCTGGGCGAGCCTGCCGGTCACGATTTACAGTTGCGTCTGGCGGATCTGGTGGAGGCAAATTTTAGATTCATTGATGTTGCGAAAGAAACACCTGCTGGCCAGAAAATGCTGCAGAGAATTAACAGCAGTTTGCCCACATTTTCAAAGGAATTGCAGAAAACACAGCAGGCAGTGCAGGCAGCGCTGAACAAAGACAATTGGGAGCAGGCAGAAAGAATACTGTTCGCATTTCAGGATAAAACCCAACCCATCATGACGATGACCGGGCGGTTTTATCACGTGCAATATAAGCCATTAGCCGAGTTGAAAACACAGATCGCCAAACGTCGCGAGCAACAGCAGCGGACGGAAGGTAATCGTGCGTTCGCGTCTGCCAGAGATGCCGCGTTGCCGGACTACGAAGGCGTGTTGTCTGAATTCCGAGAGGGCGTCAAACAGATTCAAACCCGTGGGCAAGCGACTGTTTCTGGAAAGGATGTCTCTGGTCCCGAATTGCTGGCTCACCTTGAGCAGCAGTGGCTGAACACGGTCCGTGCTGGTTTGGCAGCGCGGGCTTACGAATGGGCAAGATGCGATGCCGTGAAACAGGTGGAATCTCCTGAATTGAAAAAGATTGAGAGTGACTTACAGACGTTTTCCAAAGCCATGGAGAACGGTGTCGTGATGATCGTTGAAGCCGACGCCTCTCGGCAAACCGAGAGTGATGTCGCCGCCTTGCATCGCGCATATGTGATGGCACTTGCGCGGATGACATCGAGAATGGGCAATGAGGATTTACGCCAGCATGTTGCCGGGCCACTGCAGAAATTGGCTGGTAAGTCACCTTCGTTTGCGGAGCAAGTCGCGTCGTTTCAGTCTTCAACCGACGAATTATTGCGTTGGAAGGCGCGTGTCAGTGAGCAAACTGCCAAAGCCCAGCCGGGGTTTGCTTCCGCCGAGTCGCAGTGCGTTGCAGCTTTGCAAAAAGGCCCCAAGTTTGTCGGCATCTATCAAGAGCAACGCGCTTCTGAATACGCTCATTTGGCAGTGGCGGCCAATCGCATTGTGCTGCAGTCGAACGAGCAGTTGCGGGGTAAAGCGATGTGGTTTGCACGCTATCGAGGCGGTCCTGGTGAGCTATCTCGCACCGTGTATCACGGCCGGTTATCTAGTCAGGCTGCGAACGCAGTTGCTGCAGTAGAAACGGCGATCAATGGATTGCGGCAAGAACTACTGCTCGGTGATCAACCGGCATTGTCATTGTCGGCGGCAGAGGCACTGGTACTTTCCGAACGACGCGATTGGTTGGCAGTGGGTGGAAAAGTCACTCAGTGCTCTCTGGATTCTTTGGTGGGGCGCATGGCGACATTCCCTGCAGATCAAGCTGACTGTATCCCATTGGCTAAGTTGCCAGTCGAACAAATCGCGACCGGCCCTTCCAAACAGTTGGTTATGCAGGCCGAAATTTCACCCGTCTGGCTGCAAAATAAATACTTCTGTGTCGTGCTATCAGCAGAGCAGTAGCAGCCTTCACTGCTGGCGAATAGAAGGGTTACTCAACTCTGGGGCAGGTGGCCAAGAGATTGAACTTGCCACGCTATCGTTGGTCAGCTACAAGCCGGGTTGTTTCGAGCATTTCTTACAGCCACGACTCAGGACCATCTCATGATCCGCATGCGGTTGGCGAAGTTATCCGTTCTGTTTACTGTCCTCCTCGGTGTCGCTGGCTACTGTTTACCGCCAGCGTCTTGTCTGCAGACGCCGTGTCACGCGGCGGAAGTGGCCGATTTGAAGGAGCAGCTTGAAAAGGGGCTGCGCGCCACCCAGCCGGGGCAAGTTGCGTTTGTCAACAAGATTGTCCAGATGGTGAAACAGAACCGGCTGCCTCGCCGCATTGTGAATGCGTCTTTTAACTGGGCTCGTAAGCGTCGCCCCAGCTATCCTTTTCCGTTCTTTGAGCGGGCAATCCGGACGCTCGCGGCGCGAGAAGGAATCAACATCTAGTGATTGGCTGCCGCCGGGGTTTGTTGCCGATGCTCAGGCATGAGTATGTAGCGTATGGGTGGAGACAGAAGACCTCCTTACCCTACCCGCGGGAGTCACGTTACGTGTGGGCTGTCAGGTTCCTGTTGCTATGTGGAATCTTGCTGGGCACGGGCTGTCGGTCATTTGTGCGGCCAGAGATTGAGGATGTTGTTCAGTCGCGCCAATTGTCATTGTCTGGGATGCATGCGATGCATCGCGGCGAATGGCAAGAAGCGGAAAGCATGTTCACGCGTGCCATCGAAACAAGTGCGACGAACCAACGGGCGCGATGTTGTTATGCAGAAGCGTTATGGCGCCGTGGCGCTACTCAAGAGGCGATTGTCCAAATGCAGGAGTCTGTCCGGCTCTCCGGCGGAGATCCAGCGTTGCGGGTCCGCCTGGGGGAAATGCATTTGGCTGAACGAGAATTAGATGCTGCGGCGCGGCAGGCAACGGAAGCGATTCGCCAGAACCCTCGGCTCCCATCGAGTTGGGCTTTGCGCGGTGATGTGTTAGCACAACGTAACCAACCGGAAGCAGCGCTTGCGAGTTACCATCGTGCGCTCAGTTATCAACCTCACTTCCCGCGTGTGCAATTAGCAACGGCTGAAATTCATCGGCAACTGCACCAGCCCCAGCGTGCTCTGGTGGCGTTGCACGCCTTGGAGGATGCCTACCGCCCGTCGGAAGTGCCAGGCAACGTCGTTGCCATGCGTGGTCTGGCGTATAAAGATCTGGGGCGCTACCACGATGCCAGTGTTTCGCTCGCCCAGGCTGTCAATCTGGGTGTCGTGAACGTGGACCTGATGTACCAGCTCGGCGAGGCGCAGATGTTAGCCGGACGTCCGCATGATGCACGCTTGACGATCCTGCAAACGCTGCGTGCTGATCCTGAGCATGCGCCGAGTCATCAGCTGTTAAGTCGTTTAGATTTGGGTGACGTGCAGGTGGTGGCTCAACGTGATCAGGGCATGCCTCAGCGTTGATGGGACGTCACAGGCCGTCTGATCCGCAGAATTGCACCTCTTAGAGGCAGGCGACTGATGCCGCGTCCTGCGGCGCGAGCAGTGTTGTCGTGTTTTGCAATCGCCATTTGACTACCCCCGAAACAGGGCGTAGGGTTCCCATGGCTACGTAAGAGAAGACAACAGTATTGGAGAGCCCGTGTCTGAAGCGACCACCGTTGAAAAACCTGAAGAATTCGTTGAACGTCGGCAGCGAACTTCCAGCGCACCCGGGCGTGAGCGACGTCAGTTCACCAACAGTCATGTTGAACTGTCGAATGAAGCTCGTGAATTGGCCCATGCCATCGATGAGTACAAGTTGCGCCACCGGCGACGCTTTATCACGTATGAAGAAATGCTTTCGGTGTTTACCGAACTTGGCTATCACCGCGACTAACGCTTGGCGATGCCACCAACCTCGACATCCGCCGCGCGATGCGCTCGGCAGATGCGAGGCTTGCTTTTCTGATCAATCTGATTCACCGCCCGTTGTGACTTCGACGACGGGCGGTTCGACTTGGCGTCGCATGCGTTTGAATCCTGCCATGGTGATTTCTACGGTGCCTGCCTGATCTCGCAGCAGTTGGTCGAACGCTTGAGGTGTTTCGACGGATTGGCCATTCACTTGGCTAATAAATTCACCGCGTCGCAGGCCGGCTCGCCAGGCGGGTGAGCCATGTTTGACGTAGACCACGCCGACGCTGTGGGAGAAATCAACGCTGCCAGCCTGGTCATTCAAGATTCTGGCAGGTAACGCGGTTGCGTAATCGACACGCATGCCGCGCCACAAAGATTCCCCCGGTTGCTTGCCTGATTGTGCAATGTATTTCTTGAGCAACTTGACTTCTAGAGAGATGGGCCGCTGTTGGTTGTTTCCCAGGCCTCGTCGCAGCACAGTGAGTTGGATTCGGGTGCTGACATCCTGTTTACTCAACTCGCGCAATAAATCACTTTTCTGGTAGATCGGCATATCGTCGACATGCGTGATAATATCCAGGTCCTGTAAGCCAGCGTTATGTGCCGGCGTACCTCGAACGACGCGGTCGAGTACGACGCCATGTCTGCCCAATCGGGTGCGTTCGTAGGCAGTTAAGTCGTCGGGGGCGACGCCTAGGAATCCGAATTGCGGTGTGCGTTTTTCTTTGAGATCGTTTACCACACGACGAAACGTATCATCTACGGGTACGGCATAGCCAGCAGATTTTTCATACCCCGCTCGCGCGGCGAGTGAGGTTGTCAAGCCGATCATCTCGCCTTTCAAATTCAATAGCGCCCCGCCACTGGTTCCCAAGTTGAGCCTAGCGTCTGTTTGGATCAGTGTACCGAAATGGTGTAACGTTTCGCTTTGCTTAGCTGGATCATCTGTTGTTTCATTGGCGGGAGCCTTGCGACGTAGGTTGGCAATGATCCCCCAGCTTGCACTGACTTCGCCATCGCGGGCAATGGCATATGGGTTGCCCAGAGCGATCGCGATCATGCCTTTCTTTAACTTGGAAGCGTCACCGTACTTGATCGGTTGGAGCCCTTCGGCTTCGATTTTGATCACCGCTAAATCAGTCCACGGATCCATGCCGCGAACATGCTTTGCTTCGACCTTGTATGGCTTGCGATTATGCCAGACGTAGTAGGTGTTTTCTTTGATGTTTCCCAGGACGTGCGCCATGGTGACGATATGGCCATTGGGGCTGACAATGACTCCTGTCCCATATTCGTTGGGTACAAAGTCATTACTCAGTGGGTCGATGGCTGGCCCCCCAACGCGGTCACGGTTCCGTACGCGGGCGATGGCCACGACGGATTTCTCCGCGTCCGCAATGGTATCAACGATCACCTTCTCCATCGTAATCGCAGCTTGCAAGGCGGTGAGCTCTTGGCCAGCAAGTGGCGCAGAGGCAGCTGTGAAAAGACACAGGCCACAGGCCACGGTTGCTGCGAAGCTGAGCTGCGATTGAGATCCCGCAAGGCGACGTAAAGTGATTACGACTCGTCTGAGTACTGTCGTCATACGTTCACACTCCGGCCAAGAGTTTTTTGGTCAGCGAATGCATGATCGATCTGATGTTCGCCAACTAGCTGTTCTCGATGGTTTCAGTGTTGTCGGTGTCAGCGTCTGGTGCAACCGCGTAGCCGCCTGCAACCAGAACCTTTTGCTTGATCTCTTCCGTGACGGCAGGATTTTCGATCAAGAAATTGCGGGCTTTTTCTTTCCCTTGGCCCAGATAGGTATCTCCGTATTTGAACCAAGAGCCACTGCGATTGACGACTTTTTGTGTTACCCCGAGATCAAGGATATCGCCTTCATAGCTGATGCCATTGGTGTGCATCATGTCGAACTCGGCGACGCGGAACGGAGGTGCGACTTTGTTTTTNACAATCTTCGTGCGAACACGCTGCCCGACGACTTCATCGCCATCTTTGAGTTGCCCGATCCGTCGTACATCAATGCGNCAGGAACTGTAGAACTTCAGTGCGCGGCCGCCGGGAGTGGTCTCCGGGCTGCCAAACATGACACCGATTTTTTCGCGAATCTGGTTGATGAAAATGACCACCGTCTTACTTTTCGCGATGGCTCCCGTAAGTTTTCGCATCGATTGGCTCATGAGACGCGCTTGGAGTCCGACGTGGCTGTCGCCAATCTCGCCTTCCAATTCTTGTTTCGGGACAAGCGCCGCAACGGAGTCCACGATGATGATGTCGACGGAGTTGGATTTGACCAGCATCTCCGTGATCTGCATGGCTTCTTCGCCGCTGCTCGGTTGACTGACCAGCAAGGAATCGAGTTCCACACCAAGTTTTTTGCCCCATGTGGGGTCGAATGCGTGTTCCGCATCGATGATCGCTGCAATGCCATCCTGCTTTTGGGCTTGGGCCGCGATATGCAGAGCCAATGTTGTTTTACCGCTCGACTCGGGACCGTACACCTCGATAATGCGGCCACGCGGAACGCCTTTGCCTCCCAAGGCGATGTCCAGCGAGAGACTGCCGGTTGGAATCCCGGCGACTCCGACCTGCTGGTCTTTCCCCAGCGGCATGATCGAGCCTTCGCCGAACTGTTTTTCAATCTGCTGAACGGCAGTCTTGAGTTCGTTGTTTTGATCAATGACCGACTTGGCCGCTGGTTCCTTGCCCTTGCTCTGCTTCGCTGGTGCTGCTTTGCTCTTGGTTTTCTTTTCAACTGCTGCCGATTTCTTCGTCGTTGCCATGACCAGATACTCCTAAAAACTGCCTAAAATTGGACAACCAAAAACCTCGCCTGATTGTCGCACCACTCCCCAGGATTCCCCAGTTGGTTACTCTACCGGAGTGGTACGCGTCGTACAATCAGGCCACCAGAAGTATCGTTGCAGCGCGGACACCTTAGGTCATGATGCGTGAGAAGCCGCGTCGCCAGTCTCATCCCCCAGGTAGTGCTCTGCATATGCTAGCAACGGATCGATGGTCTTGGCTTGAATGGCATGAGGCGGGTTCCAGGCAAACCAGCGAAAGTCGATATGTTCCGTTGCGACGATTGGCCGCTCGCGCACGAGTGTGGCAAGATAGATAATGACTGTTTTATTGGCGGGNACTTTGCCAAACCGCTTCTTGCGTACGAGATAATTGGTCGTGAACCGAAATTCATCGTGAACGCGAATATCGTCGGCGCAAATTCCCGTTTCCTCTTGCAGTTCCCGTAGCGCACATTGCATGTCGGTTTCCCCAGGTTCCACATGCCCTTTGGGGAGATCCCATCGATCCTTGTGCTGCATGAGTAGAAATTCGCATCCGCCGTTGGTCTGGCGGACGATCAAGAAGCCACAAGCTCGGGATTCCTTCATCGTCATCCTGTTTCCTCGACCGTGATTCCATTCGGATTGAAGCGACGAATTGGTGGCTGTCGCGAATGTCGTGTGGTGCAGATTCCAGTTGCNACGGCNATGCCANTNTCTCAGNTCGGAGCATCGGTCCGACGAGTTTTATGGCACTTGAATTTGCGGTGCGTCGACCTGGGCACCGTACCGAGAAGCAAATTCCAGGAAGGCTTCATTGGCATCATCCAGAGCATCTTTGGTGACTGCACCATAAGCCAGTGCTTCTTGCACTTGTTGGTCGGCGTTGGCGATTCCCGCACTTTTCAGCAGGGCCAACATTTCGTTAATTCGTGGTGCATTGGCAACCTGATCTTTTTGATCTGCCTTGACCTGGTTCAAATTGCGTGACTGAGTGTGCTCCCAGACGATTTCCCAACGCTCGTCGGGCATCCGGGCGACGAACGAGGCTGTCACTTCAACCGTTTTGTTCAGCATGTTCTTGTTCAATCGCGATACGCGAAATCCGGAAACTTCCAGACGATCCGCTTGCTCGCTCGCTTTGGCCAGCCAAGCGTTTGATTTTGCTTGGCGACGTGGTGGCTGGAGCAGCGCGTTGAGTTGCTGTTCGATTTGCTGCTTCAGGACCACTTGCATCATTTCTGCCAGATTGACTTCTTCGGCACCGTCACCGGTTCGAGCGAGAAACTCACCGGTTCCTTGGAATCCTACTTTTTTTCGCAGGCGATACTCGATCAAGGCAACTTTTGCCGCCCACGCACGATCGGATTGTAGTTGGTTGGTCGGCAGGCGATCGCTTAAGTCAACGGGCTGTTGTGGGGCTTCCACTCCCCTTTCTTTCAATTCCATGGCCAGATTAGTCGCCGTTCGTGTGGTGACTCGATCCAGGCGTTCTCGCCAAGCGAGCAGCGCGACTTGTTTTCGTTCCGCAGGTTGGAGATACAAACTGCGAACTCGGTCGCGTGGAACCTCGACGATGACGAATTGTGCAGGGGCTTCTGCATTCTGTTGCGACGCTTGCCACGCCGCCTTCAATCGCTGGATTTCACGATCGAGGAACAGCACCAGATTTTCGTCATTGGCCCGGCTTTCTTTCCAGAGGTCAATCCGCTCCTTGAGTTTTCGCGCGGCGACAATTGCTTCGGCTTTTTCGATCTTGATCTGTTGCTCAAAGAATTTGGGATATGTCTTTTCGAGCCAAACCCGCTCGACCGCCATCCGCAAGACTTGGTCGTTTTGGTAGGTCACCGCACCGTATAGTTGGGGCCCTTCGCGCAGCGAGACAACATCGACTCCCAGTCGGGTAGGTGGCTGGCTCGGCTTTTGCCCCCAGACAACGGTAGCG
>NZVR01000213.1 GCA_002701545.1 Blastopirellula sp. | reverse complement strand
TTGAGTATTCAATTGCAATGTCAATTGTTGGACACAAACCACAGGGCATGACTGCAGACTACGGCGAGGTTTTACTAGAGGACATGGCTAAAGAGCTACAACGAATACAATGATCTCTGAGAGAGTTGTGAGCTGCTGTGGGATATAAAAAATTAATTTGTGCCAATTTAATAAAATTAGGTTAGGGGTCAATGAGAAACCTTTCACCAGATTCTGTAAACTTTAAAGGAGTAACACCTATGGCTATTCCTGAATACATCGTTGGTGCAGGGATAGCCGCTTTACTTTCCCTATTTGGTGTTGCCTTCCGTCGTCTTGATACACAGGATCGCCGCATGGACAACCTCGAACTTAAGGTTGCAGAGCAGTACGTCACCAAAGAAGAATTCAACCAACGGTTCACTGAACTGTTCACGGTGCTGCATCGGATGGAAGATAAGATTGACTACAATGCAGACATGGCAGCAAAGATTGTAGGGAAGCGTGGTCTTTGACTACGTGACTACACTAGTTGCACTACTTTCTTATAAACTCAAAAATAAATACATAAAGTAGAGAATAAAAATAGGACTTTATAGAAAAGACCGTAGTTAAGTGTAGTCAGAGAGTTTTTTAGAATAGAGGTGTCGAGTTTAATTAGTCATGGAAATTCTTAACTCCGCTGAATTCTGGATTGTTGTAGCAGCTGCATCTGAAATCATTGCACTGAGTCCGTTGAAGGACAACAGCATCGTTCAACTGGTACTGCACGTGCTTGATAGTCTGAAGGGCAAAAGACTGAAGTGATCCATCTTTGACTCCTACCTTACTTATAGTCAAGGTAAGTTGCTAACAACAACGATGGGGATTCAGGAAGATTGGCGGGAACTTATGTTCTCGCTAAACGTGCTTCAGAAGGGTTCTGCTAAACGACAGTTCCGACACGCAATCAAAACCGCTTGGGGAGGATTATGTGCTTACTGCCGAGAACAAAGAGCCACTACTGTTGATCACCTGAAACCAAGGTGCAAAGGTGGCTCCGATCTCCGCTCCAATTTAATTCCGTGTTGTATAGACTGTAATCAGTCGAAAGGAAGTTTAGATTTTGAGGAATGGTTTACCACTCAAAATTTTTATAACCGAATAGCACACGATCTAATTGACGAATGGGTTGCCAACCAAAGACCTGAGTATGAAGAAGATGAAGAACCAACTGACAATCGAACAACGGTTTGCTCTGCAGAGAGCACGCTACGAAGCGGAACGTATGAGCCGGCCTGCGCTTGAGAAAACCGTAATCCGGCTCCTGCGTTCACGCATGGAGCAAAAGAATGGTATTCAAGAAACTCTCGCAAGCTCAGGTGTTCTTTTCCAAGTGAAGGAAGAAGCAGGTCCTATGCCTGAAATCATTAGTGAAGAAACATTCATGCTGCTTCTCACAATGCAGGATGATGACACCATTCCCCCGGACATTGAAGATGTGGGCTGGGAAGACGAAGATATTGATGGTGACGACTTCATATTTATCTGATTAATCTGCTAGATTTCAGGTAGTNATATAGACAAATAATGATTGGTTACATAGTCGGNCCTGTGATCGCCCTTGCTTTAGGCATGAAGTTCACTGTTTACACGAAGGATGAAACAATCAAAGCTCTTGAAGCAAAGATTGAAACTATTGAGAGTAAGATCCAAGCAGACGTTGCACAGCAGACGCTAGTTGCTATCGCTCCTATGGTTCGGGTTGTCAAAGATCTGAAGGATACTGTCGGGGTATAATAAGGTAGGTCTAGTGTGAAACAGTGGCGGTCAATTTAAGAAACAAACCTATTGATCGCCGCCGTTTATCTGCCGAAGATAGACANTTTGACACGTCTAAGCGTCAGAAAGCTTTGGCTATGGCCAAGCAGAGAAGAGGACAGGCTGCTTATCAATACAGCCGTCGTCCAAATACAACGCAGAAATACAGTGGTGGCAACGCATTTGCTGCTGGTATTGGTGCACAGCAAGCACGTCTGAGAAAGGTTGGTGACGAGCGTCGGGCGGCAGAAGCTTTGCGTCCTGACAAGGTCACAGATATTAAGAGCGATCTTTTCTAAAAGGGAACCCCCTCCGTGATCAGCGGAAGGGGTTTCAATTACCAGGGTGGAAACTACAAAAAACCCCTGAACTTCTGTAGCATAGAGCCTGCCGTAGTTCTTCTTCGGCTCGTACAGTAATCCTAGCAAAGAACATAAAAAATGGGGACTCGTTAGAGCCCCCTTTAATTATTTAGTTGTCAANCAACGGATGTAAGGAACACCACGATAAACAAACACACCGTGAACTTCGCTCAGATCGACGGTGTCGCTAACCGTAGGAATGCCACGGTAACGGGTTTCAGAAAGGCGGTGAACTTTCAGTTCATTTTTGGCGCGGTTCAGCTCTTTGCGAGCGTTTTCGATGGCGCGTGCTTCGATAGTAGTCATTGGAAACTCCAAGGTAAGGTGTGAAATTTCCCGTTCCTTCAGCCTCTGGCTTACTTGCGTCCACTNNGTGGATGAACGTTATATAAATTGTAGCGAATTACACTACTCAATGTCAAGGAATTGGGCTTCTAATAATGCCCTTTGTAAGGCATCTTTTATTTGACGGATGTCTTCCTGTTCGTCAGGATCACCACCAGGCCAGCGCTCAAGATACATCTCCATTGCTTGGAGAAGGATAATGATCCCCTGCTTATCGAGATCAATCCTAAACATTAGTGGCACTCTGCCCAGTTCGCCCCGATGTCTGCTGCTGCAGTAATGGGAACTTTAAAGTTGTAGTGTTTACCGGCAGCAGGTGCTGCTTCAACCAAGATTCTTGCAACGCGATCAGCTTCGCTTGGGATAACTGAGAATTGTTGTTCGTCATGTACGTATGCGCAACGTGTGTAATCAGAGTGATAAACAAGACCTGCATCATTAATCATATCTTGTCCAATAACTACCCAGCGTTTTGACAAAATTGCACCAGCTGATTGCAACAGGAAGTTGATAGCTGAGTGCTCTGCACGTACAAACACAGGACGTCCGTCTAAGCCCTTCAGCTGCCCCTCACGGCGTGCTTTGGCCTTGACAGCATTAACTAATGGCTCAAGACCTGGAATGGCGTCTAGGAACTTCTGACGCAGCTCTTTGCCCAGCTGCTTCTTACCTGCATCAGATAGAGCAGGATCGAGAGTGTGCCCAAGCTTGAGGTCACCTGCACCATAGATGAAAGCGTAGGTCAACGACTTCACTTCCTTACGTGTGCAGCCCACACGGTCAGCGTTCTGCTGGTGGATGTCTCCGTTGACGACAACGTCAGCAAATGCACCGTCATCAAAACGTGAGAGGTAGTGGCCCAAGCAGCGAAGCTCAAGACCCTCAAGGTCACAGCCAACCATTACGTGACCTGCATGTGGAACGAACAAACGTCGTGCCCAAGGTGCACTTACAACCTGCCCAAGGTTGGGACCCCGGTGAGCATTCCTACCGGTGACTGTTGCAAGGACGCAGCTGTGGTGAATACAGCCGTCATCTTCAATGGTATTGAACCAACTATTGGCACCCTCAGACAGCTGTCCGAGCCACTTCTGTAAAGTAAGCAGGCGGATAAACCACTCACATTCTTTGTGAAGCTTGGCGTTGTTTGACTGAAGAGCGTTGTCACGAATCTCAGACAACGTGGCCTCATCAACTTTCGGCTTACCAGTGTCAGTTGTCTTGTTGAACCGAGCACCGGAGTGAGTTTGTAGAGCCCAAGCAATGTGCTGCCTGCTGGTCGGATTGAACGACGTCAGCTTGGTCAGAGGTGACCCAGCGACATATCCATTCTTCTTGTCGTTGCGCTTAGGGGTAAAGACCTTACCAGGCACATAAAGAAAGCGGGATGTAATCTGTCCCTGAAGCGTTTCAACTTCTTCTTGTAATTCAGCACGTACTTTTTCTGCTTCTTTAACGTCAAACCTAAACCCTGATAGCTCTTGCTGAGCCATCAGGATTGCCATAGCCATTTCTAGTTCAACGAAATCATTCTTCATCAGCAGTCACTTCTCCTTTGTTGAAACCGAACTTAGTGTTAATTTCTTCTTCACGCTTCTTAGAGCGCTCACGATGGGCCAGCTTGGCCACATTCTCCATAACCTTAAGTATGTCCTCGACGCGAGCTTCAGGCATATTAGAAGCCACTACGTCATAGAGTGGGAAGAAGATATCAGCAGCTGCCTGCATCTCTTCAATTGTCAATGGTGCATCTTTCTTAGTCATCTTTTCTTTGTATAACAGTGTAGTCAGGGTAGTTCTTTTCTAGCTCATCTTTGAGCTTTTGTTGTGTTTCAGCCGTAGGCATTTTAACACAAATAATAATGGTCTTAGCTTCATGGTTCATACGAACCAAACGTAAATCATCCGGCATAGTCTTCAATCCTCCGCATCATAAGATCATATAGTTTTACTGTAACCAAGGTGTCTTGAACACAGTAATCAAGCATCTCAGGTGTGTAAACATCCCAGGCGTTTTCCTGCTTGCCAAACTCACCTTTGTTGCAACGTAAGCGATAACCCCAAGCAGCAAGGCCGTGAGAGCCATACAGCTTCTCAGGCATGCCCATAGGACGACGTTCGTAGTCACGATCGCGGATGTCTGGATAGAACAAACGAGATAAAACCAGAGTGTCAAATACTTCTCCTTGATAATCGAAGTCATAACCTTCTTGGATAAGTGGGATGTCGTAACTAGCAATATTGTGACCAACTAAAACTGGAGCACGCTTAAGTGCCTCAACACCCATAGTGATTGTGCTGTCCGGGCGGTTGTCGTAGACCGTGTAGTCTTCGGGATGCACACAGTCACGGGCAACAATGCAGTGAATGCGGCTGCCCTGGCGCAGAAGACCAGTGGATTCAATGTCAAAGAGTATTGGTGAGGTCATCGTCTTCATATTGTTGAACATCGTCAAAGCCTTTTTCAGCCGGACTTGACGTGTAGAGGTCTTTGTTTTGGAACTGCGATTCTTTGTCGTCGAAGCGAGGCGCTTGATTGTTTGTGCTGAAACGTTGGTCATCATCTTCAAAAAGGGGTTCGATAGATATGGATAGTTCGCGAGCTAGTCGTGATGCTCGTCTGAATTCATCTTTATAGTAAGGCTCCCACTCGTGTGCAAGAACAATAATCTTACGCACACCCATAAGGTGCAGTTGAAAAATATCTGCACTAAATGGATATCTGGTTGAGTAGAGAATGCACCCACCAAGGCTAGTGCCGTGCTTTGCAGCAGTAGCAATCGCATAAGAAACACAGTGGACTTCGACTCGGCAAGCTGCCAAAATCGAACGTCCTTCTCCAATGAGATCCCTGCCTCTGGTAATAACGCAACCGCCAGGAGCGATCGGATGGTTCGAGCCTTGTGCCACAGTCTTTGCAATAGACATAAAATACTTTTCAGGCTCTTCAATATATGTTGGATCACCTTTAATTGCTCCCATAATACTTGCACTTTGTGGCATATAGTCCTATATTAGTTATATAGAAACGGATATGCGAGCAATGGATTACGAGACTTTTTTGAAGGAAATGAATGAAGACAACAAGCACGGATTGCGTCTTGTTGAAGATGGCTTCACAACACTTGGAACACCACAAAAGAATATGGTTGATCATCCTTTGCACTACACAAAGGGTAAGACTGAAGTGATCGACATCATTGAAGATGCAATTCAAGATGCACCGTCCGTCGTCACTGGCATGCTCCAAGCTCAGGTACTGAAGTATCTGCTGCGTCTGTGGCTTAAGGAGAACTCTCTGCAAGATGCACAGAAAGCTCAGTGGTATCTGACTCGTCTGATTGACAAGCTGGACACTGCCGAGTGACGCTGGCGTTAGCCAGCTAGCATCTCTTAAAGAACAACAGCTCGTCTCTCAATTCAAGTTCTTCATGGGGCTTGACGTGAGGGGCGAGCTTTTCTAATACAAATTTATTGCTAAATAAGTTGTGCTTAACATAAGCAGAGATGCCTTCAGATAGCCATTCCTTAGTTGGGTTAAACCATTCATAAGGGATAAGGCAATCGTGTAGCTCAAAAGTTGGCTGCATGAGCCAGGTGTTAAGTTCCTCAAGGCGCTGTGCAGTCTTAATAATATGCTGTTCATGGGACAGCTCTACAGGAATATAAATGTCTTTAGTCTTCTTACATTGCAGTGCGTCACGCCAAGTAATTGTGCCATCACGAATGATGCAGCGACTTGGGTGAAATGAGTTTCCAGAAGGTAGAGGGAAGAGGATGCCCTTAGTAAAATATTTTTGCATCACACATCCCCCTTATGTTCTTCGTAATACTCTAGGTCTCGCTGCCAGTTGTCACCGGCCCATTCGTTATACGTGACACGACCGATGTCACGGAAGCTGTTGTAGAAAAGAGAAACTTTATCTACGTCAGAGATGACAGTATCTACAGGTGGACCATAGAGAATAATATTCCAGGTGCTTGGTGACACAGGCTCGAAGCCTTTGCTTGTAGCCCTAAGCTGCTTAATCCGTTTGAACGGAATGCACATAGGGAAGTCAAACAACACTGGAGCAGAGCGCATGATTTCAGAAGCGCTAGTGAAGAACACAAAGGAGTTGATGAAACCGTTACGGTATTCACTAATGGTTTTGTCAAGCCAAAGCTTAGTGTTACGCACAGCTCCCTTAGGGGCAACAAAGCAGTTGCCCTGCCAGTGCTCTTGCAGAGCATTGACTTCTACAGAAGGAACAGAAGTAGCGTCAACAAGTACCTGCTGAAGGGCATCAGAAGTAGGGTCAAAATCAATAGACCCCATAACAGTGCGTGCACGTTCAATTACCTGTGGAGTTGGATAGAGAGGAAGCTTTAGGTTTTGTGCAGCGAGCTTATTCTTTAGATTTTGCTGCTGCCTCAGAGAAGCTCTCTTGGCTCCTTCCTGCTTCGAGACTAAATGTTCTTGTTCCTGCATCTGAAATCAATGTAATTAACACAGTTTGTGTCCAATCATTGGCGTCAATGCGCTCCATCAGACCACGCAGGAAATCGATAACCTCTTCATCTTCGTGACGCTCAGCGACAGCAATATCTTTTTCAATGTCATAACCACTCATATAAGTAGTCGAGTCATTTTGAAGATTGATGATTAGAGAACCGGCGCCATAAACAGAGAATCCGTTAATAGCGATGGTGATTAGGTCAGTCAGCATTAGTTCTGCTGTGGCCTGCAGGAAGCGTTGCTCCTGCTCCTTCTCCTCACCGAACTTGTCGGAAGCTAGGAGCTGCTTTAGTAAGTCGTTGCGTCTTGACATGATTAAACTCTTGTATAACAATAAGAAAAATTAATAGTCATCTGTGGGTTTTTCTTCAGATTCGTCATCTAATTCGCCCAAAGAAGCTAAATCTGTGTTTGCCAGAAGGCCAGTCATCACAGCTTCAAACTTGTCGAGGTAAGAAGCATCCTTGCTGATAGCAATTTCATTGTGCTTAGCAATAGCTTCAGCACTCTCAGCTTTTTGCATTTCAGCCATAGCCTCTTCAATCATATATTCTTGAACTCTCTGCTTGAGAGTTTGAATTTGGATTGATAACTCAAAGCTATCCATATAGCTGTCGTCATCCACGAACACTCCTATCTTTTGAGGGATAAGATGAAAAGGATTACAGCAGTACTTATTGCCACAGGTAGTTTTAACTCCTGTGAAACCAAGATCACCCCAGCTAAACCACATAGCCACACGCTGAGGGTGATGCTGAGTTGACGAAGAAATGCCGTGTCTGCGCCATGCAAACTGAGGTTGACCCGTTCTTGCATTGATAGATCCGTTCCAGTTCCAACATTGATCGGGTGCTCCGATGTCAACTTGTGACCAGAACTTGAGTGCTTTCTTCCTAAACTTTTTAAGAAGTCTGTCAATGTCAAGGGAGATACGACCTTCGCGAGCCGCTGCGACGCAACGTACGCATGCTTGATGACTGTCGTAACGCATTGAGCTGGAGCTGAAACGACCCAGCGCATGACCTGTGTACAAGCAGAGTTCACTTTCCTCTGCTGTATTCGACATATTTTGATTACGCCTGCCATATGCGTGGCCACCTTTCTTCTTAGCAGGTTGTGCTTCAGACATTGCTGTAAGTCCCCCCGTGAGCTGGATACTGCTCTTCGAGAGGAAGCACATCAAGCATTGTTGAAATCATATATTCGTATCTTGTACTGTTCTCGTACTTAATACGAACAAGTTTTGCGCGAGGCGTGTAATACTCAGGGCGTCCCACTACAAGAGCAGTCTTGTCATTGTTTAGGTTGCGAACACGCATTCCAATCTGCAAGTATTTAGATTTCATTGGTATTACTTCTTTAGTTTATATATAACAAGAATAAAGAAAAGATGTGGACTAGAAGTCCAACATCTCTGTGGTTTCATCAATGTCATCACCCTTAGGGCGAATCCATAAACGAACTGTCCGACGCTTGCCTGTAGCAGCATCAGTACGTGTTGTAACTAGACGACGCCAGCCAAGAGTTTGCAGGACGTCACAGACACGACGGGACTCACGACGGCCTTGTTGACGTGGGTCAAGATCTAATGCATGGGTAAGAACATCAGCAGCAGAAACTTCTTTCTTGAGGTTGACGTAACTACCGATCTTGTCCATCCAAGGATCGGGATCACCGAACTCAGCGATGTAGTCAGCAATCTGAGCAATCTCACCTGAGTTGAACTCATAAGGAGTGTCTGCTTTGTACGCTGCTACTGCTGCAGCCCAAAGACTGTCACGCTCTTTGGCAAGCTTTTTCCAAGGGATAAGAAAGCCAGCACCAATCTCAAGTGGAACAAAGCGACGGTTGCCGGTGCTGTCCACCAAGAACTGGTTACGGTTGGTAGTACCAATCATCACAAAGCGACGGTGCAGAGACTCAGGCAGTGATGCATAAGGACGACGCACTTCGTCAACGCGAGTGGTGATGAGATTCTTGAAGTTCTCAATGTTTTTCGTGTGGAAGAAGTTGTCAATCTCAGGAAGCTCAAGCAACCAAGCAACGTGAAGCCTGTACTGCTCCTTCATCAAAGTTTCGAGAGGAGTAGTAACCTCAGCAAACAATTTCTCAGGCACAAGGCAACGGCTGAACATTGACTTACCTGCACCCTGAGCACCGACGAGAATCGGTAGCCAGGACATAGAGCAGCCAGGGTTGTAGGCACGTGCTACAGCGCCAATCATCATCCGCTGCATAGCTTTAGTGGCCAACGGATGTGGGTTGCCCAGGAATACTTCGCCAATGCGATCCCAGTCAGCGTGAGGAGTGAACTCAGCGCTACAGCGATCAAGGTAACGACGGATAGGACAATACTTATTCTTCAGAGCTGCGTACTGCACAGCTGCCTTGACACGCATTTCAGGAATGAACACACCGTGCTCAACTGAAAGCTTGGTTGTCATCAGGTCAAGGTCATTACCCTGAAGTTCGATCGTCCGTCCGTTGTCATCGTATTCAATAGCTGCAGTCAGCTCATTCTTACGAAGATTGGGAAGCA
>NZVR01000212.1 GCA_002701545.1 Blastopirellula sp. | reverse complement strand
GTAGAGCAAGGTCGTGGGCGTGATTTTTTTGGATTCAATCGTGCGAAGCATGCGGTTTTGGAAGCGGCGATTTTTGCGACACGCGTGGATTTTCTCCCAGAACGCGAAATCCGTGCAGAATGGGAACGGTTGCAAATCATCGTGGACAAGACGGCGGGTGATCAAGAGCGACGCGCTTTCGAATTCTTGACGCAGTTTATTGAAGACGCCCTGGCTGCCCCGCCGGAGAGTCAGACGTGAACGAGCCTCCTGTGCGTCATGGCGTGGTGGCTGTCATCCTCCGTGACCAGCGTTTTCTCATGATCGAGCGTTCTCAGCAGGTCGCGGCACCGGGGATGATGTGCTTTCCGGGCGGAGGTATTGAGTCAGGAGAGTCTGAGGCCGTTGCCTTGGAACGCGAGTTGCGCGAGGAGCTGGATGTTAAGGTGCAGCCAATTCGGCCCTTGTGGCGTAGTTTAACGCCCTGGAACGTCGCGTTGAGTTGGTGGTTGGCCGACTTGCCTGAGGATCAGTTGATTCAGCCGAATCCAGCCGAAGTGGCTGACGTTGAATGGGTTACGCCGGCCGAAATGGATGCCTTGCCGAATCTGTTGGAAAGCAACCGACATTTTCTGCAAGCGCTGCGAGCTGGCGTTTTCGCGCTTGATTGAGACCACACGACGCATGCGCTGCGGTTGTTGTATGATTTGCAAGGCGAACTCCGCTTGCCTGGCAACGTGTCCAAGGTCGTGGTGATCAGCCATGGAACATGGTGCCCGCGCCGTGAACGTGTTGGGTCTGCAACGTGGAAAAGCATACTGTTCCGATGCCGAGCAAAACTGAGATGAGTTGAATTGCGATGCAGGTCTTTGAAGTGCTGATATTCATGGCAGGCATGATCTGCGGTGGGCTCTTGCTGGTGGCGTTCAGACGCTGGCTGCCGCGAGGACGTGGCCGACATGAGCAGGTGCGGGCCGAGGTTCGGCGTGACTTGCAAGGTGAGGGAATTCGGCTGACCGAGTTCCAATCACGGCTGGCCGAATTCGAGCACGCCGTGGGTGCGCAACGCACCGCGTTGGAGCCTGTGCGTCAGCGGTTGCAAGCGTTGCTGGGCGAAACAGCTGAGGCTGGGCGGATAACGGCCGCTGAGATGGCCTTGCTTGAAGATCAGTTGCAGGCCGCGGTCGCGGCGCAACAGCAGGCCTCAACGCTCGGGTCGGCTGTACTGGAACACGGTCAGCAACTGGCCGTTTGTGTGGAGGAAGCACGCACCGATCCGCTGACACGGATTCCGAATCGACGTGGTTTTGAAGAGGAGCTTGCCAGACGACTCGCTCAATGGGATCGCCATCACGTTGCCTTTTCACTGTTGCTGATCGACGTCGATTGCTTGAAAGCATGGAACGACAAGCATGGTCATTTGGCAGGTGATGAAGTCTTGCGCCAGGTGGCCGGGCGATTGCAAGGAGCGATCCGTCAAGCGGATTTTGTGTGTCGCTTGGGGGGAGACGAATTTGCGATTCTTTTGCCGAATCAAGAGCCACGCGAAGCGGCTCTGGCTGCTGAACGGTTACAGCAGTTGTTCGAGCATGCGTCGCTCGTCTACGCTGGGCAGGCGTTGCCAGTGGCGATCAGCGGCGGGTTGGCGACAGTGCAACCGGGGGAGTCTGCGGAAACGCTGTTAGCTCGCGCCGACGCTGCCATGTACGCTTCGAAACGTGGTGGCAGCAATCGCGTGCATTGGCACACCGAGGGCGCACCGCAACCACTCGGGACGCAGACGCGACCCGCGAAGACGACGCCGGATTCTTGAGGTCGTCACTGCAATGTGCCCAGCCAAGCGAGTTCGGCACATGATGGTCAACCGTTGAGAAAGAGTGCTTGGCCCTCCGGGGTCAAACGATAGACTCCTTGCGCGTCTTCTTCCAGGCTGGCGATGTAGCGTGCGTGTCGCTGCAGTATCACTCCCAGGTCGACTCGAGAGTTCTGGGGATAACGCTGTTGCCAAGCGGCGAAGAGTGTTGACCAGGCAATCCCTTCGACGCCTTCGTTGCCAATCTTGTTGACCAGCCAATGCAATTCATCTTCGCTCAGTTGCTGCTGCTCGTAGACGGACATGATCGAGAAGATGGCGTCTCGATCGGTGGCGTTGAGGTCATCCAGCGTTTCATCAAATTCCACGCGTGCTGCTTCGACCAGCTCTTCGAGTTGCTGGAGACGCGCTTTGATCTCAGTCAGTTCGACGTTGTTTTCTGCAAGCTGTTTCCACGTATGTAGGGCGTTCTGGATGCTCAAGGCAAGCTCCTTGGTGGCGGGCAAGATGGACGGCGAATGCAGAGGCAGCAGAGAAGAGAGGGTTGGAGTCGGTGAATCACCACCCGCAGGTGCTGGCGAATACACACGAGATCTCGCCCTATGGAAACCATATGACGAAAACGCAAGATGACAAACTCGCCATGGGCAGATGGAATGAATCGGGAAAGTCAAATGGAAGTTGAACCGGGTATGCGCTTTAGCCGGGAAGTGCATCGCGCATTCCGCTGCCCCTGCGCGCGGGTGCGTGCGAGACTCCGCGGCGCGCGAGTGCGTGTTAGCGGCGTGGACGCGGGGGGGGGAGCAGCTCGGGAGGGGCTTGAGGGCGACCTGGAGGCTGAGGAGGTTTCTGTTTGGCGGGAGAATGGAGTGCCCGCAAAGGATCTTCGAGGTTGAAGAAGGCTTCGGACGTCGTGTTACTGGGGGTGTAACGGTCCACGTTCTGGCTGGGACGGATGCTCTCCGGGTAGCAGACCGGTTTGGCCAATCGCCCCAGCGGGCCAATCGACCCAAAACGCTCTTCGAACAAGCGAATTCCGTGGACTTCCAGAATCGTTCCTGTCTGTTGCTCGAGGATCGCCAGTTCCGTGTTGTAACGGGTCAGTGCCTGGGCTTCCGAGCTGACGGCATTCCCCCAATCGGTGACGGCTAGTAAGACGTCCAGGAACGTTGTCGCGGTCTTGGGGCGACCAAGTTGCGGACCACCAGCACCTCCGGCACCCACGCCTCCCTTCTGCCACCGCAAAGCACGGTAGTTGAGGCTGAGTCGAGCGGCTTCGCGCGTTTTTTGATAAGCCTGATATTGGGCGTAAGTCTGATCGAGAATCCGCAGCTGCAGTGCCAGTTGATGGGTCATCGCGTGGACGCCCTGCTGTAGATTGGCGCGATCCCGCGACAGAATCAATTCTTGTCTGCGAAGGTTTGCTCGGTCCTGCCGCAAGCCCAACGGGACGGAGAAATTGACTCCCAGGAGCCAGTCGTTGAATTGTCCGGCAGAGGTGCGTCCGCGATTGGCAACGGGAATCTCGCCCTCCAGGCCATTCCANCGNTATTGGGCGATCGCATCTAANCGCGGGCGGGCCGTGTTGTTGGCTTGCAATAAAAGTTGCTCGTCCGCTTCCAGCACTAACTTGAGTTCCACGATGTCGGGGCGATTCAGTTCGGCCACTTCCACCAGGAGACTCCAGTCGGGGGCGAGGTGCTGGTTGGTTGGAGGTGTGACTGGAACCAGTTGGTTGCCGTCGTAAGGTGGCAGACCGATCAGATTGCGGAGAGCAGCTTCGCGTAGTTGGACTTCAGACGCGGCAGCGATTTGGGTGGCATCAAAACTGAGTTTCGAGGTTTCGACTTGTGCCACCTCACCGCCGTCGGCCAGTTCGACTCTCTGTTGTGCCTGAATCTGTTGGAGCGCAAAGGTCAGTTGTTCCACCTGACGGTTGCGTGCCCAGAGGTTCACACGCGCAAAGACCAAGGCCCAGTAGCTTTCGACGACGCCGCGCACGAGTTCCTGGACGCTGTCTTTGAGCTGAAAATACGATCGTTCCGTATCGATGCGCGCTGCAATGATGGGCGCCATGTTGACGTTGTACCCTGCTCCTTGCAGCAGCGGTTGAGTGTAGCTCACATCGATGCTGTGGCGATTTTCTTTCAGTCCCGGAAAGAGATTGTGGTCGTGGATCACATTGACGTTCCACTGGCCACCCACGCGATTGCGCTGATTGAGGTTCAGGTCACGACCGTTGTTTTCGGTCAAGGTGCTACCGAAAAGCAGTTGTCCGGGAACGGTCGGAGAGGGGAAGGCTTGAATCGGAGAATCACTTTGATTCCAGCGATTGCGCAAGGTGAGATTGGGGTCAAAGCGGGAATTCTGTACGTCAATGGTCGTGTTCGTAATCGCCGTGTCGTAGATGGTGCGTCGAGTGGACGTGGCTGTTAAGCCCGTCAGGATGCGGATCACCTCGGCATTTTGCAACGCAATGCGAATCGCCTCGTCAAGTGAAAGTTCGCGAATCGGCGCGGGCCGTGGTGTCACGACCGTCGGAGGAGGTTGCATGCGAGGTAAGGGGGCAGGTGGCAAGTCATCGCCTGTGCGCGTCATGATCGCTCGTTGCTCGGGCAACACGGGGAGCCAGAGCTCCTGCGCACTCCCTGTACCAACAGACACTAGCAGTGCTGGTAACAGGATGATGGCAAGCGATACCAAGGGGCGAGACGAAACCATACCGATGGGGTCGGCTAAAGTTTGCGGGTGAGACGAGTTATTCCGGCTGGAAAATAAAGATGCATTGGGGGGCTTTTAACCCGTTTACCGATATTGTCAATTGTCAGAAGATCGTAGTGAAACTACGGTGTTTACTGGCGGGTACCGCCTGGGAGCAGTGCTGGCAGACAGCAGGCAATCCAGCTGCCGTTTTCGAGGTTTATTTCCCCCTGAGTGCGATTCGGGAACCATGTCGACATGAAGACATTTCTCAAGATTTTGGTCACCTTGGTCGTGCTGGCTGGGCTGGGAGGTGGAGGTTACGTTGGCGCCCGAGAATATTGGAAACGCAAGAACGCGGTCGAGTATCGCGAGGCGGAGGTGATTCGTGGTGGGATCGTCTCGAAAGTGAACGCGACGGGGGAGGTGAAGCCGGTGCTGTCGGTTCCCGTCGGCGCGTTCGTTTCCGGCCCCATCACCGGGCTGTACGTCGAGTTCAATAGCGCTGTCAAGAAAGGCGATGTGCTGGCAGAAATCGACACCCGGATTTACGAAGCCGCCTTGCAGAGAGACCTGGGGTCACTGTCATCGGCACAAGCGGAAGTGAGCCGTGTGACGGCGCAATTGGAACTCGCGAAACGCAATGAGAAGCGGGCGAATCTTCTGCAAGAGGAAAATGAGGATTTTGTTTCGCAAGCGGAACTCGACCAATTGGTGTTCGCCACGAAAGGCCTGGAGGCTCAGCTTGAACTCGCCAAGGCATCGGTTCAGCAAGCGGAAGCAAACTTGCAGAACTCACGCGCCAATCTTGATTACACCAAGATCCGGTCACCCGTCGATGGCATGGTCATTGATCGCAAAATTGATGAAGGGCAGACCCTGGCCGCACAGTTTCAGACGCCCGAGTTGTTTGTGATTGGCAAAGACATGCGCAAGGAAATGTATATTCACGTTTCCGTTGATGAGTCAGAAATCGGGCTGATCAAAAATGCGCAAACGAAAGGTAGTCCGGTAGAGTTTCGCGTATATGCCTACCCGGAAGAGTTGTTTGAGGGACGGATCGTCGAAATTCGGATGAGCCATACGACCAACCAGAATGTCGTGACTTATCCCGTGATCGTAAGTGTCGCTAACCCTGATTTGAAGTTAGTTCCGGGGATGACTGCCGAGGTTTCGTTCGAAGTGGATCGGCGCGAGGACTGCGTCTTGATCCCCAATACAGCGTTACGCTTTTTTCCAGAAGCGAAACGCGTTCGTGAAGAAGACCAGGGTTTAATTGACGGGACGAGTTTTGATGATGCGCAGGAGGACGGTGCCGTGGCAGCGGTTTCTGTTGACGAACAGGTCGCATCGCAACGCAAACGAAAAATACGGCACGTGTGGGTGGCTGAGGGTGACAAGTTGCGGGCTGTTGAGATCGTGACCGGGTTGACGGACAGTAAGTTCACAGAACTCGTCTCAGGTGATTTGGAGCCGGGCCAGAAGCTTATTGTCGGCTTGGAACCGAAAAATTGGGGTCGGGATTAACCGTCGATCAAGGCATGAATCTCTTGTTAACACTTCGGATTGCTGCTCGCGCGTTGGGGAAGAACAAAGTGCGCGCTACGCTGACCGTGTTGGGGATTGTGATCGGCATTGCAGCGGTCACCACCATGGTCTCGATTGGGCAGAGTGCCGATGGCTTGATGCGTTCTCAGTTTGAAATGCTGGGGACGAATGTGATTTTTGTCTCGCCTGGTTCGGAGCGCCGTAAAGGCATTCGTCAGGTCCGCATTCGCTCCCTGACCAAAGGCGACGCGAATGCGATTCGTGAAGAATGTCCAGCCGTACTGGCATCTTCTGCCATGGTGATGACCTCGGGCAAGGTGGTCTACAACAACACCAACTGGTCGCCGGACACTATGGTCGGGGTCGATGTCGATTACCTTGCGGTTCGTAATTGGGGTCTCCAGTACGGTGACTTTTTTACGGAGAATGACGTCGCGTCCGCAGCGAAAGTGTGCGTGATCGGTCGCCGGGTCGTGATTGAACTATTTCAAACGGCCAATCCCCTGGGGGAGACGGTGCGCGTGAATAACGTGCCATTTCGTGTGATCGGTGTTTTGGAGGAAAAAGGGGCCAACATGGTTGGGCAGGACCAGGATAATATTGTCCTGCTGCCCTACACGACGGTACGCAAACGTCTGCAAGGGTCGAATTTCGACGACATTCACGCGGTGATCTTGTCGGCCAAGTCAGCACAGCAAATGAAGATGGCGGAAGAACAGATTCGTAACCTGCTCATGGAACGGCACGGGATTGCACCAGGCGATGCACCGGATTTTCAAGTGCAAGGGATGGATGAGATCGCCGAGTTATTTGGTACGGTCACTTTCATTCTGACCATGCTGCTGGCGTCGATCGCCGGGATCTCGCTGCTGGTTGGAGGAGTCGGGATCATGAATATTATGTTGGTGTCGGTTACCGAAAGGACGCGGGAAATCGGTGTGCGGATGGCGGTGGGTGCACGCGGGGTGGATATTCTGGCGCAATTCCTGGTGGAGTCGGTGCTGCTGTCTTGCATGGGCGGGGTCATCGGCATCACGTTAGGAATTGGTGCCTCGGTAGGGCTGATTACAGCCATCAACTCTTGGACTTCCGGAACCCAGTGGCCCCTGGTCATTTCTGTGTGGGCCGCCGTCACCGCGATCCTGTTTGCGACGGGTGTCGGACTGTTTTTCGGTTTATATCCCGCTTGGCGAGCAAGTCGCCTCGATCCGATCGAGGCCTTGCGTTACGAGTAACCGCGAGATGGCATCGCAGACGAAGAAGCTGATCGAATTAGACGATGTAAGCAAGACGTATGATCTTGGCGAAGTCCAGGTGGAGGCACTGCGCAGTACGACGGTCGCGATGGATCGTGGTGAGTATGTCGCGTTGATCGGCCCGTCGGGATCTGGCAAGTCCACCCTGATGAATACGCTCGGGTGCCTGGATCGACCGACCACCGGCAGCTACCTCTTGGACGGTCAAGAAATTGTTTGCATGTCGCGCAGTCAACGGGCGCGGATTCGCAACCAGAAAATCGGTTTTGTGTTTCAGAACTTCAACCTGTTGAATCGCACCTCCGCGCTGGAGAATGTGGAACTTCCCCTGTTGTACTCACGAGGCATCTCGGGACGCGTGCGGCGCCAGCGCGCGATTGAGTTACTGGAAAAGGTTGGGCTCCAAGACCGCTTGCACCATCACCCGTCACAGCTTTCTGGTGGCCAGCAGCAACGCGTGGCGATTGCCAGGGCGCTGGTCAACGAACCCGCGATTCTGATGGGTGACGAGCCGACGGGAAATCTCGATACCAAAACCAGTCGTGAGGTGATCGAGTTGTTCCGTGAATTAAATGAAGAGCAAGGGCTGACGGTGATCCTTGTGACGCATGACCAACACGTGGCCAAAAACGCGCGGCGGAATATCGTGTTGCGCGACGGTGCGGTGATCGAGGATACGCTGGAATTCTCCCGCGCACTCGATGCATTGAATGCCATTGCAGACGACTGATCCACACTGCGGGCCTGGGATTTCAGCCGCTGCTTCTCATCCGCGCGGTCGGGATCCCG
Source organism: Blastopirellula sp. (assembly GCA_002701545.1). Lineage (GTDB taxonomy): Bacteria > Planctomycetota > Planctomycetia > Pirellulales > Pirellulaceae. The sequence continues at coordinate 45,890 of NZVR01000212.1, read as the reverse complement.
CGATCCGCCAAAGGCGAAATGTTACTGCTTCACGACGTGAGTCAGTGTGACCGGTTTCTCCGTGCCGTCGTCTGCAATCACCAGAGGCACGCGGAAATTCACTTTGCCGACTTTGCAAAGTCCCTCTCCGCCCGTTTGGCAGTAGTAATAGGTCATCACCAGTTGCACCTGGTCGGTCCCCGTGCCAGAGACAGGTAGCACGACGTCGAACTTGGCAGTGGGCTCTTTGAGTTTCGTTTTGCCAACGACCTGACGATCGACAGGCCCGGTTTCATTGGTCAACTGCAGGTCGTACCGCATGGGGGCAAGGGGATTGATCTTCCACCCTTTAGGGAGTTGCAGATCGACTTGCAGCGTGACCTTGCCGTTGTCCGGTTTGACCTTGGTCGTTTTCAGTTTTTCCTGGTTGGCTCCTTTCGTGATGTCGACCGGTTTGCGTTCGGCCTTTTCGCCGGGGGTAAGTCCGGCGATCTCCATGGTGGCGACGCGCTGCGTCGCCAGGTCGATGGTGCGAATCACGTGGTTATTCGTGTCGGCGACGTACAGCGTCCCGGCAGCGTAGGAAATTCCCGCGGGTTCGTCGAACTGCGGGGGATCGTTGGTGGCACCAGGCTTGCCACTACCGACCAGAGTTTTCGTGGCTCCGGTTTCCGCGTTGACCACCTTAATCTTGTTGTTGTACGTATCCGCTACGTAGATCTGGCCTTCGTGATAAACGACGCCCAAGGCGTGCTGTAAACGGACGCCTTTGATTTTCGGATAGCCTCGTGAGTCTCTTACGACCGTGCCCGAGTTGTTCGTGACATACGTGCTCAGAGGTTGAGTTCCGTCGACGTCGCCAAAAGCAAATAAGCGACCGCCAGGTAGCTGGGAGGTGCCGACGAGCGTGCGAACCTTTTGCTGCGGATCGAACGGAACCGCGCGGATGGAACTCCCCTCGCTGTCTGCCACAAACAGCCATTTGCCGTCCGAGGCTAAGCCACTTGGTTGGGCGAATGATGAAAACCCTTCGGCGAACGGTTCGCGTGGTAAGAGCGGACCGTCGACAATGTCTTCTCGCCCGTTGCCCGCGTACGGTCCGATTTCGGACTCGTCCAGCGGCATTTTCCAGATCTGATGTGGCCCCGCCATGGCGATGTAGAGGTCTTTCTCGTGAATCCACAAGGCCCAGGGGCTGTTCAATCCCGTGCGACGTGGGTTGCCCACCCAGCGTCGGGGTAGCGGACCATTGCGACCGACACGTTCCAGACCCGGCCAGGCCGAGCGAGCTTGTTCGCCAATGCCGGCGATGGTCGAGACGCGCTGTTCCTCAAGGTCGACTTTCCGTAATAAATGGTTTTCCGTATCGGCCACGTAGAGAGTTTCCCCATGGAGTACGAGCCCCTGGGGGTGGTCGAATGAGGCCTCAGCAAAGGATCCGTCAGCACGACCGATCTGGCCCGAACCAATCGTCGCTTGCAGCTTGCCCGCCAGGTCCGTCACCACAATGCGATTGTGATTGCTGTCGGTGATGAACAGACGCCCACTGGCTTCGTCAGCTAAGACCTTGCCGGGAAAACGCAGCGGCGTCGGTTGTTGGCGATCCGCCAGCAGATCAAACCGGATGGGTTGTGTGTCCAGCAGCTTGTTGCGTTTGTAATAAGGCATGGCTCGCGCTAAAAAGGCGTCGAGCTGTTCGAATTTGAATTCGCCACTGTCGCGGGCCACCATGTTCCCCTCCGGATCCAGCAAGACGATCGATGGCCAGCTGCGGACTCCATAGGTGTCCCAGATTCGATGGTCGGCGTCGTTGACGACCGGGTGTTCAATCTCGTAGCGGAGAATCGCCTCTTCAATATTCTTCGTGTTCTTTTCCGTCTCAAACTTTGCCGAATGAACACCGATGACCACCAATTCGTCGGCGTACTTGCGTTCCAGTTTTTTCAACTCGGGAAGGATGTGAATGCAGTTGATACAGCAATACGTCCAGAAGTCGAGCAGGACAAACTTGCCACGTAAATCTTGTTTGCGTAACGGGCCGCCCGTGTTCAGCCACTCGGCACCTTTGGGAAAGTCGGGGGCCGAGATGCGCTGGGGAAACGGATGATCATCCGCCGGCAGTGTGCTGGTAAGAGTGAAGCCAATCAGAAGTGACGCGACCAGAGCATGTTTGAACATGAGAGTGACTCGAAGGAGGTTACGGGCCAAGTACCTAAGGGGGGACTGGAGATTATACCCGGCAAGGCCCGGCTGAGCAGCGACCTCACGACCGGAGTAAGTGGTGTAATGAGTCACTCCCACAAAAGTTTCCTATTTCCTCCATTTTTTTTATTTGCTTTTTGTTTTCCCTTTGGACAGCTCGCTGACTTGGGGTCGCGTTCGGATGGACGACGTCTTTGAAATTGTAAGTATTTGCATGGCATAGGGTTGTGGTGCCATGGTGGAAGTGACGTTGGAGTTGAAGTGGCGAAGGGACGGTGTTGGAGGCGATGGTTGTTAACGATTGGATGGGGTGTTCGTTGCCACTCGGCTATGCCTGAACCGCATGACCGAAAAAATTTGCCGTTGCCCAAAACGTTTGACTTTGTTGACAGAGCCTAAACGTCGAGTATGCTTCCAGCGCTGGAATCGCCGCCCAGCCGACTTTGCTATGCTCAATCGGTTTTGTTTTACGCTCTCAGTGCCAGGTAACAGCACTGCATGACGCATAAGGACGGGAAGATGGTTCGCTCATTGATTGTTGGTCTGCTGTTGTTGGTGCCATGTGCCTCGATGGCGTCTGCCCAGGAATGGGCGCGGAAGATGTTCAAAGAGGTGTCGCACGATTTCGGCACAGTTGCCAGAGGTTCGAAGCAGATCTTCGAGTTTGAGCTGCAGAACATCTACAAGGAAGACATCCACATCTCGCGGGTTCGCGCCAGTTGTGGTTGTACGATTCCGTCGATCAAAAAGCATGATCTGAAGACCTGGGAGACGGGTGCGATCATCGCCGAGTACAATACCCGCTCGTTTCTGGGGAAACGTGGTGCGACCGTGACGGTGACAATTGACAAGCCGTTTCCGGCAGAAGTTCAGTTGACCGTCAAAGGATATATCCGCAGTGACGTGACTTTCAGTCCTGCTCTTGTGCAGTTTGGCGATGTCGAAAGTGGTCATGCCGCCGAGCAGCGGATCACGGTGAATCACTCCGGTCGCTCAAGTTGGAAGATTACCGACGTGCGCAGCGGTAACCCTCATTTGGAAGTCAGGTTGAATGAGAAGGCGCGTGCGGGGAATCGGGTAACCTACGACATGTTCGTCAAACTCAAGCAAGGTGCGCCGGTCGGTTATCTGCAAGATCAGTTAACCATTGTGACCGATGACAACCAGCGTCAGACGGTCTCGGTCGCTGTGGAAGGGCGCGTGAATTCCGCTCTGAGTGTCAGTCCGGCAACGGTCTTTCTGGGCGCTTTGAATGTCGGGCAAGTGGCGGAGAAAAAGTTGGTCGTTCGCGGCAAGAAGCCTTTTAAGATTGTTGCCGTGCGCTGTAATGATGCTCGTTTCACATTCGAGACATCAGAGTCAGCCAAAATGCTGCATTTGTTGCCGATGAAGTTCACCGCGGATAGCGCCACCGGCAAAGTCTCGCAGACGGTTGTGATCGAGACGGATCAAGGTGCGACAGCAGAATGCATCATCACCGGAGATTTGACCGGTGCGGTTGCCGGGAACTGATTTCGGCGATCTCTTCTGCCGGAAGATCTGGCATTCCGTTGGCAGATGACCGCGACGGCACTCGCGACATGGACTCGCTCGGTTCGCATACAGACGAGTTTGGTAGCGATGACCTACTGGACAAAGTAGGGCCATCTGGTCAGCTGGCATCTCGTGAGCAACAATGACAGCGTCGAGACGATGCGAGAGCTCGAGACGATGCGAGAGCCTATCTGAATTGCCGAGAGCATGGTTGCAGGGGACGGTGTGTGCACGCTTTGTGGACGTGTCACCAAACGCGGTACCAACGAACACCACTTGATTCCGCGCACGTGCCACTCCAACAAGTGGTTCCGTAAGAATTTTACGCGCGAGGAGATGCGCGAAACGATCGAGGTCTGTCACGACTGTCATGCAGCCATTCATCGTTTTGTGCCCGACGAAAAAGAGCTTGGCCGAAATTATCATTCGGTAGACAAGNTATTGAGCCACGCTGGCCTNGCGGGGTTCGTGGCGTGGGTCCGCAAACAGCGCTAATGCAAACAGCNCTCATCCAAACAGCGCCAGGCTNCTGGGTGTGCATGGCGGACGCGTGTGGTCATGCGCCCGCGTGCGTCGCTCGTTCAGNATGCGCCGTTGGGGTGGTGGCAGCTGGCGGGTCGGCAGACCGTGGTGAGTTTACTTGGAAATGCCGGCCAGGTATTTGCGGGCGCGGTTGATTTCCGCGGTGACTGCTTCGGTGGTTTCCAGGATCGGGATNCCGCGGGGGACCGGGTGCATGAAGATTTCGGTCCAACCTCGGTATTGCNCGGCCTTGAGTGCTGCCAGGATCGGTTTGAAGTCAAGTTGGCCACGGCCAGGCATCTGCAGCAACTCTTGCTCTTTGGGGAGTTTCTTCGAGCAGCCCATGCCATGTTCCCAGGCATAGAACATGACGATCGTATTACCCAGATCGCGAATCAGATCGCTGATCAGCTTTTCATCTTGCGGCAAGTGATAGGGGGCCAGCGCGACGCCCAGGTGTCGGTTGGGACGCAGCTCGGCAAGCCATTTCAGGGAATCCGGAGAGTCGATCAGGTTATTGCCATGATTTTCGATGGCAATGGTCACGCCGGTCTCCTCGGCCACTGCCAGGTGGGGTTTCATCTGCTCGATGAATTTGCCAACCGCTACTTTCAATTCGTTGCCGCGCAAGCCTTTGGGGCCTCGGCCACCGGTGACCATGGTTTGGCAGCCGAACCGTTGAGCCAGACGCATTTCTTCCTGCAAACCGAAGGGTCCGAGTTTGTACTGGGTGATGCATCCCAGTTGGACGTCGTGTTGTTGGAGCAACTCAGCGAACTTGGCTTCCCCCATCGCAGCCAGTTGTTCCCGTTGATCGCCGTGGACTTTCGGCCAGATATCAATCGCGGTGGCACCGGTTTGCCGGACTTCCGGCAAGATCTCTGCAACTTTCGTGTAGCCGTACATGGACGAACCCACGATGTAGCGGAGTGCGAAGGAATCGGTGTCTGCCGCTTGAAGCGTTTGCTGGGATGCGACACTGGCAGCGATTGCCGCGGAGGCGCCGTGAAACTGGCGTCNGGTAATGCTCGTCATGAGATGGCTCGGGAGATGTCCAGGGTGAAGGGGTAAAACGNGGGCGGGAAATCAAATCACCAGAGTTCTTCGGAGGCGAGGCGTGCTCCTGCAGCGAGACTCGCGAACTTGGCCCACACAATACTGGGATGGATTTCTTGTTCGGTTGCTGCGAACGTGGCGAACCCGCAGTCGCTGCCTGCCATCAGATTCTCTTTGTTGATGACTTGGGCGAAGCGCAGCAAGCGTTGCGCGATCAATTCGGGATGTTCGACGAGCGGTGTCGAGTGGGAGATGACGCCCGGGACCAGGATTTTGTCTTCCGGCACCGTGACGTCTTGCCAGACTTTCCATTCGTGTTCATGCCTCGGATTGCCTGCTTCGAACAAGAACGCTTGTGCATCGACTTTCAGCATGATATCGACCATGTCCGCCAAATTCATCTCGTGAACCCGGGGGCCGATGTTAATGCCGTAACACGTGTGAAAACGGACTCGTTCCGGGGGCAGGCCACGCAAAGCATGGTTGAGCGCCTCGACACGGACCTCCGCCCATTTCCGGCAATCCGCTACGGAAAGATCCGGCCGCGAAATGTAATAGGTCAGCAAACGCGGGTCATCAATTTGCAGAATGATGCCGGCGTCGACGATCGCCCGATATTCCTCGTGCATCGCATCTGCGATCGCGAACAGGTAGTCTTCCTCGGTGTCGTAGTAGGCGTTGGTTTGCTGGCCCTCGACGTCGGAAGGCGAGACAGCGGTCATGAAGACTTCGACCACGTTCTGTTCCGCAGCCGCCGCTTGGACATTGGCAATCTCACGCTGCACGATGTCTTGTCCGACATAGGCGATAGGGCCGGTACACGCCAGTTTGACCGGGCAGGCGATTAACCCTTCCCGGGCCCGGCGATGTGCCTCGTAGAATTCAGGAAAGGCCAGTGATTCGCGCGACTCGACCCATAAGTCTTCGCCCTGCCGCTCGCTGGGAGAAAAACCGGACAGACGCTCGGTAACGTAAGTCAGGAAGCTGGATTTTCCCTGTTCCCCATCGCAGACGACGTCGATTCCCAACTCCGCTTGCTGACGCACGATGGCCTGAACCGCGTTACGNGTGGAGGTTTCGTACTCGGCGTGGTCGTAGTCTTCTCCCCGCTCTTTGGCAAANAGCAGTGCAAGCTGGTGGTCGGGACGCGCGAGGCTGCCGACATGGGTGGTCAAAATCCGTTCGGTACTGCGTTTCATGGGTAGCTCAATTGGCGTGGGTTAGACGACTTCGTATCCGCTCCGCTGAGGACGCGTCAGCAGAGCATTGGCTTCTGGGTCTTCCGGAAAAGATTCCGTGGTGGCGTCCCAAGTGACCTGGCGGTTGAGCCGCATGGAAATATTTCCCAGGTGGCAGGTGGTCGCACTGCGATGCTGACTCTCAACGTCCGAGATGGGGGTCTTACGTGAAGCGACGCAGTCGAAGAAGTTCCCCATATGATTGATGATGGCATCCAGTTTTCCTGCCCGTTCGGGGCGCGAGCGATTATCGAAATCGTAAATCTGAAATTGCTCTCGGGACAGAGGACGCTGTTGCAAGTCTTCGACAGGCTTGCCCGAAATGACTCCGCGATTGACAAAGATGCGCCCGTCTTCACCAGTGAACATGATGCCATTACGGCCGTGGTCGGCCACCGTCATGGTGACTCCGCTGGGGTAGGTGTAGCGGGCGTGAAAATCGAGAGCGACGTTGAAGCCATTGGGGGTTTGTGGGTATTTCGCCTGACCGAGAATCGTTGTGGGGTGCTCGTTGATGGCCCATTGGGCGATGTCCAGATGGTGTGCCCCCCAGTCGGTCATCTGTCCACCGGAGTATTCGTACCACCAGCGAAATGTGTAGTGACACCGTTCTTCCAGGTAAGGGACATCGGGGGTTTGGCCTTGCCAGGCGTCCCAGTTCAAATTGCCGGGAACGGGGCGCTGTGAGAAAGGTCCGCCGACATGGTTTTTGCCCAGCACGACATCCACACTGCGGAGTTTCCCGATTCGCCCTTGGCGTACCATTTCGACCGCCAGTCGGAAGCGTGAATCGCTGCGCTGCCACGAACCGACCTGCAAGACACCTTTCGTCTCCTTCGCTACGCTGCGCAACAACTTGCCTTCGTTGACCGTCAGTGTGAGTGGCTTTTCAACATACACGTCTTTGCCGGCACGCAAGGCATCGGCCGCCATTTTGACGTGCCAGTGATCCGGTGTGCCAATGATCACGACGTCGACATCGGGCCGCGCCAGTAAATCCCGGTAGTCTTCAAAATGCCGAGGCGTGCTGCCGAAACTTGCCTTGGCCTGGTCGCGCACATGACGATCGACGTCGCAGACGGCAACGATGTCACCGTATTGAGCCGCCTTGTGGGTGTCGACGGTGCCTTGATAACGCAAGCCAATTGAACCGACTCCCAGACGCTCCACTTTGGCTCGCGGTTTTTCCTGAGCCGCTGCGGGCTGGGACGAGCCACCCAGCCAATAGCCGCCTCCCGCTGCGGCGGTCGTTGCCAGGAACTGTCTGCGGCTGACTCGAGGGTAAGGCATAACGCGCTCTCCAGGAATGTGCGTGTCGGGGGCAGGCGAATGATCAAACTTCGTCGAGGGGGAGTGTGTGCTAGCTGGGGTTAGCTGCCAGAGGCAAGCCAGCGGGGGTGGTATATCCGAGCGAATCGGTGTGGGCTTGAAGGTCTGTATTTTAACCAAGCTGCGCTTGATGTTGCCAGGAGTAAGCGACAATGGTTAAAGTACGCCTCCGCGCCGGGTTTACGAGCCTGGTGACCGGATTAAGTTCGGCATCGCATCGAAGGAGAGATCGCGTGATAGTGGCCGCATCGACGGAGTGTTACCCAGAATTGCCAATGATGGACGCGCTTGCCAAGCTCTTGGACCTTGAGTACTCGAGTGTGGAACTGACCATCAAGGAATCGAATCGCGAACTGACCCCTTCTGGGGTGCTGGCCGATTTGGATCAGGCAATCGATACGTGTCGCAATACGAGACGCCTTCAGATTTGCTCTTACGATGTCGACATCGACGTCGCTTGCCCGGAATACTACGAGCAGTTTGCGGCGATTTGCAAGCTGGCAAAAGCGACGAAAGTTGTTTCCGTCACGGTTCCCGCGGGAGAACTCGGCACTCCATTTAACGAAGAAGTCGAACGCCTGCGGAAACTGGTCGACTTGGCCACGCTCGAGGGAGTGGTGGTAAGTATTCGGACGCAAATTGATCGGCTCTCCGAAGATCCGGATACTGTCAGTGTGCTGTGCGATAACGTTGAGGGTTTGGGGCTGTCATTTGACCCCAGTGTTTACATTTGCGGCAATTTTGCTGGTCGAGATTACGACAAACTCCTGAAATATGTGTCGCACGTCTACATGCGTGACACGTCCAAGGAGGAGTTTCAGGTGCGTATCGGGAAAGGGGAAGTTGACTACGGTCGGCTTGTCGGAGCGTTGCGCAACCTGCGATACAATCGCGCCCTGAGCGTGCATGTCCGCCCCTTGCCGGACACCGACCATATGTCGGAGATGCGGAAGATTCGCCTGCTTTTAGAAAGCTTGCTGTAAACGGTTAACGTCGAGCAGTTGCGAACACGATCATTCGGCGTTCATTGTGACGTGCGGCTCAAGCTGGGCTACGCATTGCGGACCGGCGGCAGCATCGTTTTCCGTTTTCCATTCTTCATAAAGTTTGCCGCTCAAGCGAAACATCTCGAGGTGCTTGAGGCTTTGGATGCGCTCGCACATGTCACAGGAGAGCGGCAGATCGACATCGACGGAGATCACTCGGTCAAACCAGTGAAAATCGAACCGTTGGAGCGGGGCGTCGATCCAAGCGGGAACAAGTGAGCGGCTCGTCACGCGAGCCGAAGGGGCCGGCGATCACCTGATCGGCATACCGGCTGTCAGTGCCGCCTCTGGTTGCAGTGGCATCAGTTTGTTCAGGTCAGCCAAGATGGCTTGTTCGCGACGATACTCTGAGGCAGCTCGGCCAACCCATACAAATGCGATGGCACATACCAGCATCGCGCCGAACAGGCCGCGGAGGCTTGTTCGTAACCGGAATGAGGCGTGTTTTTGCGAGTCGGCTGTCGTCATAGGAATGATCTCCGAGTGTGATAGCAAAATACTCTTGTCCGCTTACGCAAGCAAGGCATGGGTGGTTCAACGTCGCCGGCTTTGGGTCTGTGGTGTGCTAGCGGTAGAGAGGCTCCGTTCATCGGCCCAAGCCACCCGGGGATCGGGCGATTCATCTTGACCTGTTGTGGCAAACATGACACGGTACCCGCACGCTGGAGTTTCCCGCAGCCACAAGAGGTGCAAGGATGCATGTGACTTCTCTCCCCTTCGTGATCGCTGTGTTAAGTCAGGCGCCGGTTTCCGCTGGCGATCCGTTGCCGCCGGTTTCGATCACGGTGCCAGGCCAGAGTGTCGCGAATCAGAATCCGGCCGGTGTGCCGATGCCGATGCCACTGCCCGTAACGGCTGGTGCTGCGGCGTTGAGCGATCAACCGCCGGCCTCTCCGGCAGGCTCGCCACAAGGGACGCCGGCCAGGGGAGTTGCCGCTCAGGGGATCCCTCCGCTGGGAAACTACCAGGCGTCGCCGAACGCCGGCGCCAATGCGGTCCGTACTGTGGCGAATCCGGCTGTCCAGCAACCAGGTACTCCTTTGATTCAACAAGTGCAGGGTCAGGGGGTGGTACCCGCCAATGGCAGTTATCAAAGTCAGCCAGTCCCACGTGAAGTGGAAGTCATGAACTTCATCATGCGTGCTCCAGCCAATGGAGGTTTGGCCGGCAAACCGATCGGGCTCCACGATGCACTACAGAACGCGCCCGCAGGGTACTATCGCCAAGTGATTCGNACTTATTGGCGACTGCGCGAGCAAACCGGTTTGTACCACGTAGCNCTGCGCGAAGCCGACTATCTGAAAAACGCGACATCCAACAATGCGATCGATCAGGAGCGGCTTGATCAAGCCCATCTGGTCGCAGCACAGCGCGCCGCCGAACAACATCGACGCGCGGTCGCGGTCCAGCGCGAGTTCGCTCAGTTGACGTCCCAAGATCGAGGCGAGGCCTTACCGTTGGCATCTGATCACGGGGTCACCGGGATGTACCATACGCGCTTTGACACGATGCGTTCTCAGGGGTTGATTGGTGCCCACGCGCGGCGGCTTCACGAAGAGATCGCGGTGGCGCTGGTGTACCTGCAAGCCAGTTCTGAGTTGGCCGGTAGCAAAGATCACGATTTGCAGACCGCNGCCAGTAACTTTACCGGCGCAACCACTTCCGACTTGCTGACGAAAGTCCGTGCGGCGCGGGTGCACAACATTGCCTTTCTCCGATCCGTTCGCGTCTACAATCAGCTGATCGGCGACTACGCGACGGAGCTGGCCATTCCCCAGTTGAATGCCAAGATGTTGGCCGAGATGGTGCTGATTCCGGCCAGTGGGCACACCGCGGTGGCCAGAGTTCGCGGCGTCATTCGGCAGCAATCTGCCGAGATCCCTGTCAGTCAGCAGGCTGCGAGTGTGGTGATTCCTGCATCGCAACCGACAGCGGCCAGCCCCCAAACCCTCCCGACGGATACACCTCGTGTGCTGTCGAACGCGCCTGCCGCGTTACCACCACGCGAGATCAGCATCCTGCGGTGATGTCCGCTTGCGGTGGAAACGGTGGTTGGTAGTAGGGCAGTTTTCCGTTCCCCGGCGAGATTTTTGCAAGGGGTTGAGGTGCCTCCGTAACAAGAACGCGAAACGCCGTCCTGTGGGAGGACGGCGTCTGGGTCGCTTCTATGTGCAAATGCCGCAAGAAGGATCACTCGCGGGGACGAACGGCTCCGGTCAATCCGCTGTAGTCGACGCGATCTGCTTGGTGCCAGAGCGGTTGCCCCAGCTCGACGCGGCGTCGCAGGATCTCGATCTTTTCATCCGAGCCAGCCGGGGCGTCGGTGCAGTCGAAGGCGTCGTCGGGCTCCGGAATCCAGTCTTCGTCGTGGCCGTATTTGAGGATCGCCTCAAATACATTCTTACACTCGTTCATCGATTGTGTTCCTCCCAGGGAAAAAGCGAACGATGGTTGAAAGGTGTCAATTTTCAGCCGGGTGGCGATCGTGTTCGACCTGCTTGTGGGCCTCTGCGATCTCACCGCGACGCTGTCAATGTTCGGTCAATGTTCGTGGGGAATGACTGACTTGGCACGTTCGCCAAATCAGTGAAGCATCTGATTATTGATGAGCGTTTTACGAAGTCAAGTTTTTTGTGAACGGCAGATGAGGAAATGGATCTTCGCTGGACTGCGCACGCCGTAATCTGTCTCGGTTGCGGTGTCTTCGCCTGATGATGCGAGTTCCCCAGCTGACTCGGATGAGTAAGCGCGCGAAGATTTGCAGGTCAGATCAGAAGTCACGGATGCCTCCGGCTAATGTTGGAAAGTGGTCCCTTATCTGATTTCGGTGGATGACAAGTGAGCGTACAATCTGGCGACCTGTTGACAGGATCGGCTGCGCTGGCGGGGCGATCGCGGTTGCAGGCCGTCATGGATGGCTCGCAGTGGGCTTGCGAACAACTCAGGTGTGGTAGGATGTCGCGGGCAAAAAAAACTTTGAAAAAATTTTCTTCTCCACCTCGAATTGGTCGGCAGATGGTCTGGTTTCAAGAACAAATTACGCTTCAGCCACGGTCTCGTGGGTTCCATTTGATCACGCACGAGATCCTGGCAGCCGTGCCGCAGATCCGCAGTGTGCAGGTCGGTTTGCTGCATCTCTTCATCCAGCACACCTCCGCATCGTTGACGATCAACGAGAATGCCGATCCGGACGTCCCGGTCGACTTGGAGATGGCGATTAACCGCATTGCGCCCGAAAATTTCCCTTATATCCATACGATGGAGGGTCCGGACGATATGCCAGCCCACGTCAAATGCTCGTTAATGGGGAGCTCGCTGACCGTCCCTATCTCGTCCGGCCAGCTCTGTTTGGGGACGTGGCAGGGGCTTTATCTCTGTGAGCATCGGGATCGTGGAGGTTCCCGGAGGGTGGTCGTGACGATCCAAGGGGATGACGGAAATGCCACCTGAAAGGGCATGCCAGGGCACCTTGCGTGACGTGATTCAATCTACCAGTGAGCAGGAGTTCTTGATCGATGTCGGATGCCGCCATCAGTACGACGTCAGCGGTTTCGGAAGCTGAAGCCAGCGGACGGGTCGCTGAGATTTTTGCTGATATCAAATCTACCAAGCAGATCGAGTCGGTCCCCAATTTTTGGCGGACTCTGGCGAGCAACCAGGATCTGCTGGAATCGGTGTGGGGAGAGGTGAAACGTTGGATGCACCCTGAGTCGGTGGGGCGTGAACCCAAACTGGATGCGCAGACTCGAGAAATGATTGCCCTGGCCGTTTCGGCGACCAACGGTTGTGCCTATTGTCTGAATGCGCACACGGCCGCGGCGCAGCAGCTGGGGCTTGACGCCGAGACCTTGGGCGAGGTGATGGCGATTGCCAGCCTGTTTAACCGCACCAATGCATTGGCAGATGGTTTTCAAGTAACGCCTGACGTGCGGCCGCAATGAGAGTCCGGTCCCCGTCGGTCGTTATCCGGCGCGGTTGTCCTACGGCAGCAGAAAGGCGTTCCGCTGCGATTGGCAGTCACGCGGATCAGAGTGAATGAGGCAAGCGAGTTGGAGGTATGCGGGATGGCTCGTCAGGAAAGTGACCGTGAGGATCTCATTCGAGAAGCGACGGCATTGGTCGAGCGGGTGGAGTTGCAGTTGGAAGAACTGCCAGAACCTGTGGTGGTCGGCTTTCGTCGTGATGGGAGTTGCAGTATTTTTTGGGGTGCCGATCCGGTTTACCAGTTCACCACGGATTACAACTTGCGCCGGGCCTACCGGCAGGGCTTGCTGATCAAGGCGGAGCAGGGGGCCCTGGTGTCGCTGGAACGGCGGCGATCTGCAGGGCAGGTGTCGCTGGTGCGGCATCTGCTGAGTGCGACGGACGCTGCAGCGCTGGTCGACGAGTTGCAACAGCACCTCGAACTTCTGCAGACAAAGATTGTTCAGCGTCAGGTGTCGGTCAACGGCCAGGTGCCGGCAGAGGGGGATGTGGTGGGGCGTGTGCTGACGTGGCTGCAAGCGTTTCCTGAGCGGTTGCAGATCGCGCGGCGACCCAATGTGGGGTAAGTTAGCGACGGGGCGCCTTGGCANAAACGAGTACCAGAACCGTTGAGTGAGAGAATGACCATGTCGAATTCCAAAGTCGTTGCGGACGGTCCGTTGGCTGCCGCTGTGAGTCAACGTTTGAGCGGCGTCGAGTTGCTTGACTGGTCGCTCACCGAAGCCGGGACGCATCCTGAAGTCGCAGCGTTGTATACCTATGGTCACCCTCGAGTGGACGGCCAGATATTAGACCGTTTTCCCGCGCTGCAGGTGATCAGCAATTACGGCGTTGGCGTGGACCACATTGATGTTGCGGCGGCGGTGCAACGTGGCATTGTGGTGGGCAACACCCCCGGGATTCTCAATGGTGCCACAGCCGACATGGCCTTTACCTTGTTGATGGCGACAGGTCGCAGGTTAGTGGAAGGCGATCGTTATGCTCGCAGTCCCGAATTCACGGTGTACGATCCGGGCTACATGTTGGGGCGTGAAATCTATGGGCAAACGTTGGGGATCCTGGGGATGGGACGCATTGGCGAGCAGATCGCGCGTCGGGCTGCTGGTTTCGATATGCCAATTGTGTACCACAATCGCACACGCAACGAGGAGGCCGAGCAGCGCACCGGAGCTCGCTACGTTGATTTCGAACAACTGTTGGGGACTGCCGATTACGTCGTGGTGGCCACGCCTCTCACGCCCCAGACGACCGGGCTGATCGGCCCTCGCGCACTCGGCTTGATGAAGTCAACCGCCTGTCTGATCAACATTGCTCGAGGGGCGGTCGTCGATACCGAGGCGTTAACCGAGGCACTGGCAAGCGGAGCGATTTACGCTGCCGGGTTGGATGTCACCGACCCCGAACCGTTACCGAGAAATCATCCTTTGCTACAGCTGCCCAACGTCACGATTGCCCCGCATCTGGGTAGCGCAACGGAACAGACGCGCGAAGCGATGGCGGCGATGTCGGTGGAGAACCTGTTGCGTGGTTTGCGGTCCGAGCCGTTGCTGCACACCGTCGGGTGAGACACGAGCGTTGTGATCGGTTTGGATACCTGATTTTCTGGCCGCTGATTCTCCGACCGCAGCACCGGCTCACTCGCGCCGCGCGGCACATCACACCGTGCTTGCCGTCACGAGTGCGTATTGCAACCTGAGAGGGGGTCGCAACGTTTGAGGCAGTTTAGAACTTGTGCCCTGGTCGGGGGCCATGCTCGGTCTGAGTCAGGATCTCCGGACCGGTTTCCGTCATCAGGATCGTGTGTTCAAACTGCGCTGAGAGCTTGCCATCTTTGGTCCGCACGGTCCAATTGTCGCTCTGGTCCAAGACGGTCAATCGCACACCTTCATTGATCATCGGCTCGATGGTGAAGCAGACTCCGGGGGCGAGCCGTTCGCGTCGGGCAGCGGCATGGGGGTAGTGCGGGATCGATGGGTCTTGGTGGAACTGCCGCCCCAACCCGTGGCCGACGTATTCATGCACCACGCTGAAGCCACGCTCTTTGGCGGCTTGCACAATTGCTTCGCCGATCACGGAAATTCGGCAATTCGGTTCTAATGCGGCGATGGCCAGATACAGGCAATCGAACGAGCATTGGGTTACCTGGCGCGCAACCGGCGTGGCCTCGCCAATGATAAACGTTTCCGAAGAATCACCGTGCCAACCGTTGACGATCGTCGTGCAGTCCACATTGACGATGTCTCCCTCACGCAGTGTGTACTTGTCAGGAATCCCGTGGCAGATCACTTCGTTGACGCTCGTGCAGCAACTCTTGGGATAGCCTTGATAGCCCAGTGGTGCCGGGATGTGACCGTGGTCGAGTGTGTATTGATGGATCAGGCGGTCGAGGTGTTCCGTCGTCACACCCGCTTGGACTTCCGGGCGGATGAAATCCATGAGTTGCGCGTTGAATCGACATGCGGCGCGCATGCGTTCCCGGTCGGTGTCGTTCAGTTGCAGTTTGTTTTTACCGTAAAGCATACGTTTTCGAACACTCTTTCCACGGGGTGCGGGAGACAGGGGGCGGTCGAGACCAAGTCTACCACGAACCGATATGGACACAACAAGCCCTGAGGCGACGGAGTAGGGCCCGTGACTGGGCTGCTCGGCAGCCGGCCATCTGAGTTGGGTCGGCTGACCATGAAAGCGACGTTGGGCAGCAGACGGTGGGCAGCAAGAACGCTGCGGCTTTTGAGTGACAGGTGGGGCGGGCGGCCGTTAAGATAGCCGTAGTGGATTCGGGGGCTTGCTCTTTGTTGCGTCCTCTGGCTGTTGGATGGCTCGCGGGGTGCAGAAGATACGCTTCGAATACGACTCCACTGACGTCACTCCGCGATCGGTTGCCACGGTACGTGTCACGCTCCGAGCGTGTTCCGCCGCGGCACAGGTCGGCTTTTTTTGCTTCGAGGTACCAGATCGCATGACACGAATTTCACTCCGTCCATTTGCCCGTCCGTGCCAGTGGGTGATTTTGTTGACCCTGACGCTAACGTTGCCCGGAATCGCCGTAGGGGCAAAACGCATTTCAGTCACGGTGCCGAGCACCATCGACGATCATCAACAACCCTGCTTTGTTGTGCTGCCGGATGGATATGATCCAGCGGATGGCAAACGTCCGTTGTGCGTTTTGTTGCATAGTTGGAGTGCCGGTGTCGAACAGTCTCGGCCCGGCCGCGAAGCCGAGGCGACCCGCCGGGGTTGGATCTGTCTGCTGCCGCATTTCCGAGGCCCCAACAAGACGCCCGATGCCTGTGGCTCGCTGAAGGCCCAGCAAGATATCTTGGATGCGATGGCTTGGACGAGAAAGCGTTATCCGATCGATGAGAAACGGATCTATCTGATGGGGGTGTCCGGTGGCGGTCATATGACCATGCTGATGGCGGGACGGTATCCGGAACTGTGGACCGCCGCCAGTGCCTGGGTCGGCATCAGTGACCTGGCCGCCTGGCACAAGAAGCATGAGAAGACAAAATACGGGGCGATGATGCGGGCCTCGTGCGGCGGGGCGCCAGGTGATAGCGCGGAAGTCGATCGCCAGTACCGCGCGCGGTCGCCACTCACGCACCTGCAGCGGGCCGGTAAAGTGGCGATCGAATTCTGTGCAGGGATTCACGATGGGCATACCGGTTCGGTTCCCGTCCGGCATTCCCTGGAGGCGTTCAATCTGGTGGCTCAAGCTGCGGGTGGCAAGCAAGTCAGTGAAACAGAAATCCGCCAGTTGAGCACGCCGACAGGACGTTTGCGTTCGCCGCAACGTTCCGACCAGGAAGTCGATCCAGCCCTGGGCCGCGAGATTCACCTGCGCAGGTATGCAGGCGCTGCGCGGGTGACCATTTTCGAAGGTGGCCACGAAGCGATTGATGCTGCTGCGATGCAGTGGCTGGAACGCCACGTGAAACCGTGACGACATGGCACGGCCGCCGCCGCGCCGCGCGGCAGGTTGCGGACCGGATCGGTAACGCCGGTCGCATGGAAATCAGGCTGCGAACCGTGAGTTCGTGGGACGTTAGGCAGCGGTCTCCGTCTCGCTCTCGCCCTGGCCCTCCTCTGCTTCTGGCGTCATCTTGTCCCAGAAGCCAATGGCAAACAGGCAGAAGACAGCGAAGGCCATGATGGCGGGGAAGATCCAGTAGTTTTTCCAAGCCTCCATAGCGGGAGTGACAAATTCTTCCATGTTGAGGTTCTCGGGATAGCTCTTGTTGAACATGTTCAGCGAGCTTTCCAGGAATGAGGGAGCCTCAGCGCTGCTGCGCAGTGATGTCAGTTCCTTGGTCAGCGTGCCATCGGCCGGCTGACCATATTGTCCCAGGCGAAATGGCAACGCGATGTTGGTGAAGGGGAAGTTGCCGCCGAACGCGAAGCGGAACCCGAAGAACAGGCCTAACCCTTGGGTCAGGAAGACCAACAGACTTTGAGCCTGTCCGCGAATTTCTGCCGGGGCCTTGTTGTCGGTGTACATGAAGCCCGTCACAAAGAAGAAGTCGTAGCAAATGCCGTGGAGCAACACGCCCAGCAACAGCATCCAGGTGACCTGCTCGGGCGCACCAAAGGCAAACAGGACGTAACGCAGGACCCAGGATGCCATGCCAATCAGCAGCATCAGCTTGACGCCTAATTTGCGGAAGAAAAAGGGAATCAAAATCATGAAGAAAATCTCAGACATCTGTCCGAGCGTCATCGTCGAGGCGGCTTCCGTGAAACCGCTGTCCCCGAGAAAGCGTGAAGTTTCGCCGTAGTAGTAACCCAGCGGAATACAAATCAGGGTCGAACAGACTGCGAAAACGAAGAAGCCGGGGTTTCGCAGCATGCCAAAGGCATCGAGCATCAGCAGCGATCGCAAGTTCAGTGGTTTTCCTTTGGCCGGTGGCGGCGTGTGCGGTAGGGTGAACGAGTAAACGCCCAGCAGCATGCTGCTGACGGCACCTAGCCAGAAGATATTCAGGGAACTGGACCAGCCGCTAAACCCTAATGCCAAGCCGGCCACAATCCAGCCGATCGTCCCCCAGACACGAATTTTGGGGAAATGGTTTTGGTTGGGAATGTGAGCAAACGCAATGGTATTGCTGAGTCCCAACGTTGGCATGTAGCAACACATGTAGGCAATCATCAGGAGGACCATGACTTTGCCTAGCCCCAGCGTGGCGGTGACAGCGATGGCACACATAATGATCCCGCCCAGAATCATCAGCAGCCCCATTACCTTTTCCGAAGCGAAAAATCGGTCGGCGATGAGTCCCAGGAACAGCGGTGCAAAGATCGCCGCGATGGGCGCACTTTCATAGGCGCCACCGGTGGCTGATGCCAAGTCATTGCTGCCCAAGGCCAACGACAAGGTGGCAAACCAGGCTCCCCAGGCAAAGAATTGAAGAAACATCATGATGGAGAGACGGGTGGTCATCAACGGAGGCTGACTAGCGCTCATGAGGAGGTCATTTCCATAAGGTGTGTAAGAAGCGAGAGGTCGCAGGGGCACGGCGACGAAGCTCAGATTCTAGACGAGAGGAGCGTCCAGAAAAACCTTTACCGAGCGAAATAGGAAAAAGCGTCCGATTGCGTCCGCTGGACACCGGCCAAAAGCGTTCGACCGGACAAAGACCCCAGTTCAAGCAAGGAAATCACAGATGCGGGTTCGCGCGACTGTGAGTATGGTAGGAGTGGAGGATACCGGGCTCGAACCGGTGACCTTTTGGCTGCCAGCCAAACGCTCTCCCAACTGAGCTAATCCCCCGTTGACGTGATGTCTGGTCACGAGTTGGTCGATGAGGAACATGGTTGGAGCCATGTGAACTCGACCAGCAACCAACACTATCAATGGTGGCGTGACCTGTCAAGGACTCGCTGCCAGCAGGATGTGGCCCGTTGCGTGCCGGGGCGCGTGCCGTGCGACATTGCGATTACCAGCCTCGGATTACTCAACTGCGAAGGTCGCTTGTTTTCATGTCCAACGCTTTGCCTGATCGCAACCAGCAAGCGAATGCTCCGAACCCCAGTTCGCACTGGCGGCGCTGGCTGTTGGGAAGCTTGAAAATGATCGTGCCCTTGGCGATTATCGGCTTTTTGCTGTATCAGATCAGTGACGAGGATTGGCAGCGGCTGCGCGAATGCAATAAGAACTGGTGGATGCTGGCCGCGGCTTTCGGGATCGCGCTGACCGCCTGGTCGATCAGTTTTGTCCGCTGGTACTTGCTGGTGGTGGCACTTGAGATTCCTTTCCGATTACGCGATGCCTTCCGATTGGGCTTTCTCGGCTTCATGTTCAACTTTGTCTCTCTGGGGGTCGTCGGAGGGGATTTTTTTAAGGCGATCTTCATTGCCCGCGAGCAGCAAACAAAACGGGCCGAAGCGGTGGCAACTGTGATTGTCGATCGCATGATCGGCCTTTATGCCTTGCTGGTCGTGACGAGTGTTGGCATCTATTGGGGAGCATTCGAAGATCCCTCGGCCGAAGTGCTGGCGATTTGTCGGATCACCTGGCTGGCCACAGGGATCGGTGGGGTCGCGATTTTGGTCGTGCTGCTGCCCGGTGTGACCAACGGTGCCGTCACGCAACGACTCGGTAATCTGCCGAAGGTGGGGCCCTTGCTCGAACGCGTGATCACGGCGGTGAGGATGTACCGTCGGCGACCAATGACGCTGGTCGCAATTGCTGGGATGAGCCTGTTGATTCACTGCTTGGTGGTGTTCTCACTGCATTTGATCGCCAATTCGACCGTGCCGACGCCCGCCACGTTATCCGAGCACTTTGTGATCGTTCCCCTGTCCATGGTGGCTGGGGCGCTGCCGTTGACGCCCGCCGGGTTAGGCACGATGGAAGCAGCGATGGACTACCTCTACGGCCAAATCTCGTCGGGAGAGGGCGCGGAGACCTGGGGGCTGCTCGTGGCCCTGGTTTACCGCATGATCACGATTGCTGTCGCGGTCGTCGGCGCGGTGGTGTACTGGACCAGTCGGCGCGAAGTTGCTGAGGTGATGGCGGCTGCTGAAAGTCAGGNNGCTGAGCAAGCTTCAGNGGACTAGTGCGGCGGTTNTCCGCCNCTGCCGATGNGGTAGCTAGCNGCGACGGCGACGGCAAAAAAATCAGCCTAGTCTGNCAGCGGCTCTTTCGTTANTTTCCCTCATCCAAAATTTGCCCCACCCTGATCGGGATACCAACCTGCCGGGCAATGAGCGATTCTGCGTCGCGCAACATGGAAGTTGCTATGGTTCACCGCCCAAAACAAAGTTTGATGTATTCGGGACTGCCGGTCCTGCTGATGACGCTGTGCCTGACGGGATGTTTTACGCTCAGGCAACCAGGGAGTTCTGCCGATTCCGATCGCCAGGGCCTTTATCGGTTGCTCGGAGTTGGCCTGGAAAGCGGGCGTCCCGAAACGAATGGCCGTTACGTGAAGACCAAGGTGTTTGATGAGGAACACCCGGTGCCCGTGCCGTTGGAAGAGGTTGCGGAGCAAGGCGATCAGGCTGCTGCGGAGTCGAATGATGCTTCTGAGGGTGAGTCAGCGGATGCACAGTCATTGAGTGCCGATCGTGCGGTTGGGACCGGGGTGAAAGTGGAGGACGAAGCCAGTGCTGCGCCGGCAGAGGCTGCTGCCGCAACGACTTCCACGGAGGCTTCAGCTGAAGTTTGCCCGCCAGTCGATCTTGCGCCCCCGAATGAAGTCCCCGCTGCGTTGGTCTTACAAGCGAATGCATTGGAAGACGTGGCTGCCGAAGAAGCCCCGGCAGAGGCCGGCACGGACGCTCCGCCAGCAGAGGCTGAGGTAGAGGCGACAACTCCCGAGCCTGCGGGAGCCGAACAGGCCAGTGCCGCAGCGGAGCAGGCCGAACCGGCAGTCGAAGAAACACCAGCCTCGGAAGAGCAGGTTGCCGCTGAAGCAACGCAGGATGAGGCAGCAGCAGACCCCGAGACGGTCGCGATAACAAATGAGGAAACGTCTGACGAGGACGGGCCGGCAGCAGAAGCCGACGCGCCCCAAACGCCGGACGCCGAGGTGCTCAGCCAAACCGACACGCCCGTCAGTGACTCGCAGCAACTGCTCAATGAAACCATTGCGTCGTTGCGTGCCGAGGTAGAGGAGAGCCCGTTAGATGAGCATGCGATGTCCGTTCAGCAACTGCGTTTGCAACTGCTGGAACTGGCTGCCAAGCAGGTTGGTGAGAAAACGTCACCTGCCGTTCGCGAGTACTTTGAGCAGCAGATGCAAGTCCTGGAAATGCTCGTTGATGAGGAGGCCGAGGACGAATCGGCCGTGATTAACAAGACGGTCGACTTGGCGACGAGCTCTGCGTTTCAGTTGCATGCCGCGGCGGATCTGGCTGTGAAACATTTAAGCTTATGTACCGAGGTGACCCGTTTCGGGCATTATCGCAAATTCCCACAAATGACCTTCCGGCCGGGGCAAGAGGCCGTGCTGTATCTGGAGGTCGATCACTTTGTAGCGCAGGAAACGAAACACGGGTTCGATACCGAATTTCGCGTGCAATACGATGTGCTTGACTCCGAGGGGCAGCGGGTGATGACCCAGAAGTTGCCGACCGATCGGCAGACGTGCATGGTCAAAAGACGCGATTACTTCATCGCGTACCTGATCTACTTGCCGCAACTTCCCCCCGGCGACTACCGTCTGCAAGTGCAGGTCGAGGACGCGAAAGGGGAGAAAAGTGGCCATGCTGAATTGGCGTTTCAGCTGGCCAAGTGACGCGGGTTACCGCAGCACGCGGTGCGAGCCTATGGCTGCGTTTCGAGACCGCCGGGTGACTGTAACCGCCAGCCGGTTTCCGGGCTGACTTGGAATTCGAATAACCCAGGTGTGAGCTGTTGCTTTGCATTGCCAAAGCTGCTGCCGCGGTGGAATTGCAGCAGCAACTCCTGCTCGGCCAGTCGGCTTCGATAGGATTCTCCTGGCTGGAGTGTGACCACTTCGTCTTGGACTAAAAAGTGCACAGCACCGTTGGTTTCCAGGGGATTTCTGATGAGGACTTCGTCCGCCGCGATTTCAGGGGTCGCAACGGTTTGCTCCTGCCCGAGCTGTTCCAGGCTGGTGTCGTCCGCAATGGCAAACAGCTCAAGATAGGAGGTGACTTCGTCCGTGGAGGTAGGTTCGTCCGTGATCAGGCTCTGGGGTGAGGGACCAGGTGCGGTCGTCAGACTGGCCAGTAACTCGGGTTCCAGGGATTCGACCAGCACCGGTGCCTGGAGGATCGGTTCGAAAGTNGGCAGTACTGGCTCGCCGGTCAGCGCGGCTGGTTCCGTCGTCTTTTCGGGAGATTCGGTGGTCACGGCGTAAACGTCCGTAAATGCGCCGGTTAAGTCCGGGGCGAGCGATACGGGAAGGGCCCGTTCCGGTGTTTCCACGCCCTCAGACGTTTCTGTCGAAGTGAGTGAGTTGTCTTGGAGTATTTGCTCTAGTGCGGTCGTCGCTGCGCTGTCCAGAACCGCGGTGGTGGCTTGTTCCCTATCGGCGTCTGACGGAACTTCCGAGATCAGGGTCGGCTGCGGTTCCTTGCGCGGCGCTTCCTTGGCGACGGCCCGCGGAGTTCGGGCGAGTTGAGCACAAGGAATCCAGCAGACAACCAGCAGGTTGAGCAGGAAACCGAAGAGCAACGGCAAGCGAAAACGCATTAAACGTCGGNCTTTTTGACTGGCAGCAATCTGGGAACGGGTCATAAGTTTGTCCTGGAAACGGGCGAAGCTCACTCTGGAACCATAGCTTATGGATGGTGCCGAGCAGNNNNGCCAAGGTGGTTTCTTGGCTGTGCTGGTGGTCTTTTCCGAGCGCCCTCGCAGCGGGCAGATGCTCCCCCCACGATCGTTACAGACCCTCTGCGCCGACGGACGGTAGGTGAGTGGCCAGAGTNCGGTGTGGTGAGTTGGTTTGCGGGGCTAAAGGCTCCCTTGCCGAGCGTCGCAGGAAGATCTGGCTGCTTAGGGGATTGTCTGTCGGAAGGCCGCCTTTCCCGCTTCGTGGCGGGTTTCGCAGCGCGCGTAACTTACCGAGAGCAGGTGACTTGCTTTTGGGCTTGCGGATCGAATTTACGCCGATAGAATGTTGCCAGACAGGCTAAGATGCCTGATCCATGCCAGCGAACGCCTCGCTGGCTTTGGACGCCTGAAACATTGTGAAAAAATTCACAAAGTGGTCTTTGGGCGTTCGAGGCGGGGCGTGCTAACGGAAATCTACGACTGGGATGACGTCGTGACCCGATCCCCCCGGGGCCAACGACCGTTCGGTTTGTACCCGATTCCATGGAAAAGCAACGTTCATGACAGACTATGTGCCAACAATTCAACTCGGGCTGGATGTGCCGATCTCGGGTGCTCCCAAGCAAGCGATCAGTGACGGTCCGGCCGTTCGCAAGGTGGCGTTGCTGGGCGACGATTACATCGGCATGAAGCCAACGATGTTGGTTCGTGAGGGTGAGACGGTCAAGCTTGGGCAACCCTTGTTTGAGGACAAGAAGACGCCAGGTGTGCTTTACACTTCTCCGGCTGCCGGCAAAGTGGCCGCGATTAACCGCGGTGAGAAGCGGAAGTTCGAGTCGGTAGTGATTGAGGTTTCGGATGGTGACGAGGAGACCTTTACTAAGTACGACGACCACTTCCTGAGGAATCTCGAGCGACAAGTGGTGGTGGACCAGTTAGTGGCTTCCGGCATGTGGGTTGCATTCCGCACGCGACCTTACAGCAAGGTCCCGTCGGTCGACGGGCAACCGAAGTCGATTTTTGTAACGGCGATGGACACCAATCCACTCGCGGCCGACCCGCTGGTGGTGTTGGAGCAGCCGGATTACGAACGGTATTTCGTTCATGGTTTACAAGCGATCAGTACCTTGACTGACGGCGCGGTGTATCTGTGTCGGGAGCGTAACGTCAAGATTCCTGGTCGCGAAGATGCGTCGGTCACCGACGTCGCTTTTGACGGGCCGCATCCAGCGGGCTTGCCGGGCACCCACATCCATGTGTTGGACCCGGTCAACGAGTCAAAGACGGTATGGCACATCAATTATCAGGAAGTTGTGGCGATCGGGCATCTGTTCCTGACGGGNAAATTGATGCCCGAGCGGATCATTTCGCTGGCAGGCCCGGCGGTCGCGGAGCCTCAATTGATCAAGACGCGTCTGGGGGCATCGTTGGAGGAACTGACGGCCAACACGGTGTCTCAGCCCACTTCGGACGATCCAGACAAGGAGTCGTCCGCTGCTGCCGATGGACCGTCCGTCCGCACAATCTCTGGTTCGGTTCTTTCGGGCCGGACGAGTGTCGCTCCGACCAATTATCTAGGCAGATATCACTGGCAAGTAACTCAGTTACATGAGGGTGCGGACCGGGAATTCATCGGTTGGATGTTACCTGGCTTCGACAAATTCTCGATCACCCGCGCGTTCGCCTCGGCGCTGACTGGTTTGACCGGTGGGACGAAATCTTTCACGACGTCGACCGAAGGCAGTGTGCGTGCGGTCGTCCCGATTGGCATGTACGAGAAAGTGATGCCGTTGGATATCATTGCCACGCCTCTACTCAAGGCGCTGTTGGTACAAGACTCGGATACGGCGCAACAGTTGGGGTGCCTGGAATTGGACGAAGAAGATCTCTCGCTGTGCACCTTCGTCTGTCCTGGAAAGAACGAATACGGACCCTTGCTGCGACAAACGTTGACACACATTGAACGTGAAGGTTAGCTCTGCATGAAGTTTCTTCGTAGCATGCTTGATCGCCTCGAGCCGCACTTTACGGAAGGTCGGTTGAAGCTGTTGTACCCGCTGTATGAAGCGGCTGACACGTTTCTCTACACTCCCGGCGAGACGGCCAAGTCAGGGGCGTTTATCCGCGATTCACTCGATTTGAAGCGGATGATGTCGATGGTGGTGTTGGCCTTGGGGCCCTGCATCCTGATGGCGTTCTACAACACGGGTTTGCAAGCCAATCTGGCGATGGAGCAGGGCTATCCTCCGTTTTCCGAGTGGCGTCAAGGTGTGATTGACGCCTTGGGAGTTGGGAACAGCCCTGACAATGTGATCGCATGTTGCATCCTNGGGGGACTTTATTTTCTCCCTGCTTACATCATCACGATGACCGTTGGCGGTTTGTGGGANCTGCTTTTTTCGACAGTCCGCAAGCACGAGATCAATGAAGGCTTTCTGGTTACGGGCATGTTGTTTCCACTGACCTTGCCTCCGACCATTCCGTTATGGCAGGTGGCGATCGGCATCAGCTTTGGTGTCGTTCTGGGCAAGGAGGTGTTTGGCGGCACGGGCAAGAACTTCTTGAACCCGGCGCTGACGGCTCGAGCGTTCCTGTATTTCGCTTACCCGGCGCAGATTTCAGGTGACTCGGTCTGGACGGCGGTCAAGCCTGTGGATGGGTACAGTGCGGCCACCCCGCTAGGTGAATTGGCGGTTGCCACTCCCGGAGAGGGTATCGGCACGTTTGACNTGACCTCGCTCAGTGATTGGTTGACGGCGTTTAGTGGCTTCATGCAGGGTTCCATGGGCGAGACTTCCGCACTGGCGTGTGTGCTGGGAGCGGTCGTGCTGATCAGCACGGGAATTGGCTCCTGGCGGATCATGTTGAGTGTGGTGTTGGGCATGGTGTTGATGTCCACACCGTTCTGGTTGGTCGGTGTCTTGTCACCGGAAACCACGACACCTCTGGTTGCCTTAGGGCCGCACTGGCATTTGGTGCTGGGAGGCTTTGCCTTTGGCACCGTGTTCATGGCGACCGATCCTGTGTCGGCCGCGATGACGCAGTCCGGTCAGTGGGCTTATGGGATCTTGATCGGTGTGCTCACCGTGTTGATCCGTGTGATTAACCCGGCATTTCCGGAGGGCATCATGCTGGCCATCCTGTTTGGCAACGTGATGGCACCGGTGATCGACTACTTTGTGATTCAAGCCAACGTGAAACGCAGGAAGGCCCGTTATGCAGCGTGATAGTATTGGAGGCACGTTTACCGTGGCAGCGATCCTGTGCGTGGTCTGTTCTGTCATCGTTTCCGGTGCCGCAGTCGGATTGCGACCAATTCAACAGGTCAAGAAAGCAGAGTTCGAAAAGAAGAACATCCTGCTCGCCGCCGGTTTGATCAAGGAAGGCGAGTCGGTCAGTGCGGAACAAATCAACGCCACCTATGAAGATAACATTACGGTCGAGTTGATCGACCTGGATACGGGTGAGCCTGCCGTTGATAGTGAAATCACGTTGGAGAACTATGACCAGCGTGCGGCATCGAAAGATCCAGAGAAGAGTACTGAAGCGACGGGGCTGACGAGCATCGCGCGACGCGAGCGTTACAGTCGCGTCTATCTGATCAATAAGGACGGAAAAACCCAGCTGGTGGTGTTGCCGATTTACGGCAAGGGGCTGTGGTCGACTCTGTATGGCTTTGTGGCCGTCGAACGCGATGCGAGCGATAAGTTGAATCAAATCGCGGGACTCACCTTCTACTCGCATGCGGAGACCCCGGGNCTGGGCGGTGAAGTCGACAACCCGGCATGGAAAGAGAAGTGGCAGGGCAAACGGGTTCGCAACGACGGTGGCGAGGTTCAGCTTGCCGTGATCAAAGGCGTTGCGAAGTCGGAGTTTGAGGTCGACGGCCTCTCTGGGGCAACGATCACCAGTAATGGTGTAACCAACACGATTCAGTATTGGATGTCGGACGAAGGTTTCGGCAAATTCCTCGCGAACATCGAGTGACCACGAGATGGCTGACCCAAAAATAAAAGACCTGGTGACAGGTCCTGTTTTCAACAATAACCCGATCGCCTTACAGGTTTTGGGGATTTGTTCGGCGCTGGCTGTGACCACGAAGTTGGATACGGCGATCACCATGTGNTTGGCGGTGATTGTCGTACTGATCCTTTCGAACGCCGCAGTCAGTTTGATTCGCCAGTTTGTTCCCAGCAGCATTCGGATCATCGTGCAGATGACGATCATTGCGTCATTGGTGATCGTGGTGGATCAGGTGTTGCGGGCGTTTGCCTTTGAGATCAGTCGCACCATGTCGGTATTTGTTGGATTGATTATCACGAACTGCATTGTGATGGGTCGGGCCGAAGCGTTTGCCATGAAGAACAAGCCCAGTTGGAGCATGTTGGATGGTCTCGGTAACGGACTAGGTTACAGCGTGATCTTGATTGTGGTCGGCTTCTTCCGCGAGTTGTTCGGTTCGGGCAGTCTGTTTGGCTACAAGCTGTTTCCTACGGTCAACGAGGTGGTGCAAGTCAATGAGGTGACGGGGCAGGCCGAGATGGGCTGGTACGTTCCGAACGGTTTGATGCTTTTGCCGCCCAGCGCTTTCTTTATCATNGGCCTCTCGATCTGGGTGTTGNGGACCTGGAAGCCAGATCAAATGGAAGCCGAGAATTAACACGAGTCAGCGGATATNGAGACGATGGAATACACAGGAATTTTTCTCAAGTCGGTCTTCAGCGAGAANCTCGCTCTGGCCTTTTTTCTCGGCATGTGCACGTTTTTGGCCGTGTCGAAGAACGTGAAGACAGCGACCGGACTGGGCATCGCTGTGATCGTCGTCATGGGGATCACCATTCCCGTCAACAACCTGCTTTACACTTATCTGCTGAAGCCGGGTGCACTGAGTTGGATGAGCGGCAGTTTGTCTAACGTGGACCTCTCCTTTTTGGGGTTAATCAGCTATATCGGCGTGATTGCGGCGATCGTGCAAATCCTGGAGATGGCGCTCGATCGTTACTTCCCACCGCTCTACAACGCCTTAGGGATCTTCTTGCCNTTAATNACTGTGAACTGCGCGATCTTNGGTGGCTCGTTGTTCATGGTGGAGCGTGATTACAACTTTGCCCAAAGCTGTGTCTACGGAATNGGNGCGGGCGTCGGTTGGGCGATGGCGATCATCGCGCTGGCGGGCATTCGGGAAAAAATGAAATACAGTGACGTTCCGAAAGGTCTGCGAGGCCTCGGCATTACGTTCATCGTTGTTGGGCTCATGGCCTTGGCCTTCATGTCATTTGGCGGGATGTAGCTCTGGGAAAAATAGTACGCTTCGAGACGGTGTTCATCACGGAGANGAAGTCCCGCATGGTTCCATCGTCGCGGGTCGCTGAACCGGTAACACTCACCCCACAGATTGAAGTTTGGGGATAGGGAAACATCATGGGAATTATCGAAATCGCACTCGGTGTGACGATGTTCACGGTCGTTGTTCTCGCGTTGGTCGGCGTCATCCTGGCGGCCAAAGCCAAGCTGGTGGCATCCGGGAACGTCGCGATCACGGTCAACGAACAAAAGACGATCCAAGTTCCTGCCGGTGGCAAGCTTCTCGGAGCACTCGCCGACCAGGGGATTTTTGTCTCGTCCGCATGTGGCGGAGGCGGGACGTGTGCTCAGTGTCTGGTCAAAGTGCACGAGGGGGGTGGCGATATCCTGCCCACCGAGCGTTCGCACATCAATAAACGCGAGGCACGGGAAGGTTGCCGACTCTCCTGCCAGGTCGCGGTGAAACAGGACATGCAGGTGGAGGTGCCGGACGAGGCATTTGAAACCAAGAAGTGGAAGTGCAAGGTTAAGTCGAATCANAACGTGGCGACCTTNATCAAAGAATTCGTCCTGAGTCTTCCTGAAGGGGAAGAGGTGGGCTTCAAGCCGGGAGGATATATCCAGATCGAAGTGCCTCCGCACGAGTTGGAGTACAAGAACTTCGACATCGAGGAGGAATACCACGAGGACTGGGACAAGTTCGATATTTGGCGCTACAAATCGAAAGTCGACGAACCGGTGATTCGTGCCTATTCCATGGCCAATTACCCCGGCGAAGAGGGCATCATCATGTTGAATGTGCGGGTCGCTTCTCCGCCTCCTCGCGCACCAGAAGGGATCCCGCCCGGCAAGGTCTCGTCCTACATTTTCAACTGCAAGCCGGAAGACGAAGTCACGATCTCAGGGCCGTATGGTGAATTCTTCATCAAAGACACGGACGCCGAGATGGTCTACATCGGCGGTGGGGCCGGAATGGCTCCGTTNCGCAGCCATATCTACGAACTGTTTAANCGCCGGAAGACGAATCGCAAAGTTTCCTACTGGTATGGTGGGCGTAGCCTCCGCGAATTGTTCTATGTGGACGAATTCCGGGCGATCGAGCGTGATTTCCCGAACTTCCAATTCAACATTGCCTTGTCCGATGCCCTGCCAGAGGATAACTGGACGGGCTACACNGGGTTCATCCACCAGGTGCTGCTGGACAACTACCTGAAAAACCATCCTGCGCCTGAGGACATCGAGTATTACATTTGCGGTCCGCCGATGATGAACGCAGCAGTTTTCAAGATGCTGGATGGCCTCGGTGTGGAGCCTGAAAACATCGCGTACGACGATTTTGGCGGCTAGTTACACGATCTCCGAATTTTTGCCGCAGCGTTCATTAAGATGCGTTGGGGCGCCGCAAACCGGGAGGTGTTGATGTTGATGCATCGGATCTCTTACTTGTCTTGCGCTCTGTTTCTGTTGGGCGCCTGGTCATCGATGGCTTCAGCCGAGTCCGGCGAAGTAACGCTTTCCGGGCAGACCATGGGGACGACCTACACGGTCAAAGCATTCCTGCCGAAGACGACAGATCGTAACGCCATCGGCGAGGCCATCGTCGAAGAGCTGGAAGAGATCAATACGCGGATGTCGACCTATCTGCCGGATTCCGAGGTGTCGCGTTTCAACCGAGCCGCCCCGGGCGAATGGTTTGAGGTATCTGGAGCGACCGCTCAGGTCGTGCAGTTGGCACAGCAAATCTCTACACGGACGGAGGGTGCGTTCGACATCACCGTGAACCCGCTGGTGGAATTGTGGGGCTTTGGGCCGGCTGCCCGTCGGCGCGAGCAAGGAGATGTTGGGCCGCCCACGGACGCGGAGATCGCNGCTGTGTTGGAACGTGTGGGGTTTACCAAGCTGGANGTCTCCTTGAAGCCACCCCGGCTTCGCAAGCAGGTCGAAGGGTTACAGATTGATCTTTCGGCCATTGCCAAAGGGTATGCGGTTGACCGCATCTGGCACGTGCTGAATGACTGGGGCGGCATCCAGAGCTACATGATCGAAGTGGGTGGCGAAGTTCGCGTTCGCGACGCCAAGCCCAACGGCGAGGCTTGGTCGATTGCCATCGAGTCACCACTGGTCGATGTGCGTAAGCCCGAGTTGATCCTGGCGGCCCGGAACACAGCGATCGCCTCCTCGGGGGACTATCGGAATTTTTTTGAACACGAGGGCGTGCTCTACTCGCACACCATCGACCCGCGCACGGGTCGTCCCGTCTCGCATCCTGCGTCCGGGGTCACGGTCACAACCGAACGTTGTGCTGAGGCTGACGCGCTTGCCACCGCCTTGATGGTGTTGGGTCCCGCTGCTGGCCAGGACTGGTGTGAAGCGAATCAAGTGGCCGCGCTGTTCCTCTCCCGAACCGACGAAGGGGTGCTGCGCGGCCAGTCCAGCCATTTCGATATGCCTGAGTGGACGGCCACGGCGCCTGTTGCAGAAGAGGAGGGGCAGTTGGTGCCCACCATCCTGGTGGCCATCCTGGTGTTCGGATTGGTGATTGTTGCCATGTCGGTTGGGGTCTTGGTCCAGGGGAAGCGACTCCAGGGAAGCTGTGGTGGGCTGGCCGGGATGAAAGATTCNCAGGGCCGGACGATCTGTGATGCGTGCACCAATCCGTCCCCGCTCTGTTCGGGGCAAGCGGAGGCGGAAAGTGACGAGGAAACGGCGGTTTCAAGCGAACCTTGAGGGGCTGCGCGGCCAGGACGTGCAGGCTGATTTCCCTGGCCAGCAGCCGAATCACCCTGTGCTGAGAGAGAACCAGACGAGTCACCATCTTGCTTCCCGTCCATTTCTGTTGGATAACGTGAGTTGACTCTGTAACCCAGCGGACGGACCGGCCATGGTAGATCCTGAGCAAGCGACAAGTGATTCGGCAGCATCGAGCGGTGAGTATGTGGTGGTTGCGCGACGTTACCGCCCCGGCACATTCGCTGATCTTGTTGGCCAAAACCAGGTTTCGCAGGCCCTCTGTAACGCCATCGCGACGAATCGTGTCGGGCATGCCTATCTGTTCACGGGCGCGCGCGGGGTGGGGAAGACCTCCACGGCTCGGATTCTTGCCAAGGCCCTGAACTGCTCGACCGGGCCCTCTCCGACTCCCTGTGATCAATGCGATATCTGTGACGCGATCGCTGGCGGAGAAGATGTGGATGTGATCGAGATTGACGGCGCGAGTAATCGGGGAATCGATGAGATTCGCCAGCTACGCTCGAATGTCAGTATTCGGCCGAGTCGATCGCGATTCAAGATTTACATCATTGACGAAGTGCACATGCTGACCAGCCCGGCCTTCAATGCTTTGCTGAAGACGTTGGAGGAGCCACCGGAACACGTCAAATTTATATTCTGTACGACCGATCCGGAGAAGATCCCGATTACGGTCTTATCCCGCTGTCAGCGATTTGACTTCCCGCCGGTTGAGATGGATTCGATCATTGACCGGTTGCGTTACATCGTGGGCGAGGAAGGCGTGACCGCTGAAGAGGAGGCGCTTCGCTTGCTGGCCCGTCGGGCGGCCGGTTCGATGCGTGACAGCCAATCGTTGCTGGAGCAACTGCTATCGTTTTGCACTGAGGCGGTGACGGTAGAAGATGTTCACGTGATGCTGGGCACGGCGCGGAGTCATCGTCTGGCCGAAATGGTAGGCTGCCTGCTCGAGCACGACGCGGCCGGGGCACTGGCCAAGTTGGACCTGTCGGTGCAGGAAGGGGTTGATGTGGGGCAGCTGGCAGAACAGCTACTGGGCTATTTTCGCGATATGATGACCGCGGTCGCGGGGTGCGATCCGGAACTGATGCGCCATTGCAGTCCGGCCGATCATGCACAGTTGGTCGAGGGTGGCAAAGCTTTGGGGCTGGAAACCATTCTGGCGATCGCGCAGATTTTGGATCAAACCTTGGTGCGACTCCGTCAAAGCGTGCACGCGCGGACCCTGGTGGAGGTCGCCTTGGTGCGGATCTGCAGCCTGGAGAATCTGGACGATCTGACTGCGGTGATCCAAGCGGTTCAGCAGGGGCAGGCTACTGCTCCGGCACCGCGCGGCCCAGCTGCCGCGCCGGCGCCGAGTCGGCCATCGAGTCCTCAGCCCCGAGCGGCGCAAAAAAAAACTGAATTAGTTCCCCAGGCAGCTGCTGAGGAGCCCGCTCCTGTGGCGGCAGCGGCGCCCCCCGATCGTCCGCAGGGGACCCAGTCTGCTAGCGAGTTGTGGAAGCAAACGCTTGCCAGCCTTGAAGATATGACAGCAGATCACGCTCGCAAAGCCTCTGGCGTAGCAATTTCCGCGCCAAATCGACTGGTCGTGACCTTTGGAGCAAGGTATAGTTTCAGCAAGGACTCCTGTGAGCGTCCGCAGCAGCGTGCTCGTATTGAAGCGGCGTTGTCGCGGGTTGCCGGCCGAACGATGCGATTAGACTTTGAAATCGCTGGTGGTGGAGCGGTCGAAAGGCCACAACGCAAGCCGGTGAAGACGCGCGTCCAGCGTATTCGCGAAGCAGAATCCCATCCGCTGGTCGAGAAGGCGATCGAGCTGTTTGATTGCGAAGTCGCCAACGTCACGGAGCCGAAACGAACGAATCAAGAGGGCTGAGCATGTGAGTCGCCAGGCCTCTGCCAGTCGAACAGAGAGGAGCAAGGAACATGCTCAAGGGCTTGGGGAATATCGCGACGCTGATGAAGCAAGCGCAGGAAATGGGTGGCAAAATGCAGGAAATGCAGGAGCAGCTCAAGCAGCAGCGCGTGATTGGCACGGCCGGTGCCGGTTTGGTCGAAGTGGAAATGAACGGGCACGGCGAAGTGCTGCGGTTGAAAATCGACCCCACGTTGGTTGCCAAAGCAGATGGCGAGATGATTGAGGATCTGGTGCCTGCAGCAGTCAATCAGGCCTCCGCGAAAGCCAAGGCTCTGCATGCCGAGGGGATGAAAGCGATGACCGGCGGGATGGATTTGCCTGGGTTGGACGACGCGCTGTCGCAGTTGACCGGGGGTGCGAGCTGAGCGATGACGCAGTTAACCGACTCGGTTGCGAATGTGATTGAACAACTAGCCAAGTTGCCTGGCGTAGGGAAAAAATCGGCCGAGCGACTTGCCTATCACATTTTGCGAGTGAACAAAGGCGAGGCGCTGGCGCTCTCGGATGCGATTCGTGATGTCCGAGAAAACGTGCGGTATTGTGCTCGCTGCTACAACTTGTCGGAGGCAGAGCTCTGTAATATTTGTCTTGATCAGAATCGAGATCAAGGGCTCATTTGCGTGGTCGAACAGCCCCGTGATTTGATGTCGCTCGAACAGTCCGGATTTCGTGGAGTTTATCATGTATTACTTGGTCGGATCGCGCCTTTGGACGGCATCGGGCCCGATCAGCTGACCATTCAGGCGTTGGTCGATCGCGTTAAGGCTGGTTCCTTTCGCGAGTTGATTATGGCGACCAATCCAACAGTCGAAGGAGATGGCACGGCGCTGCACATTTCAAACTTGCTTGCAGAACAACCGCTGAAGATGACGCGTCTGGCACGTGGTATCACCACCGGTAGTATCCTGGAATTCACCAACAAAGAGATCCTTGCCGACGCGCTTTCGGGCAGACAGGACTTCTAAACATGCGGCTTTCGCTTTCACCACAACTGACACAAACGCAAACGCAGAAGCTTGCTCCTCGCATGATTCAGTCGATGGAGATTCTGCAGTTGCCGTTGTTGGCGTTGCAAGAGCGTATTGAGCAGGAATTGAACGAGAATCCGCTGTTGGAGTTGCAGGAACAGGATCCTGCGTTGCCTGAGGAAACCAGCGAACGTGAGAATCCGGATGCCCCAGCCGAAGCAGAAAAAGAGCTGGTGGTGGATGACGCCGATAATACGGACGACTTCGAACGCCTGTTGGATTTGGATCGCGAAGTTCCGGATTACTTTGATGAATCACCGCGAATGTCTTCCAACCGCATGGAAGAGGTGAGCGATCGCAAGCACGATGTGATGGCAAATGCCGAATCGCGACCCCAGTCCTTGAACGACTATTTGTTGGAGCAGTTACACGAACTGGAACTCGAGCCTCAGTTGTTGCGGATGTGTGAGCGAATCATTTCTGCGCTCGATGCAACCGATGGCGGGTATTTGAAAACGAGCCTTTCGGATCTGCTTCCCATCAGCGCGACGGCCGAGGATCAGGCGCTGGCCGAAGACGCCTTGGAGATCGTGCAATCNCTCGATCCTCCAGGCATTGCCGCACGCGATTTACGCGAATGCCTGCTGTTGCAGTTGACTCCGGATATGGACTACTTCGAAGAGCTGCAAACGCTTATCGGGACGCATTTGGAAGATCTCCGCGATAACCGCTTACCACTGATCGAAAAGAAGACAGGGTATTCGATCGGTGAAATTCAAGACGTTTGGGAGCAGTTGCGCAAGCTGAATCCCAAGCCGGCGGCGAAGTTTGCCGAAGTGCGGGCACCGAGTGTGACTCCGGATGTCTTTGTCGAACGTGGCGAAGATGGCAAATACAAAGTGGTGCTCGAAGACGAACGCACGCCGCGATTGCGGATCAGCAAGTATTATCGCGATCGTATTCGTAACGGGACCGCGACGCCGGAAGAGAAAGAATTCATCAAGCGCAAGATCAATTCAGCCCAGTGGTTGATTGAGTCGATCGAGCAACGTCGCAGTACCTTGACCCGCGTGGCCCAGGCGATTGTCGATTATCAACAACAGTTTCTCGATGACGGACCAGAGCATATTCAGCCGCTGAAGATGCAGCAGATCGCCGATCAAGTGGGNGTGCACGTAACCACGGTCAGTCGCGCGGTGGATGACAAATGGATGCAGACGCCGCGNGGTATTTTTGCCTTGCGTCGCTTTTTCGTTGGCGGGACGGTGAGTGACCAGGGCGAGGATGTTGCCTGGGACCGAATTCGCTTGAAGTTGCAGGAACTGGTCGATAACGAAGACAAGACGAAGCCGCACAGTGACGATGCCTTGGTCGAACTGATGAAGGCCGCAGGCTTTAAAGTCGCGCGACGGACGATTACCAAGTATCGTCAACGCATGAATATTCCCAGTTCGCGTCAGCGTCGCGACTGGAGCAAGAAGTAAGGCTTCCTTTCTCTCGACGGATCGTAAGCCAACGCCCTGAGAAAGGATACGGATGGTCTTCGGCTGGTTGCGACCTTCCGTCCCGATGTTTGCCAGAGAAAAAGCCTGGGCCGAGATCCGCATGCAGTGGCTCTGGGATCAGTTAGGCGGAGAGCGTTTGCTGAACAGTCAGGTGCTCTTGCCTGAAGATGTGTTGGCACGCTGTGTTCCCGGTGGCGGTGAACTGGATTTGCAAGCTTGCTTCGAAATCGTGTGTCGGCAGATGCAAGTCGATCCNCAGTCNTGCGAAGTGCGCGTGGGTGCCTTTGATGAGATGTTGGACCATGTGGGCACGTGGGTGCCGAGAGAGGCACGCAGTCTGATCAGCATTCGGCCTGATCAATTGGAGGAACCGTTGTCCGTCGTGGCGACGTTAGCGAATCAATTGGCGCACGAGATTCTGTTGAGGGGCGAGCGGTTGCGGCAGGACGAGCCTGATCAAGACAGCGTGATCGACCTGCTGCCGGTATTTTGTGGCTGTGGTTTGTTCGTGGCGAACACCACGGTCGAGGAGCAGCGGCGGGAGGGAGCCGTGTTGCTGAGCNGNCANGGGTATCTGAATTCGGGCGTACTGGGATATGCGTGCGCGCTCTACGCCTGGGCTCGCGGGGAGACCTCGGCACCGTGGGCCGCAGGGTTACGACCAGATGCAGCGCTGACCTTCCAGCGCGGTGGTCGCTACTTGCGGCGGACCGGAGATTCGCTGTTTCAGCCGTTAGAATCAAATCCTTTCTTTTCAGCCAATGCCTCGACTTTGGTGGTTCGGTTGCGCGATGCTTCGCCATCGTCTTCGATTGGCTGCCTGTGGGCGCTGGCAGAGCGAGGGGAAGAGGCTCGGGATGTGCTCTCGGAAATCCTGCCTCTGTTGCAGCATCGCCACTTTGAAGTACGGGCGGCAGCGGCCAAGGCACTCGGTAAGATCGGTGGGACGGACCAGGAAACCCATCGTCAACTCACGCGTTTGGTTGACGACAGACGTTGGCAGGTGCGGGTTGCGACTGCGCTGGCGGTTGGTCGATTGCCCGTGGAACCGGCAGACGCGGTCGCCACGCTCGCACCGCTGATCGTGGATGACGACTCGACCGTGTCGCACGCTGCAGCCCTAGCACTGGTCCAGTACGGTTGCGATGCGGGACGCGCAGAAGCAGACATCTTCCGTGCCTTAAAAAAGGCGGTCATTGGTTGGGACGTCGGTCTTGCCAGTCGCCTGTTAGCCGTGCTTGCCATGTCGCAAACGAGCGTCCCTGATTACCTCTACGAGCGATTTAGTTTCGACGAGGAATTGCGGGACCAAGCCTTGCATTTTTATGAAACCGATGTCGCCCCGGTTGCCGGTGAGGACTGGCTGGCCGTGACAGAGTATCTGTTACAGGCCCATTGCTGTCCGCTCGCATCTTGAAGCAGGTTCCCGTAGTCACTCGACCGTCGACTGCTTCCTGATCACTTGTCCGCAGATGCGTCTGTGGGAATCTGCTCGGACGGGGGCACTGCAATTTTTGTCGCGGTGTTGCCCGAGGTGGCGTGAAGGGCGATCCAGGTCGCCAGCAAAGAAAGAGGTCTTGGTCGGGACAGGATGTTCGGTGGCTCAACGTGGTGGAGCAACGCGGATTACCCAGCAATCACGAGAGAAGCAAACTCGCTTACGCTAATCGCACCGCCACGCGAACATCCTGTTCCGANTCCAAAGACACTGCATAGACTCACCGCCCAACCCCACTTGGACACGGCTTGTCTGAACAGGGCAACTTTCCCTCATCACCCTGATGCAATACTGTTTATCGCGATTTGGTAGCAATCAAGCGAGTGAAATCGCTAGCTGTGACGAAAAGCAGAGTCGTCCGGGTCGGTTCAAGTGGATGTAACGATTGGTCCGGTTAGGTAAACCGCTGTCCGGGCAATGCGCCCAGGCCGCCCTCAAGTCACGGCTAAGGTTGATCTGCACTGATGCAGTACAGATGTTTTTCACCACGCAGAAAAATCTGGCCGTTGGCAATGGCTGGCGAGGCGTAGCAGTTCTCGCCCAGCGGGTTCTCGGCCACCACTTCGAGTTCCGGGCCGGGGCGCACGACCTTCATCACACCGTCGTCGGCCAGGAAGTAAACCAGACCTTGGGAGGTCACCAGCGATGCGCTGTAATGCTTGCCCAAGCGTTCCTTCCACAGCTGCTTTCCGGAAGCGGTGTCAAAGCAATTGGCTGTGCCGCGATCGTCCGCGATGAAGAGGTATTGGCCAGACACAACCGGTGAAGGCACGTAACACTTGGCCGATTTCTCATGCCATTGCACGTGACTCTCGGTGACATTGCCCGATCCGCCCGGGCGAATACCCATCACATGATGGGTGGGGAACCCGGCAGTCATGAAGAACAGGTTGCCATCGTAGACCATTGAGGCCACAAATTGTTCTGTCGGACCGTCAATCTCCCAATGCATCGAGCCGTCGTGCGGGTCGTAGCTGGCGATTGATTTGCTGCCTGACAGGACCATCTGCGTGCGCCCATTGATTTCACGGATCAAGGGGGTCACGTAACTGCGTGTGTTGTGTTTGCGTTTGACGCGCCAGTGTGTCTTACCGGTTTCACGGTCGAGGGCCACGATATACGAGTCGCCGTCGTGGTCACCGTTCACAATGACTTTGTCGTCGAACAGAATGGGCGAACTGCAGTATCCGTGGCGACTGGCGAAGCGACCGGGACGCACCAGCCAAAGTGCGTTGCCGTCAAAGTCGTAGGCGGCCACCACCATATTGCCCGGGGTCCGCGTGTTGGCATCGCTGAAGTCATCTGCTTCCAGGAAGGTGACATAGACCCGTTGGCCGTCGGTCACCGGGGTGCCCGAGGCGTAGCTATTCAAGCTGTGCCGCCGTTCCAACTTGGCATTCAGTACCGATTTCTGCCACCGCTGCTGGCCTGTTTTTCGGTCGAGGCAGACGAGCACTCGCTTGTTTTCTTCCTCCAGGCAGGAGACGACGAAAATCCGATCTTGCCAGACGATGGGAGAAGAATGTCCCCAACCGGCAATCGGTACTTTCCAGGTGATATTGTGGCCGTTGGTGCCATCCCACTGCGTGGCAATCTTCTCCTGGCTCGTGCCGTCGCCCCGGGGGCCGCGCCAGCCGGGCCAGTCCTCAGCCGAAAGTGACGTGTTCAGGGCGAGCAGGAGCAGGGCGGCAAATGGAGCACGTGTGTGCTGCATGGGAGCAAATCCTGTGCAAGGGGAGAGTGGGTGGGGAATGTGAGGAGCCGTTAGCATACCATGTTGTCGCCTTGCTGGCGATTTTCGCTCTGCGGTCCGCATCGGACGCCAGCATGTGCCGGCCGGTCGCATCGCTTCCCCGCAGAGGTTTGTGCGGAAGAATGTGCGCACACCACTCCGCACGCCGTGCCGCTTGGCATAAAATCAAACCTTCGGTTAACTTCGCGACGACACAGGAGAGGACCATGCGATCCGGATGCCTGCTATTGATCTTTGTCAGTGGAATTCATCTCGCCAGCACTTCTCAGGCTGCTGACCTGACGCCGCTCGTCGAGCAAGCGCTGGCGGCGGCTGGTGAAAACCGGGGTGAATTGGAAGCGGCTCTGGCCCAGGTGCCAGCCTCCCAACGCCCCGGGATGCGTTTTCTGATTGCTCACATGCCGCCTCGCGACGTGACCAGCCTGAAGGCCAAGTTCCTGCTGGAAAATGTGCGTTTGGCTTATGCTGCCCGGCAACAAGCACCTTGGAAAGACCAGGTCAGTGACGAGATCTTCTTTAACTACGTGTTGCCCTATGCGAATATCAACGAGCGACGGGATGCTTGGCGGAAAGATTTTCACGAACGTTTCCATGTCCTGGTCGAAGACGCAAAGACGCCCAGTGAGGCAGCGGCCATTCTCAATCGCGAAGTCTTTCGGCGGTTGAGTGTCAAATATTCGACCAAACGCGCGAAAGCAGATCAGAGTCCCTACGAGTCCATCAAATCAGGACTGGCGTCATGTACCGGTTTGGCGGTGATTCTGGTAGATGCCTGTCGCGCGGTGGGGGTCCCTGCGCGATTCGTCGGAACCCCGTTGTGGTCGGATCAAAGTGGTAATCACTCCTGGGTCGAGGTTTGGGACGACGGTTGGCACTTTACCGGTGCCGCCGAACCGACAGGTAACGAGCTGGATCGAGCCTGGTTCACGCGGCGAGCTGCCGCGGCGCAACGCGATCATCCCTTGCACGCCATTTATGCAGTCAGTTTTCGACGGACTCCGCAACGGTTTCCCTTCGTGTGGGATCGTCGGATTGATTACGTGTCTGCGGTGAATGTGACCGATCGGTATACGGAAAAAAAGAAGCCACTTCCTGATGGCAACGTGTACGTCATGCTCCGCGTACTCGATCAACCGCAGGGCGAACGCCAAGCGGCAGCGATCCGTGTGCTGGATGGTGAAAAGGTCGTCTTGGTTGGCAAGACGAAGGATGAACGTTTCGATGCAAACGACCATCTGACCGCCGTCTTGCCCCAGAATTCCTCCTTCTTATTAGAAGTGACGGTGGCCGACCAGGTGCGCCGACAAGTCATTCGCACGCCGCAGGAAGAGCAATTGGTGACCGTGTCTCTCGCGCCCGGGCCGGGTAAGCGGCGGCAAACGCAGGCGCTGCCCAGGCAACCAGACCAGCTGGTGGACGCGAAACAAATTCCCAGGCTCGATGCGGTGCGAGCACGTGGTGCCATTCAGGTCGACGGTAAACTCGATGAAGTCAGCTGGCAGAAGGCCCCGAAATCGAAACGATTCGTCGATCTGATCCGCGGGGGCAAAACGTTGCACAACACCCAGGCCAGTGTGGTCTGGGACGATGAGTATCTTTACGTCGGTTTTTGGGTCGAAGAACCGCTGGTGCGCGCCAAGTACACCAAGCGAGACGACCCAATCTATTATGACAACGACGTCGAGCTGTTCATTGCGGGCAAGGATGCTTATTACGAGTTCGAGATTAACCCGCACGGTACGATCTACGAAGGTTTCTTCATTTGGGAGGACGCCTATCAACGCGATGGATATGACCAGGTTCCCGGTTTTCGACGTAGCGATCCTAAAGTTCAGGTGTTTGACGGGGTGGGGTTCCGCAAGCATCCGCGGGGGAAACGCATCGGTTGTATCGGATGGGATTTTCCTCGTTTGAAGAGTGCGGTACATATCGATGGCACATTAAATGACGACTCCGACCGAGATCGTGGCTGGACGGTCGAATTGGCGTTCCCGTGGCAAGAGATGAAGTGGTTGGCCAAGGGGGACGGGAGATCGCTGCCACCCCGAACGGGGGATGTTTGGCGGATGGATCTGTTTCGCTTTAACCCGTATTTGACCGCAGCGCCGGATCGCGATTCGGGTGGTTGGGCAGTGGGACGCCATGCGGTTTGGGACTCGCATATACCGGAGATCTTTCCTTACATCACGTTTCAGGACGGGCGTGCCACGTCCCAGGGCGACGGGAAAAAGTAGACCCCAGACTGAGCTTCCGCGGTCCTGGTTTGGTCCGCCAAGGGAAGTTGGGTGGTTTTTTCTGTCGGCCATGACGCGTCCGATGCCGGCGGCGATGACCGGCGTGCGGTTTCGGGTGAGGCCGATTTTTTCGCACTGCCCGGTTGCTCTTCGAGGGATGCGAAGAAAATTGGGTGGCTGGAAGCCGGGGGAGCCCTTGTGGATGTCCGGGAATAAGGCTATGATCTTGGGTTTTACCAATGGGTTTTGTACACAACGTGTGACGGTTCTTGATGTTAGAACTGTGTTGTGACTTGGAGGAGACAAGGTGCCTGCTCAAAAGACGTACATGGCGAAGACAGGGGAAGTCGATCAAAAATGGTGGCTTGTCGATGCGGAAAGTAAGATTGTTGGCCGCCTCGCATCGGACATTGCGACCGTCTTGATGGGCAAGCACAAGCCCGAGTACACCCCGCACGTTGACACCGGCGATTTTGTCGTCGTGGTGAATGTCGAGAAAGTCGTCTTCACCGGTAACAAGTGGGATAAGAAAGAGTATACGTGGTACACCGGCTACCCCGGTTTGCGTTCTGAGACGGCCGGTGACCGGCTGGAAAAGAAGCCTCGCGAAATTCTTCGTGAAGCGGTACGACGGATGCTCCCGAAAAATAAACTCGGTCGGCAAATGCTGAGCAAGCTCAAGCTGTTTGTTGGCCCCGACCATTCACACCAAGCTCAGCAACCTGAGCCGCGGGAAATGGCGGTTAAAAACTAGACGCGTGCTGGTTCCGTCAGGTGACCGTCAAACGATGTTACCTGCGGAAGCTCAGGGCATGAGGCACTGAGATACAATCCACGCACCACTTTTTTCACTCACACAAATCGAACCAAACAAAATACGTTTAACGGATGTGACATGGTTGCAGCAAAGAAAGATAAATTGAACGGCGACTCCTTGGGCACAGGACGCCGCAAGTCGTCGGTGGCTCGCGTACGGATCCGCAGTGGAAGTGGCGAGATCATCATTAACAAGAAGCCGATGAACGAGTTCTTTGTAAACGAAAACGATCGCAAGCAAATCCGTGAAGTCGTTGAGGCGGGCGGCGAGCGTAAAGACATTGATATCATCATCAATGTCAAAGGTGGTGGCACGACCGGTCAGTCGGGTGCCTGCCGCATGGGAATCGCCCGTGCTCTGGTCAGTTATGATGGTGAGACGTTCGGTACGATGCGTGATGGCGGTTTCCTCACGCGTGACGCACGTATGAAGGAACGGAAGAAGCCCGGTTTGCACGGTGCTCGCCGCGGAACGCAGTTCTCCAAACGTTAGTTTTCGAGGCCGTTTTACGGATCATGGGAATCATCTCCGCGTTTCCCCAGCGAAACGTGGTTGGATCACCTGGGTGGGCTTTGGCCCACCTTTTTTTGCGCCTGGGCATGTCTCAGACTTGTCAAAGTTGTGGAGCGCCCGTTGGTAGCGAGGCCTTGGAGCGTTGCCCTTATTGTGGGGCTGCGCTGGTCGTCATTGCCGAGCCGGTGGTTGTGCCGGCAGAGTCCTCCTCAGGGGATGCCAGGATGATTGCCATTCGGCAGGAGTTAGAAACGCTGCGTCAGGCTTGGGAGGCGGACGCACAGCGACTCATGGTGCGCGACGCTGCTGGAAACTGGATGCCACCGCCGGAAGAACGGGATGGCTTCAAATTTGTCATCCCCTTTGGCGTGCTGGGCATGCTCTGTTTCATGGCTTTCCCGCTCCTCGGCTCCCGGTTCGAATCCGGGAAATTTGCAGGGGCCGGTATCGGTTTTATCCTGTTTTTCGTCTTCCCGCTCATCGGTGTGGGCATCGACGGATACTTTGACCGCATTGCCAAAGCGAAATTTAGAGGTTATCAGCGGCGCAAGCAGCAGTACGACCGCGACCGCGAACGGTTGCTGGATCAGCTCTGAACGCACGTCCCCATGGCGACGAGGGGGCGATCGAGGCTGTGTTGACCGCGGAGGGCCGACCAGCGGCAGGTGGTGGCGCCGTGGCGTAGCCAGGGCGCATTGGGGCGCGGTAGCTGTTGGGGCGGATCGCTGTTCAGCGAGTGACGGCTTCTTCGTGCCGCGTCACTTCGAATCCCAATTGTTCGATCATGCGATAATCTTCTTCTGCGGGCTGCCCGGCCGTCGTCAGATAATCACCGACGAACAGCGAGTTTGCGGCGTAGAGTGCCAGCGGTTGCAGGCTTCCCAGGTGGACTTCGCGCCCACCGGCAATGCGAATTTCGCGGTCAGGATTCACAAAGCGGAACATCGCCAGCGCCTTCAGGCACTTCATCGGTGTCAGCTCATGGTTGGATTGAAGTGGCGTCCCCTCAATGGGGATCAAAAAGTTCAAGGGGATCGACTGGACGCCCAGGTCCCGCAATTCCGTTGCCATATTGACGATATCGGTGTCTTGTTCCCCCATGCCGATGATCCCGCCACTGCACATCTCGAGTCCCGCCTCGCGCACATGCTGGAGCGTTTCGACTCGATCTGCGTAGGTGTGGGTCGAGCAGATGTCCGCGTAATGCTGTTCACTGGTGTTCAGATTGTGATTCACGCGGTCGACGCCAGCGGCTTTCAGACGTTGGGCTTGGTCGGCATCGAGCAGTCCCAGACAGGCGCAGATCTTGAGGTCATATTGGGACTTGATTTCGGGGACAATCGTTTCCACGGCCTGCATTTCGCGTTCATTGGGCCCGCGAGCCGAGATCACGATGCAGTAGGTCTTCGACTGCCGCTCGTGTGCGATGCGAGCACCATCTAGCAGCTTGTCGCGACTGAGAATGTTGTATTTGGGGATTTCCGAGGTGGCGATCTTGGACTGCGAGCAATATGTGCAGTCTTCGGGGCAGAGACCACTTTTGGCGTTCATTAAGAAGTAAAGCTGGACGGTTTTGCCGAAATGGGCCCTGCGCAGGCGAAAGGCAGCAGCCAGGATGTCCAGGACCTCGTCGTCGTCTGCCTGCAGGATTCCCAGAGCTTCCTCATCGCGGATCGGTTCACCAGCCAGTACGCGTTCCGCGAGTTCATTCCAATCCGTGCGCTGACTGGGATGCGTGGGAGGGGAATTCATCTTCAAATCTTCCGTTGGTTAGAGCTAGGCATCGAGGTCTGAATCGCTCAAAATAATACCATGGACCAGCGGTTTCCGTCGATGCCGTGCTGCAGACGAAAACACTCAAAGTTTCATCCTGGTTTGACTTATGTACTTACAACACCTTGTCCGTGTCGGTGCCATGGGGCACGTAGGGCGGTTTGCGGCGGTCGATGGCCTGCGATACGGGCGCGAGACCCGTGTGATCTGTCGTACGAGCCGTGGTTTGGAAGTTGGGCACGTGCTGGATAGTGTGGCCTGTGACGGCGAAGCGGACGGTACGCTGCTCCGTGCCGTCACGGTCGAAGACGACCTGCTGCTG
This sequence comes from Blastopirellula sp., assembly GCA_002701545.1. Taxonomy (GTDB): domain Bacteria; phylum Planctomycetota; class Planctomycetia; order Pirellulales; family Pirellulaceae. The sequence goes on along the minus strand of NZVR01000212.1, from coordinate 1,903 downwards.
GCCCGCCTGGAACGGAATCGCGACGAGGCTGTGGAGGCGTGTTCGAGAAAGCTTGAGGAAAAAGGGCTGACTGCTGTTCTGATGGATGTCGAGCATCTGTTTGACGGCGAATCGCTGTACTTTTATTTTCTGGGCGAAGTGACCGAGGAATTAGAGACGCTCACCAGCGAGTTGGCAGAGGCTTACGAGACGAAAGTGCAGTTTCGTAAGTTCACCGAAACGCTCGAGGCCGGATGTGGTCCTGATTGTGGTACCGAAGCAGCCAGCGGTGGCTGTGGCGAAGGCGGGTGTGCTACCTGCTCACTGGCCCAGGCCTGCCATCCACCGACCGCCTCGTGAACTCGACAGCCGGATCTTGGTCCCTTCTGGGCGGCCACAATCAGCCAGGATCGCCTATCCGCCATCGCACCTGCGGGCTAAAATGCTCAGCTTGTGTGTCTGGACCGTGTTTCCTCCAGCAGAGTGAATCCCATGCGTGTTTCCTGGAATTGGTTGAAAGAATACGTCGCTCTTGAGATGTCGCAGGACGAGTTGGAAACCCGTCTCGCCATGTCGGGATTGAACCACGAAGGGACCGATCAAATCGGTGACGACCTGTGCATTGATCTCGAAGTCACCAGCAATCGCCCCGATTGTCTGGGGCACATCGGTGTGGCCCGTGAAATCTCTGTGCTGTGGGCCCAGCCACTCTGTTTACCCGACCCCGCTCCGGTGAGTAGCGGGCCCTCGGTCGAAGATCTCATCAAGGTCCGGATCGATTGCCCCGAACTGTGCCCGCGGTACACCGCACGGGTCATTCGCGGAGTCAAAATCGGCCCAAGTCCGGATTGGCTGGTCAAGCGTCTCGAAACGATTTTCTGGCGGAATAACGCACCCTTCCAGTCCGTCAACAACGTGGTCGACATCACGAACTATGTCATGATGGAGAATGGACAGCCTCTGCACGCATTCGATTACGCCAAGATCCATGGCGCCGAGATTATCGTCCGTGCAGCCCAGCAAGGCGAGCAGTTCGAGGCGATTGACCACAAAGTCTATGAGTTGAATCCGAGCATGTGTGTGATTGCCGATGCGCAACGTGCTGTGGCGCTTGGCGGTGTCATGGGCGGGGCCGACTCGGAAGTTGCTGATCATACGACGGACTTGTTGATCGAATCAGCGGATTTTGTCCAGCTTCCTATTCGCAATACGGCGAGAAAACTGAAACTCCACAGTGATTCATCGTATCGGTTCGAGCGTGGCGTTGATCCCGACGGGATTGATTGGGCCAGCCGTCGCGCCTGTGAATTGATCCTGGAAAACGCCGGCGGGGAGTTGGCAGACGGAGTGGTGGATGTCGGTGCCCCCATCGCGTCACGCGAGCCAATTGTCTTGCGGTTGTCCCAAATCGAACGCATTCTGGGGATTGCGATTGACCGCGAGGAAGTGCGCCAGATCCTGACTGCACTGGGCAACGTCGAGCAGGCGGCGACAGAAACGCAGGTCGAGGTCGTGCCACCCACGTGGCGCAAAGACCTGACGCGTGAATGTGACCTGTTAGAAGAACTCGCGCGGATTCACGGGTACGAAGAGATCCCGGAAGATGTGGCTGTCCCCATGACCGCCTCGCACCGATTGGATCCCGATCGGGTGCTCGAATCGGCGCGAAGTGTGATGACCGCCGCCGGGTTCCATGAAGCGATGACCGCTACCCTGGTTCCCGAGCCTTGGAGTCAAGCGATTCAACCTTGGTCGGACGCGGCGCCGATCCACAGTCCGACGGGCATGCGCGGCGTTTTAGCGGAATCCGTGCAAAAGACATGTGGTGGTGCCGAATACCTGCGGCAGACGTTGATTCCCAGTCTGCTCGAAGCACGTCGCTACAACGAGTCACTCGCCAACCCCGTCATCGAACTGTTCGAGA
>NZVR01000211.1 GCA_002701545.1 Blastopirellula sp. | reverse complement strand
GGCGCGTCTGGCGGATCCGAAGTGTTGTGCATCAGGAAGCGTTGTGCATCAGGAAGCGTTGTGCATCAGTATTCGATCTTGAGCTGAAATCCACCGACGGCGATTTGGTCACCCGATTGCAAGGGGACGGCTTCGTGGGGACGAATCGGTTCGCAATTGACCCACGTCCCGGCCGTGCTGCCCAAGTCGGTGATTGCCCACATACCGCTATCGAAATTCAGCCGGCAATGCTGTGACGAGACGGTTGGGTTTTTCAGCCAGACGTCGCTGAACCGATCACGTCCGATCAGAATCTGGCGTGCGTTCAGCAGCGTCGGATCGCCTGTGGGAGGGATTAATGCGCCCAGCAATGCCTCGCGATTGCGACGTGTTTCTGACTCGGTACGGCCTTGCACAGCTGCTTCGACCCGCGGGTCGCTGATTTTGCTTCGCCAACGTTTGACAGCCGGGACGTGGCGTTTTTTGAATTCATCCCCGCGTTTCCCCGGGGCAATCGTGAGCGGGTCAATCACACCTTGCGGAGCGTGTAGATTGATTTCATCTTCGGCAAAGCGGAAAAAAATCCGGCGAGTGTAAAATCCGTTGGGGTTGGTCGGGGCGTCAACGGTCAGCTTGGAATAGCCAAAGATGCGTCCGTTATTCTGAGGAAGCAGTTTGCCGGTGCGGGTTTCACAGTTCGTCGCCAGCATGAAGCGGACGAACGGGATCTCGTGAATGTCCTCCAGCCAGACGATACTGGACTCGTACGCGATCGGATCCCATTCGGCAAAGGACACCAGCGCTGTATCGTCCAGTACTCGGACAATCTCCAGTGAGCCGTCGGGATGGTGGATGGTGCGTGTTGGTGCCATGGCTTGAACTTGGTTGGCGGTGTCTCCGTTTCAGAACGCCAAACGTAGTATATCCATTAATAGATTCCCCCCAAGATTGGCCATCTCAAAAATTTAGCGTTTGGATCAAACGGACGGGGGAACCCAGGGAAATCCAGTATCTCGGGCCGAGCGGCGGGAGGAATGCCAAGGGGCATCTCAGCGGCCCCGAATTCTCGGTCCAACAACTGGCAGAGTCATCTGGACGAGCGATTTGGAATCAGTACACTTGTGCATGCCGGATGGGTGGCCGAGTGGTCGAAGGCGGTAGTCTTGAAAACTACTGTAGGGCAACCTACCCTGGGTTCGAATCCCAGCCCATCCGCTCTCTTTTCTACGGGAATCGCCTTGTCTTGAATGGTTTTCTCCTCCCTCGTGGTTCATCACGGGGGGCACGACATCAGACGGCACTTCAGAGCACGCCTTGGGGTCCCTGTGGCCACGGTGTGGCTCGTTTCTTCCGTACGACGTTGTTCTGGCGTACGACGTTCTTCCGTGCGACGTTGTTCTGGCGTTAGGGAACGGGGGCGGCTAAGGTCATCGGTGAGGAGGTCTTGAGCGTGCGCGCGGGACGCTGTTGACTTCCCTCGTTGGCGTCATTTCCTAGCGTGGCCATGGCCTCTTGGGCGTGGCGTTTCAGGCGCGAGACAACTTGCGGATGCGTTTGCGAGGCATCGTTTTTCTCGGCAAGATCCTGACGTAGATTGACCAGTTTGGCCGCACGCCCTGGCCCCGTCGGTTCCGCAGAGGTCCAGCGGGGATGGGTTGCTTGGAGTGGCAAGTGATATTTCCAGTCGCCCACGCGGACGGCTTGCAACTGGCGACGGCGATAGTAATAAAAAGCTTGATAGGCTGACTTCGCACCGGGAGATTGGAAAAGCAGCGGCGAGAGGTCGAAGCCATCGATCGGTTTTTCGGGCAAGCGAGCTGCTGTCAACGAGCAGAACGTGGGCAGCAGATCCATCATCGTGGCCAGTTCCGTGCAACGCGTTCCTGCGGCAATGCGTCCTGGCCAGTGAGCGATGAACGGCACGCGCATACCGCCTTCCATGGTGCTGCCCTTGGCGCCTGCCAGAGGTCGATTGGAGCCGCCGTTGCGGCCGTTCGATCCGTTGTCGGAAGTGAAGATCACTAACGTGTTCTCGGTCAGACCAAGACGCTCGAGGCAGTTCATGATTTCACCCGTCGACCAGTCGATCTCCTCGACCGAGTCGCCGTAGCGGCCATTGGCGCTTTTCCCACGGAACTTGTCGGAAGCAAACAGGGGCAGGTGAGGGAACGTATGGGGCAGGTAAATGAAAAAACGCTGCTTCTGGTGCTTTTCAATAAACGACACAACTTGTTCGGTATACCGTTGCGTGAGCGTAGATTGAGTCGCCGGGGCTTCGATCACGGTCGTTTGCTGGACCAACGGTAACGGGGGATCGCCACGCTTGGCGACTTGCATGTCATTGGAGTACGGAATGCCATAGTAGAAATCAAAACCATGAGCTGTTGGTAAATGTTCCGGTTGATCGCCCAGGTGCCATTTTCCAACACAGGCAGTCGCATAGCCTTGGGCCTTCAATATTTCGGCGACGGTCGTTTCAGCAGGGTGCAATCCGCGACGACTGCGGGGAATCAGTACCCAATGGCCCGTTGCGTCCTCATGCATCCCGACGCGACGAGGGTAACAGCCTGTCATCAAGCTTGCTCGCGACGGCGTGCAGACGGGGCTCGACGAATAGAAGTCGGAAAACCGCATGCCCCCCTCGGCGAGACGGTCGATCTGCGGGGTGCGATTCTTTGTGGAACCATAGCAACCAAGATCCCCGTACCCCAAGTCGTCACAAAAGATGACGATCAGGTTGGGCGGCGTGTCCGCAGCGACGACCGGTAACATGCTGCAAGGTGACAGGATCAGCAATGCGAACGTTGCCCAGCGAGATGTGTATGGAAGCAGCATGTGTGGTTCTCTCGAAGAACGAAGTGATGATTTTGCAGTGACGTCGACGGCCGACCGTTGTGGTGCTTGGATCTTGTGATTTGATGGAACGCCATTCAAGTTTATTTGGCTGAGCGTTCGGCCGGATCCTGATTATCGGGGGAGTCATCGAAGTCGGTGCCGGGGCGGAATGCGATTTTCCGGAAGCGTTCGCCTTCGGCGCGGAGGATGTCTCGCCAACCATCACTCCAGACGACCCGTGCTTCGCCGTTGACGAGTTGCCATCGTCCGGTCGCCTTGGGGGCGTGGCTTTTGCGTGCGGTGAAATCCGCGTTCAGCGTCATCACGAACTTGGGTGCACTGGTGGGTGTCGATTTACCAATGTCCCATTTGCCAATAAACGTGTTCTTGGTGGTTTTCGTTGGCGATTGTTTTGTCGTGCCGTTTTCGATGCGATACAGGTAGTTTTCGGTGCGGAGGATCCACGCATTCTCGTCGATGGCAGGGGTTGCCCGAAGTTGCTGTCGGCTCAGGGAATTGCTGGCGACGACTTCCAGTTTGCGGCCCGGTCGGATGATGGTTGTCGTGGCATCGTCATTGAACAGGTAGATGTGTCCTTGGGCGTAAATGGGCGACGCAGAATACTTGCCACGTAACCGTTCCCGCCAGACCCGTTCTCCCGTTTTGGCATCCAGGCAGGTTGCCACGCCATCGCGGTTCATGATGTACAGTAGGTCACCAATCAGCAAGGGCGAACAGCGCGGGGGCATGCTGTTCAAGTGTTTCCAGGCGACGTGTGTATCCGTCACATCACCCTGGCCATCGGGGCGGATGGCCCACAGTTCTGGCTGGTCGCGATCAATCACGACGAACACCAGGTTGTGTCCAAACACGGGGCGTGGCGCGACCGAGAATCCTCGATGTTGCACTCGCCACAACTCACGTCCCTGCAGGTCATATGAGTAAACAGCGCGTCCGCCGGGGCTGATGATTTGTGTCGCGTCGCCCAGACGCATTTCGCACGGCATGCAAAACGCCTTGCGATGGTGTACCGGGATGTCTGTGAAGTCGATAGAGCGGTTGGTCTTCCAAAGCGTTTTCCCCGTCGCTCGATCCAAGGCGATGATGTATTGCACATCCCGGCCGTCGACGTGGACGACCAGTTGGCCAGCGATCAGTGTCGGCGAGCTGGCTGGCCCGGCGTTTGCCTCATGGTCACAGTTCAAGTCCCTGCGAGTCCATATTTTGCGTCCGGTTGTTGTGTCGAGGCACGCTGTCCCGTAGGTGCCGTAGTGCACAAAGACGCGGCCCTGCTCGATCACGGGTGTGGGGGTGGCGTAGGTGTTCTCGTCGGTGATCTTCATCGGCTGCTCAACATCAAATAGATGCAGATCGTGCACGATCCGCCCCGTGTCTTTGTTGATGCAGACGGCAAACAAACGGTGCCCGTCGCGCGTTGCGGTGGTCACCCAGATTTGGTCGCCCCAAATGACGGGGGATGACCAGCCCCGGTCGTGGATCTTGGTCTTCCAGGCGACATGGTCGTTTTCGCTCCACTTGAACGGTAGGTTGGTGGCTGCTGTATGCCCGTCGCCATGCGGTCCGCGAAACTGCCACCAAGATTCCTCCGCCTGAAGCGTGTTGCCGAGCAGGACGGTGAGCACACATCCCCAACGGAACGCAAGCAAAGAAAACGAGGGGTGGGGCGTGGCGAAGTGCTCGGTCATGGTTTGTCCATCAAGCCTGGGGCGGGAATGGATTGGGGTAGGTGTGCGTCGTCGTCGTGAGGCAAATGGGAATCGACTTACCTCGATGCGCAGCGAGTGTCTCCGGGAAGGCCTGGTCCGCGCCGCTGGCACGCGACGGTGCACGGGTGCCAATCGCCATTGTAACGGTCACGGCAGAGCAACTAAAGCATCTGGCTCTGCAGCGGTTGACTAGCTGGCTCGGCGGTTGCCACCGCTCTGATGGCGTGAGCCTTGAATCGCATTCAGCTGCTCGGTCACTTCTTTGACTGTCCGCTCGATCTGCTCGGGCTGGTGCCGTGAGGTGATGAAGAAGCGTAGCCGTGCCGCCTTTTCTTCGACTGCTGGATGCAAGATGGGACGCACATCGATGCCACGTTCCTGCAGCTTCAACGACAATTGCAGGGTCAGCAGCGAATTGCCAATGATGACAGGCACCACGGGCGTGTTGTTGCTGAGTCCGGTATCCAGGTCGTTTTCTTTGGCGAGTTTGAGGAACAGGGTGGAGTTCGCCTGCAGTTTCTCGACACGCTGTGGTTCTTGTTTCAGCGTTTGGATGGAGGCTACGGCTGCTGCGGCGTTCGCAGGTGGCAAGCCGACGCTGTAGACGAACCCGGGCGCCGTGTATTTGAGATACTCGACCACCTCTTTTTTGCCGGCGATGTAACCGCCGCAACTGCCAAACGATTTGCTGAGGGTGCCCATCCAGAGATCGACATCGCCGCCGTCGAGTTGGAAGTGCTCACCCATGCCACGCCCATGTTGTCCCATGGTGCCGATCGAGTGTGCCTCGTCGACCATCAGGAAAGCGCGGTGGCGGTTTTTGATTTCGACGAAGTGCGGTAGATCGGGGTAATCCCCATCCATGCTGTAGACACCTTCGATGACAACCAGCACGCGGCGGTATTCACCGCGGATCTCGGTCAGAATGTTATCCAGTTCCTGCCAGTCGTTGTGGGCGAAGGGGCGTCTACGCGCTCCGGAAAGAATTGCACCTTGCATGATCGAGTTGTGGGATAACGCGTCATGCAAGATAAGGTCACTGGGGCCAAACAAATGGCCGATGGTGGTCTCATTGGTGGCGTGCCCGCCGACGAACACAATGGAGTCTTCTGCATTGACCAGTTGGGCAATTTCCTGTTCGAGCTCGCGGTGAATGGTTTTTTCGCCAGAGACCAGACGGCTGGCAGAGACACTGGTGCCAAATCGATCGACGGCTGCCTTGGCCGCCGCGGATACGGCAGGATCCCCGGACATGCCGAGATAGTTGTAGCTGGAAAAGCTAATCATTTCGCGACCGCCGATGGTGGTCGTATCGCAAGTGAGCCCTTCGTGGACACTGAAATAAGGGTTGGCGAGTCCGGCAAAGGAAAGCGTGGCCATTTGCTGTTTGAGTCGCTTGTATTCGGGCATCTCAGCGAATTGATAATCGCCGGGTTCGATCTCGTGCTGCGGTTTGGGTTGCTGCTGGCCTGATTGTTTCGTGGTTTCGATGACCGGCTCCGTGCCGATATGTTCCTGAATGGCCAGTGTTACCTCGCGGCACGTTTCGATTTCATCTAGCACGGGAGCTGGGAGGCGACCGCCGAAGATTTCTTCCAGTGTATTGGCGATCTGCAGGCGTTCCAGGGAATCCAAACCGAGGGCGATGAGATTGCTGTCGAGTGTCAGGTTCTTGGCACGTTCTCGTGCAACGGCCTGCACGTTGTCTAACACAATCATTGCCACTCGCGGGTCAATGTTGTCCTCCGCCGTGATATCTGCTGCCACGCTGGACGTCGCCTGCTCTGCTGTTTGTGTCACCTGAGCCGCATCGTCGGAGGTGATGGCGGTGGCGAGACTGGCGAGTTCATCTTTTTCGAAAGCCTGGCGGCATGCATAGCGTTGAATCTTGCCACTCGAGGTGCGCGGTAGCGAGCCGAGTCTGACCAGGACGATCGCGTAGGGAGACAGTTCGTGTTCGCAAGCGACGTTTTCGCGAACGGCATCGGTGACTTCAGCCCAATCTTCGCAGCGTTTGGGGCCCACTTCACTGACGACGACCAACTGGTCCTGACCATCTCGCTCGACGGTGAACGCGGCAGTCACGCCGGCTTTGAGATGGGGGTCGGTCCGTTCGACTGTCATTTCAATGTCTTGAGGATAGCGGTTCACACCACGAATGATGATCAGATCTTTTAATCGCCCGGTCACGAACAGCTCGCCATCGTCGACAAAGCCTAAGTCACCGGTTCGTACGAACTGCTCGCTCGGATCGTCGGTGGTGTGCGCGCGAAAGGTTTCCGTAGTGGCTTCGGGTTTCTTCCAGTAACCCTGCCCGACGCTCGGGCTCTGGACCCAGATCTCGCCGACTTGCCCAGCGGGAGTCACATTTGCGGTTGCCGGATCAACAATCAGCACCTTTTCTTCGGGCAAGATTTGCCCACAGCCGACCAGTTCGCGAGCCCCTGACTGGTCGAGGGTCATGGACGCCACTTGTCCCTCGTCAAGTGCGCGACCGTCGAAAGCACGCAGGACAGGCGGTTGCGCTTTGGTCCCGCCGGTGACAAGTAAGGTGGTTTCCGCCATGCCATAACAGGGATAGAAGGCTTCTGGACGAAAGCCGACCGAGGCGAAGCGGCGCGTAAACGCTTTTAACGTCTCCGGTCGCACTGGTTCGGCACCATTGAAGGCGGTGTCCCAGCTGCTCAGATCGATCCCTTCCAACTCGGCGTCGGTGATTTTGTCCAGACACAGATCGTAGGCGAAGTTGGGGCCGCCGCTGATGGTGACTTGGTATTCGGAAATCTTCTGCAGCCAACGTGCGGGTTTTTGGAGAAACAGCAGTGGCGACATCAGGACATTCGGTCGGCCCAAAAACAGCGGCATGAGGACACCACCGACGAGTCCCATGTCGTGATAAGTTGGGAGCCATGTCAGCCCCGAGCCTTGCCGTGTCGGCTGAAATGCATGCATGATCAGTGACACGTTGTGAATCAAGTTGCCATTGGACAGCATGACACCTTTGGGAGTGCCTGTGGATCCCGAAGTGTATTGGAGCACGGCCAGATCGCTGCTTTGGATGGCCGGTGGTTGCCAGCCGTCGGATGAACCGATCTGGGTTGTATCGTCCGTTGCCAGCCACTGCACATCGCGCAACGTGGGGGCATGATCAAGCGTTCCAGCGGCGCGCTCGACTACCTCTTGTACCGTTAATGCGACCTTGGCTTGGCAATCCTTCGAAATCGCTTCGATTCGTGATACGTAGCGTGTGCGGAATGGCGGGTAAGCGGGTACGGCGATGGCACCCGCATACAAGCAACCAAAGAACCCTTGCACGAAATCGAGGCCGGGAGGATAGAGCAACAAGGCGCGCTCGCCACGCATCTCCAGGTCCGTCAATTTGGCGGCAATCGCGCGGGCACGTTGGTCGAGTTCGGCATAGGTAATGTGTTGATCGGCAGCGTCTCCGTCGACATTGTAGAACGCAACCTGATCCGGTTGATGAGTTGCCCAGTACTGCAGGCAGTCGACCAGATGAGAAGTCGGCGGTGAGAAGGGGTGAAAATACTTGTCGAGATTCACTTTGACAGCCTTTCCTGCAACGTCTCAACTTGCCACACACCCACGCGCTGACGGCCCTGTGCTGACGGCCTTGGCATGGATGTGCCATGCGATGGGTGCGAATTAACTGCGGGGCCTAGCCACCGCCTGCTGATACGGTATGTCGGGAGTTCGGTGAGTCGCATGCGAGTTGCAGCGGGTTTCACTGCGACTCCTCCGCAAAACGCGCTGTGGATCATGGTTGATCCGAGTGGTGTGGCGGCAGGACATGCTACCTTCCTGCCGGATCGCGATAACCCCCATTCTAGCTGAATTTTACGCCGGTGCTAATGCGGCGTATAGACTGATCTGCTGTCGGGCGGAAATGCCGTGAACCAGCCGGCTTGGGCCCGCTAGCGGGGCAGGCGGCCGCTCGCTACGATCAATCTGCTGCGAGATCGATTGGGACAACCATCCAGACGGAAAAGGGAGCGTTTCATGAGCACGTTTGCTGTCATCATGCCGGCCGCCGGTCAGAGTAGTCGCTTTCGCCATAAGCACTATAAGAAGCCGTTTGCCCCCTTAAACGACCGTGCGGTATGGCTTCACGCCGCTGATCGCTTCCTGCAACGCGACGACGTAAAGCAAGTCATCATGGTGATTTCTCCAGAGGACCGCGAAGATTTCTACTCGAAATTCGGTGCTAATATCGCCATCCTAGGGGTCGATGTCGTGGAAGGTGGTGCCACACGCTCGGATTCCGTCGCCAATGGGCTGGCGGAAGTCAAGCCAGAGATCGACTTTGTCGCCGTCCACGATGCTGCTCGCCCCTGCCTGGCGAACGAGTGGATCGACCAGGTCTTTGCGAAGGCCGAGGAGACGGGGGCCGCGATGTTGGCGATTCCCGTGCGCGGCACGTTGAAGCGTGTCCGTGGTGACCAGACCATCGAGGAGACCATTTCGCGAGATGGCATTTGGGAAGCCCAGACACCTCAGGTCTTTCGTCGGCAATTGCTGATCGATGCTTACGCGCAGGCAGGCAGCGAGCCGGCGACCGACGATGCACAGATCGTGGAACGCAGCGGTCAGGCGGTGACTGTGGTCGAAGGGTCGCCGATCAACATGAAGATCACGACGACGGGCGATTTACGGTTGGCGCAGGAAGCCCTGAAAGCGTTGCCGAAACCGCGGCTGGATAGTCCCGGGCATCCCTTCGCGGATGGAGATCTGTGGCGCTAGTTGAGAGCGATACCGTACAGCGCTCAATGGCCAATCCCAGCCGACGCTAGTCGATCCGCATGTGAAATTTTTCGGTTTCCAGACGCGCTGGATTCTCTTTGTCGACGATCTCCAGAATGTCCGCGTCCGCCTCGTCGGGCAGATCGGCCGCATTCCGAGAGTCGAGTCGTGTCATGATCTTGCTGGCGTCCCAGACGATGAGACCAACGGAGAAGAAGATCCAAATGACTGCTTCCGGCACTTGTTGCCGTAACACCAGGAGGACGTAGGGGACGCTGGTGAGTCCGACCCAACCAAGTGTGTAAAGCCAGCCCTGCCACGTGACTGGGTGGATGCCCCAACCGGCATACTTCTTGACGAACCACTCGGGTTTACCAAACATACAGTCTTCCGTATTAAGTTGCCGCAGCCATGTGCGTTGGCGCAACCATGCCTCGCGAGGAGAGAAGATGTGCCAAAGTGAGAGTAGTAATGCCATAATCGTCATGGGGCTATTTCCTAGTCTGCATTCGACTGCTCAGCTGCGATATTCGTTTAAAAATCAAAAAATTGCTTCTACACGGTAGTGCCGGGATGCCTCATACGTCGGAAACCCGCCGCAAGCAGCTGGAACGTCACGGGTTCGTGGTCTTGCATGACTTCGCTCCGCCGCCGCTGGTGGCCGAGGTCAGTCGTCGTGTTGCCGAACTGTTTTTGGTCGAAGGGGCTGCGGCCGGTGCTGAATTCAAGCAAGAGGTGGGGGCGCGGCGGCTGGCGAATGTCGTCAATAAAGGCGAGATTTTTTCGCGTTTGATCGCCGAGCCGTCGATTCTGGACTTGGTCCGTCATGTCTTGAGTGACGACATGAAGCTCAGTAGCCTGAATGTGCGGATGGCTGAGCCGCAGAATCAGAGTCCGCAGCCCTTGCATTGTGACATGGGAGCCGTGCCCGATGCGCGTGGCTACTGGGTTTGCAATGTGGTTTGGATGCTGGACGAGTTCACAGAGGATAACGGTGCTTTACGGGTCGTTCCTGGTTCGCATCGCAGCGGCAAGCTGCCCCAACACGCGCTGGATGATGTCACCGCCTCGCATCCTGACGAGTACCACATTACCGGATCGGCGGGCAGCGTGGTGGTCATGAATGCGCACCTGTGGCACGGCGGATTGGCGAATCGGACCGACCGACCACGCACGGCGCTGCACGCATTTTACTGCCGTGGGGATAAACCGCAGCAGCAGTATCAGAAGCAGTTGCTCGACGCCGCAGTGCAAGCGGGCTTCAGTCAAGCCATACGCCAGTTGTTAGCGCTAGACGATCCACGGAATGATGCGTTATGTGCCGATGGTGAACAGCGCAGTGGATTCCTGGCGTGAGGCGGGCTCACTCGTACTTCCAAGGCGGGCTCACTCGTACTTCCACTTGAGGATCCACGGGTCGTTGGTTTGCTTTTGAAACGCCTGCAGTTCAGCTTTCAATTTTTCCAACGTGCTGGCGTACTTGGGGTCGTCGGCCAGGTTGCGACCTTCGTGGGGGTCGTTTTCCAGGTCAAATAATTCGAATTCAGGTCGTTGGATATAGCTGCCGACCGTTTTGGCGCCATAGGGAGCATCCATGCCGAGTGCGTATTGGGCTTGCCAGGTTGGCGCAGCCCAGAGGTCAGACGCGAACGGGAACGGCAGAGGATGCGCGATGTTCCAGATCAATTTAAAGCGGCGACCATGGACGACCCGCATCGGATAATACATCTGGATTTCATGGAATGTGTGCGACGCATAAACGTGGTCCCAGCCTTCCGAGTGTTCTTGGTCCAAGGCCTTGAGGAATGATCTGCCGTGGAATGTGCCAGGTTGGGTGGTGCGCGTTGTCTGCGAGCCACCAGCGGGGCGGGCGAACTGTTTGACGATTTCCTTTTTGACGCGGCCCTCCGCGTTCAGGGCACCGGCGAAATCGAGGATGGTCGGTGTGAGGTCGACCCAGCTGACCATCGTGTCGGTCTTGACGCCGCGTTTTTTGTTGTACGGATTGCGGACGATGCAGGGGGAATGCATGCCACCTTCGTACAGAGTCGTTTTTGCTCCGGGCATGGCGATCCCGTGGTCGGCGATGTAGAGAATCAGCGTGTCATCCCAATGGCCTGTCTCGTGCAATACTTCGAATAGTCGTCCTAGCCCCTGATCGATACGCGAGCAGGATTGGTAGTACTGCGCAATCTCGGCACGGCAGGTGGGGGTGTCTGGCAGAAAGCCTGGTACGTTGACTTTGGCCGGGTCGTAAATCACTTCGGTGATCCCTGCGTATCCCTTCGATCCTGGTTTGGGGTTACCAAAGCGATTGGGTTTATAGGGTAGTTCGGTGGCGTCCCCTCCTCCGCGGTGTGGATCGGACGTGCAAAAGTAGAGGAAGAAAGGTTGGTCGCTCTCGGCCGCGATGAAGTCACGACATCGATTCGCCATGTCAGCTGCGTTGCGACTGTTACCCGGGATGGCTTGATCGAATTTGTAGACGGACTCCGGCGCGACGTGATATTTGCCACAGCGGCCCGTGCGATACCCGGCATGGCTCAGATAAACCGGCAGGCTGACGATGTTCGCGTAACTGTTGAATTTGTGATAGTGATGTTGATGCCCATAGTGACCGTTGGCGTGATTATGGAGGCCGGTCAGGATCACGGATCGACTGGCGGAACAACTGGCCGTTGTGCAGTAGGCATTGGTGAATAACGTGCCGTCTCGTGCCAAGGCATCCAGGTGAGGCGTCTTGATGGCAGGATTGCCATAGCAACCGGCATCTGGGCTCTGGTCGTCGGTGACCATCAGAATGATGTTTTTCTCGGCGGCCAAACCGCTGGCTGAAATCAGTGTGGTGATGATGAGAGCAAAGGTGAGGCGAGCCATGGGTCACTCCTGTTATCCGTGAAATTTGTACGCCTAGACTAGCCGCTGAATCGTTGGTGTTCAACTTGACGTCTGTGCGGGACGTTCTCGCCGCCGTCGTGCAAGGGGGCGACAGATCACCATCAAGTCACTTTGGTTGCCTGAGGTGGGGTGAAGTTCGCTCATCGTGTTCGGCATGGCAGGCATGTACCGATTGCGCGGGTCGGAAGTCCATGTTTCGTTAAGGCATCGTCCGTGCAGCGGCGGAATGTGAGCTATGTTTCCATTGTTGAACGATGCCCCCATGGGTGAGATGCGCTGGTCCGTAGTTGCGCATTCGCCAAAGTCTGAGATGAAATTTCTGTGGCGCGGATGAGAGATCTAGGATGCAATCGATGAAACCCGCAGTTGCACCACGTGCTGTTGACGGATCGAAGTCCGAGGAATTTGACGCGATCAAGCGACGAATTCACAACAAGCTCGTCGACAAGCTGGATTTGACGAAGGTTGGTGAATTAGAAGGAGAAGTCCTCCGACGCGAAATTCGCATGGTGGTCGAGCACCTGTGCGATTCGGAAGAGACTTTCTTGAACCGCAATGAGCGTGAGCGGTTGATTGAGGAAGTGCTGGACGAGACCTTTGGTCTGGGGCCTCTGGAGTTGCTTCTGAAAGACGCCACGATCAGCGACATCATGATCAACGGCCCCAAAAACATCTACGTGGAACGTCGTGGTCGCATGGAAAAGACCAATGTCGAGTTTCGCGATAATGCACACCTGTTGCAGATCATCGATCGGATTGTCTCCAAAGTCGGGCGTCGCGTTGACGAGACGAACCCGATGGTCGACGCACGTTTGACAGACGGCTCCCGGGTCAATGCGATCATCCCCCCGCTGGCACTGGACGGGGCCGCTATGTCGATCCGGCGTTTCGGTTCCAACCCGCTCAAACTGGAGGACCTGCTGAACTATCAGGCCTTCACACCAGAGATGGTGATGTTGTTGGAGGGGGCGATTAAAGCGCGGCTGAATATCATCATCAGTGGTGGTACGGGGTCCGGTAAAACCACACTGCTGAATACACTTTCCAGCTTCATTTCGAACAAAGACCGCATCGTAACGATTGAGGATGCGGCCGAACTGCAACTCCAGCAGGATCACGTGGTGCGGTTGGAAACACGTCCTGCGAACATTGAAGGTAAGGGGCAAGTTCACGCGACGGATCTGGTGAAAAACTGCCTGCGGATGCGGCCCGAGCGGATCATTATCGGCGAATGTCGTGGTGGGGAAGCGCTGGACATGCTGCAAGCCATGAACACCGGCCATGACGGTTCGCTGACCACCATGCACGCGAATTCGCCCCGCGACGCCATTGCCCGCTTGGAAACCATGATCATGATGGCGGGATTTGAAATGCCCATGAAGGCCATGCGTCAGCAAATCTCCAGCGCCGTGGACCTGATCATTCAAGCGAATCGACTGCAGGGCGGCCCGCGACGTGTCACCCATATCACCGAAGTGATCGGCATGGAGCAGGACACGGTCGTGATGCAAGACATTTACAAATATGTTCAAGAAGGGATTGATGGCGAAGGGCAGGCGACCGGTCATTTCCTTTCGACGGGGATTCGACCGACGTTCATGGATCGCTTGGAAGCGGCAGGCGTCCGGTTGCCGGCCAGTGCCTTCCGAGAACGCATCATGATGCAGGGCTGTTAACTCCCGGAAACCAGATTTCAGAAAAAAGCCTTGGTGGGTGTCCGCCGGCTTGCAGGCAAAATGATTTTTCAACCGGCTCACAAGAGATAGGATCGACTCATGTCATTCATGACGATGGTTGTGATTGGTTGCTCGTTCGTTGGCGTATCGGCCTTGGTCTTTGCTGTGGCGACGATGTTTCGTCCGGCCAAGGAAGGAGTGGTCGAAGATCGTTTGGCAATGCTGACGGGGATGAAGCAAGTGGCAGCGACCGTGGCTAAACCAACGTTGCTGACAACGCCACTTGACGATACCAGAAGTTTTGCGGATCGATTACTCACGAAATTTGGCGGCATCAAATTCTTTTTCGAACAAGCGGATTCGCCGCTGGACGCCTCGAAAATTCTGTTGATTACCGGTGGTTTATTCGCGGTTGGGTGCGTTATCCCCGTGGCCGCCCGGTTGCCTCTGATGGTCGCCCCGGTGGCTGGACTCGGCCTTGCACCGCTGCCCTTCGTCTATCTGTACTTCCGACGGAAACGCCGTCTGGCGCAATTTCAAAAACAGTTACCCGAGGCGCTCGAGTTGATCAGTCGTGCGCTACGTGCCGGGCATAGCCTGGGGGCCGGATTCAGCCTCGTTGGATCCGAGATGGCTGATCCCATTGGCAAAGAGTTTGCCCGGGCTTTTGAAGAACAGAACTTTGGTGTGGCGCTGGAAGAATCGCTGGAAAACATGACTGAGCGAGTGCCGAACCTGGACTTGCGTTTCTTTGCCACCGCAGTGATCTTGCAACGCCAGACGGGTGGCGATCTCGCGGAGATCTTGGACAAAATCGGACGTCTGATTCGGGAGCGGTTCCAAATTTGGGGAGCCATTCAAGCCTTGACTGGCGAAGGTCGGTTGTCGGGGATCGTGCTGCTGGCGTTGCCACCTGTCCTGTTCGTCGCCATGTACCGGCTCAACCCGGAATACTGCACGCCGCTGTTCACCGACCCCATGGGACACCAGATGCTCGCCTACGCGATTGTGATGCAAATCATCGGCGCTCTGGTGATCAAGAAAATCATCAATATCAAAGTGTGAGTGAAATATCATGTGGACGTTATTGATACCCGTTGCTGTCTTTGGCGCGATCGCGGTCATTACTTGGCTGGCGATGGACATGTTCACTGGGCGCGACAAGCAGCGCACCGAGCAACGATTGGATGAGCTGCGTGATCCGCGAACGCGCGAGTCCCAGGCTGCGGGCAATACTTACAAACTGGCCAAGGTGCTGGAAGCCGCAACGCCGACGCTTTCCAAGCCACTTCAGCCACAGAATGCAAAGGATGCGGCCAACCTGAAACGCAGCCTGTCGCATGCCGGATTTCGTAGTGAAAGCGCGCAGGGCATCTTCCTGACGATGAAAACCGTGTGCGTCGCGGCAGGGGTGTTTTTCAGCGGTGGCACCGTGCTGCTCACCGGTGCCTATGACCAGATGTCCCTGTTAAAGGCTGCCTTCGCAGCGATTGGGGCCTTCTTCCTGCCGAATCTCGTGTTGTGGTACCTGACGAAACGACGCCAGGAAGGGATCTTTTTGGGACTTCCTGATGCCCTGGATTTGATGGTCGTCTGCGTTGAAGCTGGGCTTGGATTAGATGCCGCCATGCGAAAAGTTGCGGAAGAAATGAAGAAGTCGTTTCCGATCATCGCCGAAGAATTCGGCATCTGTAATTTGCATCTGCAAATGGGACGTACCCGTGCGGAGGTGTTAAAAGACCTGGGAGAAAGGAACGGGGTCGATGATTTGTCATCGCTGTCCTCGATTCTGATCCAGGCGGATAAATTTGGTTCCAGCATCGCCCAGGCGTTGCGTGTCCAAAGCGACTCGATGCGCGTGCGACGGCGACAAATCGCCGAAGAAAAAGCAGCCAAGACCGCCGTGAAGCTAATTTTCCCGCTGGTGATGTTTATCTTTCCCGGCATCTTTGTCGTCTTAGTCGGGCCCGCTGCCATCACCATGGTGCGTGAAATGTTCCCCGCGATGAGCGGGGGGTAATCCCACACTCAGCGAGTCGTTCGTCGGCGTTCAGATCGTCACTTGCAGTGCTGTCGGGCGTGACCCGGTGATATCACGGGACGTAGCTGGCGTCATATCACTCTCGACGCCGCGTTGTGTGCTGTGGGATGGCCGGATTGCCTTGCGTTTCCCTTCTGGAGCACAGCCGACTCATCTTGCCGCACGGCACGACAACTGGGATAATACAGGTACGCTTTTAAGCTTGCCCCTACGCCCCCCACGCTCCATTTCCCTCCATGTTCTTTCGCAGTTACCTTGCCCGAGCATTCATGCTGCTTGGTGTTGTGTGCGCGACAACGTCGCTCGCCGATGACCTTGCGGAGCTCGACTTTGAGGCGGACATTCTTCCCATCTTGCAGGCTCACTGTGTGGGTTGTCATGGTCCGGAAAAGCAAGAGTCTGACATTCGTCTCGATAACCTCTCGACGGATGTGGTGAATGATCGGGCAGCGGCGGAGCATTGGCATGAAGTGCTGAATGTGTTAAACGCGGCGGAGATGCCGCCAGAAGATGCTCCGCCTGTGCCTGCGAAACAAGCAGCGCGTCTGGTGCGTTGGGTCAGTGCGACGGTCCAGCGCGCGATTGAGGCAGGGCGGGATTCCACCGGGCGAGTGATCTTGCGTCCGTTAAACCGTAGTGAGTATCAGTACACGATGGCGGACCTGTTAGGGTTGGAAATGGATTACGGTCGTGATCTGCCGCCTGACGCTGTCTCTGCCGAAGGCTTTACGAACGACGGCCGTTTTCTGCAGATGTCGGCTTTGCAGTTGGAGAATTATCTGGGAACTGCCCGCCGTGCCTTGCAGCGTGTCATTGTCGAAGGTGAGGCGCCTCGAACCTACGACTACACCTTTGAAGAATCGAAGATCGATGGGTGGCTCGGCGATGCCCAACGGTCGAACCGTTTGGGCCGCCGTCAAGAGTTCCTGGCCAAGATGGTGGACGAGTACCCGGACCAGGGCGATTTTTTGGTGCGAGTCAAATTCACAGCGGAGATCAAGGAGAACCGTGGCTATCCCTTGCTGGAGGTCTCCGTGGGCTACCGACCGGATACCGAGATCTTGTTGCGAGAATTCGACGTAGTCGAGATTACGACGCCAGCGGAACAGACGTTGGAGTTCCGGGGCCGGTTAGAAGATTTTCCGTTGCCGGTGCGTGGGCAGGGTAAGTATCCCGGGTTGGTGGTGCGAGTTCGCAATGTGTACACCGACGGTTCTCCGTTACCGAAAAAGAGTGGTAAACCACCGGTCTACGCGGAAGAACCCGATTTGCCTTTGCTGGAAGTGAAGTCGGTCGAGTTTCACGGCCCGGTCTTCGATCAATGGCCCCCGGCTCGGCATCAACAGATTCTGTTTGACTCACCGTTACGTTCGGTTGACCAAGACGGGTATCTCCGCGAAGTGCTGACGCGGTTCATGGAACGTGCCTATCGTCGACCAGTGCAAGACGAAGAAGTGGAGGCCATGGTCGACTTCTTTAATGAGATTCGACCGGGCTTTCCATCGTTCGAAGCGGCGATCCGCGAGACACTCGCATTCGTCTTGATCCGGCCAGATTTTCTTTACCACTTGGAACCAGCAGGTGAAACCAAACGTGCTGTGGACAACTGGGAACTGGCGTCACGACTGTCTTATTTTCTGTGGAGCACGATGCCGGATCGGCACCTGCGAAAGCTCGCCGCGGCAGGTCAGCTGAATCAGCCTAAGACGCTGGCGACTGAAGTTGAACGGATGTTGGCCGATCCGCGGGCGTGGCGTTTCGTGAGCCGATTCACGGAGCAATGGCTTCAGCTTCGACGCGTGGAAAGTATCGCGGTCAATCGTGACGCCTATCCGCAAGTGGATGATGCTTTGAAGGAGATGATGGTTGGCGAGACGCAACATTTTTTTGCGGAACTGCTGCGAGAGAATCAGAGCGCCTTGCTGATGTTGGATTCCCCGTTCACGATGCTGAATGAACCTTTGGCCAAACACTATGGGGTGGAAGGTGTGTTCGGCCGTGCGTTTCGCCGCGTGGCTCTGCATCCGGACCAGCATCGTGGCGGCGTTTTGGGACATGCCGGTGTGCTGTTGGGCAATTCCACGGGGGCGGATTCGCATCCGGTGCGTCGCGCGGTTTGGATTCGGGACCGGTTGCTCGGCGACCCTCCCGCACCCCCTCCACCGGATGTTCCCTCGCTCGAAGACGGGGATCCGAAATTTCACGAGCTCTCTATTCGGGAACAATTGGCGGTGCATCGAAACAAAGAGGCGTGTGCACGTTGCCATCGTAAACTGGATCCCTGGGGCATCGCTTTGGAAAACTTCGATGCCGTCGGCTTGTGGCGTCAGGAAGTGACTCGCGTCGTGGGTGGCAAAAAACAAGCGTTTCCGGTGGAGGCCAAAGATACCTTTCCCAACGGCCTGGAACTTGACGGTGTCGATGCCTTGCGGACCCATCTGATGAAGGAGCGTCGAGAAAGTTTTGCAAAGTCGCTGGTCGCTCGCTTGTTGACCTACGCCTTGGGGCGTCAGTTAGAACTGAGCGATCAGGAAACGGTTAACGATCTTGTGGCTCAATTGGCCAAGAACGACTATCATCTGCGCGATTTGGTGTATCAGGTTGTCGTCAGCCGGCCATTTATGACAAAATAACCAGTAAGGAAGACGTCGAGCGCCGCCGACTTGGCAGGCGCTCGGTAAAAAATACTCCTGGAGGAAGAGCACATGGCCCGTAAATCATGGCACTTGGATCGTCGTACATTCCTGATGGGTACGGGTGTGTCCCTGGGCTTGCCCTGGTTGGAATGCATGGCAGGGCAGAACCCGCCAGCCCAGTCGGTGGCCCGTCGAGTCGGCGCGTTCTACTTTGGCTTCGGCGTCGGGTTGCCGAAGGAAGATAGTGACCTGGCTCAATGGAGATGGTTCCCTCAAGGCAGTGGCACCGACTTTCAATTCACCAAAGTGCTCGAACCCCTCGAAGCACATCGCGAGCAGGTGACGGTCATCGGAGGTTTGTCTCACCCCAACGGTCGCCGTATGGGTGGCCATGATACGGGAGACACGTTCCTCACCGGTGCGTATCTGAATAATAAGTTTTTGCGGAATACCGTTTCGGTCGATCAGGTCGCAGCCCGCGCCTTCGCGGACAAAACACGCTTTCCCTCGCTCGTGCTCTCGACCGATGGGGGCGTTGGGGAACCGACGCGTTCCAGCACCTTGTCTTATGACGAGAAAGGGCGGCCACTACCGGCACTGAATCAACCTCAGCAAATTTTTGATCGTCTGTTTGGGGCGGGCGATGCTGATTCGCTGGCTCAGCGGCGGCGGCTCACGAGCGCCTCGGGAATGCTTGATCGTGTCCTGGCAGATTCCCGCTCGCTGCGCAACCGGTTAGGCAACCAGGATCAAAAGAAGCTGGACGAGTATCTGGCCTCCGTGCGTCAGATCGAACAGCGGGTGGCACAGTCCCAACGCTGGCTCGAGATCCCACGTCCCGAACTGCGTGACGAAGAGCGTGACCTGTTACATCTCGAAGCCGATGATCAGGCACCGCTGTTATTCATGCGGACGATGTATGATCTGATTTATCTGGCATTCCGGACCGACTCGACGCGTGTCGCAACCTATCAGATTACCAATATGGCGGATTGCTCTTCGAAGGCGGCCAAGTTCCCGCAATTGGAGGGTTTTAAAGACTCGCTTCACACGCTGGCACACGGTTGGAACAAGCCTGAAGGTGCCGAGAAGCTTGGTAAGTGGGATCGATTCATGGCCGAACAATTCGGCTACTTCTTGTCCCGGCTGGCAAACGCCGAAGAACAGGACGGAACCCTGCTTGATCATTCGCTGGTCTTGTACGGCAGCAGCAACAGTACCACGCACAATAATACGAACTATCCGTTGGTGTTGGCTGGTGCGAAGCGTTTAGGTTTGAAACACAATCAGTATCTCAAATTGGACGCCAACGTACCGATGTCCAATCTGTTTGTGACCATGCTGGATTGCGTAGGGGCGTCGCAGCCTGCGTTCGCGGATAGCACAGGCGATATCAGCGCCTTGCGTGCGTCGTAACATCCGGGCTTGGCAGGCGAGCAAGGCAAGCAAAGAGAGTGCTGCGCGCCGACTGACGCGTTGGCGACACTCGGCACTACATTCTGAAGCCGCCACCGATGCCGGAAAAGAAGTCATCAGCCTCGCCAGTCAAGCCGATGCCGATGCGGAAGTCCACGACAAAGTCATCAGTGACGTAGTAATCCACTCCGAGGTTGCCGACGCCGATACCAAAATCATCTTCCAGGGCATAGGAAAACAAGCCGAACCATTCGACATACAGCGTGGTTCGTTCAGTCAACTCGACCCCCAGGGCGGCCGACTGGGACCAGACGATGAAATGGTCGGTGTCAGGCTCCTCTGGTAACAGACTGAAGTCATCCAGTCCGCTCGTTGCGAATCCACTGGATCCGTAGAGTTCCCAACCCTCAGCCAGTTTCCAGGCGTAAATGTAATCCAAGCCAAACTCGACCCGCGTTGTTGACCAAGCCGCCCCGCCTGTGGGGGCCGTCCCGCGAATCTCCAGGGCACTTTCGGGGATGAGGTGGTCTTCGGCGGTCATGCCGAGTTTGAATGTCATGATCATGTCTTGCGCCGAGTCCTCGTTGTCGGCTTCGTCGATGAATCTCCAGGCATAGTTCCAGCGCAAGCGAAATTCGATGTCCTCGGTCAGCCCGAGACGCAACATCGATTCGGGGCCGGTGTGCGTCTGCTCGATCTCGTCATCATCGTCGTTGTAAAAGTAGCTGTAGCCAGTTTCGAGTTGGATCACGCCACGACCGACGGTTTTGGTCGATTGAGTGAAGTCATGGCGATCGGTTTCGATGCGTTCTGCGAATGGATCGGCTTCCCGAGATGCGTCGAACGGACGTAGCAGGTCATCGATAAAGCGGAGGAAGGGTTCGCCGCTGCGCCGCTCGGGCCCCCGTGCGCATGTTGGTGAACAGAGCAAGCAACTCGCAAGCAAACAGATGAGACCAAGGGTGAGTTTACTCAAGAGGATTCCTTTCACTCCGCAGTTGACGGGAGAGTCCGCGCGATTCGACTACTTCCAGCTACCGCATTCCGCCGCGCCACGGCCAAAGTGCCAAGTGAGACCCGTGCCCAGCCAGTAACCCTTCAGGCTGGCTGTGGTGACACCGAAGGTTTCGGTCGCTTCAAACATGCCGCCCGCGAAGAAATCCAGATCCACGCCGGGCAAGACATCTTTGGCACTGACTCCGGCCGTGATGCGGTGTTGCGGGATTGCTGCGAACAAGGCCTGGATGTATTCCACATGATTGATGCCGCCGGGAGGTAAGACGCCACCAAGTCCACTGCCGACGAGATCTCGCATCGGATTTTCGTTCCAGGCATACCCTGCGCGAACGTGAATTTTATCACTGACCGTGTACTGTGCACCCAACTGCAACGCCCATTGGTCGTGGAAAATGGCACCAAACATGGCTGACTCGGTGTACATCTGATAAACAGCATCTAATGCCAGCAGCAAACGGCCGTCCAGCAGAGTCGAATTCGCGATGCCCAAGCCAAGAATCTCGGGGCGATCTGCTTTCACATCGAAATAGGTCGTCGGATCCAAAGGAAACGCAACGGCGTTTTCGAAGGTGTATTTTGCTTGCGATTTCCAATAGGTTCCAAGGGACGTGTCGGCGCCGAGGTCGTAGTTCAATCCGACACTGGTCCGCAGGGCGTAATCGGATGACGATCCGGTGATATCGACGAAGGGGCCATCCATTGTGCAACTGGTAAGTGAGAGCGTCGCGCCCGCAGATAAGCGGTCGGTGACCTGCAGTGCGGCGCCCGTACCAATGTCTAAAGCAACCAAGCTGGTGTGGGTGCCGTTCGAAGCGGGGACGTGGCGAAAGTCGACGCCTGCTCCAGCACCTGCCATCAGGCCCATGCCGACCGTCAGTGGCATGCCCAACGCACTGAAATCCTGGGTTAACCCGATGTTGGCAGCCGCAATGCCTTGCGCATCCGACTTGGCATTCGTAAAGCTACCGACGTTAAAGCCTGACGGCGGAGGTGTGCCAACGGAGAGATTGTAGGTCGGTTCAATCCAACTTCCGCTCATCGCAAAATGTGTGCCCTGATATTGTGACATCGTGGCTGGGTTTCCGTAGATCGCCGATTGCACGTCTTGAGGACGTGCGATGCTGGCGCCGGCCATCCCGCCCGATGCGGGCATGATGTTGTTCATTAATTCGACGCCGAACGATTGGCCGCGGGCAAGACCCGCTTGGAGGACGATGCCAAGCACGGTGAACGCGATGAAGAATTTCCTCATTCCATCGATCTCCAGAGGGGCGCGGCCATATTTGAAACAACCGCTACGGTCGCCACTTCTGTCACATTCGGCACAAAGGTCAGAAAGCGGACATGGATTTGTGCCCAGCAGGTAAGGTTACATTGATTGTTAAAGTCAACCTGCTTTCCCAGACATTGGCTCCCGAGGCGCCGACGGAGCCGTGAAGGTCCTGTCGAGGGGCCCAGCAGGACAGAGAAGCTGAGCCGCAGCCAGCCATGCGCATTGCCTCACGGACTGCGATCGTGCCCAGCGACGCTTGCGGACGCTAGCAGTTTCTGGCGGGGCTGGGGCGCTGTGGGGTTAGGGCACCTTCGCGAAACAGCAATGGTCCGCCATCGCGGTCTGCCAACCGTTTGCGCTCGGTGGTCGACACGACGGTCTGATTCACCTCGGGCGCGGTGCCGCGAATTCGCCGTCGAGTGCCCTGGTCACGCTGGTTGTCTTGTCAGATGTCCAGGGTTGTGCAGGAGGGCGCACGCGCGAGGCAGCCTTCGCCGAGGTTGGTGACGCTGGTAAGGTGAACGCTACGCGACCGAAGCGGTCGGAGGTACATCGTCCGATTTTTCGGGGAGTTTCTCCAGGATTTCGAGGAGGACCTGATCGGTTTCCATCCCCTCGGCCTGGGCTTCGAAATTCAAGATCACACGATGCCGCAAGGCAGGTAGATAGACGCGTCGGACGTCTTCAAAGCTGACGTTATAGCGACCTTCGAGCAATGCGCGAACTTTGGCTGCGAGAGCTAAGGTTTGGGCGCCACGCGGACTACTTCCCCACCGCAGGAACTGGTTGGTGACGGGCAACGCAAAGGGGCCTTCCGGATGCGTGGCCAGGATCAGACGCACGATGTAGTCTTGCACGTGTTGCGCTAGAATCACATCGCGAATCAGTTTTTGCCACTTGATGATCTCTTGGCCATCCATCACTTTCTCGGGTTCGATGGTCACGCCTTTGGTGGTCCGATCGACGATGGTATTGAGCTCTTCGCGTCCCGAGTATCCGACAACGAGTTTAAAGAAGAAGCGGTCCAATTGCGCTTCTGGAAGTGGGTAAGTTCCCTCTTGCTCGATGGGGTTTTGGGTGGCCATCACAAAGAATGGCTGTTGCAGTTCGTAGCGTGTTCCCGCCACAGTGACTGTCTTTTCCTGCATGGTTTCGAGCATGGCGGACTGGGTTTTGGGCGTCGCGCGGTTGATTTCGTCTGCCAGCAGGATTTGGGTAAAGACGGGACCTTTTTGGAACTCGAAGACCCGTTTGCCATCGGTGGTTTCCATGACCATGTTGGTACCGAGAATATCCGACGGCATCAGGTCGGGAGTGAATTGGATACGATTGAAGTCGAGATCCAAGGTTTGGGATAGCGTGCGAATCAACAAGGTTTTGCCGAGTCCCGGGACGCCTTCTAGCAGGCAGTGGCCACCGATGAACATGCAGGTCAAAACGCCATGTACGATATCGTCATGGCCTACAATCACGCGTCCGATTTGGTCTTTGACAGCGGTGTAGCGCTCTCGAAACTCCTCGGCCTGCTTCTGCATACTTTCGCCAATGCTCATAGATGCTCCTCAGCGTACTTTCCGATAAAGGTCTTGATATTTTCTATCCGTGCTGCGGTGTCAGTTGGTCGCGTTAGTCGAGCGAGCTTGTGGGGCACTGTGAGGCACGAACTACTTGTCTTTGAAGGCTTTCTTTTTCGCGGCCAAGAGGCGCGCGGTGTAATCCTCGTCCTGTTCCGAGGTCGTCGGTGTCATGGTTTCGCGTTGTGCGGGTGGCGGAGTGGCAGCGGGGGATTGGCCCGTCGCCTGATCCATCACGGCCCCGAGATCTGCAGGGGCGCTTGGATCGGCATCCGCTGTTGGTTCGAACCGCGTGGCTGCACGTTTCTCGTCCAACTGCGATTGGATCGCTGCTTTCTGGTTGCGCAGCCGTTCGATGGAGTCATCGACCGCTTCGTTGTGTTCTTTTCGCAGGATTTTCTCCTGAACAAAATCGACTCCGGGACGGATCCATTCATAGCTGGGCATGACGCGGCGAATGAAGACGTCTGCAAAGAAGACGCAGGCCGCGAGTAATGCAAAAATCTGCCAGACTGATTGCACGCTGATGGCTTTGGCAAGTTGTCGCCGGAAAGTATCGGCCTGTTGCAGCAAGTTGTTGACGTCTGATTCACTCGAGAACTCGCTGTCGATCACAATGCCCTCTGCACCGCCTTTGGGGGCGACTGCCGCTAACGCTTGCAGCAGGGCGCGGTTGGTCTCGCGACTCTTGAACTCGGAAGAATAAGGGACATCGACTCCGGAGCGAATCGTGCCATACTTGTCACCCGGGTTCACGCTGACGTAGTAACTGCCGGCATCGCCGGCGGCAAATTCGCCGACATAACGACCTGGAGCCGTTTGACGCATATTGATATCGAATGGTTTCAGGTCGGGTCCGACAGCCGCTCCCGACATGCTGAGGAAGTTCAGGAACTCGTCTTCTTTATCCAGTGCGGTTACGACGACCCGTACCTTTCCGTCTTTGATATTCGTGTCGACGGTGAATTTACTTTCGGAATCGATAGGCCGCATGGACCAGTTCACCAACTGCGTGAACAGCTTGTCGTAGCCATCCCAATCGGTCCACGAATTCGCCCAGCGCTTGCCGGTGTCGGTGGTCAGGACGGCTGCCCGACCGGCCTTGTATTCCCAAGCTGCCAGGATGGTGCCATTTTTTTCGTCCGGTTGTTGCGAATAGAGACCGACCTGAACCAGTGGGTTTTCTTTGCGCGTGGTGAGCACGAAGCCGCGAATGGGGGGCACCGAGTCGATACCGGAGAGGATTTCGTGAGGGAAATCCTTTTGCGGCTGAATACCACTTTCTCGTTCGTAGACCAGTGGCCGCGCTACCTTGCGAGCTTCTCGTTGATAGATTTTGGGCAGCACACGCGGGTCCTTGACCACGTAATATTTGCCGCCGGTCGCGCGGGCGATGTTTTGCAAAGGGGGACTGCCTGCCGGGCCGTGGGTACCGACAGCGACCGTCGAGATTTTGATCCCGGTTTTGTTCCGGAAGTTGATGAACTGGTTCATCGTTGCTTGCCGGGGCGGCGAGGGATCACCATCGCTGATGATGATCATGTGATTGACCGAGGCGTTGACGCGATTAAAACCACGAACCGCCATCTTCATGGCCGGGTCGAAGTCCTGCATGTCACCGGGGGTCATGCCGTTGAGTTTACCCAGCATCATTTTGCGATTGCCTTGCACACGCAGCATGCCCTTGGTGCCGCCCCAAAGCCAGGAGTCTCCCGTGGGTCCCAAGTGCACGAGTCCACAGTAGTCCATCGGCCCCAACGCCTTGATCGCTTCGACGCAGACAACCTTTTGCCAGTAATTACCCTTGGCCATTTCAGAGGCATGCATCATCAACACCAGAGCACCCACCGCTTGGACCTTGGCGTTCTTGATCTGGAAATCAACCGGCATGGCTTTTTCCAGTTCGGTATTCGACCAGCCGCCAGCACCAAAGGAATTCGGTCCACCGAGCATCACCAGGCCAGCGCCGAACTGTTCCGTATTGCGGACCAGCATCGCGATTTGCTCGTCGCTAAAGCTGCTCACCGTCTTTTCATCTTGACCACTGCTGCGGGGGACGTTGGCCAGAATCACTGAGTCGTAAGCTTGCAACTCAGCCAGACTGGTAAACAGCTGGTTGCTGGGCATGGTGTCGACTTCGATTTTGTTCGCCCTCAGGCGACTAACGAGGTAATCGAACTCACCTAAGTTGTCGACATCTTCGATCAGCAAGACCCGCCCTTCGCCTCGGACGTGAGTGAATGCCGAGGCGCGATTGTTCTGTGTCATCAAGTCGTCGTTCGGATCGTCGGGTATGAACGTCGCCTCGTAGGTGTACGCTCCCGGTTCATTGATCTCGTAGGGCACCGTCAAGATCTTTTTGCCCGGAGGCACGACGACATCCGTCTCGGTAATCAATTGGCGGTTGCTGCCGACTTTGCGCACCAGCCGCACCTTGCCTTTGATGTCGCCACCTTCTCCTAGTTGATCCGCATAGTTCGCCACCACGACCTGAATGTCGAACGGCTGGCCTTCGCGTATCTGACTCGGGATGGCAACCTTCTCAATGGCGCCTTCCACACGATTGCTGAGCTTGACCGAGACGGCGTCGATTCCAATGCCGTTGGCTGCGAGTTGAGGGGCGACATCGCGGGCGTTCCCAATGTTCTCATTGCCATCGGTGACGACCACAATTCGCCGCATCGTTCCCTCAGGGAAAGAGGCTTGCGCTAGTTTCAACGCACTTTCCAAGTTGGTGGCGTCGGTACTGCCAAGCCGCGCCTCAATGCTGCCGACGCTGGGAATATCGTCATCGAACGGTGGGATTTCGATTAGTGCATCGCGACCAAAGACAATCACGCCTGCTTGATCGCTGTGCTTGGTCTGACGGTGTTTGGCAACTTCGTCGACCACGTAGCGAAGCATCATCTCGCGTTTGGCTGCCGGGATGCTCTCCGATTGATCAAGCAAGTAGATGACCGTCAGTTGTTCACTGGTGCGGCGGAACTGGGCATTGGCCAGAGCCATGACCATCGCGGTGAACACCAGGCTGCGGAGGGTCAGCGCCAGAAACCGGCGGACTTTCCCCAGTCCGGCGAGACTCTTGAAACTGAAGAACCAGAGGATGGGCAACAACGCCAAGAGCCACAGGTAGAGCGGGTGCTCGACGCCGATCCCGAAATTCACCGTAGGTCCGGCGAGCAGCAATGCCACAATCACACTTACTGCGGAACTGCTGACCAGGGAGGCGACGCGATAAGCTCGATTGAACGGGAGAACGCAGATCGCCCAGGCGACCGGCAACGCGAGCAGCGCCCAGAGGTAATTGGGGTTTTCAAACACAACGACACCTCGCCGTTTTCGTTAGTCCATTGTTACCATTAGTTTATGATGCCAAGCGACGCTTCGAAAGTGTGTTCGCATCGGATTACCTCACAGCCAGATTCGTTGCACGCGATGATTCTCCGAGTCGAGAACATGGAGTTTCCCTTGGGAGTCGCGTGCCAGAGCCCAGGGATGCATCAGTGCACCTTGATCTCGCCCCGCGCGACCCCAACAGGAGACCGGTTCGCCCTCGAGGGTCAGTTTTTGCACACGATTGTTCTGAAACTCAACGATCGTCACGTGTCCTTGCCCGTCAAGGACCAGGTCGTACGGGAAATGGAACTGGCCGAGCTCTCGGCCCTGTTCGCCCCAGAGACGCACCAGTTCCGGTTTGTCGCCGGTGGCATCGAAGACTTGGATCCGATGATTGCAGGCGTCAGCTACCCAGAGGTGATCGGAGTCATCGATCGCCAGACTTTGCGGACGGACAAACTGGCCCGGGTCGGAGCCGAGTGAACCCCACTGCATGATGAAGTCCCCCTCCGGAGAGAACTTTTGAATCCGATCATGCTCACCCATCTCGCCCGCGTAATAGCAGCCCTGCGAGTCTTGCACGCAGTCGGTGACCCAGTGGAATTCTCCGGGGCCATAGCCATAAACGCCACCAATTTTCTTGTCCTGACGCAGTTCTCCCTCAGGCGTGTAAAACAGGACTTGGCTGTAGTGGGTGTCAGCCACCATCAGGTTCCCCTCGAGATCAAAGGCGAGGCCTGATGGCTTGCCGTGCTTCCAGGCCGGAGTTTGCCACTGCCGTAGCCACTGACCATGCCTGTCAAAGACTTGGATGCGTGCCGTCGTGTCGACGATGTAAAGTTCGTCCTGGTCGCTGATTGCAATGGCCCGAGGTTTTTGCAGCATCCCCGCGAGAATCCCTTGCTTGCCCCATACCGCTTCGAGACGACCATCCTCGGGGGGCTGAGTCTCGCAACCGGTGAGCAGACCGAGACCGCTGCACAGCCCCGTCGCGGCAAGCCCGAATTGTCGGCGATTGATCGGCACGAATGACCCTTGGAATGGTGCGCTCAGACTGCGGTGGCTGCGCTACGCCTCAGACAGATGGCTGCATTGCCTATTCGCCTTTCCCTGTCTCGTATTGTACGCACCCGGTTGTTTTCTGGGAATTCCCGCTGCTGGTGTGAAAACCTTGCTGAGCACGCGTGCGTTACGAGATCGGAGGGGGGAGATACCGCTCCGACGTAGCTCGACTACCAGGCAGTAACGGCAAATCTCTAGAAGAGATATTGCAATTACCCGACACCGTGGCAGCCACAACGCCGTCAGGAGGCTTTCAGCTCGTCGGCTTGCTCGCGTAATTTGCTGATTTCCGCCGTCAGTCGCTCAACCTCGCCTGGCTCGTCATTTTGGCTTTTCGCACCTGCCAGTTGCTGCTCGAGTTTCTGGATTTTCTGGCGAGTGACCTCAAGCTTCTTTTTGGTTTTCTTGTCCATTATGTCTCCCACTCAACAGAGCTCTGGCTGGTGGTCACCGCAGTTTCCGGAACACGCTCGACATTCTTCATCACCCCGGCCAGGCACACCAGCACGATCGCGATGATGGCGTTCACGCCCCACCACGTCCGTTCGCGTTGGCGAAATTTTTCTGCCAATTTGCTACGCCCCGCCAGGACACTACTCAGAAAAAACACTACCAGAGCCAGCAGTAACTTGATTCCAAAGAGCATGTGATACGTGCCCTTGCCCTCGTCGCCCAGCTTGCTGAGAGTTAAGCCAAAATTGATGAAGCCGGAGACCAGCAGAAACAACGTCGATGCCATGATCAACAGCGCCCATCGTTTACGGAGCCCTGCCCACATTTTGTCGCGCACGTCCTCGTCCACCTCATTGGCAGTCGGTATGTAGGCCAACCACATGAAAATTGATCCGCCAACCAAAATGATGGCCGGAATGATGTGTAACCAGCGAAGGGGAATGTCAATCACAGCAGGTCCTCAAATCTTGTCGCGGGAGATCTCGAAATCATGCGAAGTTATCGCAGTACGTATCGCCAAGTCGCGTCGCTGGTGAGCACCGTTATGGAGACACCTGCAGATGGCCTGCGATTTTGGTGGGTCGCGAAGCCTTTGCGTGTGGCAACACGTCGTTTGACAACGGAATTGTAGCAAGCTACGTACCCTTGTGACACTCTGCGAACGGCTAAGTGTGTGCAAGTTTCTTATGCGAGAGGTGGGTCATGACAGCGACCACAGGCAGCGATTCACTATTTTCAGGCGAACAAGCTTCGGGTTTAGCCACTGCGCATCTGCTACAACAGGACGCATCGCTACCACCGACAGGCACTGGAAACCAACGCTCAAGTGAACCAGTTCAAGAGCAGGATGCCATCGCGGCGTACATGGCGGAACTGCTGCAGCGACACAATCCCTCGGCGACACCCGTTGCCGAAGCGGCTCCGTCTCCGGAAAAGGTCCCCAGCCAAGCCCCCCTCGGAGGCTCGACTGCGACACCGAGTGGATTGCAGACCGAAGCATTGTTTGACGAGGTGATTCCCGTCCAACCGATCGACGCGACCACGCAACCGCGAGTACCGGCCACGCCTCCAGAGCGGCGCAATGATCTTGCCGTCATGCGTCAGTTGGCAAATTCGACGGCAAAAAACGCTCTGGATGCCTATTCGTCGACCCGCCTGTTGCAGACCTTAAGCCGGCGTTTCTGGCTGGCAGCGACTGCCATGGTGGTTTCCACCGTATTGGCCTTGCAAAGCAGCAGTGTCACTTCGCTCACCTATCTCGGAGCAGTGCTGACTTTGGGAATTGCCATTTTCGGTGGCGCTCGTTACCTGTTGCTCATCCGGCATCTTCGCCTCTCGGCCTTTGTCGAANCTGGCCATGAGAGGCCTGCCACCTCGTCAGAAGCTTTGCCTGACGCAACCACGGCGGCTCGGAATCACGATTGAGCAACCTGTCTCTGGGCGTGATACCGCCAGCTCCAGGTTTCGTCGCGATAATCGCTGTAATGGCAACAACGCGCAGGGCTGTGCGCAGACTTCTGAGCTTTTCCATGGGCAGATGTCTGCAAGCGTTGCAACGTGAGTTTGCTGGCATGCTGTTACAACTGGCGCGGCGTGCATAAACGATCGTTACGCTTCACCTTCCAATCGTTCTGACCCGTACCGCTGTTGTGAACTGTGAGGGAGACCGTGTGCAGTCGTGCAGATTGCGCACGCTGGCTCGGTTCTCATGGTTGCCCGTACTTCCGATCCTTTCGTTGACGGCACCAAGATCACGTGCCGAAACGATCCTCAACAGCAAATTGGAATTATCAGCAGTGGGGGTAGTCACGGATGACTCATCGGCACTATTTGGCACTTGCGTGCCTCGTCTTTAGTTGCATTCAATGCAGCGTCTCCGCAGATGAACCAAACACCGTGATCGGTGCGTCGTTCTGGGTTCATAACGTTTACGGTACCTCGCACGCTCAACACCAAGACGTGCCGTTTCTCTGTTTGTGGGACACGTACTGTCAACGCCACGCAGAGGGTCACAAAGACATTTGTCGGCACCAATATCTGGTCGATGCCGTACGGGGCCATTGTCGTTCGTTTTCCATGCACGGTATGCGATTTTGCGGAGGCGGTCACTGTGATGGCCAGGCCGCGATGCTTGCCCCCGCCCCAGTTCAGAACGCTCGCCCACGGCAGAACGCCGCGCCAAGTGCCGAAAATGCTCTCCCCAGCAACCGCGGACCGCAGCCCACCATCGATGCAACCGTCGATCATATCGAGGCCCCCGCCCCACCGACGGTCGACAATCACGTGCCTCGTCTCGAGCGGGCTTCGCCACCCCAGCAACTCCCCGCGAATCTGATTCCCCAAGCATCGAGCAGAGCGGCTGTTACTAAGTTGCCGAACTGGGTGAGTTGGCTGACGGATTAATACGGAGCGCATCGGAGCGCATCGGAGCGCTGCACCAAACCGTCGTGAAGCCAACAGCAGACCACGGCGCCTGTCACTTCACAGCGCGGACTTGCGGTGGTTGCCCGTGTCAACACTCGGAGTGTCCGTCAAGATACGGCTTCGCTTACGCGTTTTCCGCAACTGCGACTAAAAGGTTGAAAGCGATGCCGAGTACACCACAGACCACGCCGATGCATACAGCGATAATGCACCACTGTTTGGCTTTGGCTGAGGATTCGACAGCCCCACGGTAGTCGCCCGAATTGTATTTCGAGTCGACTTGCGTAGCATAAATGATTGCCGGGATGGCGACTAAGCCTGAACAGCAAAGCAGGCAAAGGATCGACTCCACCAAGTAGTTTTTGGGTTTTGGGCCAGCAGCTCCCTTGGGGNCCATCTGAAAGCCGCCGGGGCCGGGCTGACTGGGGGATGCAAATGGGTTGTCACTCATGAGGCACTCGCGAATGGGAAACTCAGTCAGATTGTNAAGACGCTTATTGTGGCTTGCTGCGTTCAGGGAGGCAACCCAAGTTTCCCGAGAGAGGAGATTCTGTACCGTGAGAGGGGCTTGTACTGTTGCCGCCGGCCGTGTTCTGCGTCATAAATTCAGGCAACTCCCTTCAGGTGTCTCGAGCGGAAAGTTGTTATGTCCAAGCCAACCGATATTCAGATTCAACGAGTAACCACAACCAGTGAACGGATCGATTACCGCGCCCCCATGAAATTTGGCGGGCGCGTGGTGGTCGATGTGGTGGTGTTTCATTGTGAGATGGAAGTGAAAACCCGCGACGGCAGGGTTGGCAAAGGCAGTGGCTCGATGCCGATTGGGAATGCTTGGGGCTGGCCCAGTGCCACGTTGTCCAGTGACCAGACATTGGCCGCCATGGAGGCATTGGCGGAACGACTGGCGACCGAGGCGGGGCAATGTAAGGACAGCGGACATCCGTTGGAACTCACGCACCAACTGGCAGCCGGTTACGAACCGGCTGCCGCTGCAGTGATTGCGGAACAAGGGTTGGGCGAAGCGATGCCCCGCTTGGCGCAGCTTGTCTGTGCAAGTCCTGTGGAGGCCGCGATTCACGACGCCTACGGTAAAGCGTTGGGGGCGAATTCGTATAATCTGCTATCCGAGGAGTACGTGAATCGTGATTTAGCGACCTATCTAGGTGAAGGATTCCAAAACGAGTATTTGGACCAATACACGCTGCGGGAACCCAAAGCGAAAATGCCGATTTATCACTTGATCGGTGCGCTCGATCCACTGACCGACGGAGACATTCATCAGCGTCTTGATGATGGGCTGCCAGAGACGTTGGGTGAGTGGATTCTGGCTGACGGTTTGACCCATATGAAAATCAAGCTGGCGGGGAACGATCTGGCATGGGATGTCCAACGGGTCAGTGCGATTGAGTTGGCGGCGGCCGCCGCCCAGGCGGAACGTGGTTGTACCACCTGGAATTATTCATTGGACTTCAATGAAAAATGCCCCAACGTCGAGTATGTACTGGATTTTCTTGCCAAGTTGCAGGAGCAGTCGCCTGCAGCCATGGGACGCGTGCAGTACATCGAGCAGCCGACACACCGGGATCTGCGCGCCAATCCGGAAAATCGCATGCATCAGGCAGCCCAGATCAAGCCGGTCGTTATTGACGAGTCGTTGGTCGACTACGAGAGTCTCTTGCTGGCTCGTGAACAGGGCTACTCCGGCGTCGCTTTGAAAGCGTGTAAGGGGCAGACCGAAGCGTTGCTGATGGGCGCTGCCGCGCAAAAGTTTCAGCTGTTCCTTTGTGTTCAGGATCTGACGTGCATCGGCGGCAATTTCCTGCACTCCGCGAGTCTGGCAGCGCGAATTCCGACCGTCGCTGCGATCGAAGGTAACGGACGGCAGTATTGTCCGGCTGGCAATCAAGCTTGGGCGGCACGCTATCCGGGGATGTTCGAGATTACCGATGGCACGGTCGCCACGTCTGAACTGGATGCGGTCGGGCTGGGGTTCTGATACCGGTGACAATCTGCGGTCCGGGCCCAAGTGTGGGGTCGTATGCGACTGTCGATGCGTCGGGACTAGNGTGAGGCAACTGCGGCTCGCTTGGCAGCGATCAAGTCCAGAAGTGCCTTTTGTGGGGCGACGAATTTCTGGATTCCCTCTTGCATCAACACATCGTGCATTTGCGTTTCCACCACGTGGGTATCGATGTCACGCAGTACCGCTTCGTCGGGCATTTGGTCGACGGTCCGGGGCAAGGTCATGCCACTCTGCTCGACCGCGTCGTTGGTGGCGGGAGGGTTGGTCTGAATGTCGCTGCCTGCCAGGGCGGCGACGTATTTCCAAGGAGCATCTTCCGGNTTCTTGGTCCCCGTGCTGGCAAATACCATCTCTTGAGCAAGGGGACACGACTGATTTTCCCAGAACGTCCGATTTTCGTGCCACATGCGTTTCGCGTTTACGATGCCAACCATGCCTTGTGCGGCGGGNCTAAGTGCGGGAATGTGTTGAGCNGTGTAAACATCCACACGCGAGATAAAGATGCTGTAGACGCTCTTGAAAGACTCGAGCGAGTCGCGGCGTTGAGCACCTCGCCAGATCGCGTCGCGGGCCGCCCGGTATTGGTCCTGAGTGAAGATCAAGGTCACGTTGAGGGTGACACCGGCAGCACTCAAGGCTTCCATCGCCACCAAGCCGGCGGCCGTGGCAGGAACTTTGATCATGCGGTTTTGCTGGCCTTGTGACCAGCGTTTGCCCAGGGTGACGTATTGTTCCACACGCTCGGCGTGGGNCAGATTGGTCTGCGGATCTTCGAGCAGCGGGTCGAGTTCGAAGCTGACGTAACCATCGTNTCCGCCGGTGGCTTGCCATACTGGGAGAAAGACAGCTTGAGCCTCCTGGACCAGTTGGTCGGTCAATTGCCAAGCCAGATCGTGGTCGTCCAAGCCGTTCGCAATCAACTGCTCGATGCGGTCGTCGAAACGCCCCGTCTTGATCAGATTGGAAACGATCACCGGGTTGGAGGTTGCTCCTGTCGCTCCCAGAGCGCGATTGGCGACCACCAGATCAGGGTCGATTGAGTCAAGCCACAGTTTGGTTCCGGCAGCGATCAACGACTGTAAAGGACGAGGCATCTATCAACTCCCCTTGAAAATTGCTCTCCGCAACACAGCGGCCAACGCCTNGCCCACCCTGTCGGAAATTCTAGCAGGCCGGTGCGCGTTGCAACAAGTTGGTCGGGGATGTGCAGCAAAGCCCCTTGTTTTTGGCCAGCGGAATCGTTTTCAGGCGACTTGAGAGGCAGTGCCTCCTGTTGTGAAAAGACGGCACGGGCTACAATTCGGGGCGCGTGTTGTGAGCCACTCAATCGTCTGTCGAGAAGCCGATGTCAACTTCCACACCCGATCCGGAAACGTCTGCACTGATCAAACAACTCGAAGCGGCCCAGCAGGCTGGTCACCTGACCGCTTCGGCAGTTGAAAATATTCACACGTGGC
The DNA here is from genome assembly GCA_002701545.1 of Blastopirellula sp. Classification (GTDB taxonomy): domain Bacteria; phylum Planctomycetota; class Planctomycetia; order Pirellulales; family Pirellulaceae. The sequence continues at coordinate 16,909 of NZVR01000211.1, read as the reverse complement.
TGACGGCCGAGCGGTATCGAGATTACGCTGAGCAAGTCGCGGAACACATTACGTCGGAGATGTGGCAGGCGTTAGACGACGCGTTTTGGACCGTCATTCCGTTTGGCACCGGGGGCCGACGCGGGCGGATGTACCCCATTGGTTCGAATGCCATCAACGATCGAACCATTGGTGAATCGGCTCAGGGGTTGGCAGATTATGTCAAAGCACACCGGGATGACGGCGGTGAGTTATCTTGCGGGATCGCCTACGACACACGCCATCGCTCACGCCACTTTGCCGAGCTCTGTGCGGGGATTATGGTNGCGGCAGGCTTCAAAGTTTATTTTCTGGATGATTATCGCGCGACTCCGGAACTCAGTTACCTGGTCCGAACCAAAAAGTGCTCGTGTGGCATCATGGTGACCGCCAGTCACAATCCACCGAGTGATAATGCGGTTAAGGTGTACTGGTCGACCGGTGGGCAGGTTTGCCCGCCGCATGATCAAGGCATCATCGAGCGTGTGATGAATACCGAAACGATTGCCTGCACGCCTTTCGAGGAAGCGTTGGCAAGTGGCCAGGTTGTGATTTGTACCGAGGAGATCGACAACGCGTATGTGTCCGAGGTCGCTCGGCAAAGTTTTCAGGGGCCACGGGATCTGAAGATCATCTATTCACCATTGCATGGTGTGGGGGCATCCGCCGTTTGCCCGGTACTGGCCGCCACCGGCTTTCAAGATGTGGAAGTTTATGAACCGCATCAAGAACCGAGCGGCGACTTTCCAAATGTTCCCGGGAACGTTTCCAACCCAGAAAACCAGCAGGTATTCGATGACATGATCGCTCACGCCAAAGCGGTTGGTGGCGAGCTGATCATGGCCAGCGATCCGGATTGCGACCGCATGGGCTGTGCCGCACCGCTGACCACCGATACCGCGGGGGCATGGGCCACGTTAAATGGAAACCAGATCTGTTCCGTCCTGACCGACTATGTGTTGGAGCAAAGTCAGATGAACGGCAGGATTTCGTCGGAAAAATACATCATCAAGACACTCGTCACAACGGAGATGATGCGGCGGATCGCCGATTCCTATGGTGTCCAGACTTCCGGTAATTTGCTGGTGGGCTTTAAGTGGATTGGCCAGGAAATTGATCGACGTGGGCCAGAGAATTTCTTGTACGGTGCAGAAGAGTCTCACGGTTACTTGTGCGGCGCGTATGTGCGCGACAAAGATGGTGCCGTCGCCTCGTTGTTGATGGCAGAGCTGGTCGCCCGCTTGAAAGCCGAAGGGAAATCGCTGCACGAAAAATTGGATGACTTATATTGGCAGCACGGTTACCATGGCGAAACCATGCGGCAAGTTTACATGGAAGGTTCGGAAGGAATGGCGGCCATGCAGCGGTTGATGAATCTGATTCGTGAGAATCCGCCGCAAACGCTGGGTGGCAAAGAAGTGTCCCAGTCGCGTGATTACCTGCAGCAGACCGCGACGCCGTGGGGCGGGGCCCCGGCACCTCTGGATGGGCCACGTGATAACCTGATTATCCTGGATCTGGCAGACGAGGGGAATTACGTCGCGGTGCGTCCGTCGGGGACTGAGCCGAAAGTTAAGTTTTATCTGTTTTCGTTTACGCCCGCCGAACAACTGTTCGACCTTGACGAATCGAAGGCAGACGCTGCTGCCTGGTTCGATGCGGTCGACGCCGAGTTGCAGGCGTTGGCCAAGTCGGTGGCGTGAGATGCTGCCACGTCCCACAGGAAATTCCGCTTAGGCTGAATCATGTTGCAGGATGCGACTCAACGCTGGAATGCCAACGACGCCAACGAGCTCTATGAAGTGACGCGGTGGGGCAAAGGTTACTTCTCGGTGGCGAAGCATGGCAATGTGCTGGTCCACCCGAGTGGAGATCCGGCACAAGCCCTCGATCTCAAGTCGCTGGTCGATCAGTTGCAAGAACGTGGCATCTCCTTGCCGATCCTCGTTCGCTTTGGTGGTATTTTGCGGCATCGTATGCAGCAGATTCACGATGCCTTTGCGCGGGCGGCCGGTGAATACGGGTACGAAAACCGATACACCTGCGTGTATCCGATCAAAGTGAATCAACAGGCACACGTGGTCGAAGAGATCGTGCGGTACGGGGATGCCTTTGGTTTCGGTTTGGAGGCGGGTAGTAAGCCAGAAATGTTGGCGGTGATCGCCATGGGCCATGCCGAGCGGCCCATCATTTGCAACGGGTTCAAAGACGCTGAGTTCGTCGAGATGGCGCTGTTGGCTCAGAAGATGGGCCGTCAGGTGATTCCTGTTGTGGAGAAATTCTCCGAATTGGAGTTGGTGCTGCGGATTGCCGAGAAGGTGGACGTCCGCCCCATGATCGGCGCGCGGGTGAAACTGGCTGCCCGTGGGGCGGGCCGTTGGCAAGGGTCCGGGGGATTTCAATCCAAGTTCGGCTTGACGGTCAGTGAGTTGCTGCAAGCTAACGATCTGTTGGCCAAGCGTGGGCTGAGCGATTGCTTCCAGTTGTTGCATTTTCATCTGGGCAGTCAAGTCACCAACATCCGGCAAATCAAGAACGCATTAATCGAAGCGGCACGCATCTACGTGGACCTGGTTGGCCAGGGAGCCGGGTTGCAATATCTGGATGTCGGTGGCGGGCTGGGAGTGGATTATGATGGCTCGCAGTCCAATTGCGAGTCGAGTATCAACTACACGCTGCAAGAGTATGCGAACGATGTGGTTTACCATGTGCAGTCGGTTTGCAACGACGCCGGAGTGCCGCATCCTCATCTTATCTCGGAAAGCGGTCGGGCGATCGCTGCCTACCACAGCGTGCTCGTTTTTGGAGCGTTGGGGACGTCCGGACCTCCCGAGGAGGAACTCACGGAACCGCTCGCCGACGATGCACCGCAGCCCTTGGGGGAATTGCAGGAAACACTTGCTGAGTTGAGCACGCGAAACGTGTTAGAAAGTTTTCATGATGCTCAGCAATGGCTCGAAATGGCAATGGGCTTGTTCAATGCCGGACATCTGACTTTGCGTCAGCGAGCGATTGCGGAACGATTGTTTTGGAGTATTTGCCAACGCGCGAACGAATTGACTGCTGAGCTGGATTATGTGCCTGCCGAACTTGCTCAATTGGACCGCATGTTATCGGGGACGTACTTCTGCAACTTTTCCTTGTTCCAGTCCATGCCCGATAGCTGGGCGATCAAGCAACTGTTTCCTGTGCTGCCAATCCACCGCCTTGACGAGCGACCCACACGACACGCCGTCGTGGGGGACATCACCTGCGATTCGGATGGCAAAATCGACCGATTTATCGGGGCCAGGGATACGCAGCGAACCCTGCTGCTGCATGAACCTGACGGTGAGCCCTATTTACTGGGGGCGTTCCTGGTCGGTGCTTATCAGGAAATTCTGGGCGACTTGCATAACCTGCTGGGAGACACCAATGCGGTGCACATCAGTCTGACGGATACGGGGGAGGTCACTCTGGAGCATGCGGTGGCTGGTGATACCGTCGCCGAGGTACTGGGGTATGTGGAGTTCACTCGAGAGACGCTGGTGAAACGATTGCAGTCCGCCGTGGAGCTCGCAGTGCAAGCTAACCGAATCAGCCATCGCGAGGCCGGCCGTGTGTTGCGGTTCTACGAACAGGCGTTGGCTGGTTACACCTACCTTGAAGTAGAAGAAGATTGAGCCACTCGTCCCCTGGCAGCACGTGGAGCTAGGGCTGGCGGCACAGAACTGGCCGATCGGGTGGAAACGCAGACTCAGGCTGTGGCGGGCTCGACAGACGCCGCGTGGTGTACCACCATAGGGTGAGACCTGGGACTGTGAGATGTTCGTTTTCTCTGATACATGAGCGTTGCGATGATGAAGTGGTTGGCTGCGCGGATTGCTTTCCTGCCAACGTTGGCCTGGAACATGCTGTTAGGACGCGTGTTGAGGTTGCGCAATTGGTGGGATGCGATTGACGAATCGGTGATCGTGGGAGCGTTTCCGTTTACTGTCGACGCAGCCCGGTTGGCCGACGAGGGAGTTGGCGGAGTGGTCAACACGTGTGAAGAATATGCTGGCCCCGGTCAGGCATACGAACGTTTCGAAATACAACAACTGCGCATTCCCACCGTCGATTTCCAACCACCCGCCTATGAGGATTTAGTGACAGCCGTTCAGTTCATCGACGCCTGTGTCGCACAAGGGAAACGCGTCTATGTGCATTGCAAGGCTGGCCGCGGCAGAAGTGCCACCGTGGCGATGTGCTGGCTGATGCACGCGCATGGGATCACGCCTGAAGAGGCGCAGCAGCATCTGCTGGAGAAACGTGCCCATGTGCATCGACATCTCGCCGAGCGAGAAGTGGTGCGGCGCTATTATCGTGAACAGCTTTGTGACGCCGAGCAGAGCTGACCACTTCGTCGATCAGGTATCTGTCCGGGAGGCATTCCCCAGTTTCGGGCTGTGATTCGTGGTTGCGGCGTGCTAGATTTGAAAATGTCTTTGATGCGTCCTGTGCGTTCCCTTTGCATTCGAGAAAGTACCCTACATCATGAGCAACTCGCCCTACCAAACCCCTCCTGCACCTATTTCACCGCCTCCTGCAAAGTCTGGCGGGATGGGAATGGTCGCGATCATTCTCGTTGTCCTACTGTGCGGCGGTGGTGCGCTCGTCGGTGTCGGAGGTGTGTTGGTTGCGCTGCTGTTACCCGCAGTCGGAGCAGCCCGGAACGCCGCCCAGGAGGTGCAACACAGCAACGATTTGAAGCAGCTCGCGCTGGCTTACATCATGTATTTGGAAGAGAACGAAAACACACCGCCACAATCTTGGGACGATCTCGACAGCTTGCTCGATCCGCTCGTCAGAGGAGAACTTGAATCGCGAGATATCTTGGTCAACTGGGGAGTGACCTACGGCACCGGGCCTTCGTCCGAGGTGCTGATTGCCTGTCCACGCAATCCGTTGAATAGCGATCGACCGATGGTCAAGGTGGTCATGATGGATGGCAGTGTGCGCGATGTGGCACCAAGTACCGTCGAGCAGTGGGTGGGGGAACTGCAGGGGGAAAGTGGAGTCGATCTCGAGGCGATGCCGGCACCCAGCGAGTAGTCAGACGGGAATAAATCTGTGTCTGCGGCGCGCTGCGGGCCAAAGTTGGTTGCGCCCTTAACGCCGACGTGGTGACGAGGCGCTGGGATTCCAAGGGCAGGCCAACGGTGGTCGAGAATACTTGTCGCGGTTCGGGAGAAGTGTGCCTCGGAGACCCAGGCCTGTGGTCCATGCCGACGGCAGCGGCGATGGTGGTCAGCAAGCCGACACCAATCAAGATGGCGAACAGTACGGCCACGGCGATGCCGACCACCAGCAGTACCTTCCGCCATGAATGCGGCGCGTTTCCCGTCGATTGACCGGTTTGACCATTCACGAGAAAACGATAGACCTGCTGGTTGTATTGATAGGCCATGATCCAGACGGGGAGCAGCACTGGTTGGCTTTGTAGATTCTCTAGCCGCATGTTGACTTGGACATTGCGAGCTCTTCCCGGCACGTACTTGTGGCAGGCTTCGGTCTCCAGATTTTCTAGTCCCCGCCGCGCTTGCGGGCGGGCATATTTGCGTTGGACGCGAAACGGTTCCGTCGTCATGGACTCGAGATCGGTTTGGTCTGGAGGCACGCCGCTGGATAGATCGAAAGGGCAAATGGCATGGGTTTCCTGGGGCGTCAGAGCGCTGCTGGCACCGACCAGGACCCCCGAGTATTTCCCCCGATGCGAGCCGGTAAGCGGTGCCCAGTCGCCACGAGCGCCAAACGGCGTTTGGCTGGTGTCTGCAGTCCAATAAGTGAACGTATCGGCCTGAAAGACCCAGTAGGGGACCAGCACCTGGGTCATGTTGGTGACGACCGCGGATTGGGCCAGGTCACCGGGACGCCACCAGCTGCTGCCCAGCCAGTTGCGCATGATTTGAATTGCTTGCGGGCGTTCGATTTGAAACGGAATGACGCTCTGCGGTGCGAGCTCTTTCGTGTCCTGCTGTTTGTCTAATTTCGTCGAGCCACAAAACGGACACTTTAATGTCTGGGCCGTGGCGCTGTAGCTCATCGATGCCCCGCAACCGGTGCAACTGAAATTGTGTGTGGTGAGTTGGGTGGCGCCCTGCTCCCGACGTTGATGTGGCGCTTCGGTGCCGCAGTTAGCGCAGAACAGATCTTCCTCGTCGAGGAGGGCGTTGCAGATCGAGCACTTTTCCAACTGGTCGGTCATCGCGAATTTCAAGACACAAGAGATAATAGCAAGAGGATGATCATCACGATCAACAGTAGCAATCCAGCCCCGCCGCCCACCGCCGTCCAGATACGTTTGTAGGAAACCGGTTTGTCACCCGCCGTCTTACCGGTCTGGCCGTTCACCAGAAAGCGATAGATTTTGTCCTGATAGCGATAGCTCAGTACGTACACCGGCAGCAGGCAAAGATCCGAATTGATTTGGCTGAAACGCGTTGATACCTGCAAGTCGCGATAGGTGTTACCAGGTAGGAAGGCGCCGACATTGTTTTGCTCGCGGCGGTAAAACTCCTGCTGGCAAAGAGACAAGGCCGTCTCGCGTTCCACCGAGTATTCCTCGCTGAACCAGCCGGCGAGAAAATATGGCTCGTATCGTTTCAAGGCGGGCAGTTGGAAAGGCTTGATGCGTTCTGCATCGGCTTGAGGTAACCCGCGACTGCCGGATACCAGATAACCGCTGTAATAGTGATGGTGATTTCCGGAAAGTGGCCACCATTCGGTTTCGCGAACTTGGCGCGTGCGGGTGACGGTTTTTCCATCGGAATCGGTGGTGGTATACGTTTCGGTGCGGTACCAGTATTCACCGATGCTCGATTGCCAGGTGCTTTCGGCCAGCATCGAAAACGACCAGAAGGGAAGATAGACGCCTCGTTGTTTTTCTGCGGTGGATGCCAAACCCAAGTCGCCGGGACGATACCAGGCGTTTTCTTTGATCCACTGGGCAAACTTCTCCTGCGCCTGTTCTTTGGTCACCGCAAATCCGATGACAAATTCCGGCCGTTGTCGTTGGGATTGATCACGAGAGAACTCCACGACGTAACTGGAGTCACAGAATGGGCAGAGATAGCTGCGTTGTTGTGGGTCGGTGGCGACTTCGCTGCCGCAGCTTTCGCAGCGAAAGTACTTCTGCGCTGGCTCCGAAGGGTCTTGCTGGGACGTTGCTTGTGGTGCCGAAGGCGCTTGGTCGTTTTGCCACCCACAACCAGCACAGTAGTGATCCTCCGGCTCGACGGGAGTGCCGCATTGAGGGCAAGGCACACCGTGTGGAGCGACCACTTCCGCATCGATGATTTCTTCGGAAAACGGCGTTTCCGCAGGTGGGGAAATCGGTGAGTGATCCACTCGTGGTTCCAGTGTGCTGCGCGGAGTCGGTCGTGATTAGGCTGGCTTCGCGTCAAACATGATCACGGCAGCGCGCTCAGCCGTTCTTATCGGCCTGACGCGCATCCGTGAAATACGGCTGACCGTAGGGACCGTGGTACCGTTGGCTCGTGTTAAGCGATGATCTGATGAATCGGTTCCGCTCCCTCGACGCCTACTAGCTTTTGGTCGAGGCCGTTGAAGAAGTAGGAGAGCGTGTTGGGGTCGAGGCCCATTTGGTTCAAGATCGTGGCATGCAAGCGTTTGACGTGCAGGCGATCTTCGACCGCGGCGCTGCCCAGTTCATCCGTTTTGCCGATGCTCACGCCGCCTTTGATTCCGCCGCCGGCCATCCACATGGTAAAGCCGTAAGCGTTGTGGTCTCGTCCGGTGCCTTTGGCGTATTCGGCAGTGGGCTGACGACCAAATTCACCTCCCCAGATGACCAGGGTTTCGTCGAGCATACCGCTCCGTTTCAGATCGGTCAGCAAACCGGCGATGGGGAGATCGGTTTCGCCGGCATGGAGGTTGTGGTTGTGTTCCAAGTCGCCATGCGCGTCCCAGTTCGCATCGTTGTGATTTCCACCGGAGTAAATTTGGACCATCCGCACGCCGCGTTGGACGAGCCGGCGAGCTAACAGGCACTGTCGCCCGAAGACCTGGGTTTTCTTGTCATTCAAGCCGTAAAGTTCCTGCGTCGCCGCGTCTTCCTGGCTCAAATCCACGGCCTCGGGTGCGTGCTGCTGCATTTTGTATGCGAGCTCATAGCTGGCAATCCGCGCGGCAAGATTACTGTTGTCCTGACGGCTCGCCTGGTGCTCCTCGTTGAATCCACGGAGGGCATCGAGCATCCCGCGTTGCATGTCGCGAGTGACACCTTGGGGAGGATTGAGGTCGAGGATAGGAGCTCCTTGGGAGCGCATCACCGTTGCCTGGTAGGTCGCCGGCATGTAGCCGCTCGTCCAATTCTTGGCACCGCTGATCGGACCACCGCGAGGGTCGAGCATCACGACGAATCCGGGGAGATTCTCGTTTTCGCTCCCCAGTCCATAGTTGACCCAGGACCCCAGCGCCGGACGTCCGCTGAGGATGCTGCCCGAGTTCATCATTAACAGGGCCGATCCATGGATCGGTGAGTCGGCGGTCATCGAGTGCAGGAACGCGATATCATCCACGTGTTGTCCGACGTGTGGGAACAGGTCGGAGACCCATTTACCGCATTCGCCATACTGTTTGAAATCCCATTTGGGTTCGACGATCCGGCCTTGATTCCGATGGCCTCCGCGCCCGAAGGTTTTGACGTCGACAGTCTTGTCGTTCATCCCCTTCATCTTGGGTTTGCGATCAAACGTATCGATATGGCTGGGGCCACCATACATGAACAGGAAGATGACGTTTTTGGCTTTGGGCGTGAAATGCGGCTCTTTGGGGGCTAACGGATTCTTCCAGGTCGAGACGCCGTCGGCGGCGACTGCCTGAGATGCCAGGAAGCCATCTTGAGCCATCATGGCCGCCAGACCGGTGCCTACGAACCCGCCACCGGCTTGCCAGAGGAACTCGCGGCGAGTCCGACCACAAAATTGCTGCTTGGGATTGTGCATAGGGATTTCCTTGCGAGTACCGTCAGTCCACATAGATGAACTCGTTCAAGTTAAGAACAACGAGGCAAAATTTGTCGAGTGCCTGTTCCTCAGAAAGCTGATATTTCGATTTGAGATCGGCCAGCAATTGTTTGCCTCGCGACTCTTCTTGCGGAGTGGGTTTGCGCTGCAGCGTACGTTGCAGCGCAAGCTTGACGCGGGCATCGGAGTCGGTGGCCGCGTCTCGAAGGAATTCGGCAAACACGTGTGCTTGGGTGTTCATGAACTCGCTGTTCATCATGCCCAAAGCTTGGGTTGGTTGCGTGGTGACGAAACGCACGGGGCAGGAAAAGTCCGGGTCCGCGCCATCGAAGGCATCGATAAACGGGACGAGCATCGAGCGTTTGGTGTGAATGTAAATGCTTCGTCGGGCGCGATCTTCCGGCGAAGAATTCCCCCAGTTGGCACCGGGGCGGGACTGTCCTGCCATGACCTCGGCTGGAATTTTGGGGTAGATGCTGGCCCCAAACATCTTGGGGTTCAAGCTGGCGTTCACGGCGAGAATCGAATCGCGGATTTCTTCGGCCGACAGACGTCGCATATCGAAACGCCAGAACCGTTGGTTGATCGGATCGGCGGCCAAAGCCTCTGCGTTGGCTGTGGACGCCATCTGGTAGGTGGATGACAGCATGATCATTTTGTGCATCCGTTTCAGTGTCCAGCCGCCTTGCACAAAGTCGGCAGCCAGCCAGTCTAACAGTTGCGGGTGCGTTGGTTTGTCGCCGCCATAACCGTAGTTGCTGGCCGAACGGACAATGCCTCGTCCGAAGTGGTATTGCCAAATGCGATTGACCATCACGCGCGCCGTCAGCGGATTGGCGTCGTTGGCCAGCCAGTTGGCCAGCACCATGCGGCGCCCTGACGTTTTGGAGTCGGCAGCGACTGCCGGCATCTCGGGTGCTGGGAATCCGAGGACGGTTGGGAACCCAGGTTCGACACGGTCGCCGCGAGCATGTGCGTTGCCACGAATTAAGACGAACGTTTCCCGAGCTTGGGGACCGATTTCCGTCACGCAGAGTGCTTTGCTGAGCACGTTCGGCGGGTTGCGCCGCAACTGGAGCAACTGCTTGCGACCGGCCGCGTAAGTCTTCATTTGCTCAGGTGTGATGAGTTTTTTGCCGACGCGTTTGCGAACCAGCGGAATCTTGTGCTGCTCGTGTCGGAACTCCTCTTTTTCGACATCTTGGAAATCGTCATAAACGAGCTTCTCGATGACGGCTAACTCCTCTTCGAGCTTGGCAATCCGCTGATTGTGTTTCGCAATCGCTTCGGCTTGCCGCACGCGATCTTCGGGAGTGGCGATCGGTCGGACGGAGAAGTTTTCGATGGTGTTCTGACCGCGAATGCCGTAGCGATTCAAGCCGTGAAAGAACGCCATGAACTGGTAGTAGTCGGTCTGTGGCAGTGGATCAATTTTGTGGTCGTGGCAGCGGCAGCAGCCGATGGTGAGGCCCAGGAACACTTCGCTTGTCGTGCGCACGATGTCATCCAGGTCTTCATACAACTCCTGTACGGGATCGACCGGTTCGTCTTGCCAGATGCCAAGCCGATAGTAGCCGGTGGCAATGCGCCGATCGGGCGTGATTTCGTCGTATTCGTCGCCTGCCAGCTGTTCCCGAATGAACTCGGTGTAGGGCTTGTCGTCGTTGAACGAGCGAATGACGTAGTCACGGTAACGCCACACGAATGGCTTGGGGTTATCACGCTCGTAACTGTTGGATTCGGCGTAGCGGACCAGGTCCAGCCAGTGCCGCCCCCAGCGTTCTCCATAGTGTGGTGATTCGAGCAGTTCGTTGACGACTTTTTCGAATGCTTGTGGCGATCGATCGGCGAGGAATGCGTCGACTTGGGCGGGGGTTGGGGGCAGACCGATCAAGTCATAGTAGGCGCGGCGTAAGAGGGCTGCCTTGCTGGCGGCAGGAGCTGGCTGCAGGTTGGCCTGTTCCAACTTGGCCAGGACAAATGCGTCAATCGGCGATTGCACCCAGCCAGCGTTGTTTACCTTGGGAACCGCGGGGCGTTTGACAGGTTGGAAAGCCCAGAAGTTCCGTGCTGCTTCGTCCACGACCGGGGCGCGACTTGGGGCTTCCTCAACATGCTTTTCGAGACGGGGGTCGAAGGGGACGCCCAGCTTGACCCACTTGGTCAAGACGGCAATTTTCTCCGCCGGAAGCTTGCCCTTGGGAGGCATCTCCAACTCGCGGTAGTTGATCGCCTGCAACAAATGACTCTCAGCGGGTTGGGACAGGTCGACCGCGGCCCCGAGATCGCCACCGGCCAGGACCGCTTCGCGGTTGATCAGCCGCAAGTTACCGCGGACTTTCCCCTCGCCGTGGCATTGAAAACAGTGCTGCTGCAAGATCGGCAGCACCTCGTCGGCGAAAAACTTGTGCTCGGCGGCAGTGAATTTTGCCGGCGCCGCATCTTGGGCGACTACAGACAGCGGTGTGATCAGCGTGAGCAAAAGGAGGCTGACAGATCGCACGAGACTCTCCAATCAATGCAGCGGTGGGACAGGTCGCGAGGAAGCGTATGCCAGGAGAAAATTTGGCATCGCCCGTTCCCTTGCATCATACACCAAGTTGAGGACTGTCTTAAGAGGTTGGTGCCAAGCTCCACCGGAAACCCGGCTGCTCAGCTGGTCAGGATGGGCCAGCTTAATGCACCGAGCGGAGGATCATGTGGTGCTCGGCCCCGATTTGGCGGGGCTTGAGAGGGTGGATACGATGGGATACACAACGCTTGAGTTGCTCACCGACCGTGACATTCGGGCTTATCCTGGTGGCCAACTCAGAGCACGGCCGCCCAGGAGATGGAAATGCAAGTGGAAGACGGATTGGCCGCCGTCGCTGCCAATGTTGGTCACCACCCGATAGCCATCGTCCAGTCCCAACTCCTCTGCAATCTTCTTGATCACCAGCAGCATGTGGCCGGCTACGGCCTGATCCGCGTCTGTCAGGGTTGCCAGTGACGTGATCTCCTGTTTGGGAATGACCAGCACGTGCGTAGGGGCTTGAGGCGAGACATCATGAAACGCCAGGCAGAGGTCATCCTCGTGCACGATATTTGCTGGAATTTCCTTGTCGATGATTTTCTTGAAAATCGTTTTTTCGCTCATCCTCGCTGCTTTCTGCTGAAATATGACTCGCCGGTGTCGAGCCTCCACGTTGCCGTTGCCCCGCCGCCGCGTGTTGTCCCGAGTGCCGCGTCCAACATGGGCACGCCAACACCATAACGGTTTCGCCCGATTGTCGACAGTTGCGGCACTCCGCTGTCGGCTTGCGCGATTTCTGCCTGCGCTTCCTTGCCCGGTTTCCGGACTGGATTTACACTGTGGGGGAGACGACAGTGGCCTTCCCACTTTGTTCGAGGATGTTCGGGGTGAGCCTTCTTATTATTTTCTCCTTACTGCCAGGAGCGTGCGACATGATGTCGCCGAAAAGCCTCAATGAGTGAACTTCATCATGAGTGCGGTGTCGTTGCCGTTTACCATCTTCCCAGCGACGACGAGAGTCCGATTTGTTCTGATGTGGGTGCCGACAATGCTTCCTGGTTGGTCCCCCGCATGTTGCTGGATATTCAAAATCGCGGGCAGCTGGCTGCCGGCATGACCAGTTACAACCCGCGGAACGCTCAGCTGATCGATACCCACAAGGACATTGGTTCGGTCAACGAGGTGTTTCGTTTGGCGCACTCCGAGCAGGCTACGGCTTTGTTGGAAGAATACGCGGGACGCGCTGCCATCGGGCACGTGCGTTACGCCACCTGCGGTCTGGACGATCGCAGTTACGCGCAGCCGTTCGAGCGACATCATCTTGAGAAACATAAGTGGTTCAGTTTTGGCTTCAACGGCCAACTGGCGAATTACCAAGAGTTGCGCGAAAAGATTCTCGAAAATGACGATCACCATCTGACGCGTGAGACCGACACCGAGATCATTTTGCATGAATTAAGCAGCGAGTTTTCCGGTACGAAGCGTCCCAGCTTGATCGAGGCGATGCGGAACATCAGCGAGCGTCTCGACGGTGCTTACAGTCTGGTGTACCTCAATGCTCGCGGGGATATGCTGATTGCGCGTGACCCGTTGGGGATCAAGCCGTTGTGTTATGCGAAGGAGGGGCCGCTTTTTGCTGCCGCCAGCGAGAGTGTCGCTCTCTTAAACCTGGGCTTTGCTCCGGAAAGTATTCAATCGCTCAAGCCGGGCCACGCGATCACGATTGTGAACGGCGAATTTCAGATCGAAGAGTTTGCCAGTCGGCCTCGTCGTGCACACTGCTTCTTCGAGTGGGTGTATTTTGCCAATGTGGCCAGCACGCTGGATGATCGGAGTGTCTATCTGTCGCGGACCGCGTTAGGCGTCGAGTTGGCACGATTCGAGGCGGAGAATCCTTCGGTGGCCTTGGATGATCCCGAAGCGATCGTCGTTCCCGTTCCAGACACCAGCAAGGCTGCCGCGGATGCGATGGCATTCGAACTGGGAATTCCTTCGCGTGAAGGATTGATCCGCAATCGCTATAGCGGTCGCACGTTCATTGAAGGCAAAGGGCGGCGGAAAAAGGCCCAGACCAAATACACCCCGCTCCGCGAAGTGCTGGAAGGCAAGAAAGTGTATCTGGTAGAAGATTCGATTGTGCGTTCCACCACGATGGGTGTGCTGCTGAAGCGTATTTACGAGTTGGGCGGAGCCAAGGAAATTCATGTCCGAGTCGCTTGCCCTCCGATCATTGCGCCCTGCTTTTATGGGATCGATATGGCGACGAGCCAGCAGTTATTTGCCCCCAAATTCTTGCAAGAGGCGGCGATGAGCCGCGAGATCGAGGACAAAATGGCTGCCACTCTGGAGTGCGACTCGTTGCGGTACCTGCCGGTCGAGTCGATCGCACGCGCCATTCGGCTCGATAAGTCGGACCTGTGTCAGGCCTGTATCACCGGCGAATACCCGACGGAACACGGCGGCCGACTCTATCAGCTCGATCTGCACACAGGCGGTCAATCGTCGGGTGAGCGGCAATACGAAAACAGCCTCATCGGCGCAACATCCTGATCGCCGACGGACGCCCTGGAGCTTTTGCCAAGCGGCAGGGCATGGCCGTTTCGCGAGCATGCGACGCGCAACGGCGCACCCGATAAGCAACGGCGCACCCGATAAGCAACGGCGCACCTGATAAGTAACGGCGCACCCGACACGCAACGCTGGGTGGCAGGTCGCTTGCGGCGTGCGCAAGTTCGGGGCGAGTTGACTACGGAGCCAGCAGCAGTCGGCTGGGGGCTTTGAGGTAGCCAATCACATCGTTCAAGAACCGTGCGGCCGCACCTCCGTCAACCAGTCGGTGGTCATACGACAGGCTCAAGGGCATCATCAACCGGACGGCGATTTCGTCGTTAATCACGACCGGCATTTTGCGGGATCGACCGACCAGCAAGATAGCCACTTCGGGGACGTTGATGATGGGGGTCGAATAGGTGCCGCCAATGGCTCCCAGGTTACTGATGGTGAACGTGCTGCCTCGCAAGTCATCGATACCGAAGTCATTGTCGCGGACGCGGGTGGCGAGATCACCGAGTTCGCTGGCAATTTCGGGAATCGACAGTTCGTCAGCTTGTCGCAGGGAAGGTACGACGAGACCACGTTCGGTGTCGACCGCGATGCCAACGTTGACGTACTCTTTGTAAATGATCTGGTCGTTTTTCAGATCAATTTCTGCATTGATGACCGGGTTATTTCGCAACGCCATGGCTACGGCTTTGATGACGAACGGCATGGTGGTCAGTTTGATGCCGCGATCGGCGTAGTCCGCCTTGCTGGCTTGCCGGAAATGCTCCAACTCGGTGACGTCGGCGTCATCGAAGTTGGTCACACGAGGAGCGGTCGTCCACGACTCGTGCATTTTGCGAGCGATTGTTTTTCGGATTTTGGGGAGTTTGTCTAACCGCACGGGGCCCCAGGCGTCAGAGGCGGCTTCACCACTGGCCGGTGCCTTGGTGGCTGAACGGGCGGAGGCAGCTCCGGAGCGGACCGTTTGGTTCGCTTGCCGGACGGCTTCTAGCACGTCATCTCGCGTGATGCGGCCTGCGGGGCCACTGCCAGTGACGTGGGACAGGTCGACGCCTACCTCACGGGCAAAGCGTCGGACGGCCGGTCCAGCGGCGATGATGGCGGTCGGGTCGGCCGACGTGTCTGCGGTCGGCTCTGCGGCAGCGGTAACGGCCGGGGTCGCGGGAGTCGCGGCGGGCGGTGCCGGGGCAGCTGCCGGGGGCGCCGGAGTGGGCGCTGGAGCGGGTGTCGGTTCTGGGGGCGCCGCAGCGGCGGGGGGCGCCGGTTCGGCGGCGGGGGGCGCCGCAGCGGCCGGTGCGGAGGTTGCCGCGTCGGCTGCTTCCAGCGTCAGCAGGACGGCACCAATGGAGACCGCGTCGCCCTCATTCACGTGAACATCCACTACCTTGCCAGCGTGGCTGCTGGGGACCTCGACGGTCGCTTTGTCGGTTTCGAGTTCGACAATGCCTTGATCGACGGTGATTTCGTCTCCGGCGCTGACGAGGACTTCCAGGACATCGCCCGACTCGATTCCATCACCGAGTTCGGGAAGCTTGATTTCTATGGTCATGATAGGGATAGTTCGGGTTCGTCGGGATAGGCGGTGGGGCGTCCGGTCAGGCACGCCATCGCATCGTCATGGTTCAAAGGGATGTGACGCCCTGCGGGAGACACACTTCCAGGCGCATCATGCAAAGTAGGGATCGGTCTTTTCGGGGTCGATTCCCAAGTCCGTAATGGCTTGCGCTACCAGTTCACCTGGGACTTTGCCTTGTTGTAGCAATTGGTAGAGTGCTGCCAGCGTGACGCACTCGGCGTCGACCTCAAAGTGGCGCCGCAACGCCTCGCGGGTCTCACTTCGACCCATGCCGTCAGTACCAAGCACAAAGTAGTCACCGGGGATCCACGGTTGCAGTTGTTCACCCAAGGCGCGTACGTAATCCGACGCCGAAATGAACGGACCGTCGTGACCTTCCAGTACTTGTTGGATGTACGGTGTTTGGGGTTTTTCCGTCGGATGCAGCATGTTCCAACGACGGCAGCGATGGGCATCGCGACGCAGTTCGGTGTAGCTGGTGACGCTCCAGACGTCGCTGGCAATGCCGTATTTCTCGGCCAGTAACTTTTGGGCGTCCAGAACGGAACGCAAGATCGCACCGGAACCGAACAGCTGAACGCGTTGTGCGTCTTTGCCGGCGTCGGTGGAGGAATATTTGTAGATACCACGAATGATGCCCTCTTCCACGCCCTCCGGCATCGCAGGCATTTCGTAGTTCTCGTTTTCAGCGGTGAGGTAGTAGATGGCGGTCTCACCTTCCTGATACAGCTTCTTCAAGCCGTCAAATACGATCACTGCGGTTTCGTAAGCGAACGCGGGATCATAGGCTCGGACGGTGGGGAAGGCGATGGCGTTCAGTAAGCTGTGACCGTCCTGGTGTTGCAGGCCTTCGCCGTTCAGCGTCGTGCGCCCGGCCGTTCCGCCGATCAGGAAACCTTTGGCACGCATGTCTGCTGCAGCCCAAATCAGGTCACCGATCCGCTGGAAGCCGAACATCGAATAGTAGATGAAGAACGGAATCATGTTGATGCCGTGCTGCGAGTAGGCGGTGCCTGCGGCGTTGAACGATGCCATCGAGCCCGCTTCGCTAATCCCTTCTTCCAGAATCTGGCCGTTCTGAGCTTCCTTGTAGTACAGCAGATCTTCAGAGTCTACCGGCTCGTACTTCTGTCCTGCATGGGCGTAGATGCCGACTTCGCGGAACATCCCTTCCATGCCGAATGTACGCGATTCGTCCGGGACGATCGGCACGATGTGCTTGCCAATGGTTTT
>NZVR01000210.1 GCA_002701545.1 Blastopirellula sp. | reverse complement strand
GTGTTTCCTGCTGAGGTGTTTCCTGCTGAGGTGTTTCCTGCTGAGGTGTTTCCTGCTGAGGTGTTTCCTGCTGAGGTGTTTCCGTGCTGGGCGAGCTTGGGCTTGAATCAACCTTCCGCAGTTTTGAGGGCTTGGCCGGTTCCTCGACCGGTTTGGAAACACGTCGCAGTTTGGAAGGCTTTTCCGGTGCCGGCGCGTCTTCCGGAGGTGTCGGCGAACTTGTCGGCGTAACTTTACGCAGCGTCTTTGTTACTTTTGGCTGAACCGGAGTCGTTGGCGCGGGTGGATTGGGTTGCTGGTCACCTGGTTGATACCCGGGAGGAAATAAGTCAGCTGCCTCTTCGGCTGCCGGCGGCACATCGGCCGGCACATTGATATTGAGCGGCGATGCTCCGGTCGAAATATTCACCTGCGGCACATTGGGCGAAATCGGAGCCTCAGTGGTTGGATTTGGTTGTGGCGATATTGGCGTGGCCGGTCCTGGAATAGAGACGAGTTGCTGGCAGTGTGGACAACTGACCTGTTGACCGGCCATTTCAGGGGTGACCTGAAACAGGCCCTGACAGAGAGGGCATGCGAGCTGTTCTGGCGGTGCAGTCTGGGCAGGCTGAATCGGATCAAATTTTGGGCCAATTTGAGGTGCCGTGGTGTAACCCGTGACCTGGATGTTTGGCGGTGGCGCGTTGGTTGGTGGTGCTGTTGGCGGTGGTGCTGTTGGCGGTGGTGCGAGCGGAGGGGGTGCGTTTGTGGGAGGTGCCGTTGGCGGTGGTGCGACCGGTGGTGGTGCGGTCGGTGGTGGTGCGGTCGGCGGTGGTGGCGGTTGGAATGATGGAGGTGCTCCCGAATTGGGTGCCATTGGTGTTCCGGCGGGGATTACCACAGCGGCCTGACAGTGAGGGCAGGCAACCTGTTGGCCTACCATACCGGGGTCGATCTGGAAGACGCCATTGCAATGGGGGCAGTTAAACTGGGACGCAGTCATGAAAGCCGTTCGCTTACCTCAGTTCCAACAATCGCGCAGTGATTCACATTTCCATGGTAGTCAGGTAGGTCGCAGCCAAGCAAACTTGGTAGTGGATAGTTGGTGATTAGCCGAGAAATTTACCTGCCACGAATCCCACGATTCCGCCTACGACGCCTACACCAAAGGCGATCAGCCAGCTCATGAGGTTAAACTCGGTAGAACCCGCAAAACTGTAGTTGAAGACAAACTGGTAGATGATAAAAGTGAGGTTGAAGCCGATGAAGGCGACTAACGTCTGTTTTTTCAACTTCTCATCCATGCCCATCCTTCACATCTACTCGGGTGTTGTTGGTTGGTCGTTACTGTCGGTTGCCGGCTCAATGAAATCCAATCCGGCCATGACCGCATAAGCATGATCGCGGTGCTTTTTGATAGGCGGTTCTTCCTCTGTAGTTTGCCGATAGTCGGTCAGGTCAACACGGTAGATGCGCCCATCGACGACGGTTGTAAGGTGTTGTGTTTCCACCTTGTGGAGGTTGGTTTTGCCAAAGATGACATACCGCACGCAAGGTCGCTCGCCGATGATCATGGGTCGGATTTCTCGGACGTCTCGCTCTGCTTCGTCGAGTTGTTCGGCTAACGATTTCGCGAAGGCATCCACGTTATCTTCTGTCAGAGTCTGAAAGGCACCGGGATCGCCTTCTTCGTGAGTAATCAGGATGCGTGGAAATCGATCTTGTGGATCTTCCAGAAAGAGTGCGAGATACTCTTGGCTTCGCGGTTGCAGTCGCCACCCTTCGGGTCCCGCGATTCGTATGCGTCCGTCATCAAGAGCCGCTCCCAATTGAGGCGCCAAGGGTGGGAGCCCTTCGAGATCGACACGCTTTAAACCCAGTAACCTACCGACGGCCGTTGGTTCTGCGGCAACGGGAGCTGCGTCGGGTTGGGATGTTTTGGCTGGGACAGGTTGGTCTGAAGAGTTACATCCCAGAGACGCGACCAACATGCAGCACAGTGCTGTGGATAATTGTCGCACGAGTGGTTCCAAAGCAGAGAGGAGATGGGTTAGTTGCCATCCGATGTGGACTACTCTTCAATCTCTTCCTTGACTTTCATGACGAAATGCGGTGACTTGCCAGATTTGCTCAGGTCTTCCGCTTTCTTTTCCGCCTGTTTCTTCTGGCTGTACTCATAGAGCGCCACGCGTTTCAGCGACTGGCTGAAAACACCCCAAAACAGCTTGCGCCGAACCTCCGCCTGCTTGGCTCGGCTCTTGCGCTTCGCCGCTTTTTTCTTCTTTTTCTTCTTTGGAGCAGCCGCTTCGGCTTTCTCTGCGGCTTCAACTTCTTCGCGTAAAGCTTTACGATTTGCGACTTTGCGTGCCATTGGAACCTGTAAAAGATCTAGAGAGATGGCGAAAGGAGGGGGTGCGTGGACCTACGAAGGGTGCATCATAACGCAATCATCCTCGTCTGACCAGTTGGTATCGTCTGTAGAGGGTGCGGGGCACTGCTGAACCACTGATCCGCCGGGATGGGTGTGGGTCGTTAGACGTCGCGAAACAGGAAGGCGATCCAATAGAGGAAAAGGACGATGGCACCGACGGCGAATACGGTGTAGGCGATGGACGCAGCGATGATGAACAGGCGGGTGGAGACGGAATATTTGAGTTTCCAATAGTAAGGAATACCGAGGATTCCGACGTGCAAGAGTAGCAGCACGATGACCCATGGTTTGTTGAGTGCACTGTTGGATCGAATCATCCGAGGTGCCTGGTCAGGTGCGATCAGGGAAGCGTCGCATTGAGGGCATTGGGTCAAGGCAGCATCGACAGATGCCTGGCAGCTTGGGCAAATGATTTCGTTGACCAGAGTCGCATCGTCCACTGTCTTGCTCACTTCACGGTGCTTTAGCGATGTTGGTTGGCCACATGACTCAGAATCTGATGCATGGTATCGAGATAGTGCTGGCATTCGTCTGGGGGCATTACCAGCGGAGGGCTGACGCGGATGACCTTGCCCGCCAGGGGCCCCAGCAGATGGATTGCGTTACCTGCTTCGTCACCCAGATAGCAAGCCCGGACGCATTCATTGGCAATCTCGTGGGCAGGAGTCTGACCTATGCCGCGGCACTCGATCCCCCAAACGCAACCTTCTCCTCGGACGTGAGTGACAATGCCGGTTTCCTGGAGTCGAACCAAACCGGCTTCGATGACGGTCGCGAGTTGTTGCCCTTGTTCCAGCACATTTGTCGTTTCGAATTCATCCAAGGTGGCCAGGACGGCGGCACACGAAAGCGGGTTGGCGCTCCAGGTATCAGAGCCTTCACCGAACTGCAATGCGCCAAACACGTCCGAGCGACCGACCGCGGCACTGACGGGAACTCCGTTTCCGAGTCCTTTGCCAAGGCAGACGATATCGGGTTCGAGCCCGTAATGTGTGTAGGCGTACATGGGGCCGGTGCGTCCAAAGTTCGATTGAATCTCATCGAGAATGAATAGCGCATCGGCCTCACGGCAAAAGGATTGCAACAGCTGCAGATACTCTGCTTGCGGATGAAATGATCCGCCCCCTCCGAGATAGGGTTCGGTGATGACGGCGCAAATCCGGTCACCCAACTCGTCCTTGAGCGCAGCTAATTCATCAGCATAGGGAGTCAGGTCCAGCGGTTGTCGGCGCGCATCAACGTCGATGCACTCGTCAACGGGAAAGGTGATAAAGCGTACACGTGGATCACGCTCGTGATCCTCTTCGCTACCGGTGACTGCTCCTGCTAATCCCTTTTTCCCATGGAAACCGCGTCGCGTCGCCAGGATGATGTCACGTTCCGGGTTTTGGGCGAGCGCAGCCCATAGCGATTTTTGTACTGCTTCGCTGCCGCTGGCGGACCACAGCACCTGTTCCATCCGGTTCCCGCCCGCTTGCCCGCGAAGATTGGCCAGCAAACGCTCATTTGCTTCTGCTTCCAAAGCGGTCATGGCGTTGTACGTGGTCAGGGGCACGGCTGGCACAAACGGGCCCTCCGCATTGACCGCATCGAGTTGCATGTAGTTAAGGACGCGCTGCCACCAACCGGTTGGGTTATGTCCCAGGTTGGCGACCAGGACACCCGAGGAGAAGTCAGCCAGTTTGCGCCCCTCAGGTGTGAAATGGTAAGATCCCTCACTTTTGGCAATGACGAGGCCAGACGGGGTAAACGTTCTCAGTGCGACGGGCTCGGATGCGAAAATCCGACTGCGAACATTATTCGACTGCGGTTCGCCCTGGTGTGTGACAGGTCCGGCGCTAGACGGGCTGGCGGTTGCCATGCATTTCACCTTGATTTGGGGATTCTGTTGTCTGAGGGAGAAAGACTTGTTGGGGGTCTGTGACGACATGCCGTGAACATGGGCGACGCGTTGCAGCGTTGGCGTTGTCAGACGGCCGGATGGTAGATCACCTCGGCTTCTGCTTGGCCTGGGATGTACATCGCGAGGCCGCCGTTTGGTTCGTTCACGTTCACGATGCAATTTGCCTGACCGGCCGCATGTTTTTCCAGGATGGCTTCCATGGCTTGGACTGCTGCGACCACCTGACGGTCAGCGGAGAGGTCGTTGTAGGTCAAGGCCTGCATCTCGGCGAGTCGTTGTGATCGTGAGTCGCCAGGGCCGCCATACTCGACGTAGCCGACTTCGCGCACAAAACGTTCGATCACTTCGATTCCATACCCGCGTTGGCTCCGGTCGCCATGAGGCTCGATGAATGACCCGTTGTAGTGATTGTTCATCGAGATTTTCATGTCATGCGGGGTGAGTTGTTCGACGGTGCATTCCACGCCTCGGCGTCGACTGTGGCCGTTCCAGATGCCGTTGTCAAAGCGGAACTGGACTTCTTGTTCGACATAACCAGGGAAGTTGTCCGGAGTCACCCAACTTGTGTGGATGTCGAACGCCGCTTCGCGACCGTCTTCATATTCGTAGATTAATCGCAGTTGGGTGGAATCCCAGGTAGTTCCGTCAGTGGGTCCGACGAGTCCTCGTTGACCGGTACAGGTGACGCTGGTCAGTTTTCCCCCAAAGGTGAAGTCAATCAACTTGATGTAGTGGACTGCCACATAGGTGCCCGGATTGCGACCCTGAATCCACTCGGCGAATTGACCGCCTGAAATGGACTTGGGTTCCAGCAGTGTGCAATAACCGGTGTTGACGTGTTGCAGCACGTTGTCATGGACGAGTGTGCGCAGCTTTTTGTGGTCGGGGTCAAAGAGTTTGTGGTACACGACCTTGGCCAAAACACCTTTTTCTGCAGCGAGGGTCTGCAAGGCATCGAGTTCCTGCAGCGACAGCACGGACGGTTTTTCCAAGAGCAGATGCTTGCCGGCGTTCAGCACCGCCTGAGCCGCCTCAAAGTGACGATTGTCCGGCGTTGCCACGCAGACGAAATCGACATCCGACTGCAGCAATTGTCCCGCCGAATCGGGTTCCACAAAGCTGGTGAAATCATGGATAGCGCCTTGGGCAGCGGTCCGATACGCCTCGGCGCGTTTGCCGGTACGACTGGCGATTCCGCTCAGCTCGACTTCCATCAAGCCAAAGCGACGATCGTATACTCCATGCGCCCTGGCATGCTCGAAAAAGGGTCGATAGGTCTCGTCGAAAATCATGCCGACACCGACCATGCCGCCGCGGAGTTTCTGTGTGCACTCTGTCATCAAATTAGATCCTTACAAAATCTGTCAGCTTTGAGGATAGCGAAGACGGCGCCGAGTTTCTACCATGACGCGTGCACCCTCCGTATCGCCAGGCTTGTCTGGCTGCCGCGCGACGAAAGGAAGACATCATGTCCAGCAACCCACAGGTCATTATCACGGGATTCGCCGACGAGTCCGCGAACCAGAAAACGGCTGAACAACAGTTCTGTGCTTTTGCGGCACTTGGCCTGCAATACTATTCGATCCGGTTCATTGACGCAGGTAAGGGCGTCAAGAATGTGATGCAGTTGACGCGATCCGAGATCACCAAAATCAGGCATCTCGAAGACGAGTATGGTTTGAACGTTTCTTCGCTCGGGTCACCGATCGGTAAAGTCAAACTGCTGGATGTGGAGGACAAGTCCCACAACAAGTATGTTCCTTTCCAGAAGTACCTGAAAAAAGATGTGGCAAAAGCCTGTGACTTGGCTCATGCCTTCGAAACCAAGCTGATTCGTGGGTTCTCGTTTTATCATCCGCGGGGTACCGATCCATGGGATCATGTACCTCAAGTGGTCGATCAACTCGGCCAGATTGCCGAAGCATGTCATCGCAGTGACTTGATCTTCGGATTGGAAATCGAAGCCAATCTGGTCGGGCAAAGTGGACAGCTGTTGGCAGAGATCCATCGCCAGGTCAATCATCCTTCGCTGGCGACGATTTTTGATGCCGGGAATATTGTCACCCAAGGCTGCTCGGCGACGGAAGTTTTGGAGCAATACCGCGCGATGAAGAAAGGGATTGGCTGGTTGCATATCAAAGATTATCGGCATCCATCACCCGTTCAGCGGACCGATCACGTGGATGAAGAAGCGTTGAAACATTTTGTGCCCGCCGATATGGGTGATAGTGGTCATGAGGCGATTCTGCGTGACTTCCGCGATTCGATTCCCGCTTTGGAGCGTAAGTTGAAACGCAGAGGAGTGCCGGGCGTCTTCCTCGACCTCGAGCCTCACGTGAAGGGGGGCGGGCAGTTTGGAGGCTTCAGCGGGCCTGACGGATTGGGCGTCGCACTCCGCGGTTTGTGTCGTGTCTTGGACTACGTTGACATTGATTACCACCTTCGCGACTTTGATGACGTGATGGCGGCGCGGGGGTTTTAACAGCCGGTGTTGATGATCCGTCGGCTGGGCGATGCATGTCACATCGGGAGCAGTAGCGAGAGGATGCCACCTGACGTGGTCGGTTTCCGGTGTTTGGTTTCCGGTGTTGATTCGCGAACGCCCGCGCGAGGATTCACGCCCGCAGGTGCTTGGCAAACGTATCCTGCACGTGTTTCCACATGGCGGGTGACAGGACGTGCCCCGTTTTGGGTTCGATAAAGTACGAGAACCGCTCGGGGACTTCAGCGCTCGCGTAGGCCGCAGCGATGGTTTTGACACCCTGCCGGACTTCTTCGATCGGCGAACCATGGTCATCTTCGCCAAAGTTCAGATGCAAAGCGCGGGGTGCGATGAGTCCGGCGATGTCAGGAGTATCGCCGTATTGTTGCCAGCCAGGAACGAAATTGGGGAAGCAGTGAAGTAACTTGGTCCTTTCAATGGCGGCGTACGTTGGCAAGCAGCAGTTCCCGATCACACAGCGGAGTCGTTCTTCCCAGGGGCCGACCAGCCAGGCATGTGTCGAACCCATTGAATGCCCGTAACAGCCAATCCGATCAGACTGCACTTCGGGGCGGCTCACGAGATAATCGACCGCGCGTCGCATGTCGAGAATGTTTTTCCAAGCCATGCAGCGACCATTGAGCACTTGCCGTAAGAATTCGAACCGCTCGTACGAGCCTCCCTTTAATTTGCCTTGCGGATCCTGCCGTTCTTCGAAGCAGAGCGCGTCCGGACAGAGTACGACGTAACCCAACTTGGCTAGCGCAACGCCCGTGTGATGCATTGGGTTTCCGGCTACGCCGGCAGGTTCGCTTTTACCGAGGTGCCATTGTCCGGCATGTTGATGCCATACGGCGACTGCCGGTGCGGGTGCCTTGGCGGTGATGCCGTCCGGTATCAGCAGGATGGCCGGAACACGGTCACCCGGTTCGACTTCGTAGTCCAGCCACAGGCGTTGATACCCGTCCTCTTGTTCCGTACGGAGGATCCGTGGTTTTAAAGGACAGGGTTCGGGCCAGCTGCCGCCCAGGCATTGCAAAAGTTTTGCTTTTTGTTCCACGGCAGAGTTTGCTTGAGTTTGCGCCGCAGCGGCGAAGGGGCTCGCGGCGAAAGGGCTAGCGGCAACACCACTGAAGAAGAGGCCTGCCATGGACATGAAATCGCGTCTCAGCATGACATTCCCCATGTGAAGTGTCGCATGCAGTGTCTGACGAAAGGGTCAAATCAATTCTGGCATCGGCGCATGGTCGCCACCCACAAGATACTGCGGTCGTCCGGAAAGATCGGGGACGGTTGTGGCGTTGGCTTTGATGCCGATATTGTGATAGAGCGTTGCCAGCACTTCGGCAAAGTGAGTTGGGCGTTCGTTGGGTTTGGCGCCCAGGCGATCGGTCGATCCGATCACTTGTCCGGTTTTCATGCCACCCCCGGCAACAATCCCTCCGCCCACTTGGGGCCAGTGATCGCGTCCGGCGTTCTTGTTGATGCGTGGTGTCCTTCCGAATTCACCCCAGGCGACCACGGAAACGTCGTCGGCGAGCCCGCGTTCGTGGAGGTCTTCAATCAAGGCGGATAAGCCTTGGTCAAATAGTGGCAAATGGGTGTCTTTCAATCCGCTGAAGTTGCTGCTGTGGAAATCCCAGCGGCCAAAATTCAAGGTGACCACGCGGGCTCCCGCTTCTACCAACCTGCGGGCCAGGAGGAAATGTTCCAAATTGCGAGGTGCGCCATCACCATAATTTTTGGGATCACCTTTGCCGTAGCGTTCGCGCACGCGTGGGTCTTCGTTGGAGAGATCTAACGCCTGTGCCAAACGACTTGAGGTAAGAATGTTCAGTGCCTGTGCGCCCAGTTCGTCCATGCCAGACATATTGCCGTGAGCGTCGGCATCGCGACGGAAACGGTCGAAACTCGAGAGCAGAGTCTTGCGGTCATCCAGCCGATCCAACGTGAGTCCTTGGAGTACCATGTTTTGTTTGGCGGGTCCTGAGGGACGGAACGCGGAATGCCCGACACCGAGAAAACCTGGTAGCCCCGGCGAACCATAGGGAGGGTGGCCCGCGTTAGGCGACAAGCCAACGAACGGAGGAATGGCCGGGTTCACCGGACCCTGGAGTCGCGACACGGCTGACCCCACGGCAGGCCAGCCGCCGGTGGGCTGGTTTTGGGTCGAACGCCCGGTGTAACAGATGAACGAATCATGGGCTCCACTAGGAGAGCCATAGACCGCACGCAACGGCACGCACTTGTCCATGATCTTTGCCATCCGCGGCATGTGTTCACAGATCTGGATTCCTGAGACGTTGGTTGCGATCGGTTGAAACTCACCACGGATTTCCGCCGGGGCATCCATCTTCAGATCGTACATGTCCTGATGGGACGGCGCACCGCACATATAAATCATGATGATCGCTTTGTGCGATCCGCGGATCCCAGCAGAGGCTTCCGCACGTAACAGGTCGGGCAGCGTCAGCCCACCCATGGCCAAGGCGCCGATTTTTAAGACGTCGCGACGTGTGACTCCATCACAGAGACGGTACTTGTTGCCGGGAATGCTGAGCATTGTCTGCTCCTGGTTCAGGGCGAGGTGAGGAAGGATGGACCATGATTATACCAGGAGCGATCCAACCATCAAAGTTCACCCATGTTTTGGCCAGTCGGGTGGCTTGGAAGGTGCGGAGTGGTGTGTTTTGCGGCCGTATCTGCCCGAAAAAAGCTTGTCGACTGCGGGCTGACGCGCCACAATACGGGCGCGTCAGGACAGGGGCGCAACGGGCATAGGGCATAGGGCATAGGGCATAGGGCAACGGGCATAGGGCATAGGGCATAGGGCATAGGGCAGATTGGGGGCAGCGATGTTGGCGAAGCTACATACATTTTCGTTGTTGGGCATTGAAGCAATACGGGTGGAGGTCGAGGTCGATGTCTCGCCGGGGGCGGTTCCCAAGACGATTCTCGTAGGATTACCCGAAGCGGCAGTCAAGGAGAGTACTCACCGAATCGAACGGGCGATGGTGAATTCGGGTTTCGTGCGNCCCGCCGATCGCATCGTGATCAATCTGGCTCCGGCGGAGTTGCCAAAGCAGGCGGCGTCGTTTGATCTACCGATGACCCTGGGGATTTTGGCCGCCAGCGGGCAGCTGGCTGCCGATCGATTCGCGCAGTATGCGATCGTCGGAGAATTGGCGCTCGATGGTTCGGCACGCGCAACGCAAGGGGCATTGTCGATGGCCATTGCTGCCGCTGCCGAAATGGACTTGCAGGGAATCGTTGTTCCCGAGGCCAGCGCAGGCGAGGCGGCTGTGGTCGAAGGGATCGAAGTGATTCCTGTTGGCAGCTTAGCGCAGGCGGTCGGTTTTTTCACCGGTACCATCGAGATCGATCCGCGGGCTGCCAATCTGTCGGATTTATTTCAAGAATTTGGAGTGTACGAGGAAGATTTTGCAGATGTCCGTGGTCAAGAGATGGCCAAGCGCGCGGTNACCGTAGCGGCTGCNGGAGGGCACAATCTGCTGATGGTTGGACCGCCAGGGGGTGGCAAGACGATGATTTCGAAACGTGTGGCCTCGGTCATGCCCGAATTGACGCCGGAAGAATCGATTGAGACCACNCGCATTTACAGTGCCATGGGATTGCTGAAGGCCGGTCAGCCACTGTTAGCGACGCGCCCGTTTCGCGCACCGCATCACACGATCAGTGATGCCGGGTTGGTAGGTGGCGGATCGACACCGGCGCCCGGGGAGATCTCATTGGCACACAATGGCGTCTTGTTCTTGGACGAGTTGCCCGAATTCCACCGACGGACACTCGAAGTGTTACGTCAGCCACTCGAAGATCGCGTTGTGACCATTTCGCGAGCCCTGAACAGCACCACGTTTCCGGCGGATTTTATTTTGATCGCAGCCTTGAACCCATGTCCCTGTGGATATCGAAACGATCCCCGTCGTGATTGTCACTGTTCGATTCCGCAGATCGAGCGCTATATGTCCAAGATGAGCGGNCCGTTACTGGACCGCATTGATATGCATATCGAAGTCCCGGCTGTGCCATTCAAAGAGCTTGCCGGGAATCGTTGCGGGACGGGCAGTGTGGAGATGCGGGAACGCGTCGTGGCGGCAAGGTGCATACAGAATCAACGATTCGCTGACGCTCGAACACGGCAGAACGCCAACATGTCGTCACGCGAAATCCGGCAGTTCTGCGGCTTGAGCAAGGCCTGCCTGACACTGTTGAAGGCAAGTGTCAATGAACTGGGGCTTTCGGCCCGCGCACATGACAAGATCTTACGTGTCAGCCGCACGATCGCTGATTTGGAAGGAACTGCGACGATCGATGCCTGTCACATCAACGAGGCAATCAATTACCGGATGCTGGACCGCAACGTGTGGACCTAGTTTCTTGCGGAGCAGAAGTTGGATTCAGCGGCAGCAGCGGTTATGGCTATTCGTGCCGGAGCGCTTCGATAGGATCCATTTGCGCGGCACGAATCGCAGGGTAAATCCCAAAGACGACACCGATGGCCACGGAAATGAAGAACGCCAAAGGGATCGATGCAGGTACGGGCGTTGGATGGACATTGCGAATGACTTCGGGGAGCCCGGCGATTAAATCGGGATTGAAATACTCGGCGGCCAGCTTCCCGCCGGCGATAAAGGGGCCGCACAGGTAGCCGGCCAGGATGCCAGTCAGTCCACCGACGACGGACAAGACCATCGTTTCTACCAGGAACTGCCGGATAATGTCCCAGCGTTTCGCGCCCAGAGCTCGGCGAATGCCGATTTCACGCGTCCGTTCGGTCACGGTAGCCAACATGATGTTCATGATCCCGATTCCACCCACCAGCAGCGAGATGCCAGCGATGAAGCCCATGAAGACCATGAACATGGTTTTCGTATTGGCGGCTTGGTCCAGCAGCTCTTTGGGGACCACAACACTGACGTCTTGCACTTTGCCGTGCGTGTCATTCAAGGTGTCTTTGACGAGTTCTGAAGCCCGCATCACATTCTGGGTGTTGTTGATTCTCAAGGTGATTTGGTTCAACTCCACCGTTTCCCCTTCGCGCGAACCACCACTCCGCATGATGATCGTATCCCCGATGCGTTTGCGCACCGTTTCAATCGGAATATAGACATCATTGGAGAACTCCTGCGCCGCGAGCGATCCGCCGATTGCGGCCGTGGCTTCACGATGTTTCACCGTGCCGATAACGTGGTAGTAATCTTGTTGCTCTTGGAGATAGATGCGGCGGCCGATAGGATTTTCGTAGGGGAACAGGCGATCGACGACCTTGGCTGCCAGGACACAAACATTTTTGCACTCTCGGTTATCTAACCCTTCAAGAAACCGACCTTCATCGACTTCCAGGCGGGTGACTTCGGCATAGGCCGGTTCGCAGCCCACAACGCGTCCCTCAATCGTACGATCGCGGTACCGCACTTCACGACGCATCTCGCGAATTTTCAGAGCGCCGTTCAGGTAATCGCCCAATGTCAGTTGGAGTTTGTCGTAGTCGTCTCGCAGCAAACCATAGGGAAGGATGAAATTGCTGCTGCTGTTCTCTGGTGGATTCAGCGGTTTGATCGACCGGACGATGATGTTGTCGGCGCCGAGGCCCTCGATTTGTTTTTGTGCCTCTTGGCTGATCCCTTCACCAATTGCCAGCAACCAGATCACGCTGACGACACCAATAAAGATACCCATCACCGTTAACACCGAGCGCATGGGGTGCAACAGGACGCTTTTGGCTCCCAGAATCCAGGTGCGAATCCACAGCATGGCAAAGGTTGTTGGCGGGTCAGATGGGGATGGTTAGTTTGCGCGGGCCGCTACGGGCGTCACCGGAGCAGGCCCGGTGTCCTCTTCGATAGGCAAATCGGACTGCAGCAATCCATCCCGCAGGCGAATCACACGTTTGGTGTGTTGAGCAACTTCTTCTTCGTGAGTCACCATGATGATTGTCTTACCCTCGTCATTCAAACGTTTGAAAAGATCGAGGATTTCTTCGGTGGTGACGCTGTCCAAGTTTCCCGTGGCTTCGTCTGCCAAGATGAAAAAAGGATTGTTTGCCAGACTGCGCGCGATGGCGACGCGTTGTTGTTGACCGCCGGAAAGCTGCGACGGTCGATGCCCGAGCCGATCGCCTAATCCCACCAGTTCGGCCAGCGCGCGACAGCGTTCCCGGTCATCGGCGGTGATCCGACCTTGATAGAACAAGGGAACTTCGATGTTTTCGACCACGGTCAGCTGTTGAATCAGATTGTACGACTGGAAGACGAACCCGATCCGAGTGGCGCGTACACGCGACAGCTGGTCGTCGGTCATCTGACTGATGTCATCGTCACCAAGGAAAAGCTGGCCATCCGTTGGACGATCGAGACAACCGAGCAAATTCAGCAAGGTGCTTTTTCCGGAACCGGAAGGCCCCATGATCGACACGTAGTCTCCTTGGGGAACTTCAAACGACACACCGCGCAGTGCGTGCACCGTTTCACTTTTAAGGACATAGTCTTTTTTCAGGTCCACTAACCTTGCGGCTATGCTCATGTTTGATCTCCGAAGCCTCCCGAGCGGCCTCCTTTTTTGGGACGACCTCCTCCACCACCGCCGCCCTTCAGTTTGCCGAGTGCAGCAGTCCATTCGGCGAGCGACACGTTGCCGTCTCCGTCACTATCGGCACCACTCAGTATGGTGCGAAAACCGGCTGGTATGGTATTGAATTCGTCACTGGAAAGCATGCCATCGCTGTCAGTATCGAAACGAGCAAACCCTTCTTGGGCCGAGGGTCGACCACTGCCTGAACCGCGTTTTTGACCGCCAGCTCCTCCGCCCTGGGGCTGTCCTTTATCTTGGCCTGGCGAGGGTGTCGGCGCGGCCGCTACCTCGCCAATGGCTGGCGGTTCCTCTTCGGCGAAGACTTCGGGGAATTTTTCGAATTCAAATTTGTCGATGTGCTGACGCGGGTTGAGAACGACGGTCTGACCGTTTGCCAGGCCGCTGGTTTGATCTTCGTCAATGGAGATCATTTTTTCATTGGCCGACGAGATCTGGACTTTGACGGTTTCCCAGTCATCGTTGCCCTTGTCGGCGAGGCAGAAGGTGTACCCGTTTTTCTCGAAGATCGCCTGGACAGGTACTAGCATCGCGTCCTCTTTCCGTTCCACATGGATGCGGACTTCCGCTGTGAGACCAGAGCGAATTTCGGGTGGGGGGTCGAGTACTTTGATTTCCGTGGCGTACTGCTTGGCGGTTGAGCTCCACCAATTCCCCGGCTCGGCGTATTTGTTAACCTTGCTGACTTCGCCCATCAGAGGTTTGTCACCGAAGGCGTCAATCGAAATTTCGACAGGCATACCAACGCGCACAAGATTGACCCGCGCTTCATTGACCTTCGCTTTGACTTGCATATTGGCGGGGTCGGGTAAGCGAATGATGACTTGGCGTTCACGCACAGCTGCGCCAGCTTCAACGACAAACTCACTACTGCTCCGACTGCTTTGCACATTCGCATAGACCACTTGCCCTGACTCGGGAGCAGTCACAGTGCACTTGGTCAGCTGTTCCTCGATTTCTTTCAGATTAGTGAGTTCCTCAGCATAGCTGGCTTCTTCATTTTCCAAACGAACTTTGGCAGCTTCGATATTACTGTCCAGTTGCGTTAGGTTCTTTGCTTTGGTGTACTTGTCCAGCACCTCGAGATCCTGCTCGGCGAGGTCGAGAACGTTTTGCGCGGCGTCGACACGGAACTGTTGCCCACGCATTTGAAGTTTGGGCACCAAGCCACGTGCGACGGAGCGTTCCACGGATTCCAGCGCGAGTTTTTCTTTTGCAACGTTCTCTTTGGCCTCGAAAATCCGATTCTGGATGCCTTTGCGATCCTGTTCGTAAGTCCCCATCAGATATTCTT
This sequence comes from Blastopirellula sp., assembly GCA_002701545.1. Lineage (GTDB taxonomy): Bacteria > Planctomycetota > Planctomycetia > Pirellulales > Pirellulaceae. The sequence continues at coordinate 63,355 of NZVR01000210.1, read as the reverse complement.
CGCGTTCGATGACCGCCGTGTCATAGTCCGCCTTGGCCTGGATCATCTTGGTTTTACTGGCATTGGCAGTGATGCGCTGCTGCCGCAAGTCATTTTCGATTTTGGCGGCATCAAAGGTGATCAGCCAGTCACCCTCTTTGACCCACGTCCCCTCTTCGACGATCTTAAGAATTGAGGTGGATGGTGAATTACCGCCGGCCCGATTCTTGACTTCGCAACGAATTTCGACGTTATTCGAACTTTCCACTTCCCCTTGTTCCAGCACGACATGTTCGTACGGACCGCGACTGATCTGAGTAATCAGGGGCAAGGTTTCGGTGTCGACACCCTGAGAGCGGATGGCCAGCCAGACTGCTGCCAGCATGAAGCTGATCACAATGATCAGCCCAAGAATTAATAACAGGATGTTTCCCGCACGTTGGGAACGCATCGCCGACGGAAAACGGCTACGATGCTTCATCGAGAGATCCTTGACCGGTGAGTCATCAGAAAGAGGCAGGCAGTGGGACGGCGTCCACAGGAGCAGGCGACACCCCTACTTTTATAGTACCCCGACCAGACACACTTGTCACCTTTTAAGGCGGATTGTCGGTTTCGCGGAGGGCGTTGCTACCGGGCTATCGGGTTGCTTCAACACCGACTTTAACACCGACTTTAACACCGGTTTCGCTTCGGGGTTGCGGTCTTCTGCCGCATTCTCTTTCCAGCGGACGAACTGGGGTGGATCTGGCGCAGATCGATTCTGGCCGGGCGAATTCAGTGGGAGCGCGGAAGTGGGCTCGGGAAGTGTCCCGGGAGGGGTGTCCGTTTGGGGAGATTCCTCGGTGGCGCCTTGGGCAGGAGGCGGCAGGGTCTCTGGTTGGTCCGATAGGTCGGGTTGGTCCGATTGCACAGGTGTGTCGATGGGTTCTGCGGGAAGGCTCATCTCGCCCTCCTCGAGAAACGGGTTTTGCCTCAGGTAACTGGCGTCATTGGGTGCAAGGATGGTATCCCACCCTTCTTCACACGTGTCTGACGCGTCTCGGCCGTAGTTTTCGTCCATCGGACCGGGATCAATCCAGAGGCCTGTCATGTCGAGTTCCATCGTACCGAGATCGTAATCGAGCGATCTCCGTAACACTTCGTAATCTACCCACACACCCATGAAGCTATCCTGAGCGTTTTGCAGATCACCCAATGCCTGTACGATATCACGGGCCGCGGTGGAACGTTGCTGGCCACCGGTCTCTTCTCGGATGCGGCGGATTTCGCCATTGAGCACGACCTGTTTAATAGCCGCAAGGACNGCGAAGCGACGCGTTTCGAAATTCAGTTTGCTGAGTTCCATCGTTCGCAGAATGTTCCGCAAGTTATCCGACACTTCGTCGATATACGTGTAATAGTCACGTCGAGCTTGTTGGTATTGAATGAGAGTGGCGCGGTATGTGTTGCGTTCCAGCAAGCGAGTGAATGGTGCGTCAAACTGGACCCCGACGCGGAGACTGCTGTTCTTACTGCTGAATTTCACCGGGTTGTTGCCCAGCGTCCCGATATTGCCATCAACAACGATGTTCATGAACCCTTCCAGATCGTTGGCCACAAATTGGATCTGTCGCCAATTGTCAACTAAGGCAGCTCGGTTGTTCATCCAGTCCCGGCGGTTGCGACTGGCGATATCCAGCGCCTCGTCCATGTTGACGTTCACAGAGATCAGATCAATGGCTTGGGCTCGAGCACGAGCTTGCACCAGGGACAGGTCAAGCATATCGGACTCAAGATCGCTGAGTAACTCAGGTGCGCCATAGATAATGGTGGTCTTGAGGACGTCGGCAAGTTGCGTCGGGTCCTGAACTTCCCCTCGACTCAGCTGTGTGATCGTGGCGTTGACCGCATCGATCCGATCGGTGTGCGCTTTGAGTTTGGTGATGGCGTTTTTTAGTTTGTCGGTCAGGTCGATGGTCAGCCCATCGAGTCGTGTGGGATCCAGCACGTCCGGATCGATGTCTGGAGGAAGTCGTTTTTGACAGTCAATTTGCCGCTGCACGACGGCATCCAGTTCAACATCGTAGAAACTTTGCAGCTTACGCAACGACGCTTGGCGCTGGGGAATCACTTCACCAAGACGTGCCACATCCGCCTCGGTGCTGGCAATATTGGAAGTGAGCAAGCTGGTGTGAATTTCCTTGAGGCGCTGTCCGGCCAGCTGAATCTGTTTTAATTTGGTTTGCAGCTCGTCACTCCAGGTGATCGTGCCATCCTTTTCTTTCATCTCGGCCAGCAGTGACTCGTTAACGATGCCGATACGACGCCGTAGATTCGAGATGTCTTCTTGTAACTTGACAATGGATGGATCTAGTAAGTTGAATTGATCCAGTAGTCCATCTTCGATTTTCAGGCAGATGTGAGGCGGCAGGCCCAGGCGAATTTTGAAAGCGTCCAGACTGCGTTGATAGGCATTTTGACTGATGAGCAGGCTGAACTCGGCATTGTAGAGTGCCTGTTGTGCTTGCGCGACTTGGAGCTCGTTATTGGGAATGACCGTTTGGTCCTGCTGCAGTACTTTGTTTGATTCTTCCAGCGTCTTTTGCAACTGGAGCACATTGGTGCGCAGGCCGGTGATATTGGCGCGCTGGTTGCGAATGTTCTGTTGCCGTTCGATGAGCGAAATGAAGCCACCTGCAGTCGTCGAAGCAGGAACCAGGTTGGTGAATCTGCGGGCAGAAACCGTCCCGTCGCTCGTGTTGCGCCCGGTGGCCACCTGTAAGTAGAAACCACGCCGGAAGCGTTCAATTTGCCGGACATTGGCCAGCAGGGTGCGTTCGGATTGAGTTAAGGACTCCATCACTTTGTTGCGGCCCGCTTCACGCAGCAATGGTTGCACCAGTGAGAAATCGAGCAGCGAGGTTGCTGCCGTCNTGTTGTCGCCAGAGAAGTTCCAAACGAACTCGTTGGCAAAGCCGACTACCGCCTGAGCACCTGTGGTAAAGCAACGCTGAAGCGTGACGCCCGTACCGCCCAGGCCGCCGCCACTTTTTCCGCTGCTCAGCCGGGTGGTGCCCGCTTCCAGACCCGAGCTATCTTCATTACTCGAGAAATATTCCGTCCCATATCCGGCAAAGAGTTGCGTATCGAATTGAAAGCGTTCCGCTGAGACATCAAGCGCTGAGAGATAAAGAGACTCAAACGCTTCCTGGTACTGAGGCGAGTTGACCAGCCCCAGATGAACCGCCTGGTCCAGATCCAGCACGACAACGCCTTCGTCATTCATGGGCAAAGACTGCATCCACTCGACGCCGTCGACGCGGCTTGTTTCGCCATTGGCATACCAATGAGGATACCCGCGTTTGCAATCGACGTATTGCATCAGCCGATGGGACGCAGGGTCATCTTGAGGTAGCGGTGGACGATCGGGATCGAATGGATCAAACATCCGGGACTCAGGACCGATGTTGATCGAGTAGTCCTCCAGAGGCCAGTCTGGATTTTGCGCTTTCTCACCAATTAAGCGATACGCTTCCGCGTCCGCCCGTAATCGGTACGTCGTGCGCGTACATGCCACCTGAGTGGTGAGCAGGCATCCAGTGAGTACCACCGCCAGGTGTCCCACCAAACCCAATCTGTCCATGCGGCGAAGAAACCACATTTATGCAGCTCTCTTATAAGGCAGAGTTTCCGGGGTAATGCGACCAGCGACTGGTGTTTCGGTCTCCCGCTCGTCAAAACGACGTAAAGCAACTTCGACAGAAGCGAGCTCGGTGCCTTCCGGAGCGACTTCTTGGACCAGCGGTTGGATTTGTGCTAAGGCAGCATCCAGCAGGGCATTGCCACCAGACGTCAGACGGAGACGCTGTTTGCGGCGATCGGTCGGGCAGCGCCACGTTTCGAGTAACTGTTGCGACTGTAAATGTTCAACCAAACTGCTCATCTGTGCCGGTGAGACACCGACCAGCGCAGCCAAGTCAATCTGTGAGATCCCCTGATTGGCGGTCTCACGACAAGCAAACAGGAGCAAGAATTGGGTATCGTTCAGCTGAGTGGACTTGAGATGCTTGGCCAGCATCCGGCGCAAGTCGCGACTGAAAACCGCGAAACGGAGTACGACTCGCACAAAGGCAGCCGTCTGGCCAGATCCGAAAGATGTTGATTCCATGAACTGTCTTCCCTGACTACGAGCATTGATGAGATCGGGATGAATCGACCTGGAGCGAACGATCCACCCACGCAAGTTTCTCCCCTACATGATTCGGGAATAAACGGTCCTGACTTGAACGATAATGAGGATGATGCCGATTGATCGCTGTGCGACGGCCCAACCTGTTTATTGGCAATGGTTTATGGAATTCTCTGGACGACGGCAAAGCTTGACACTAGATTTTACCTAGCTTATCATCGAGATTGGTGACGTTGTTCTGGACGCGCCAGTAGGTCTCTTTTCGGAGCGTCGCTGCGTTATGGGAAATCCGCTCATCTTCCAGGCCTTATTGGTCCTGGTGATTTTGTTCTTTCTGTTCCTGACTTTCATGTCNTTCAAGACGTGGAAGTGGTTTCACCCCTTGCTGATGCTATGCGTCTTTGGCGCGTCGATCTGCTTGGTGGGGTATATCGCCCCTGTGGTGAAGACCCACAACGCGTGGAAGCAGAAGTTTCAGGAGCTGGAAGCACGACTCGCGGATACCGAAAACGAACATCAGCGCGTTAAGTATGGTGATCCCAACTTGGTGAATCAGGCAGAGCCGCCCGATCCCAACTCGCCGCTGCTGACGACCCGAGCTGTGTTGCAACGTCTGACTCTGGATCGAGGAACCGTCTGGAGGCACTGTCTGGCTGCACCGACCAACACGAATCAAGTGACGTTGACCACCGTTCCGGAAGACAAGCCGAATCACATTCAGGTGAACGATATTCTGTATGCGTTTCTGGAAGGTGACGTCAACGGGTTTGCTGTGCCGGTGGATTTCATTGGCGAGCTGAAGGTGACAGCAGCCACGGACAATTCCGTGACGTTAACGCCGACACGGGTTTCCATGCTGACATCGCGTCAGGTCAATATTTTCCAGAAGAGCCAAGATCGCACCTGGGCTTTGTATTCGGTCATGCCAATTGATGGCCACGAGTTTTTTGCGACCACGGCGCCAGAAGGGAATTACAAGCTGCCTATTTTTGGTCAGATGGACGAAGCGGAATTGGCGCAGATGTTCCCCGCTGGCGGCACCCCCGAGCAGACACAAGTGAACCGAGCGCTGATTCAGTCGTTTTTACGTGATGGCAGCAAAGCGAACGATACGGACACGCCAGAGGAAGTGTGGACCAAAGTTGAGTTCGTCAAGCCATATAAGAGTACGGTTGATAGCCAAAATGTCCGCGAGTTGGAAACTTTGTTTTACTTTGACCCAACGACGGGTGAGGCGGAAGCTGGCAACCTGAAAGTGGGTGAGCAAGTTAGTTTCAACGCCGGTGATTTTGCCATTTTTGATACGGCGTTTGCCACGCAACTCAAGGACCAGGGTTTGGTGGAAATCGTCGATCAAGTTTACATCCGTCCGCTCGTGGACTTTGATTTCGCCATCAAAAACCACTATCGGCAAATCAAGATGTTGGAGGAGAAAATCCGTGTCGTTAAAGACGAGACGGTACGCTTGATGGAAGCGATTGGCAAAGTCGATGACATGACAACGTTTCGTCAGGATGAACGGACAAAGCTGGAAGCAGATAAGGAAAAGTTCGTCAAAGAACGTGACGAGATCAGCAGTTACTTGACGCAAATGGAAGCGATGTGGAGTGCCCGTCGTAAAGAGCTGGCAGGGCTGTTTTCCGCGAATCTCAAGCTGGAGAAGGAGCTCGAACGGATCAATGCGTCGTTGACCGAGCAGATTGATCGCCGCACTCTCGAAGCGACCGCCCAGGCGCCAGCTGCTGTTTTGCCGTAACCCTGCGGCAGCGTAACCCTGCGGCAGCGTAACCCTGCGGCAGCGATAGGCTTTTCGCACCCTCCCGCGGATCGTCCAGCTCTGAATTTGACATTCCGCTCGCCAAGATGGCCGTCCACCTGCGCATCCACTGGCTTGCGAACGCTGTCTCACTAGCGGTTGCCGAAGATGCCCCGGTGACTGCACTTTCGCCTCCCTCGGCCCTACCATTATCATAAGCCGTTGAGAGAACGGTCACGTCAACGTTTTACGGAACCGCAGGTATGGGATTGCAGGATCGCGAATACTATCGCGACGAAACGTCACCTCCGGGAATTCAGTTCAATTTCCAGACGATGGTGTCCAAACTGATTTTGGTGAACGTGGGATTGTTCGTCATCAATATCTTCACCAGCGGTAGGTTGTTCAGTTACATGGCGGCCACCCCGGACTCATTGGTGGACATCACGCGTGTGTGGCAGCTGCTGACCTATGGATTTGCGCATGCGAATCCGTTTCACATCCTGTTCAACATGTTTGCGTTGTGGATGTTTGGCCGCGAGGTGGAAGCACGACGGGGGAGCCAGGAGTTTCTGGCGGTGTATCTGCTGTCACTGGTGATCGGCGGCACGGTGTGGTGCGGACGATACCTTCTCATCGGTAGCGGGGGTGGCGCGTCACTCGTAGGCGCCTCTGGTGCGGTGTCCACCGTCATCATGCTGTTTATTCTGGCGAATCCAAAACGGCAGTTGTTGCTGTTTTTTGCCATACCAGCTCCGGCATGGGCCGTCGGAGCACTCTTTGTGTTTATGAACATGATGGGGATGCGATCCAACGAGAATATCGCCTACGATGTGCATCTGGCGGGCGTCGCTTGTGCGTTCCTGTACCACTTTTCGGGTGTCACGTTGACGCGTTGGACACCCGGATGGCTGAGTTCGGCGGCTCGTGGACTGAAGTCAAAACCTAAGCTGAAAGTCCATGATCCAGATGACCAGTACTCGGATCTGGACTCCGAAGCGGATCGGATTCTCGACAAGGTGCATCGCGAAGGCGAATCGAGTCTCAATCGGCGAGAACGCCAGATTCTCAAAGATTATTCACGCCGCATGCGACAGAAGCATCAATAGAGGCCAACCAGCTCCTTGGTTGCAACCCGCCGACAGCNCAGTCAAAATCGTCAGCGTATTGCCCACCCTGGAGCTGTGTCCATGCATTTGCTGCGTCTGAGTTGCCTGCTGTTGGTTTCGTGTCTGTTCAGTGTTGCCCATGCCGTGGACCGGCCCAACGTGATTTTTATTTACACGGATGATCAGGCGCCGACGGCACTGGGTCTGACATCCGGTTCCCAGTTTCAAACGCCGCATATTGACCGGATTTTCCGAGAGGGTGCGCAGCTGATTAACGGGTTTACGACGACGCCAGTCTGCAGTCCGTCGCGCGCCAGTCTGATGACCAGTCGTTACGCATCGGAGCTCGGTATTGATGACTGGATCAGCCCCACTCGGGAAGCCAAGCATGGGCTCGATCCAGCGTATGAGACGTGGCCCGAATTATTCGCCGCCGCTGGCTATCGTTGTGGTCTGATTGGCAAATGGCATTTGGGAACGGCTGATCGATATCATCCCACCGAGTTTGGATATGGTCATTTCATGGGCTTTCGAGGAGGTGGCAATAAGCCCCAGAATCCGCGCTTGGAAAAGGATGGCAAACAGCAGCAGTTTACGGGGCTCACGCCCGACATCCTGACGAGCGAGGCGATTGCGTTTATCGAGCGCAAAGATCCAGTACCGTTCTTGCTGTCGTTGCATTTCCGAGCGCCTCACGCTGCCTGGTTGCCGGTGGCGGATGAGGATTGGTTGCCGTTTAAGGATCTCGAACCGACGATTCCCAACCCGGAGCTCCCCGGATTGCTGGTGGATAAGATCCGACGGCAGACGCGCGAGTATATGGCCAGTGTGGCGAGTGTCGACCGAAATGTCGGGCGGTTGTTGCAAGCTTTGGATCGTTTGCAGTTGACGCAGGATACGGTCGTCATCTTTACGAGTGATCATGGCTATCATTTGGGGCACCATGGCCTTTGGTACAAAGGCAATGCGCAATGGCAATTGCGTGAGTTGCCAGCCCAGCGCTGGCCGGGGATTCCGCGGAAGCAGCGCCCCAATCTGTTGGACCAAGCCCTGCGCGTGCCAGCGGCAGTCCGTTGGCCAACCAAGATCCGTGCCGGCACGGTGGTCAAAGAAACGGTCACTAACCTGGATTGGTACCCGACGTTACTGGCGATGGCCGGAATCGAACAGCCAGACGTGACATTGCGGGGCCACAATTTCCTGCCGTTGCTCCAAGGTACGGAGGTACCATGGGATAACGATATGTACGCGGAATACAATATGAAGCACGGTGCCACGACGAAGATGCGGGCGTACCGCACGCCGGAGTGGAAACTGATGGTCGATTTTCACAATACGGGTCGAGAAGAACTGTACGATTTGCGCAACGATCCGGCGGAGGCCCACAACCTGATTGCGAGCCAGGATGCGGAGGTGATCAAGATCAAACAGGCGCTGCGGGCAAAGATACGGGAAAAGATGCAGCGCTTGCAGGATCCGATCGTTGCCGAAGCCAAGGAATGAGACAGGCGTTCTGGGCAAGTCTGTTGAGCCGGGATACACTACCGGATTCGTCTCGATCCTTTATTACTCAGTCCTAGCGAGCATGCTCTGTGGCTCCGCAATGCATCCAACTTCGAGGAGTAGAAGTCCACAATCTTCAGGCGATTGATCTCGATATTCCGCGACAGCAATTGGTGGTGGTATGTGGGGTCAGCGGGAGTGGCAAGACAAGTCTGGCGTTGGATACGCTGTATGCCGAGGGTCAGCGGCGGTACATCGAAAGTTTCTCGGCTTACACACGGCAGTTTCTCGAGCAGCTTGGCAAACCAGCGGCGGATAAAATCGAGGGAATTCCGCCGGCGATCGCAGTGACGCGGAAGCATGCCTCGCGAAGCAGTCGATCGACCGTGGGAACTTCGACGGAAACCGCCGACTACCTGCGATTGCTGTTCGCCAAGATAGGGCATCAATACTGCATCCAATGTAACGCTCCGGTGCGGAAAGAGACGGCGGCTGACGCTGCGGCACGAATCGATGACCTGCCGGCAGGGCAACGATTCATGATTGGGTTTTCGCGCAAGCTGACTGATGAAAACTCAGTGGAGGAGGAACTGGGACGACTTCGCGAAGCGGGCTTCTTGCGATTGATTGTGGCAGGCCGCTTGATGCATCTCGACGATGGTGACGCCATCGAAGGGCAGCCAGCTGAGTGGATTGTGGTGGTAGATCGACTCACCAGTGGTCAGACGCCTCAGCAACGACTGCGTGATTCGCTGGAAACTGCCTTCCAATATGGCAGCGGGCAATGTTGTGCGCTGGTCGCCACCGACGATGACCATGACGATCCCACAACGTCGATCGATGGACGCACTTGGAGGCGCATGAGCTTTAGCAGCACGTTACGATGCGCAGCTTGCGATATCCAATATCCTCAGCCCGAGCCACGACTGTACAGTTTTAACAGCCCTCTGGGTGCCTGCCCCAACTGTGAAGGCTTCGGCGATGTCTTGGATATCGACATGGATCTGGTGGTGCCCGACCCCAGCCTGAGTCTTCGTGAAGGTGCGATCGCTTGTTGGACGACCAAGGCTTATCAACATCAACTGGATGCATTGCTGGAAGTGGCGGGCGCGCATGACATTCCGGTGGACGTGCCGTTTCACGACTTAAATGACTCACAGCAGCGCCTGATTCGCGAGGGGATTGCCGACAGTGATTACGGTGGGTTACGCGGTTTTTTTGCGGGCTTAGAGAAGCGCAAATACAAGATGCACGTGCGCGTCTTTTTGAGTCGCTGGCGAAGTTATCGCCGCTGCGGAGTGTGTGAAGGGCGACGCTTGCGACCCGAGGCACTGGCCACGCAAATTAACTCGCAGAGTATTGCAGATATCTCGCTGATGAAAATTGATCACGCGCTCGAATTCTTCCGGGCGCTCAGTTTGAGCGATTGGGAACGCTCCATTGCAGAACCGATCCTGGAACAAGTCGAGTCCCGCCTCCGTTTTCTTCAGTCGGTTGGACTTGGCTATTTGACGTTAGATCGTACGTTGCGAACACTCAGTGGTGGCGAGGCGCAGCGGGTGGCGTTGACGTCTGCTCTGGGGTCCAGCCTTGTGCGGATGTTGTACGTGTTGGATGAACCCTCGGTCGGGCTGCATCCGCGGGACGTAGAACGACTCCTGGCGTCGATTCAGGGTCTCCGCGATCGAGGGAATTCCGTGATCTGCGTGGAGCACGAAGAGATGATTGTCCGCGCAGCTGACCATGTGATCGAGATCGGACCGGGCGCTGGAGACTCGGGAGGTGACGTGGTTTATGAGGGGCCGGTCGCTGAGTTAGAGGCCTGCCGCGAAAGTCTGACAAGCGATTATTTATTCGGACGGCGCGGCATTTCGGCACCAGGTGCGCGACGCCAGCCAAGACAGGGCGCGGTCACGATCCGAGGAGCGAGGGGTAACAATCTGCAGAATATCACTGTCGAGTTTCCGCTCGGGGTGCTGTGTGTCGTGACGGGGGTCAGCGGATCCGGCAAAAGCACGTTAGTGCAAGACACGTTGTACCCGGCTCTCTGTCAACGGAAAAACAAGGATGGTGAAAAACCACTACCATTCGATGACGTGCTGGGAACCGGGCAGATTGACGAGGTCGTCATGGTCGACCAAAGTCCCATCAGTCGCTCGCCCCGTTCTAATCCAGTGACCTATATCAAGGCGTTTGATGAAATTCGCAAAGTGTTTGCGGATACGATCGATGCGCGGACTCACAACTACACCGCCGGGCATTTCAGCTTCAACAAGAAAGATGGCGGGCGATGCACCAAGTGTGAAGGGGACGGCTACATTGAAATCGACATGCAATTCCTGGCCGATGTGTACATGCAATGTAGTCAGTGCAGTGGCCAACGGTATCGCAAAGAGATACTCGACGTACGGTATCGAGGTGTAAGCATCGCCGATGTTCTCGAGATGAGTGTCCGCCAAGCATTCGGATTCTTTCGCGGACAAACCAAAGTACAAACCAAGCTCAAGATGTTGATCGATGTCGGCTTGGAATATCTGAAACTGGGACAGCCGGCCAACACCTTGTCATCCGGCGAAGCGCAACGCCTCAAGTTGGCAGCGCATCTGGCAGGCACGAAACGGAAACGTGTGCTGTTCATTTTGGACGAACCGACGACGGGGCTGCATTTTGCCGACGTCGTGAAGTTGGTCGATTGCTTTGACGCACTGCTGGGTGTAGGGCACTCGCTGATCGTGGTCGAACACAATCTGCAGTTGATGCGAGCGGCCGATTACGTCATCGATCTGGGACCTGGTGCCGCGGACGAAGGTGGTGTTGTGGTCGCCACCGGGACGCCGGAGGAAGTATCTCAGAGCGCGGAGTCAGCCACGGCGAGCTATCTCGCCGCTGCGCTCCGAGTACCGGATGACGACGATTTCTAGTACTGCGCCGCTTGCTGCTTCGTCAGGCTGTCCGTGTCCGAACCGCAGCTCACAGTTCGGGGATGGGGTCGTCTTCTGCGATGTCCTGGCCTTGCCAATTCACCTTGCCATCTTCAAAGATCAAGATGCGGTGCTTACTTCCCGGTGCTGGCTTGGCATTGACGCGCGGAAGAAAACGACGATGGCCCGCCTTGATCGCGGCGTACTGAGGGTCGTTCGCTAGATTCTTCCATTCATTGGGATCCGATTTCATGTCGTAGAGTTCCTCGGACCCATCGGCATACACAATGTAGCGATACTTTTCCGAACGCACGCCGTGATTGTCGTGATTGTGAGTGGTGATGGCAGGTCGTTTGCGAGGTGCTGCCGCGTCGACCAATTGCGGGACGAGGCTCAAGCCTTCCAGTTCGGATTTGGCCGGCAAGTTGCAGAGCTCCAGCAAGGTGGGGTACATGTCGAGCAGCTCGGCGGGCCGTTGACATTTTTGCTGTCNGGTGATTCCGGGTCCGGCGAAAATCAAGGGAACTCGGGTCGAGCGATCCCACAGGGTGTTCTTGCCCGTGATTTGCTTTTCACCTAAATGCCATCCGTGGTCGGACCAGAGCACGACAATCGTATTGTCGGCTAAACCGTTCTGTTCCAGCGCGTCCAGCACGCGCCCTACCTGACTGTCGACAAAGCTTGTGCAGGCGAGATAGGACCGCACGAGGTTTTTCCATTGGTTGGATTCGACCAGGAATTTGTGCCGAGGTTCGGGAAGTTGCCAATGCAAATACCAGGAGAAACGGGGAGTGTCGCTGCGGTCGTTTTCTTGGAAAGGCGGCAACTGCAATTCGTTTTCCGGATACAGGTCGAACCATTTCTGGGTGGCATAACACGGGACGTGCGGCAGAAAGAATCCACAGGATAGAAAGAACGGTTCTTGTGGTCGGCGGTTCAATTGCTCGACGGCATAACTGGCGACTTTCCAATCACCTTTATCTTCGTCTCGGTGGGGGAAAACCCCCCAGTCAACCAGCGGATGCGGAGCAGGTGTGCGAACGAGTTTTTGTTTGGGTTTGGCTCCCACACCGGCGGGTGGACCGAGATGATCAAATTCGCGGTCNCCCTTGCGCCGGCCGTTGCCTCCGTGATAGATCTTGCCTGTCGAGTACGTGGTGTAGCCGTGTTGTTTGAGATACTGCGGCAGGCTGACCACGTCTTGAAACCCGTCCACGTTGCGAATCCACGGAGCCAGTCCGTAGATGCCAGTCGTGGAGGGTCTCAATCCGGTCATGAGACTGGTGCGAGATGAGTTGCATAGCGGAGATTGGCAATGCGCGTTGAGGAACACCGTACCACGGTTTGCCAGTCGATCGATGTTGGGGGTTTTGACCTGAGGATGCCCATTGAGGCAACCAATCCAATCGTTCTGATCATCGATGGCAATGAACAGGATATTCGGCTTCGGCGCGGCCTGTGCCGAGCAGGTCAGCAGGAGTCCGAACAAGCAAAGTTGTCGCAAGAACATGGGGTACCTCATGGGAACTTAGGCGGAGCCACAGGGAGTCTCCTATGGCGAGACTCTGTTGTAAGGGCCGAGCCACGAAAAGTCATCTGCAAATTGGCCAGGTTGATCGGTAGGGATACCGGACGACGTTTGTGGCTGTGTTTTTGGTGTCGATTGCCCTACAATTCATGTGATTCTTCACCCGGCGACCAAAGTATCCACGCTCATGCTCGAACTGCGCGATGTCAGCAGGCGATTTGGTGATTTCCAGGCACTGCATCCTACCAGCTTGAAGACACAGCCTGGACAGATCACGGCCTTGCTGGGGACAAGTGGTTGCGGAAAGTCGACGCTTCTGCGACTCATCGTGGGGTTGTTAACACCGGACAGCGGGACGATTTATTTTGACGATCAGCAGGTGACGGATCAGAACATTCTGCAGTTGCGCCATCGTATGGGTTACATGATCCAGGATGGTGGCCTCTTTCCTCACCTGACCGTGCGAGACAATGTCGCTTTGTTGGCGCGGCATCTTGGTCGCGAAGAGGACTGGATTGCGAATCGCGTCGATGAGTTAGCGGAGTTGACGCATTTGCCGGAAGCGTCTTTGGAGCGCTTTCCGGCGCAAATCTCTGGTGGACAGCGTCAGCGGGTTGCACTGATGAGGGCCCTATGCCTGGAGCCGGATTTAATTCTGCTGGATGAACCGATGGGGGCTTTGGATCCGGTGATTCGCAGCGATTTGCAGACCGAGTTACGTGATATCTTTCATGCGTTGCAGAAAACGGTGGTGATGGTTACGCATGATATTGGGGAGGCCGGTTATCTGGCCAACGACTTGTGCATTTTGAATGCGGGTCGCATTGTGCAGNGCGGCATTGTGCAGCGCGGCACGCTGCGTGAACTGGTGGAGTCACCCGCTGATGAATTCGTCACGCGGTTCATCAATGCTCAGCGCAGTCCGCTGGAGTCGATGCACGAGCGATAAGTGGAGTCACCTTAGCGTAACCGGTTGGTGCGCTGCGCCGCATAGACAACGCAATGGTTTTTCGTTGTCTGCTGCCGCAACCAGGGCTTCACTGGAGAATTCAGTCGCAGTCGGCAGAACCGTCACGCCGCCCTGTCCCTCTGCCACTACAACCGTCACGTGCGGCAAAGTTAAGGCCTAACCCATTCGATTCTTAAAGTAGGCTGTGATATAAGGGGGGCGGGTGAAGGGGGTGAGTGGCCATCGGGGCGAGTGGCGATGCATGCTCATCAAACAGGCTTCACGTTGATCCAACGTTCTTCATTTGCGGCACTCTCATGATCCACGTCGACCAACTCAAGAAGGTGTACACGGACTTATATTCCGGCGAGTTCGTGGCACTTGATGGGATTAGTTTACAAGCGGAGCCAGGGCAGATTTATGGATTGCTGGGGCCGAATGGTGCCGGCAAGACAACCGCGCTGCGAATCCTCAGTACGATCCTGCAGCCGACCAGTGGCACGGCCAGAATCAACGGCTTCGATGTGGTGACGCAACCCGAGTTAGCAAGGCATCAATTCGGCTTCGTCTCGAATAACACGGCTGTCTATGATCGCATGACGGCGTGGGAGATGGTGGAATACTTTGGCAAGCTCTACGGTCTTCAAGGGGATGACTTGCGGGATCGGATGGAGAACATTTTTGCTCGTTTGGCGATGCAAGAGATTCGGGATTTGCTGGGTGCCAAAATGTCGACCGGCATGAAGCAAAAAGTGTCCATTGCGCGGGCGTTAGTGCACAATCCGCCGGTGTTGATTTTTGATGAAGCCACCGTCGGCCTCGACGTGCTGGTTGCACGGTCGCTGTTGGAGACCGTCGCGCACTTACGTGACCAGGGCAAATGCATCATCTTTTCGACGCACATCATGCGCGAAGCGGAACGACTCTGTGACCGCATTGCGATCATGTATCGTGGCCAGTTCCTTGCCGAAGGCAGTTTGCAGGAACTGCGCGACTGTTACGAGCAAGAGGATCTGGAAGAACTCTTTTTTGAGCTGATCCAAAACAAGCAGCAAGCGGGTGATCCACAGGACGTAGCGGCATGAAATGGTCAAATATCTGGTTGATCTTTCGCAGGGAACTGCGCGACCAACTGCGGGATCGTCGCACCATCTTTACGATGGCGGTTTTGCCGATTTTGCTCTATCCCTTACTGGGGATCAGTTTTTTTCAGATCACACAATTTCAGAACGAACATGTTTCGCGCATCTGGTTGATTGGTGCCGACGAACTGAGCGATGCACCCGTCTTGGTTCAGAACGATCATTTTGCCTCGGACGTCGTCAGCGAGTCAACGCAAGATCTGATGCAGGTGGTGGCGGACAATGAGCTGCCTTTGAAGTTTGCCGAGCAAACGATTCCTGAGGTGGCGCGCGAGGAGATCGCTGCGGGTAGCTACGACGCAATTGTGTATTTTCCGCCAGGGTTCGGCCAGCAATTGCGCGAGTTTCAGCAGCAGTTGGTGGATCAAGAATCTGAGGTAGCCGAACCGCTCATGCCACCTCGGCCGCAGCTGTATTTCAATTTGGCGCGTGATGAATCGCAGATCACGTCGGATCGACTCCTCGGCGTGATACGTTCATGGCGTGAGGCGATCGTTGCCGAGACGCTGGAGGAGCGTGAGATTCCTCCGCAGACGATGATGCCATTTATTTTTGACACACACGACGTCTCCGAGGGCGTGAAACGTCGCTCTGCCATGTGGGCTAAGCTTTTGCCGTTTGTCGTGCTTGTTTGGGCGCTCACCGGGGCGTTTTATCCGGCGGTCGACCTGTGTGCTGGTGAAAAAGAGCGAGGTACGTTGGAGACGCTGCTCAGTAGTCCCGCCGGGCGAGGCGAGATTGTGTGGGGCAAATTATTGACCATCATGACATTCAGCATGGCAACTTCTCTGCTGAATCTGGCCAGTATGGGGCTGACCGGTGCTCTGTTTTTTCAACAAATGCAAGGCATGGGGGCAATGACGACCGGCATTGGGCCGCCGACCGTTTCCGCCATCTTCTGGTTGATCGTGGTGCTGCTGCCGATTTCTGCGTTGTTTAGCGCCCTGGCACTCGCGATTGCGGCGTTCGCACGGAGCACCAAAGAAGGTCAGTACTACCTGATGCCAATGCTCGTGATCACGTTGCCGTTGATGCTCTTGCCGATGATGCCTTCTGTCGAGTTGGATTGGGGACGCAGCCTCATTCCGGTCACCGGAGTGGTTTTACTTTTACAAGAACTGATTGCGGGTAACCTGAGCCACGCGGCACGCTTCGCCTTGCCGGTGTTGGGTGTAACCGGGGTGTGTTGCTGGGTTGCGATCCGCTGGGCGATTCAACAGTTTAATGACGAATCCGTGCTGTTTCGCGAGAGCGAACGTTGGAACCTGTTGATTTGGTTGCGACATCTCATCCGAGATCGCCAGGATGTGCCCGGTGTGGGTCATGCCGTCATGTGCGGTATCCTGTTGTTGTTCATGCGATACTACGCCGGATCTTTAGCCGGTGTGCCAACCTCGTGGAATAGTTTCGCACTGGCTGCTTTGATGACACTTGTGGTCCTGATTGCCTTGCCTGCGATTTTGATGGCAGTCGTGTTTACGCGAAATCCTGTCAGGACGTTGCAGCTGAATCGGCCAGGATGGAAAGCTTTACCAATGGCCGTCCTGCTGGCGATCTTCCTGCATCCGGCCGCCATGGCGTTTGCGGAATTGGTGAAGCTGCTGTATCCCGTAAGTGACAAATTGGCGCTGCAATTGCAGCAAGTCAGTCTTCTCATTGGTGATGCTCCGAATGTGTGGGCCGTCTTGTTCATCATTGCGGTCGTGCCTGCCGTTTGTGAAGAGCTGGCATTCCGGGGATTTATTCTGAGCGGGTTACTGCGTTCGCAGCGATTTGGTGCCGATTTGGCCGCTAGCGGAATCGCTCGTGGACCGTTTGGGTTGGACGCCGAGCGGCGCAATAAATGGGTTGCGATTGTTGTAAGCAGTTTCTTTTTTGGCGTGACGCACGGATTGTTGCAGCAATCGATCGCCGCGTTCGCAGTGGGTTTGGTGATTGGCTACGTCGCGGTACAAACCCGCAGTATCTGGCCCTGCATTCTGTTTCATTTGACCTACAACTCACTGAGCGTGTTGATGGGACTGGCACTCCCGCAATGGATCAATGCCTATCCGATTCTGGAGATCTTCTTTGAGTCAGGCGCCACTGGTGTGACCTATCAAGGATTCATGGTGGGTGCCGGTGGCTTGGTCAGCTTGGCGATTCTGTTGTGGTTCCGATCGCTCACGCAGGCAGGGAAAAACATGCCCCAGGCCGAACCATCGTCTGCAGCATCCTACCTCGCCGAGGCCAATTGCTAGACGCTCAGTCAGGTGGGAACCGTCTGTCAGTGTTAGCGGGTTGTTGTTGGATCGTCGCTCAATTGAATCGGGGATATTCATGACCGCCAGCATCAAGTTGAAACGCAACGGACCGCAGACGGCTGCCCACTGTCTTGTGCTGGCGCATGGTGCTGGGGCGCCCATGGATTCACCCTTCATGGAGTACTTTGCGAAACAACTCGCCCAAGCGGGGATTCGTGTGGTGCGTTTTGAATTTCCCTATATGGCGAAGCGTCGTGAGACAGGGAAAAAGTCTCCACCCGATCGTTTGCCCAAGCTGGAGGCCAGTTGGTTGGATGTGATCGGTCGTGTGAGTGGTCAGCGAATCGTCATCGGTGGTAAGTCGATGGGAGGTAGAGTGGCCAGTTTGGTGGCTGACGAGGCACAAGTCTCCGGACTTGTCTGCTTGGGTTATCCTTTTCATCCTGTTGGGAAACCGGACAGGTTGCGGACCGAGCATTTGCAGGATTTCAAGACGCCGACCTTGATCGTTCAAGGGGAACGTGATGTGTTTGGCAACGCTTCCGAAGTGCCGCGCTATCGGCTCAGTGACTCGGTGGAATTATGTTGGGTGCCTGATGGCGACCACAGTTTCAAACCGCGCAAGTCGAGTGGGCATACGGAAGCAGAGAATCTGGCAATGGCGGCTGAGGCGGTGACGCAGTTTGTCAGGTCGCTGTGATCGGCCTGCAACCGACACGTGCGCCAGAACTCGGTTGATCCAGCGGAGCACACAGTTCCAGGTTCAGGATCCGCGGTGGTCTCATTCTTGATAGCCAGCTGGCGCCCCGACGAAGGGGTTTGTGGCTTTTTCCTGCCCGATCGTTGTGGCGGGACCGTGCCCTGTCAAGACGATGGTGTCGGCTGGCATAGGAAACAGTTTGTGATGGATCGAATGGACTAATTGTTGCATGCTCCCGTCGGGGAAATCGGTGCGGCCAATGCTGCCAGCGAACAAGACATCGCCGCCGAAGACAATCCAAGGCTCGGCGCCTTTCCAGACGAATACGATGTGACCGCAAGAATGGCCGGGGGTCTCCAGTACTTCCAGATCGAACCCGGCAAACGAAAGTGTCTCACCTTCATGCAGTAGCAAATCCGCAGCAGGGCTGATGATCGGCATCCCGTACTGAGCCGAAAGGTTCTGCTCAGCATCTGTCAGCTTGTCGGCATCGCCAGCACCGATTGCTAGCGGACTGTCGGGGAACCGCTTTTTGAGGGTCGCATTGCCAGCGATGTGGTCGGCGTGGCCATGAGTGTTCAGAATGGCTGCCGGTTCGAGTTGGTGTTTTTCCAGGACTTCCAGGATCGGAATCGGCTCTAATCCAGGGTCAATGACGATGCAGTCGGTGCGGCCCGGCAGGTGCGCAATGAAGGTGTTTTCCGAGAACATCTCGGAGACCACAGTGTCGATCTGAACGGTGTTCGGCAGCATTTTGTTCTCTAAATGGTATCTATTGGTTGGGTAAGTGATTCGTGGTAGATTTGAGAAAGTGTAGCGATTGCGGGGGGGTGTGGCGATTGATTGAGATTTGTAATTGTTTCCGTCTGCAACGGGCGATAACTACACAGGTGGGATTCCCCACAGGAACTATAAGGATAATGGAAACGCCGTAAACTTCCCGTAGATTGTGTGTTGTTCACAGATCTGAGGTTTCCGGCGCGGTACTTGCATCTGACTGAAACTCGATTTGAATCTCGGTCTTGGAAATGGATATCATCATGGCAAAGAACGTTACTCGTCGCGCATTTGTGGGTGCTCTGGCAACAGGCACGTTAGCAACAGGAGCTTCGATGGCGTTGGCCGATGGCCCGCGGCAGTTGCGAGAACCAGTTTACCGCGTTTCGAATGCCAAGATTGATGGCAACCGCGGTGTGAATGGCCACCCGTTGGATCCCGCGCTGCAATTGGCCAGTCAAGGATTGAATCACATCCAAGCCAAGGTAAACGATTATACGGCGACGATCGTCAAGCGCGAGCGGATCAACGGCAAGCTCATGGATTATGAATTCATGTTTGCGAAAATCCGCAACCGCAAAGTTCGAGACAACAAGGTTGTAACTCCGTTCAGCGTCTACTTGCGATTTGAGAAGCCGAAGGCTGCTGCTGGTCGTGAAGTGCTCTATGTCGAAGGGCAAAACAACGGCAAGCTGCTTGCACATGAAGGCGGCAACAGCTTTTACTCGCGTTTCGGCTCGATCTGGCTCAAGCCAGATGGTGCTATGGCGATGAAGGGTCAACTGTATCCGTTGACGGACATCGGCTTGGAGAATCTTGTGACCAAGCTGATTGAACGTGGCAATCAAGACAAACGGCTTGGTCCTTGCGAAGTCCAGTTCCGGAATGCAACGGTTGACAAGCGTCAGTGCGAAGTCATCGAAGTGCGGCACCCCAAGCCGGATCCGAGATTTGAGTTCTGCACGGCCCGCATTTTCTTTGACCGTCAGTTGCTGGTGCCGATCCGCTATGCCGCTTACACCTGGCCTGCCGATGGTGGAATGCGAGTGGGCACAGCTCACGTGATGGAAGAGTACACCTACACCAACCTGAAGTTGAACGTCGGTTTGACTGACGAAGACTTCTCGCAGGACAACGCAGCCTATAACTTCTAGGATGCACTGCCGCACGGCAGTTGGTTGATGCGATGTTGATCTGGTGCGCGGTTCGTAGCTGTGGCACGGTGGCTGTCAGCGGATCACGGCGAGTTGCGCGATGGGCACCGCGGTGATCGGCTGGTGACGCAGGACGTGGGAACCTCCACCCCCGGTTTTCTGGGCTTGCGTTTCCTGGGCTTGCGCATCAGCGCCCTGATCGAACCACTTCCTGATGCGTTTCGTCCCCGCATCGCCCTTGCGCTCGCGTTGTCGCGCTACCGAGGCTGGATTGTGTCTTTGCCGACGAACGGACGCAGTACTTCGGGGACGGCAATGGAGCCATCAGCCTGCTGGTGGTTTTCCAGGATGGCGATCATGGCTCGGCTGATCGCGATGGCAGTTCCGTTGAGCGTGTGAACGAACTTGGTCCCTTTGACGTCTTTTTGTTTGTAGCGGATATTCAGCCGCCGCGCCTGGTAGTCAGTACAGTTAGAGGTACTTGTGACCTCCCCGTACTCACCGGCATCACCACGTCCTGGCATCCAGGCTTCGAGATCGTATTTGCGATATGCAGGTCCGCCCAAATCACCCGTGGCTGTGTCGACGACGCGGTAGGGGACTTCGAGATCATCGAACAAGCGGCATTCGAGTTGGCAGAACTCTTCGAGGATCGTGTCACTGTCTTCTGGGCGAGAAAAGGCAAACATCTCTACTTTTGTGAACTGGTGGACGCGATAGAGACCACGAGATGCACGGCCTCCGGCGCCCGCTTCGGTACGAAAACAATGGCTTGTGCCGCAGACTTTGAGCGGTAGATCTTCGGCCATGACGGTTTGCCCCGAGAGCAAGCCGCCGATGGTGATCTCGGCCGTGGCGACCAGATTGAGATTGCTGTTCTCAATACTGTAGATCTGCGTCTCAGGGCCGCGGGGAATGTAGCCCGTTCCATGCAAGATCTCGGTGAACGCCATATCGGGAGTGGATACGGGAGTGAAGCCTTCTTGCATCAGCAACCCGATGGCATATCGCTGCAGGGCCAATTCCAAGAGCACGGCATCGTTTTTGAGGAAGTAAAAGCCGTGTCCGGCGACGCGCGCACCGCCTTCGAAGTCGATCAGGTCCAGTTTCTCCGCTAACTCGACATGATCCAGCACGGGAAAATCGAATTGACGTGGGGCATGTTGACCTTGGCGTATTTCGAGATTCGCTTTGTCGTCTTTGCCAATGGGAGCATCGGGATGCGAAAGATTGGGGATCTGCGACTGAATGGCCAGCACTTCGGCATCCAGTTCATCGTGTTCTTTTTGCGCCGCATCTTTAAGTTCGCGCAGACGTCGCCCTTCTTCCTTTAAAGCCTCCCGTTCCGCGGCATCTTTGGCTTTCCCAATCGACTGCGAAACTTGGTTTGCTTGTCGGTTGAATTCTTGTGATTCGTTGAGCTTTTCGCGACGCTGTTCATCCAGTGTGACGAGGCGGTCCACGTCAGCCGTGGCACCTCGATCAATGCAATTCTGTTTGACTGCAGCGGCGTTCTCGACAATGAATTTGCGATCTAACATATGACGTCAATAGATTCCTAATGGATGAGTGGCGATGGATCTAGGATTCGAGCGCGACGCGACTGAGCTCATGCCAGAGATGGGCGCTGGCTTTAATGCCGCGATGATAGTCTGCCAGACAGAACTTCTCATTTGGGCTATGGGTGTTATCGTCGTCCAGGCCCCATCCCAGCAGCAGTGTATCAACACCGAGTTTTTCTTTGAATTCGGTGACGATCGGAATCGACCCTCCTTCGCGGATGAAGACGGGGGAGCGCCCGAAGCCGCGTTCAATTGCGCGGGTCGCGGCAGACATGAAGGGGCTATCCAACGGCACAACAAACCCTGGGGCAGAGTGCATTTCGATCAGCTCCATCTCGATGCCTTGAGGGCACAATCCGGCCAGCATGGTGCGCAGTGCCGCGGTGATGGCCTTGGGATCTTGATCTGGAACGAGTCGGCAACTGAACTTGGCACCCGCTTTGGCGGGCAAGACGGTCTTGCCACCCTCGCCCTGGTAACCTCCCCACAGCCCGTTGATGTCCAACGTCGGCCTTGCCCAGCGACGTTCCAAGGTGGTGTATCCTTTTTCTCCATGGAGTTCCTTGACGCCGATCTGTTCCATAAACCGCTCTTCTTCAAACGGCAAGCCACCGAATTGACTGCGCTCGCGATCGGATAACGGTTGGACATCGTTATAGAACCCGGGGATCTGAATGCGGCCGTCGCTGTCGACCATGGCACCGAGCAGTTGTGTCAAGACGTTAGCGGGATTCGCTACTGCGCCACCAAACGTTCCCGAGTGGAGATCTTGCTTGGGGCCCGTCAGGCGTAATTCGAAATACGCGATCCCTTTCAAGCCATAGGTGATGGCCGGTTGGCCCGGACCAAATTGGGACGTGTCACTGATCACGACCACATCGCAAGCGAGCTTCTCTTTTGCTTCGGTTAAATACTCATACAGGCATTCGCTGCCGCACTCTTCCTCGCCCTCGATCAAGTATTTGATTTGCAAAGGGAGTTTGCCCTGGGTTTCCATCCAGGCTTGTAAGCTTTTGACGTGTGTCAGCATTTGTCCTTTGTCGTCCGTCGCACCACGAGCGTAGACGTTACCATCCCGTTTGGTGGGCTCGAATGGAGGTGTGATCCATTCATCCAGTGGGTCGGGTGGCTGCACGTCGTAGTGGCCGTAGACCATGACGATTGGAGCGTCTGGGACAGGAGGGGATTCCGCGTAGACGATCGGATTTCCCTTTGTCTCGATCAACTCCACCTGGAGTCCCAGCGTTTCTAACTGGTTCGCGACCCACTCGCTACCGCGGCGAACATCTGCGGCATAGGCGCTGTCCGTACTGATGCTTGGGATGCGCAACAGTTCACACAGATCATCCTCAAATTGTTCGCGTTTTTCCTGCAAATACGAATCAAAGTCGGGCATGGGATTCCTCGGGGGAAAGCACATTGGCAAAGCAGGCCGAAGACGAGGCCTTTTGACCGCTGTTTGCGTACAATATACTGTTAGGTCGCTGGGTAGACCATCCGCGACAGCGTGGAACGGATACCTCTGGAGTACGAATTTTGACGGATAAAAATCAACCGCTCGTGGAAGAGCCTGATGTTGGCATTGCCACGCTCCCAGAGAAGAAAAAGGAGCGTAAACGCAAGCGACAGCCACGCTATAACGTGGTCTTGTGGGATGACAACGACCACTCGTACGAGTATGTCATTGCCATGATGAAAAAGCTGTTTGGTCACCCGGTTGAGAAGGGTTTTCAGATTGCCAACTTGGTCGACAAAGATGGCAAAGCAATTTGTCTGACCACGACTTTGGAACATGCTGAATTGAAGAGAGATCAGATCCACGCGTATGGAAAAGACCCGCTGATCAAACGTTGCGCGGGTTCGATGTCCGCTTCGATTGAGCCTGTCGAGTAGAGAATCGTGAATGTCGGCTAGACTTAAGACGCTAACGCTTGGCTGTAAAGTCAATCAGTACGAGACGGAATACATCCGCGAAGGACTACATCGTGTTGGCTATGTCGATGCGGACAAGTCCGATGAAGCGGAGTTGTGCATCGTGAATACCTGCACCGTCACGAATGAAGGTGATGCGAAAAGCCGTCGTGCGATCCGCAGGCTGGCGAGAGAAAATCCAAGCTCGCGCATCGTCGTGATGGGATGCTATGCGACGCGTGCTCCGGAGGAAGTCAAGGATCTTCCGAATGTAGCCGAGGTCGTTACCGATAAACGCGAGCTACCCGATCTGCTGGGACGGTTTGGCGTTGTCGATATCCCCACCGGGATCTCACAGTTCGGCAATCGCCATCGCGCGTATGTGAAAGTGCAAGACGGTTGTATGCTGCGCTGCAGTTACTGCATCATCCCTCACGTTCGCCCGCAGTTGACCAGTCGCCCCGTGCCGCACATTTTGGACGAGGTGCGGCGGTTGGTTGATAATGGTTATCGCGAAGTGGTGTTGACCGGAGTTCACTTGGGACATTTCGGGGTCGATTGGAATCTCAAAAAACCCAAAAGCGAATGGGTCCGTTTGGCGGATTTGGTACATCAGATTGCTGAGTTGGAAGGCGATTTTCGGATTCGCCTTTCCAGCATCGAGGCAACTGAGGTGACGCGCGAGTTGATTCGTGTGTTGAAACAGCACCCTGAAAAAATCTGTCCACACCTGCACGTGTGTTTGCAGAGTGGGTCGGATCCGGTTTTGCGTCGAATGCGTCGCCGGTGGAGTTCACGGATGTTCGTGGATCGATGCCAGATGCTGCAGGAGGCGCTGGATACGGTGGCCATCACCACGGATGTCATCGTCGGATTTCCGGGGGAGACCGAGGACGATTTTGAGGCCTCTTGCCAAGTCGCTCGGCAGGTTGGCTTTTCCAAGATTCACGTCTTTCCATTTAGTCCGCGCCGAGGGACTCCGGCCGCCGACATGTCGGACCAGATTGCTGCGCCAGTCAAAGCGGATCGCGTGGCCCGCTTGTCAGCGGTCGAAGCGGAACTGCGACAAGATTACTTTCAACGCCTGGTCGGTAAACGCGTGCAGGTGTTGGTGGAGTCACGAGTCGCCAATGATGCGGGGTTCTTTACGGGAACAGCCTGCCGTTACGCGCCTGTCGAGTTTCCCGCCACTCCGGAGCATGAAGGCCAGTTATTGGAACTCGATTGCCACGCCGCATTGGATGACCGGATCCGCGCTCGGTGAGCGGTGCTCGCAGAGACGTTCCATCGATTCGCGGTGGGGCTTCATTCGAAACCGCAGGGTCTCTGGTGTAAGCTATCGCATGCACCTGAACCAAGCGAGCCATGCCATGTTAAGCCGATTGAAGTCCACGCGACGTCAATTCCTCGGAGCGATGACAGCAACGTGTGCGACAGCACCCTGGTTGGGTGAGGCACAAATCAAGGCAGCTCCAACAGACAGCATCCCGCTGATCGATTGCCATTTGCATATCAACCACTTCGACCGGACGGTGGAAGATACGATTCGGCATATGGATGCCACGGGTACGAGTAAGGCGTTTGTCTTACCGCTCGAGACAGGTGAAGGTGGCGTCTTGCTACGCAGCGAAACCGTCTTGCATGCATTTCACGCTCACAAAGACCGTGTGATCCCGTTTTGCCAGACCGATATTCGTCGAGCGGATGTACTGCAACGCATTCGCGCCTACCACTTGCTTGGCTGTCGTGGCATTGGTGAGCAAAAAGAGCATTTGCCATTGGATGATCGTCGCGTTGAACGCATCATTGCACTGTGCGATGAGCTGGATTGGCCGATCACGATCCACTTTCAAGACGGCGAGAAGGGTTTCAACCAGGGTTTGGCGCAACATTTGGAACGCTACCTGAAGAAATACAAGAAAGTCCGCATTATTGGACACGCGCAGACATGGTGGGCACACATCAGTGCGGATGTTCCTGATCCCGCCAAGTCGTTATATCCCAAAGGTCCGGTGAAGTCCGGGGGTGTGATCGACAAGCTCATGACCGACTACCCGAATCTTTACGGCGATATGTCAGCTGGTAGTGGATACAACGCATTGTCGCGTGACGAAGAGTTCACGATGGGTTTTATTGAACGCCACCCACGGCAGTTATTGTTTGGCAGTGATTGTCCCTGTTACGACGGGCAAGGCAAAAATTTTAGAGGGATGTGTTACAGCAAACAGTTGCAGAGTTTCTTGAAACGGATTGTCAAAGATCCGGGAACGTTGCGAAACATTTTGCACGATAACGCGTTGCGTGCGGTCGGTGAAAAAGTACCCGCCTAGCCTTGCTGGAAACGCTGCAATCCCCATCCGTGTGGTCTAGTCGCACTCCGCCTGCAATGCTGGCGGTGCATATCGAAAATCAACTTTGTAATGTTGACAAGCTGAGCGCGTTGAGCGAAGTCAGCTACTGGTGATCACTTTGAGTTCGCGCGATATCGGTTCGATTGCACTTGAGGGATTTTCTACATTCGTGCAGACGTTGTTGATGTTCTCTGGTGATCCAAAGGAGTGACAACTAACACTCGGTAGATCCTGACTTTCGTTGCCGATTGCCTGACGGACTGGGCGAGTCGAATCGAGTTTGGCACGCATCGTGCATGGTTTCCTGGCAGCAACAGGATGGTTGCTTGAGCGGCTTGTGGTCGTCGGTCGACGTACCACATGATGGCCGCTGGCAGGTTGGCTGAAGAACGGCCAGCTGGAACCCGCGTGGTTCTTTCTGACAGGGATTTCTCTCGGGCATTTCTCGCCCAGTTCAGCACGGTGCGTTTTCGCTTTCACATGGTGTGACAGCGTTTTTTCTGGACGCCGAGACTACGCCAGACACATGGAGTGTCTTCACGGTGGAGCTTGGCCATTTTGTAGTAAGGAAACTCTTATGAAACGTTCACTTCCCAAGAAACGTCAACTGGCTAAAAAGCCTCCTCGTCGGTTGTTTTTGCAGCAACTCGAAAAACGTGATCTCCGTGCCGCGGACATCGGGTTCGCGGACGGCTTGCTCTCGGTGAATGGAACCGAGAACGAAGATGTGATTGAAGTTTACGCAGAAGAATCGCAGTTGATTGTCAACGTTGCCGAGTACGATGCGTCCGGGCAACTGCTCGATGAACAACTGCGAACATTTGATGCGGATGCTGTCGAACAGTTGGTGGTCAGCACCGGTGGTGGCGATGATGTCATCGTCAATGACACGGACAAACCCGCGGTCATCCGAGCAGGCGATGGTGATGATGTGGTCATGGCCGGAGACGGTGGCGACGTGATCTCAGGCGGCGAAGGAGATGATATCGTTTTCGGCGGTGCTGGTCGTGACGTGATTCTCGGTGGCGCGGGTAGTTTGACAGCACTACTCAGTAGCGATGTGGGCGCAGAGCAGATCCCTACGGAAGCCGAGCTGGAATTGGCTGATTTCGAACCGGAGGAGAGCGAGGAAACGTTCGATCCGTTGGTGGATGAGTTGGATGCTACCGGAACGGATCCGGATCCACTCGACAACGCCGAATCGGATCCTGAGGATCTGACTGCAACGGTCGGGAACGAGGGTGCAGATGTGATTCCTAGTGGATCCTCAGAAGAGATCATCGAGGAAGATGGTGATCTGAATGACTCCGCTGACGAACACTCAGGTGAATTGGATCCGCAGCATGACGATGCGGAAGCTACGCAGTCGGATGGCAATGCGACGGAGTTAGCGGTAGAGAACGCGACGGACGTGGAATTGCCGCCGGAAGCGAGCCCTGAAACTCAATTCGCAGATCCGGTAGCCTGTGAAGGGTCAGAAATACCTGACCCACAGCAACCGTCGGAGCCAAACGCGGATGACGGAGCTGGTAGTGAATTGGCGCAGGAGGATGCGGCCGACGCATCGTCAGACATGCTGCCGGAAGCGAATGTGACGGAAGGTGATATCGACACGAGCGATTCTGAGGTTAGCGATGATGTCGTCAGCTCGGAAGACGCTTCGGAACCGACTGACAGCTCGATGGACCCGACGCTCAGTGACGACGAGGAGGCTGCGTCGGATGCAGATTTGCACGCGTCTCCAACGCCTGAGGTTGCCGAGCAAGAAGGCAATCGGAACGATGCGGAAGCGGACGAGTCAGGTGATGACGTCTCGGTGTCCGATCAGGACGGGCTGAATCAGACCGAAGTCGGTGAAGCCGATGAACCCGCGATCGATGAGCCTGTGCCGAACGATGCAGGCGCTCACGAACCATTGGCGCCGGCAGCCGAGGATGCAGTCGGCAGTGATGATCCGGCCAGCGAACCGGAAGTTGCCAGCAGTCAGTTCGAGAGTGATGTCGAAACGGACGCGACAAGTGAAGGGGGATCTGACGGCGTCACGAGTATCGATCCGACGCCTGCCGGTTCTGATGACCTTGATGAGTCAGATGCCCCAACTGAAGAGGCAAGTTCTGGCGACTCTGGTGGTGAAGAGGAATCACCCTCTGTCGCCACCACCGATGATGACGTGATCTTTGGGGGTAGCGGTAACGATTGGCTCTTCGGTGGACAAGGAGACGATATGATCTTTGGTGACGGTGGCATCATGACCGATGAGATGCTGACCGACATCTTGATGAGTCGTCTGCAAGATCCGGGTGATTTGTCAGCCTAGGTGGTCAAGCCGTTCAGTTGGGAGAAAACTGGACCAACAACGTGATTGGAGGAAGGCCATGATGGCCTTCTTTTCTTTGCGTTATGGAACAAGAGCACCTGGAAATGTGTGCGACTTGTTCGTGTTGGAATGGATGGGTGTGCGTTGCGGCAGCTCGCTGCTTTCACGAGCGACGTGACACCGGTATATTCACGAGCAGTGGATTTCCAGCCAGCTACATTGACAATGGAAGTAGACAGGCAACATGCAGTGCAATTTCCGCGCTCGGCTTCGCGCGCACGAGAAGCTTCTGGGGACGATGGTGACGTTGCCATCACTTGCCACCGCCGAAATTCTGGCGGACGCTGGGTTTGACTGGTTGTTTATTGATGGCGAGCACGGCCCACTGGAGACTCCTGAGATTTTGGGAATCTTGCAGGCAGTGGATCATCGGACAGCTTGTGTTGTTCGCGTTCCAGCGACGAGCGAAGTCTCGATCAAAAAAGTGCTTGACCTGGGGGCGACCGGTTTGATTGTGCCTCAAGTGAATACGGCGGAAGAGGCTGCTGATGTGGTGCGATTCGCTCGCTATGCCCCGCTTGGCTCGCGCGGCGTCGGACTGGCCAGGGCCCAC
The DNA here is from genome assembly GCA_002701545.1 of Blastopirellula sp. Taxonomy (GTDB): domain Bacteria; phylum Planctomycetota; class Planctomycetia; order Pirellulales; family Pirellulaceae. The sequence goes on along the minus strand of NZVR01000210.1, from coordinate 34,669 downwards.
GGCTATGGAAAGCGCTTCCAAGAGTACGTGGAGAATGCGAACGATCAGATTGCAGTGATCGTGCAAGCGGAACATGCCGACTCGGTGGAGAACATGGAAGCGATCGCGCAGGTCGAAGGCGTCGATGCCGTCTTGCTTGGACCTTACGATTTGGCGGCCAGTTTGGGCAAGATGGGCCAGGTCGACGATCCGCTGGTGACGGAAGCCATTGCCCACGTAACGCACACCTGTCAGCAAGCGGGTTTACCATTGGGGATCTTTGGGGTGACATCGGAAGCGGTGGCTCCCTACCTGCAACAAGGCTACACGTTGATCGTTGGTGGTGTGGACGCGCTACTATTGGGAACGGCGGCGTCCCGGATGGCGCAGGCGCTACGGTCCCTGTAGTTGCTGCGGGCCGTGTGTTGGATTCAAGATAAAAACCGGCCAGGGACTGCGGGGAGCTAACTGGACCGCCGCTTGGTAATCGGGCACAAATACGAAAGCCGCGTGGTGAGGGAGAGATTGCAAGTCGACATCACCCAAATGTCGCCACTCTTTTTCGGAGGTCCAGTCGACAGGGGACTTGCCGTCGGAACGTGATTTTTGAAAAAAAGGTTGCTCGGATTCTGACAGTTGATTCCAGCATGCATCTTCGCCGTAGATCACCGGTTTGGTTCCGCGACGTGTGAGCCATGGGCGTTTGATACCGATCCCGTATGGCTCAAAATCCCAACGAGCTCGATGGGGACGAAATTTTCGCAGTGCTGGGAGTTTGGGCAATGGGACGGCGGTGAAGCTGACAGCTCGACGCCCCGCTCGATTGGTAACCGCCGATGCAAGTAAACGACGTTGACACACAATACGTGTCAGAACCGCCAGTGCGGAACGGTGACTGGAAGGCAGACCGAGCAACAGGCTGTCGTAATAGTCAGCTTCTGACTGGCCTGGCCAGGGACCATCACACCGGCGAGTGCAATGGATGAGGTAGCTGTCGATTGCCGGCATGGCGGTGACCAGCGGATGGGTTGTCGGTCGCTTAGGTTGAGCGGCGTCGGCAGACGCAGCAGGGATGTTCGGTTGCGATTCCAACGCCCCCAGCGAGACCAATTCGTTTGCCAGCTTGGGAGGCATCGAGTGAGATGAGAAGTACACCGTGTTGGCGGGTAACGCTGGTTCACTGAGGCGCGAACGAAGCAGGTGATGCCAATGGCCATTGCGTCGCAGGTGGAGCACATGCAGGTGATCACTCAGATAGGCTACGGCGCGATCGGCAAGTGGGATTTGCGTTAACGAGGCTGGGAGTACGTTCGGGTTGAGAGGTGGGGAAAGTAACCAGCGGATGCTGTCCCCATCGTCACAAGGAGTGTCCGCCAGGCGAGCGAACCATTCAGCGAGGGGCATGGTTGTCGGTGCTTGCTGAAGTTTTACGACAGGGACCTTCCACAGCCACCGGCAGCGGTCGAGAAATCGTCCGGTGGTGGTGTTGTCGGCGGAGATCATCACGTCGTCCTGCTCGAGATGATCACAGACGTAACGCAACCCAGTAAACCATTGCGGATGTTGATCAAGTTGTCTGCCGATCCGCGAACTGACCACACCGATCCATCTGCTTGAGGCGAGAGTTGCGGGCCATGCAATCAGGCGCGGGCCGATCCATGATGCTGGTTGCCGCAGACAGCGGTCGTCGATTTGCCATTGCGGTGCCGCTGCACAGGAATGGTTTGCATGCTGCGCAGCGGCATGGCCGAGCCATGTCGATAGTGCGTCGAGATACGGTGTCTGCCCCACGGTATCCGCTCGAATCAAGCTGTGAAAATGTCGTGTTTACGCTTGTGAGCATATCAGCCAGTGGCGATGAATTCGAGCACTTTTGTGGGGTCGCTGATGCTGCGAGCAGGCGACGGAGACTCGGTTTTGAGCTACAATGAAAGCTCATCTCGATGGGTTCTGCTTCATGAAGCGTTTTTCACCTCCGACGCAATTTGACATCTCACCGGATTCGAGCGATTCGGCACCGGAAGTCGCACTCCCTGCAATTCAGCGGCGAGAGGAAGCGTCCGGCAAAGATTCCGGTAGGTTGGTGACCAAGCGATTGATAGGGATTGCCTCCGTAGGTTGCTTGCTGGGCGCGGTCTTTGCTGTCTGGTGGATGCGTACGGCTGTGAAAGAAAATGTGGCACCCGATCCCGTGGCTGTCGTGACTGCACCGGCGCGCGAAGCGATTGACCCGACAGTGAGAAGCTCGCCCGATGTCTTGGCGGACCAGTTGGATGTGATTGAGTTGGGCGTCGTCAAGATCACGTCGAAAGGGCCAGGAACGGATACAACCTTGGGCTCAGGTTTTGTAGTCGACCCCGCAGGACTTGTGGCTACGAACTATCACGTCATGGCCGAGGCAACTGCGGCGGAGGCGGTGTTCAAAGACGGTCGATCCTATCGCATCTCAGGCTATGCGGCAGTCGACGTGGACCACGACCTGGCGATTGTCAAACTGGATAGTGTGCCGGTCGATCTCAAAGTGCTGCAATTGCAGTATGACAACGATCCTCGTCAGTTATCACCCGTCGTGGCAATCGGACATCCGCACGGCAACGTCTTTTCTCCATTTGATGGCATCGTGAGCCGGATTGTCTCGACGTCTGAGCTACCGCAGCACTCGCAACGCTTCTTGCGGGATTACTTACGGAGCAACGCGGATCATCGATGGATTCAGCACACCGCTCAGATTTCTGCTGGCAATAGTGGCGGTCCCTTGTTGAATCGACAAGGCGAGGTGATCGGAGTGAATACATGGGTGGACCGGGAAGCGGAGCTCAGTTATGCCCTGCATGCGCGCTACGTACGGAACTTATGTGAAGCGGCGTCTGCGGACGTGACGCCTCTCAAGGAGCACGCGCGGCAGCGGGTGGTGGTCCGTGAGATGCTGGCACAGCTGAATGCCGGCTCGCTCGAAACATTGGCTGAAGATTGCGCTAAAATGAAGTGGTTGCCGCAATCTGACGCGGACTACGGCAAGCTTCAGCAACTGGCCTGGGCGATTGCGATGGTGCGACTTCCCAATACCTTGCTTGATCAAGGTGGTTTGACCGAAGCAGAGCGAGAACGTCTGATTGCAACGGCGGACCGAGTGATTGCGCAGCTGCGCGAACGGCGCTGGGATGGTGTTGGGCATGTCACGATTCTGAATGAGTATGCCAGCAAACACATTCATCGATCGATGGCCGGCGTGATGTTTTTTGGCACGGTGGAACGTACGGTCACTGGTGAGGGTGGCACCCGCGGTTTGCTCATGCAGTTGGCAGGAACCGAGCAGATGTTGTTCCTGCCTCTCGACGGTTCCTTGTTCGACGCCGAACCCGGCACCACTTGCCTGGTGTTGGGTGTTAACTATGACGGGAAAGTTGTCCGTTATGGTGAGAACCCTTTGCGCTTGATTACGGCGCCGGTGATTGCATCCCGTAGCTTTGTGCCATTACCGTAGCGCACCTCAGTCAACGTGCGTCTGCTGTTGAGCTCCCGTTGTATGGTTTGTGACGATCACGTCGTCACGGAAAGAATCGTTGACCTTGCGGTTTGTTCGTTGTCGAACAGTGTCGTAGACGGACACATTCTGGCACTTCAGGCCGACGGACTGGCAACATGTCTAGAGCGAAACACGGCTACCGATATGAACACGTCAGCCAATCAAGCAACCATTCTAGTTATTGATCAAGATGCCATCACGTTGACGGGCATCGCAGCGGTGCTCGATATGAGTGGCTACACATGCCATTGTGCTCGGGATTGGGAAGCTGCGATGAAGGCCGCTCGCACGATCTCGCTGGACCTGATTGTGTGTGATCTTGACTTGGAAGATGATCATGGCGCCTCGCTGTGTGCGGATCTGCGCGAGATTGAGAGCACTCGGGGTATTCCATTTGTTTTGCTGTCCCGTGATGATGCCCCGCACACAGCGCGCATCGCTCACGCTGAGGGCGCGGCCTTTGTGTTGCGGAAACCGTATACGCCCGCGATGTTGACCGAACTCGTGGACAATGCTCTGTGGATGCCGCATCTCGTCAATACGCGGATCGACCGGCACCCACCGCGCCGCACTCGCAAGCTGCCGACGGTCCGTGTGTAAACCGTTACGGGCGGTCGAATTGCGGGTTGTAAGCGGGAGGATTCGATTCGACCTGGGGGCACCAGATCTTCGTTTGGAAGGTCGGAATTGCAAGGGAACGACGGAAGATCGTATACTAGACCCACCGTTTGTCCTTCCCCTGCCTTTCATGATTGCTTGTGCAACGCAAGCCCGAGGTCATCATGCTTACGATTCAAGGTACTGCCCGTCGGACCTGTGATGGAATCAACCGGCGACGGTTTATCGAAATCGGTGCACTCAGCACGTTCGGATTATCTCTCGGAACTCAGCTCGCGGTGGAAAGTCAGGCCGCCGATGGTTCGGGCAACCGCACGCGTCATCATTCGCCCAAATCGATCATCATGATTTGGCAGCACGGTGGTCCGTCGCAGTTGGATACGTTTGACATGAAGCCAGATGCGCCGGCGGAAGTGCGTGGGCCGTATACCCCGATTGCCTCCAGCTTGCCTGGATTGAATGTGAGCGAGTTATGCGTTGAGCAAGCGAAGGTGATGGACAAGTGCACGGTGATTCGGAGTTTTTCACACGGCAATGGCGATCACTGGGCTGCGGCGCATTGGATGCTGACCGGAAGACTCGGCGCGAATGGCTCGGATCGCGCAGCTCGCCAACCGTCGATGGGCGCGGTCTGTTCACATTTGATCGGTCCGCGCAAAGCGGGATCACTGTCATCGGTGAATATCAATGACGGCGGTTTTGGCTTTCACGGCGCGGCATGGTTGGGGGTTGCTCATAACCCGTTTCGCTATGGCGAGTACAGTTACGGTAATGAAGCAGGGCGATTGCCCACAGGTGACCACAAGAGTTTCAGTCTTCAAGATGGCCTGAGTGCAAACCGACTCATGAACCGCGTCGCGCTGCAGAAACAGTTTGACCGGATGCGCCGGCGCCTGGACGCCAATGCGACGTTTGATCAACTGGAGTCGGTCGACCAGCAGGCGTTGGATATCATCATGTCTGGCAAAACGCGTGCGGCGTTCGATCTGGATCAAGAGGATGCGGGTTTGCGCGCACGTTATGGTGAGGGTTGGGGCGAGCAAGCGCTTTTGGCGCGGAGGCTGGTTGAGGCCGGAGTACGGTTTGTCTCGCTCAATACGGGCTACTGGGATAACCATAGCAATATCAAGCAGGCATTGGATTCGAAGATGCCGATGCATGACCGTGCTGTGGGGGTATTGATCCAGGATCTGGCTGAGCGGGGAATGTTGGAAGATACTTTGGTGGTCTCTGCAGGAGAATTTGGGCGCACACCGAAAATCAATGGTAACGCGGGACGCGATCATTGGCCCCAGGCGCAGAGTATCCTGTTTGCTGGCGGTGGTTATCGGCACGGCCAAGTGATTGGTGCGACGAATGACAAAGCAGAGCATCCAATCTCCCGCAAAGTGGGAGTGGAGGACTTTTGCGCGATTGTGTATCGGGCGATGAACCTCAAACCGGACGATACGGTCATTGACCAATCCGGGCGACCTGTCCACTTGCTACCCGGCGGCACAGTGCCGCGGGAGATGATCTAATCGTTCCGGCCCAGCAGAACGGCGGGTTGCCGGACGATTGTTATTCGTATCCTCAGTACTGGGATTTGGCGTTTCGTTCAGAGACCAAAGTCGAAGCGGATTTTATTGAGGCCGCCTGTTCTCAATATGGCTTGCAGCCCACGAAGCATTTATTCGAACCAGGATGCGGAGGCGGCCGGCTGGTGATGGAAATGGCCCGGCGCGGTTATCAGATGACTGCCTGCGACCTCAATCCAGCGATGGTGAAGTATGTCAAACAGCGCTTGAAAAGGAGCAATCTGACGGGTGATGTGACGACAGGTGACATGACTTCGTTTCAACTGCCGCAACCTGTGGACGCCGCATTTTGTACGTTCAATACGTTTCGTCACCTGATCTCGGAAAAGGCAGCGCTCAGCCATCTGCAATCGATTGCTAACTGTCTTAGACCGGGAGGGCTGTTCATCCTGGGTTTCCATATCATTCCTTTGGACGCCGAAGAAGAGGCCGTGGAGCGCTGGACGGCGAAACATGGTGTCACACGGGTGACAACCACGTTACGAGTGGTCGCCTTTGACCGGCGAAAACGACGTGAGACGCTGCGATTTTCGTTGGTGGTCACCAACCCGAAACGACGCTTGCGGATTGTTTCTGAATACCCGTATCGCCTGTATACAGCCACTCAGTTTCGCAGGTTGCTGGCCAAAGTACCGAAGTTGGAACTTTGTGAAGTTTTCGATTTTTGGTACGAGATTGATCACCCAGTACCGTTCGACGACGAGTTGTCCGATGCGGTGTTTGTCCTGCGGCGCGTTGGCTAAACAGACTTGGTGCGATCGGCACGGTCCGGACGTTGCCAGAACAAGCCATCGGGCAAGGAACGCTGGTGGATGGTTGTCGCTGCGGTGCGCGCTGGTAGGATCGTGGGATGAGCTATGGCTTTTCTATGTGGAGGAAAGATGACCAGTCCATCAGCTGCGTCAGCAGGAGATTCCGTTCGTTGGCACGTGTATTTTTCGGGGCACGTCCAGGGCGTTGGGTTTCGTGCAACCACCTGCCAAATTGCGGTGGGATACGAGGTCACGGGGTACGTCAGGAACCTGTCCGATGGCCGTGTCGAACTGGTTGTGGAGGGGAAGAAGCCGGAATTAGACGAGTTTCTTGGGCAAATCCGCGAGCAACTCGCTCACCGGATCTCAGGTGAAATGCTGGATGAACTGGCCGCCAACGGCGAATTTGAACAGTTTGGCGTCCGTTCCTGAGGGGCTGCGACCACGAGAACTGGCAAGACAGCCGAACCTACCTCGTTTGGCTTGCGTATTCCTTCAGATACACCCCATCCTCGTTCATGCATTGCGCGGTTGTCATGTTGGAAAGTTTCAGCTTTGTTGGTCAAGTACCACCGTGGGTTGTTGATTGGCTAACTCCTTTGTGGCTAATGAGTTTGGGTGTTTTGCTCGGCCTCATTTCGCTTGGTGTCCTGTGGCTTGTCTGTGCCGGGCTCTCGCGAATTCCGGTGATTGGTTCCCTGAAGGACGATCCGCAGCGGTTTCGGATTGCTGGATTAATCTGCGGATTTGGCGTTTTCGCCGTGACTGTCGCGTTTTTGACCACATCCGGAGGATCTCTGCTGGCCGGAGAGGATCAAGGCGGCCTGTCGTTGACACAGATCCTTGGTTTGGCAATACCCGTGTTGCTGATCTGTCTGGGGTTGGGATTCACCATGGTGACCTTGGTCAGCAAGCGGACGATTGACGAAACGTGGTTGACGTTTCATGAAGGGCCATTGTGGGGCATCGGCATTCTGTTCGGTTTGATCGCGATTTATGGGATCCTTGGCATTTCGTTGGTTCGGGATCCAGACCAAATTGTGCTTTCCTTCACCCGTCTGGGTTCTGTTGGCGAGCAGGACCCAATCGAACTGACGATTCCTGGAGTCGATACACAGAGGGGATTGAATGAGGATCCTGAGCCGACGGCGGTTGCTGTCTCGTTTCGTCAGGAAGAGTTAGAGGCGATTATCTTTGATTCCAACCGTCGCTTGGTGATCTCCGGATTTGAGGATTCGGCTGCACTGGGCTATCGCGAGATTGATGTCACCGATGATGAAGTGGTGCGTTGGGATGCTCGAACCACGCCGACAAATCCTTTTCCCAAGGGCGAAGTCACAGAGATATTCGTGTCGAACTTCAGCGAGGAGGATGCCGATCTGAAGTTGACGTTGGTGACGTCGATCCAATACCCAGAGGTGATGACAATCCCGCTTTCAGCGCTCTTTGTGGTGGTGATTTTTGTTGTCTATTTCGCTCACAGAAATGCGTTGCCCAAGATTTCCGCAGTGGCGTTGTCGACCTTTAAGACGAGCGTGATTCAACCCTTCTATATCATTCTGTTGATCATTGGGTTGTTTTTGATCGTGCTCTTTCTGTACTTGCCTTACAACACGTTTGGCGAGGATATCAAGATGCTGAAGGATGCAGGCTTAACGCTGATTAAGGTGTTGGCGGTATTGTCAGCCGTGTGGGCGTCAAGTACTGCGATTACAGACGAAATCGAAGGGCGGACCGCATTGACCGTCTTGTCGAAGCCGATACGTCGTCAGTCGTTTATCATTGGTAAATTCTTGGGTATCAACTGGGCGACGATGTTGATGTTCGTTGTGTTGGGAACGGCGCTGTTGTTTGTCGTATCCTACATGCCGTTTCATGAAGCGAAGGAAGGTGCTGATGATATGCCTTCCTGGCAAACAGTGCACTTTGAAACGTTTGCCATTATTCCAGGGCTTTGCCTCGCGTTGATGGCAACGGTCGTGTTGACTGGGCTGAGTGTGGCGTTGTCGACACGACTGCCGATGCTGGCCAATCTGATCACCTGTTTTTCGATTTACGTACTTGGCCATTTGACCCCTCTGCTAGTTCAGTCTGCAGCGGTGGGTGATCAATTCGAGGTCGTCATGTTTGTCGCGCAGTTGATTGCGACGGTGTTGCCAAACTTGGAGCACTTCGACATGCAAGCCGCGATTACTTCGGGCAGATCGGTCCCCATGATGTATCTGGCTTGGTCGTCGGTTTATTGTCTGGTGTATAGCCTGATCGCGCTCTTATTGTCGCTGATTCTGTTTGAAGATCGCGACGTGGCCTAAGCGGTTTCCGCTGTGATTGCCGGGTTCCGCTGTGGTGATCACAGCAGGCGCACCACCTCGGATAGGCAACTCAAGCGACCGTCGGTATGGCTGGGAGGGGCTGCTTTGGCCCCGGGAGTCACCGTTGGCATCATGGCAGTTGTGTTCGTCAAGTGCGCAACGCGCTGGTAGATGACGGGTGGCAAGTAACTGTGGGGCTCGGTGAACCGCCGCTATCTCGCGAAGCTGGTGAACGTATCGGTTTGTAGCGACCGTCCAGGAGGGACGCATGAAACTGCCTTCCAGTTGTACAATGAAGACATGGATGAAACACAAAAGCAGCGCGTGTTGTTGGTCGAAGATGACCGAGAATTAGCGTATATGGTGGCTGAATTTCTGACGTCTCACGGCTTCGAGATGTTGATCGAATTTCGCGGTGATCTTGTTGAAAGCAGGATGGCGGCTGACAGGCCAGACGTGGTGATTCTGGACGTGAATTTGCCAGGGTTAGACGGTTTCTCGGTCTGCCGACAGATCCGCGGTAGTTTTTCAGGTCCCATCCTGATCCTGACAGCGCGCGGTGAAGAGGTGGATGAGGTCATTGGCCTGGAGGTAGGCGCCGATGATTATCTTACCAAGCCGGTGCGTCCGCATGCGCTGCTGGCGAGATTGCGCGTGCATTTGCGCAAAGCGACATCACAACCAGTGGATGCTGCGGACAGTAAGATCGATACGGGTTCCTTAGTCATTGATCAGTCTTGCCGCACAGTCGAACTTGAAGGCCAGTCTTTGGATTTAACGACAGCGGAATTCGACTTGTTGTGGCTGTTGGCACAAAACGTTGGAAAGGTGCTGAGCCGTGGTGTGATGTACCAAGAGTTGCACGGAATGCGTTACGACGGCATCGATCGGTCGATGGATTTGCGCGTGTCACGGCTGCGGAAGAAGCTAGGTGATGACCCGCACAATCCGCGTCGCATTAAGTCAGTTCGGGGCGTGGGATACATTCTCTCTGTGGAAAAATGACACGACTTTTCATCCTCCTGTATATCGGTGTCTTGGCGGTATTGTTTGTCGCCTGGTATATCCACAGCCAAGTGACAGACCAGCGCTTGGCGGCTGACAGGACGCGTGTCTTTGAAGAGGCGCACGCGGGAGGGGCGAGGCTGGTTGCGAAATCGGTGGATGAAGTCGACCAAGAGCGCCGCCCGATGATGCTGGCGGATTTAGGTCGTAGCTTCGGTCACCCTATCCAACTGATGCCTCTTGCCGAGCTGACGCCGGCAGTGCAGCGGCGCTTCGTCGCAGACGACGACGTTGTGCATTACCGAATGGAGAATGGTCGGGACGTGGTGGCTGCACTTCTGGCAGATGGAGAAAATGTCGTACGGTTGGGACCCTTTCCTGATTATGGCTATTTGGAGATTGAGGATGCATTCAAAGGCTGGATGCGTTTAGCCACTACCAGGCTGGCGTTGGCCAAGGACGATCGCCAGCGCATGTTGTCGGAGATGGCCCAGCAGTTTGACGTAGCCATCGCTTTGGTGGAGCGTCAGGAGATCCCCGGCGGGGCGCGGCTGCGATTAGAACGAGGTCGTGAGGTCGTGTTCTTTTTAGCGCCCGATGCGAGTGGTGAACAACGAGGTTTTGCCGCTTCCGAGTTGGAAGGCCATTCCGAAGTGTTCCGCTGCGGTCCTTTTCCAAACTTTGAACGCGGCGACGACAAAGCGGCGACAACGACTTTAGCGCTGGTGTTACTTCCTGCTGCGCTCGCCATCGCATTGCTGTTGCGACCGATCGCGCGACAACTGCGTCGTGTCGAACACGCTGCGAAAGCCATTGCCGCCGGTGACCTGACCGCGCGCGTTGACGAGCAGCAGGTGGGTGCAGCGGCCAAGCCTCTGGCGCAGGCATTCAATCACATGGCCAGCCGAACGGAGACGATGTTGCGAACCCAGCGCGAGTTGCTGCAGGCAGTATCTCACGAATTACGCACTCCCTTGGCCAGAATCCATTTCGCCATCGACCTCATCCGGTCAGCCCCCGACGATCGCCACCGCGAAGAACGTTTGCACTCACTTGAGAATGCATCGGAAGAACTGGATGACTTGGTGGGAGAACTGTTGCGCTATGTCCGTTTAGAGTCGGATGAGGATCGCTTCGATGTCGAATCGCTGGGGTTGATCCCGATTGTGGAACAACTGTTGGAAAAACACGCCCAAGTGCATCCGACGATCAGCTTTGAAATTGGTCAGCGACCAAGCGACCAAGTTACGGTGCAAGCAGATCGCGCGGGGTTCGAGCGAGCTCTGGGAAATCTTATCGCCAATGCCGCACGCTTTGCGGAACGGCAGGTGGTGATTCACATTTTGGAAAACGAGGATTCGATCACGATTGACATCGACGATGATGGGCCGGGAATCCCCGCAGGAGATCGCCAGCGGGTCTTCGAGCCGTTTGTCCGCCTCGAGGACTCAGGACACGGTGTCGGATTAGGATTGGCCCTGGTACGTAGGATTGTGAGTAAACACGGGGGGAGTGTCGCGGTTCAGGATAGTCCACTTGGTGGTAGCCGTCTTCAGACCGGCTGGCCGCGCAGGAAGTAGCCAAGGATGGAATGGTTGAGATTGGAAAGATGGGCGAATTCGTAAGTGCCAGCGATTGGCGTGAGGGCACAAAACAGCCGTGACACGGTACAGAGATCTGTTCTAAACTGCGACTCCGCAGCACGTATCTCATTCGGGATTCGAGCGGTGGCGCGAAAACAAAGGCTTGGCAAGGATTGGAGAGTCGCGTGAAGCAACAACGTCAACTTGGTTTGTGGATTGGGTTACTCACGATTTGCGTGCCCGGCAGTTTGTATGCCGCAACGCCAAATTCTATGGTGGGGCGGACCGTCGATAATTTCCGGCTGCGCGGTCATCGAGGTGCCCACTGGTCGTTGGCAGAGGCGCAGGAAGCCAAGCTGTTGGTGGTTGCTTTCCTGGGTACCGAATGTCCGCTGGCAAAGCTGTATGGGCCACGGCTGCAACAGCTGCAGGAAAAGTTTGCTGACCAGGGTGTCCTCGTGGTAGGTATCAATTCCAACACACAAGATAGCGTTACAGAAATCACCAGATATGTCACACAGCACGAATTGACGTTTCCCTTTCTGAAAGATCCGGGTAACCGGGTAGCGGATGCCATGCAAGCTGCTCGGACGCCAGAAGTGTTCCTGCTCGATGAGAAACGTGTGGTGCGCTACCATGGTCGTATTGACGATCAGTATGCGGTGGGGCTTTCGCGAAACCAACCTCGGCGGCGGGATTTAGAGGTAGCGATTGGCGAGCTGTTGGCGGGTAAGCCCGTGTCGGTGCCCGAAACGAAATCTGTTGGTTGTTACATCGGTCGAGTGAATAAGGTCACCCCTGTCGGAGACGTCACTTACAGTCATCAGATCGCGCCGATCTTTCACCGACGTTGCGTCTCCTGCCATCGCGATGGGGAGCTCGCGCCGTTTACCCTGACCAGCTACGATGACATTCTGGGTTGGGAGGATACGATTCTGGAGGTTATCGATGACAATCGGATGCCACCCTGGTTTGCCAACTCGAAGCCGGGGCACTTTCGGAACGATCCGCGCCTGACCGACGAAGAAAAGACGCTACTGCGGACGTGGATTGAGAATGGGATGCCGGAAGGTGACCCAAAACAGACCCCACCGTTGCCGAAATTTACCAGCGGCTGGCAGATCACCGCTCCGGACGAAGTGTTGTATATGCGCGAGGCGCCGTTTGCCGTTTCGGCGGAAGGGGTCGTTGACTACCAGTATTTTGTTGTCGATCCCAAATGGCAGGAAGACAAATACATTTGTGCAGCGGAAGCCCGACCAGACAACCGGTCGGTTGTCCACCACATCATCGTATATGTGCTTCCTCCTGGAGAGCGTCAGCGCGACTTTCGGCGGCGCGCCATGCTGGTGGGCTACGCGCCCGGGTCAACGCCGACGATCTTGCAAGACGACGTGGCGATCAAAGTGGCAGCGGGCAGCAAGCTGGTCTTTGAAATGCATTACACCCCCAATGGCAGTCCCCAAATGGATCGCAGTTATGCGGGATTCAAGTTCATGGATAAAAAGGATGTCAAAAAAGAACTCCGCGGCCGCATGGCCATTGATACCTCTTTTGCGATTGCACCGGGAGATGCGAACAAGAAGGTGAAAGCAAGATATCGGGTGGTGCGCGATGAGTTGTTGTTGGACATGACACCCCACATGCATCTTCGTGGCAAAGCGTTTCGATATGAACTCGTACGACCCGGAGGTGAGCGTGAGTTGCTATTGGACGTGCCCAAGTACGACTTCAATTGGCAACTCAGCTATCAACTGAGTCAGCCTAAGCTGTTGCCGCGTGGGTCGTATGTTGAGTGCACTGCGTGGTATGACAATTCCGACAACAATTTTGCGAATCCAGATGCAACCAAACGCGTGCGTTGGGGGGATCAAAGTTGGGAAGAGATGATGATCGGTTTCTTCAAGGTCGTCGCCCCGGATCAGGCACCGGGAGATTTGCGCAGCCAAGCGTCCATTGATCCTAGCGGCGAGTGGACCTGGCAACGAGGTAACTCGACCGAGCGACTCAAGTTGAAATTGGCCGAGGGGCGACTGACCGGGGAACTGACGACGACGGCGGGAAAAATTCCGATCGATCGCGCGGTGATTCAGGGGGACCGACTGAAGTTTCAGGCGACCTCCGAGAAATCAGGTGGATTGGTCCTGGACTTTGACGCTGTCGTGACGGCCAAACAGATTACCGGAAGGGTGGTCGTGACAGTCGAGGCACTGGGGCGCGACATCACATTGCCGTGGAAAGCCACGCGTGAACAGCAGACACCTTAGTCACGCGACACGCTTTCCACACCCAGCACCGTTTTCCCTTGCCCCCAGACGCCCTGCGGCGGATGAGCTATTTTCGCCCTGCGGCGGATGAGCTATTTTCGCACCTGCTGGAAATAGTAAACGCCCTTTTTGTTGGAGCTGATGACATCGAGCAGTTTGTCGCCATTGACGTCGGCGACTTGAAATTGGGTGCCCGGGCCGCTGGCATCGTCAAACTGATGCCGAGTCCAACTGGGTTTGCCATCTTTTCGTTTCAATTCGAACCAGTAGAACACGGCGGGTTGATCGCCACCGGGATCTCTGCCACCGTGAGCCCACCAGCGTTTGCCGGTCACAAAGTCCATCAAACCATCGCCATTCATGTCGGCCAGGCACATCCCGTGCGTTTGGGAGAAGCTGGTGTCAATTTCGTGTTTCTTCCAGTTTCCATCGGGGCCTTGTTCATGCCACCAGATGCCAAATGCATGGGGACTACTGGAGAGAACATCCTGATCTCCGTCACCATCAAAATCATAGGCGAACATTTGGGCGGCCTGACCAAAAGGCACCGAGTGGAGTTGCCACGCGCCACCCTCTAGCTTGGCAGGTTGTTGCCACCAGCCAGCTTCACAAAGGATGTCAACTTTGCCATCCAGGTTGACGTCACCCACACCCAATCCGTGAGAGTAGCGATTACAGCCGGGGGCTCCTTGCGCCGAGATAGGATGAATCTTCCAGGGTTTGGTGACGTCAGCTCCCCGCGACGTGAAGGCCATTTGCTTTTGCGGGCCGTCGGTCTTTTGCGGGTCCGGCGAGAATGCCGCGACGAGATCTTTTTTGCCGTCACCGTTCACATCGACAAAATGTGGACTCTCATTGTTGGTTACCGGCATTAACTCGTGGCGTTTCCACTCCTTCGTCGCATCGCGTGGATTTTCAAACCACCAGGTCGGGGTGCCCGGAAAGTCGACCACAATCAGGTCATCCCAGCCGTCACCGTTCAGGTCTTCTGCAAAGTTGCAGAAACAGTTGCTGTATCCTTTGGGGTCGAAAAAGTATGGTTTGCCAATGACTTTGCCGCGCTTGGTCGGATGGTTGGTTGTGATGGCGTGCATCTTCCAAGTGGGTGCTTCATACCAAACAAATCCGGCGGCGATATCCTGCTGGCCGTCGTGATTGAAGTCTCCGACCGCGACACCTTCCGCACGAAAGCGAGGGTCGATCTGAGTGCGTTTGAAACTGACGTCCGATTCCTCAGCATTCGCAAACAGAAGCGGTTGGCAAGCAAGAAGGGCAAGAGTCAGTAGCAGTGAACGGTTCATGATGGTACGCCTGCGAAAGGGTGTCTGCGGTGAATCGTGATGGAGTGGACGTGTTGGGATTGTTTCTGGCGATATCATACCGCGCTCTACCAACGTTACCAGTTTCCCTGAAAGCGGTCGGTTTCCTGACGACGTGCGCCGTGGGCACTGTGACGCGACGACGGCAGGTGCGGGGCCAACAAGCATCAAATTGCGATCCGATGTCGCAAGCTTCGAGCTGCTGGAAAAAAGTGACGCATCAGTCGAATAGCTTAGTTGCTATTAGCTGGAAAAGCGACGGGATTTTGCTCAGTCGTTGAGGATCAGGAGCGACTCGGCGGCTTTCGTCTGCAGTGTCGACGGCAGGTCCGCCTCGCGAATCCGCTCTAACATGACCATCGCTTCGCTGAGATCCGCTGCAGGGTTTCGCTGGTGCAACTGCTCGCAGGCACGCATGGCATTCACCATCACCAGACCACGCCGGTGAAGCAGTCGCTCTCGTTGACGGACCTCGGACTCCTCCAGCCTTTTGGATTCCGCTTCCTCGTCACGGGTTACGAATGGATTCGTGGGGTCTAACATCGAAACGAGGATGGGAATCGCGCGCTCGTCTCCGTGTCGAGCCAGTCCGGTTGCGGCGTTGAAGCGAACATCGGCATAGGCGTCGTTGAGCATGTTTTCTAATTTATCGAGTGCCACTTCTCCTCCCACAACTCCCAGTGCATAGGCAGCAGCCGACCGTAGCTCGTGACGCTTCCGCCGAACCGATGCCTCATCTGCGTCGCTCCCTCGTTCGTTGGCTGCGGCAAGGAGACCTTCTAGTAGCGCGTCGTTCTTGTGGAGCGAATCGGGTCCGAATTTATCGGCCAGGTTCTTGGCGCAAATCGCCAGGGATTGGATGGCGTGATCACGTACATCGAGTTCCGATTCGTAGCGCTCGGTCGAAGAAGCCTTGATCAGGACAGGCAACACCTCGGCGACACGAAATTCACCAAGAGCACGACAGAGGTAGACGCGCATACGAATTTGCTGAGGGTTGGAGCTCTGCTCGGATTCAGCGCCGTCAATTTGTTGATCGAGGATCGCGGCCAGTTTGAGCGCCAGTTCGGTATCGTCTTTCAGGTGATCTTTTGTCGGATCACGCAAGAGGTCCGAGAGCGCGTGAGCTTTTTGCCAACCGGTCTCATTCGTCGTGGAGAGTCCCGCGATTAAATCGCTCGGGTCGCTGCTCATCTGTGCCAACCAGTGAAACCCAAGGAACACCAACACGATGATCGTGACGATGATCATGGGGATCAGAAACAGCTGGAGCAGGAAGCCCGCGCTGGGAGCTTGAACCGGCGGGAGCATGTCATCAAGTGACTTGTCGGGGGCCGAAGGCTTGGACGGTTTGGGGGATTCTTGAGACATGCGATGCAACGTGGTGAGAAGGGAGAACGTAACGAACGACCCTACATATACAGTGTAGAAGTCGGTCGCTATTTCGCAACCGTTACTTGACTGCTGCATCAAGTGAGTGTGGTCAGGAATGAGGCAATTGCGTCATTCACTGCTGCGGAGTTCTCCAAGGGTGCCATGTGTCCGGCCTCGGGAATCACCACCAATTCCGAGTTGGTAAGAGATGCGGCAATCTGCCGCATCTCTTGGACGGGGGTGATCGTATCTTGCTCTCCGCATAGTAAGAGGCAGGGAACATGGACTCCAGGCAACAGATAAGTTGCATTGGACCGCGCTGCCATCGCATGCAGGGCGGCCACGATACCCTCGGGCGGTGTTCGCAAGATCACATCACGTGTGGCTTGGATCTTTTCAGGGGAATCATCGAAAGTGGACTCTGCAAATAGTTTGATTAGCAGGTGGTCGGCAATCGCTTCTGGGCCATGTTGCTTGACGGCTTCGGCCATTTCGAGGCGAGACATTGCGACGTCTTCACTGTCGTGCGCCGATCGGGTGTCGCACAGTACTAACGCCCGGAGACGGTCTGCGTGATACTTCCAGAATTGCCAGGCAATGTAGCCACCCATCGAAAGACCACAGAAGGTGACCGGATCTTGGACATCCAACGCTACCAACAGTTCTGCAACATCATCTGCATATTGTTTGATGGTCATCTCGCGTTGCGGCAGTGAACTGGTTCCCATTCCGGGAAGATCGACTGCGATCACGCGATGGGTTGTCGAGAAATGCTCGATTTGAGCTTGCCACATGGTGTGGTCCAGAGGGAATCCGTGGACGAAGAGTAGCGGTGTACCTACCCCTTGGTCCTCAACCTGTATCTGCCCCCGGCCAATCTTCACAGATTTCATTTCAAAACCCAATGACGGTGCGAACAATCCATTGAATGACGAGCAAGATGCTGAAGCCCATCAAGATCCACAAATAATAATCTGGGAGTCGGAGTGGTATTCCTGTTGCATGAATGCGCCAGAGTTGCGTGGTCCGATAGGGAATTTGAAACAAGACGATCCCAAATAGCAAAATGCCTGCCGGATTGAAACGCATTGCACTTATCACCTTGCCGTGACCCAGGCTAATGAAGCAACGGGTCAAGCCACAGCCAGGACAATCCATGTTGAACATCCGGCGAAAGGTGCAGAGTTCCGGTAAGGGTTGGTTGATTCCTGGAATGACGACCAGCGTGTTGTTTTCTACGCGTAAGGTACACGCCAGGATCACGACACCGAGGGCCACGATCAGCAATCCACTATGAACCAAAACGTCAGTGGTTCGACCGGGCGTGCTACTCTGCAGAGCAACGACCGCATCTTCTCCACTGGCGGAATCAGTTTCCGGAGGCAATATCTCAGGTTCGTTCATAGACAGGGATGCACTTCGCGCCACGAATTTTAGGCGGTGTGCTCCATCTTCGGTTCGAGGTGTTGCGCCAGGCTACTCGCTCGCTTTCTTTGAGTCCGCCAGCGCCTGCTCGAACTTGGCAAGTTGTTTCTTGATGAGCCCAGAGTGGGGGTCCGCCTTGACCGCTTGCTGTTGGTATTTGACGGCGTTGGCGTAGTCTTTTTTGGCAAAGTAGCAGCAGCCTAAGGTATCCAGGTAGGCTGCGGATCCGGGGCGCAATTCCAGCGAACGATGACTGCAGCGAATGGCTTCGTCAAAATCGCCTTCGGTATTGCCGATCAGCCACGCGAGTTGATTGTTTTGTGTGGCCAGAATGCGACTGATTCCCTCACGTGTTTGGGGTTCGCGGGCTCGATTTAACAAAGCGTCGTACTTGGCGACTTCTTGACGAAAATGCACCACCGCCGCGTCGATCTTCTTGACGGTTTCCTCGCGCCATGCCGCCGGTGACTTGGGGACTCGGTACATTCCAATCAAGACGTCCACATCAAACGGGTCCGCCGCAATGCCTTCGCGCAGACGTTCCATCAGTTTCTTGGGATCGTCTTTGTCTGCAAGCGCGAGGAAATACTGGTAGCGAGAGCGAAATTCTTCTGGCGGCCTTTGAAAATCCTTGCGGATACTCTCTTCGACCTTCGGGTCCTTGTCCATGGCCGCCACGAGCGGTGCCAGGACATCGGCAGCTTCGGTATCGTCCCCGTGGTCGTGCAGCATTTCGGATAGCAGCAGGCGTGCGTACACATCGACAAAGGAGCCGATTGGACCGATCTCCATGACCAACAAATACTCTTTTTTCGCCCAGTCCAGGAGACCGCGTTTCTGCAAATACATTGCGGTGGTATTGTGTTGCTGGCGATTTTCGGGAGCCAACGCCAGTGCTTTGGCCGCCGTTTGATTTGCCTCGTCGGTCTTGTTTAACTTCCGTTGTGACTCGGCAAGCCGGTAAAGCAATTCACCATGTTTGTCGAATTCACCGGCGAAGCGGGACGACAGCAGCGTCACAACGTGCCAGGATTCCTGTCCGATTAACCAGTCAGCAGCTTGGATCAGTTCTTCACGCGTACCGTCGATGAAATCGAACGATCGAGTCAGTAGAGCACGTGCTCGTTCATCTTCGCCGTTGTCCAGCAGCAGTTGGCTGTTCCAGTAAAGCAACTCAAGTGCAATTTGTTTTTGGCGTGCCTCATCCGGATGTTCACCAAGCCGTTGCAGTTCCTCTTGTACCAATTGATCCCAGGTGGCGAGTGAACCCTTGGGGTCTTCCAGCGTATCGGCGTAGGCTCGGAGCCAGTTGGCTGCGACGCGGTGACTGCTGCCGATCGCTTTGCGCAGTAAGCCACTGATCCGAGCGCGTTCCTCCGGTACCTGAACTTCAATGTTCATGACTTTGAGTGCCGCCACCTCTGGCAAACCTTTACGAGTTTCGAAGCGTGCCAGTCGGCAGAGGGCGGGGATTCCGGCACCTGACTTGAGCTGGGCCAGTAATTCCATCGCGCTGCGACGACCGGTGTCGTCTTTTTCGGCGTAGGTTTTCAGAATGCGTTTGACTTCGACGCTGTCATCTTCGCGAGACCAGTCGACTTGCAGCTTCTGAACAATCGCTCGGACGCGTAGGGCGATTTCGATGTCATCGTGGTCTTGCGCAGCGTGCAAGGCATCGAATGCGATCAAGCCAAGGTTCTGTAATTCTGCTTGAGCCCGTTCGCGCTGCTCGAATTGAGTGGACCCCAACTGTTCGATGAGTTGGCTGATGCGGGCCGCCAGTTTCTCTTCTTCACCGGTCGTGTTGTTTTCGGCCCGGGCAAGGGTGGGCTGGACGACGAGCCAAATGCCGATTGCGAGAACAAAAAGAGATCGCATGGTCAGAACGCCTTTGGAAAAATGGCCTGAGTACCTACTTTTAGGATACTCCAGGCGAATCCGCTACAGCAAGGGAGAGCGGATCAATCTGAGCACTTGCGGACTGCTTGAAGACGGGAATGCGCCCGCGGGTGATCCTAGTTCGCACTGCCGCCGTTGTCCGCTTCGGACTCTTCCATTTGCTCGATATAGCGGCGTAAACGCTCGTTTTCGTCGCTGACATCCTTCAGCTTCAGCATGTTCTCAACGCGTTTGACAAGTTCCACCTGTTGGACAGGTTTGGAGAGAAAGTCATCTGTGCCCGCGGCGACAGCACGCTCGATATCACCCGGGTCTCCGAGTGCCGTGACCATCAAAATCATGATGCGACTGGTCTGCGGGTCACTTTTCAGCTTTTCACAGACCTCGAAACCGCTCAGTTTGGGCATCATCACATCGAGTAAGATGAGATCCGGCTGGAACGATGCTACCTTGTCCAACGCGTCCTGGCCGTCGACAGCAGTCGCTGTCTCACAGTCGATACCTGTCAGATAGGCTTCTAAAAGCTCACAGTTCGCCTGGTTGTCATCCACCAGGAGGATTCGATTTGTATCAGCCATGATATTTCAGGGTAGCGTGTGTCGTGGAGAGCGAATTAGACAGTTTCCAACGCGGCAGCAGGAACGGGAAAGTGGTTGCACATCTCGGAGACTTCGCCACGGATTCTCTGCAGATTCTGCGCGTCTTCGGGGGAGCGTAGTGCTTCCAGTATCCAGCCGCCAATCCGCCGCATCTCGTCGACGCCCATGCCACGGGTTGTCAAAGCAGGGGTGCCGATGCGAATTCCCGAGGGATCGATGGGCTTGCGTTCATCATAGGGGATCATGTTCATGTTGACGGTGATGCCACAGGTTTCCAATGTCGCCTCGGCGGTTTTGCCGCCGATGCCCAAAGTGGTGACGTCAACCAACATCAGGTGATTGTCTGTGCCGCCTGTCATCAACCGCAAGTCGCCTGCGGTGAGCACATCGGCCAGCGCCCGCGCATTGTCGATGATGGATTGTCCGTAACTTGCAAACTCCGGCGACATTGCTTCAGCAAAACAAATTGCCTTGCCGGCAACGACGTGCATCAGCGGACCACCCTGAAGTCCAGGGAAGACACTGCGGTTGATATCTTTGGCATACTCTTGTTTACAAAGGATCAAGCCGGCGCGCGGACCGCGCAGTGTCTTGTGTGTCGTGGTTGTCACAAAGTCGGCAACGTCGACCGGATTGTGATGTAACTTGGCGGCGACCAAACCCGCATAATGTGCCATGTCTACGAACAGTTTGGCACCGACGTCATTGGCGATCTCGGCAAACCGATCGTGCGGTATCTCGCGCGGATAAGCACTCGCCCCAGCAACAATCAGCTTGGGTTGATGCTCTCGGGCCAGTTTCGCGACTTGATCGAAATCGATCAGGTTCGTGTCACGTGTGACACCGTAATTGACAAAGTTATACAGTTTGCCGGAAACGTTGAGCTTCATACCATGAGTCAGGTGTCCGCCGTGTGCCAAGTCGAGGCCAAGAACGGTGTCACCTGGCTTGAGCAACGTGAGATACACAGCCTGGTTGGCTTGAGAGCCGGCGTGGGGTTGGACGTTGGCGAACTCGGCCCCAAAGAGTTGCTTGGCACGGTCTCGAGCTAAATCTTCGATGACATCGACATGTTCACAACCGCCGTAGTAGCGTCGGCCAGGATAACCTTCGGCATACTTGTTTGTGAGCACACTGCCCACCGCCTGCATGACGGCCGGACTGGTGTAATTCTCGCTGGCGATCATTTCCAAACCGTCTTGTTGCCGGTCTGCTTCGCCGGTGATCGCATCCCACACTTCGGGATCCTGCTGCTGGATGAAGTTCATCGTGCTCTCACTTTGGGATCAATGGATTTCACAAGCCTTATTCTCAAATTTACCTGCATGGCCGTCAATTGGGCGTCAGGTGCTGTTCGCCGCACCGATCGGCACGGAACCACAAGCCCATGGGGGCAGTTTGACTCTGTCTGGCGGCTCCCAGCGACATCATTACAGCGAGTCCAGGGCAGGGTTTCGTGCCATAAGCTGTTGGCCGCCAAGTGGCATTGTCAGCAGGCGAAAAACGCTCTCAACGGTCGTAAGCGGGACTTTCTCAGTAGTCGCAGGTGGATTGCCTCCTCTGCGCACCACAGATGTCAAGCCCGTCGGATGTTGCCTAGAATGACGATGCGTCAACGAGGACGCACCTCAGAAATCCACAGTTCGCGTGATATCNNATGAAAATTGACCATATCGAGACCGCACATTTGTGTTTTCAGTACCCTGCCGGCTTTGCTTACGCCGGAGGAACCTGCACCGCCAGACTGACGTCCCTGGTTTTTGTTCATACGGATGACGGGCGTTGTGGCATGGGATCGGTCTACTCGCATCCCGGCTTGGTAGAGCTGGTGGTCAAGCACCAGCTTGAACCCTTTCTGATTGGTCGAGACCCGACGGAAGTCGAAGAGCTCTGGTCACTGATGTATGGCTTGACGCGTTGGTTCGGCCGCAAAGGCGCGGCGATGTCCGCTGTGGGAGGAATCGATACNGCGCTGTGGGATTTGCGCGGNCAAGTNGCCGAAAAGCCGATCTGGCAACTGCTGCAAGGAGAACGCAAGACGTGCCCGGCGTACGCCAGTGCCTTGCTGTGGCAGGATGTGGATCNGTTGACGGAGGAAGCCGGGCAATTGATCGACGCGGGATTTCGTCGAGTAAAAATGCGGCTGGCGCGGAACCCGGAATACGATGCAGCTGCGATCCGCGGTGTAAGACAAGCCATCGGTCCGCAATGTGACATGATGGTCGACGGTTCGATGCGCTATGACCTGCCTGCGGCAAGGTACATCGCCAAATTGCTTGATGAAGCGGGTGCGTTTTGGTTTGAGGAACCATTTGCTCCCGAAGATCTTGATACCTTTGCTCAGCTTCGTCAGGAAACGTCTGTTCCACTGGCGGCTGGTGAAAATGAGTTTGGTGCGCAAGGGTTTCGCGAGTTAGTGCGGACGGGCAGCGTTGACATCGTGCAACCCGACGCAAGTCGCTGTGGCGGGATCAGCGAAGTCCGGCGGGCGGCCGAATTGGCTCAGTCAGCCAATCTTCAAGTGGCAACGCACAGCTGGAGCGATGCCCTGGCCATTGTCGCCAACGCCCATGTGATGGCGGCGATCCCCAACGGTCTGACCGTCGAAGTGGATTGCACCAACAACCCATTCGTTAAGGAATTGTTGAGCGAGCCGCTCATGATCCGCGATGGGGAACTGCAGCTGCCGACGGCACCTGGGTTGGGTGTCACCCTGCGACCAGAGGTCATCGATCGCTACCGACTGCAAAACCCTTTGGACGTTGCCGACGGTGCTTACTCGGACATGGTCTTTGGGCCGCAGCACTATGACCCTGCCGCACCCTACGACAGTCAATCACTGCCGATCAGTTGACAGCGTCAAGTTCGCACGCGGACGTCGCGCAGTGCATGGTCTGGTCTACCATTGCAGTCCGGTGCGGGGGTCGTCGGTTTGTTTTTGCGCGAAGGATTCAAGTAGTTGCTTTGCCTCGTCATCCAGCTGCGCTGGTAGAACGATTTGGACGACGGCAAAGAGATCGCCGGCATCACCTTTCCCCGGTTGCACCCCCATCCCTTTGAGGCGAAGTCGTTTGCCACTGGAAGTCGCAGGTGGGATGGGTAACGAGACCGTTCCTTTGGGCGTTGGAACTTCGACGGTCGCTCCCAACGCAGCCTCGGCCACGGTTACCGGCACGGTGACTTCGAGGTTCTTTCCCTTGCGTTGAAAGCAGGGGTGGGAGTCGATGTGGACGGTGATCAGCAAATCGCCAGGTTCTCCGCCGTTGGGCGATGGATGGCCTTGCCCGCGGACTCGGATCGATTTGCCGTCTTCGATGCCAGCAGGGATGGTGGCGGAGATCGTTTTGGTGGCACCGTCTGGCTGTCGTACGTGGATTTCGGTTTTCCCGCCCAGCACGGCATCACGAAAAGAGACTTGAGTTTCGCCTTTCAGATCGCTGCCGCGACGGGGCGCCTGGCGCGCTCCGCGAGCCCCGGCTTGTTGTCTGGCATATTGCCCGAAAAGATCTTCCATTCCGCCGCCGCCAAAGGGAGAGCCGCCGCCGCCAAAGGGAGAGCCGCCGCCGCCAAAGGGAGAACCGCCACCCTGACCAAACAGGTCACCGAGGTCGAATTCAAACTGTTGTCCCGTGCCGCCTCGGAAGGGGTTGCCACGTGCGCCGCCCGCACTGTGCATTTGCTCGAATTGTTCACCGAACTGGTCGTATTTTTCGCGCTTCTCAGGGTCGCCCAACACGTCATAGGCCTGTTGGACTTTCTGGAATTTTTCCTTGGCTGATGGGTCGTCTTGATTGAGATCCGGATGGAATTTGCGCGCAAGCTTTTTGTACGCTTTTTCGATCTCTTCCGTAGTTGCCGTCCGTTGCACTTCGAGGGTGGAGTAGTAGTCTTCGGCCATTCGTTTCACGCGATTTTGACAAAGGGAACCGTACGATTTTAGGACTGGCCATCTCCAGCGAGCAAGGGCGGNCGGCGTGTTTCTGCATATTTGGCTGATTCAAAAGCTACACTTTTGTCGTAAGCCAAGCCGTTTGGACCCTTCTATAGACAGGTTGACGATGCCACCACTGACGCGTTGCCTACGGATCGTTTTGACACGGTTCTGCCTTTTCTTTGCCCTTGTCGCCGGACTTTCCGGCGATGTCAGCGGACAAGCGTACCGGAATGGCAAATTCACGCTGCGGGCGATTGATTTCGATACCCGCGAACCGCTGGCCGTCCGAATGCACGTGAAAGATCAGCGAGGTAAAACGGTCAAACGCCCCGGAATGGTGTATTGGCACGATCATTTCGTATTTGACGGCGAGATCACGCTCGATATGCGGCCAGGGTTATACACGTTCGAGGTGGAGCGTGGGCCGGAATATCGTGTGATCCAAGGGAACTTTCAGATTGGTAAGGACGCTGAAGACACCAAAACCATCGAAATGCGTCGGTTTGTTTCCCTGTCAAAGCAAGGCTGGTGGTCAGGTGATCTCCACATCCATCGACCGCTGCAGGAGATCGAGCTGCTCATGAAAGCCGAGGATCTCCATATTGGCCCCGTGATTACCTGGTGGAATGATCAAAATTGGTGGAAAGATCATGAGGCGCCAACCGACCTGCTGGTCAAGTTTGATACCAATCGCTTCTATCATGTGATGGGAGGGGAAGATGAACGAGAGGGAGGGGCCCTGTTGTACTTCAATCGCACCCGCCCGCTGCCGATTCAGAACCTCGCTCGAGAATATCCCTCACCAGCGAAATTCCTCAAACAAGCCGATGAGGAAGACGGTGTGCATATCGACATCGAGAAGCCCTTCTGGTGGGATATGCCCGTTTGGATTGCTTCCGGACGAACCGACTCGATCGGATTGGCCAACAACCATCTGTTTCGTGATGGTGGGTTGCATAATGAAGCTTGGGGGAAACCACGAGACAAAGTTGCTTATCCGGGTAACCAAGGTAACGGGCGGTGGTCGCAGAATATCTATTACCACCTGCTGAATTGCGGCTTGCGGATCCCGCCCAGCGCTGGCAGTGCTTCCGGGGTGCTGGCGAATCCGGTGGGTTACAACCGCGTTTATGTTCACTGCGGTAGCGAACTGACGTGGGATAAGTGGTGGCAAGGATTACGTGATGGGCGGGTCATCGTGACGAATGGGCCGTTGCTGTTGCCGACCGTCGAGGGACAGTTGCCCGGTCACGTATTCACGGCGGGTACCGATCAACAACTTGCCCTCCAAATCAACTTGCAACTCTTCCTGCGCGACAAAGTCGATTACCTGGAAGTCGTCCAGGATGGAAAAGTTGTGCACGAAGTTCGCTTGGACCAGTATGCCAAGGCAGGCGGCAAGCTTCCTCTGCTGAAGTTTGATCGGAGTGGATGGTTTCTCGTACGCGCAGTGACGACGCACAAGCCCAGTTATCGTTTCGGAACCACGGGGCCTTACTATGTGCAGATAGGTGACGCGCCACGGATCAGTCGTACGTCCGCCCAGTTCTTTGTTGACTGGGTCTACGAGCGTGCGCGTCGCATCGAAGTGAAAGACCCTGAACAACGCGCGGAGGTGCTGAAATACCATCGCGCTGCGCGCGACTTTTGGGAGGATCTCTTGAGCCGCGCGAATGCCGAGTGAGCGCTGGGAAGGCGCAGCAAACAGCCCACCTCGTTACCAAGGCGGGCTGTCAGGTTGATCGTGACCAAGCACACTGGCTCAAAGCCGGTGGGCTTGGATGTTAGTCATCCGCGAGTGGTTCTTTCTTCTCAGTAATCACTTCACACTGCGGTGCCATTTCTGCGTTCAACTCTTTGAATTCCGCCCACTCCTCCGGAAGATTGTCTTCGTGGAAGATTGCTTCAACCGGGCATTCAGGAACACAAGCTTCGCAGTCAATGCACTCGTCCGGATGGATGTAGAGAATCTGCTCTGCTTCATAGAAGCACTCGACAGGGCAAACAACAACGCAATCGGTGTACTTGCAACCAAAACAAGGCGCGGCAACGACGTGAGTCATGAGAGATCTCTCCCCAAAATAAACAAGAGATACTTCGAATTATTGTTAGGTATTCACTAGGTGTTCAAAGTCCAACGAAAGAAACCTCCGTTGGCGATTAACAGCCAGGCCCCCTCTTTTGGGGTTTGGCTGGCAATCGGATCGTGTGGCGAAACGTCGCACCGAAACAAGCAACAAGTCGTTGCGTGTTCAGTACTTGGTGTAGTTCGCAACATGACACGGCATGTTAGTGCTGGACCCCCAACGTGTCAAGCCACGAGGTTTGCAGGGGTTAAGGGTCGGGACATCTGCCTTGCCCTGGAATTATCGGCTACCTACAATCGAAATGTTAGGGATTAGAGAGCGAAGCACGGGTCCGCCAGCATGAAGCCACGGGTGACCCATCCCCTTGCAAGGCCTCCGCGGTGGCACTTTCTGACTTAGACCGAGAACTCCTCGAACGCTGTTTGGCTCGCAAGCCGCAGTCTTGGGAAGCATTTGTGGATCGATTTCTCGGTCTGGTGGTGCACGTTGTCAATCACTCTGCCGAGGCGCGAGGCGTCTCGATTACTGCGGAAGACCGTGAAGATCTGGTTGCTGACATTTTTTGCGCCGTGATTCACGACGATCTGGCGATATTGCGGCGTTTTCGAGGCCATAGCAGCTTGGCGACCTATCTTACCGTCATTGCCAGGCGTGTTGTGGTGCGAGAATTGGTCAAGCGACGTCCTGTGGCCTCCAGCAGTGCGGCCCAAGATGTGGCGACTTCTGCTTCGCCAAGTGCCGGCCGTGAGCAGCGGATCGACAGTCGCGAAGAAGTGGAACGCTTGCTCAGCCGCCTCAACGGGAAAGAGGCGGATGTGGTCCGCATGTACCATCTCGAGGGTAAGAGTTACTCGGAGATCAGCACCCGCGTTGGGATGGCCGAAAATTCCATCGGGCCAACGTTGAGTCGTGCACGAGCGAAAATGCGACACGGCCGAACTGAATCGGTTGGATGAGTCCCCACGCGCGGCAACATGTCGTCGCCTGAGTTTCCATTCGGCTAGCTGGTTCTGCACACCTTCTGCGTGGCGAGGTTGGGTCGGCTCCCGTTCTGCCACCACCGGACGTCGTCCGCAGGGTGGGTGGGTTTAGCGCAAATCCAATCCCCGATATTGGGGACGGTAGCCGACGTTCGTGTCGCCGCCGGCCGATGGGGCATGCTGTGGCAACGGTGGTTGCACGGTGCGCTCGAGGAGAGGTTGGTAGTGAGGATCCGCGAGGTCAATGCGTGGATGCCCTGCGAATTCCGGCATCGACCAGATCCGTGAGTTGATGTTGTCGAGTTGGTTAATGGAGTAGCGATTCACGTCGATCGCGAAGGCGACTTGCGTCGGCTGACCGGGGGAAAGCTGGATGTCGACATGATGAGGAAGCGAGACGTTGTCGAGTGGGTAGTAGCGAAACTTTGTCGCCTGAGTGGTTGCCAGCAGCCGATTGTCTGCATCGTAGAGTCGTTGTTTCATGACCCAACCGTAACGCGCGTGAATTTCGAGGACGCGTGTCAGTTCACCCTGAGCAGATGGGATGCGCGAGTGAAGTTCGATGCGATCGGCTCCGACCGATATCGGTCCCTCATGACGTTCGGTTGGACTGAGACGCACCAAACCGAGTGATTCGATCATCCAGTGTGGTTCCACGGGGAGCATTTGATGTAGCGCACTGCGCGAGAATTGATCGTGTTGCGCGACGAACACAGGGGTGCGTTGCGTCCCTGGTAGTCGAACACCAAAAATCTCGTCGTTCACAAACATCCAGAAGACATCATCGTTACTGCCCAGATCAAGAATGCGGCCGCTGCCGACAATCGGTGTCTTGGCGACTAACCGTATACGTTTCGGGTACTCATGCACCAATTCGGCGGGCAGGCTGCTGGGGAGCCCCTTTGCCGTAATCGTCGCACTCGGAGCTTGGAGTTGCTCGACTCGACTGCTTTGTTCATTTAGCGTTTGGATCAATTGGTCTAGCGAGGGCAATTGATTGAAGACTTGGGGTGCAGGAGGGCTCTTCGTATCGGCCACGCTGAGCCACGGGAAGTAGGCGCAACCACTGAACCAAACCGGCCAGGTCAGCAACCACGTGATAACGAACAGCGCACTCCCCGAATGTGATCGCACGTGTGTGCGAGTCACGNTGGGCTGAGTTGGGTGCGTTTTTCTGATGGCCATACACTCGTCCTTGAGTCTCAGATGCGTTTGCGCCGCGCGTTTGGCGAGTCTCCGATTTAGCTTGAATTCGCAAACAACAGATGTGCTAGCTGTTCTTGGATTTCCTGTGCTCGGGATGGGGTGGGATCAGAGACAGCAACGNCATAGTGCNTCTCTTTCCGCGGGCAATACAGTTTGAGTACCTCAGTTCCACATTCTTGCGTTTCGGTTGTTTCTAGCTTGGCAAGTTTTCGACGAATCAACAGCAGCGCCAGCACGTAGCTCATGTCTGCTTGCTCTTGGGCACCCAAGGTTTGTTCAAACAGGTGCAACATGACATCATTGGGCGCCCAGTTCATTTTCTTTGAGTTGGCATTCGGCATCGTTGATTTCCACCAACCGAGGCAATTCTCTGGAGGGCCTTGCCAAGCTTCGGCGGAGTAATCTTGCCGGATCACGTCCGCACCTTCCGCGTTGAGTACCGAATAGAACGTCTCACCTGCTTGCAATTCGCGATCCGAGGCCGCGCAATGTCGCGTGCAACGTTGCACATCAAAATCGAGCATGGGGATCCGATCGGGTTGAAGGAAAATCTGCGGAATCGTACGACATTCCGCCATTTGCGACTACCTTGATCGGGCCGCTGCCGACCGTTTTGTACAGCAACTCCCTGTCCGTGACGTATTGGCCCCGGCCGAGCTGCCTGAGATCCCTTATACAGTCAATCTGCATTGACCGTGGTGCGGTCCTAAGGTATTGTGCTTGCACACTTTGGGACGCCTTAGCGGGTTGCCTGGCGAGTGGAATTGGAATCACCAGAAGGAAGCAGATAAACCCGTGAAGCACGCTGCGTTGGGCCCCATTGCGATTCATCTCCCGGAGCGAGTTGAAACGAATGAGCACCTTCAGGAAGAATTTCCTGGTTGGGACATGGAATTGATTGCCGAAAAAACGGGAATCAAGGCACGTCATATCGCCGCTCCCGGCGAGTGTGCGTCTGACTTGGCGGTGAAAGCGGCCCAGAAGCTGTTCACGGAACATGATGTCGACCCGTCCAGCATCGACTTTCTATTGTTGTGTACGCAAACGCCCGACTATCCTCTACCGACCACGGCGTGTCTGTTGCAGGAGCGACTGGGGCTGCGGACGACGATCGGCGCAATGGATTTTAATCTGGGGTGTTCTGGATTTGTCTATGGTTTGTCGTTGGCCGATGGCTTGATTCGCAGCGGCGCTGTCAAACGGGTGTTGTTGATCACGGCGGAGACGTACTCGAAATATATCCACCCGACGGACCGCAGTTTGCGGACCATTTTTGGAGATGGAGCAGCGGCGACGTTGATTGATGCCGCAGATCAGCAGAGTTTGTCTGCATTCGAGTTTGGCACGGATGGGAGCGGGGCGGATACGTTGCTGGTGACCTCGGGTGGTCACCGTNCCGAGTCGCAAGCTCACAAGCCGCGACACCGAAAACGTTGGCCCAGTGATTTGTACATGGATGGGCCGAGCTTAATTAGCTTTACCGTGGCGGCGGTTCCAAAGCTGGTGGATGCCGTATTAACTTCGGCGCAGCTATCTCGCGGTGACATCGATTATTTCATCATGCATCAGGCGACATTCAAGATGCTTGATCAGCTGCGGCGCAGCATGGATGTGCCGAGCGAAAAAATTCCGATCATGCTGGAAGAAGTCGGCAACACGGTGTCATCAACGATTCCTTACGTCATCAGTCAACTGCGTCAATCAAATCAGATCGTGGCAAATCAGCCGAACATGTTAGTCGGCTTTGGTGTTGGTTGGTCTTGGGCGGGTTGTGTCTGGCGCGAACTCGAGTGAGATAGCTTTCCGGGAACGGTGAACGCCGCTCGATCGTGCTACGGGTAGTAGTCGATCGCTGCGCTGTCGGATGGATTGCTAGTCGCGCGGGGGACGTTGTAACGCAATTTTGTGGGAAGACGTCTGCCGTTGGTGGGTGCCAGCGGGTGGATTAAGTGGGGTGCATTCCCTGTATCTCGGTTCCTAAGTGACAGGAGTAAAGTGTCATGGAATCTGCGGTTCGTGATCGCATCGAGGCACGTTTGCAACGCCTCTATGGCCAGGATGGTGGTGTCGTGGCTGAGCGTTTAGTTAGTGTGGTGGAATCACGTCGGCAGCAGATGCCGCCACCGAATGCGACGACGTGGAATGAAACGGATGCGGTTTTGATTACTTATGGCGATCAAATCAGCGCGGACGGTGAGACGCCGTTGCAAACTTTGCGATCCTGGTTGTGTCAAACGGGGCTCAACCAGCTGATTCATACGGTGCACATTTTGCCATTTTCACCGTACTCATCCGACGATGGGTTCTCCGTCATCGATTATCGCCGAGTCGACCCAGCGCTTGGCACTTGGGATGATATCACCGCTCTTGGAGAGCACGTCAATCTCATGTTTGACTTGGTGCTCAACCATTGCTCGCAGGAAAGCGAGTGGTTTCAGGCGTATTTGCGTGGCGAGGAGCCGTACATTCGTTACTTTATCGAGGCCGATCCTGCGGTCGATCTGTCGGCGGTTACACGTCCCCGTAGTTTGCCGTTGCTGCACGAATTCACGACCTCGCGGGGGCCGCGTCACATCTGGACTACATTCAGTCGAGACCAGGTGGATTTGAATTTCGCTGACCCTGATGTCTTGGTCGAGATGATCGATATTTTGTTGTTTTATGCGCAACAAGGTGCGCGGATCATTCGCCTCGATGCGATTGCGTATTTATGGAAGGAGTTAGGTACGACCTGCATTCATCTGCCGCAAACGCACGAAGTCGTCAAGCTGATGCGGGATGTTCTGGAGGTCGCCGCTCCGGGGACTTGGTTGTTAACAGAAACCAACGTCCCGCATGTTGAGAACGTGAGTTACTTTGGTGAACGCGACGAGGCCCATCTGGTCTACAACTTCAGTTTGCCGCCACTCCTTTTAGAGGCATTTGTCAGTGAGGATGTGACGTATCTGCAGAATTGGCTTGCCGATTTGGAGTATCCGGCGGGTACGGCGTATTTTAATTTCACCGCCTCGCATGATGGAGTCGGCGTGCGTCCACTTGAGGGGCTGGTGCCAGCGGCGCGTTTCGAGCAGTTGATTGCGGCGATGCGTGAGCGCGGCGCGTTTGTCAACACCAAGCGAGACAGTAACGGCAACGACTCTCCATACGAGCTGAATATCACCTACTTCGATGCGTTTTCGGATCCGGCGGCACCGGATGCCGGTCTGCACGCGCAACGGTTTCTCGCATCTCAAGCCATCATGCTGTTTTTGCGAGGGATTCCCGGGATCTACTTTCATTCACTGGTGGGAACACCCAACGACCACGATGGGGTGCTGCGTACCAAGCAGAATCGCTCGATCAATCGACGCAAGTTTCGTGAACAGGAACTGGAAGATTTATTAGCGGATCAGGCCTCAGCGCAGCGGCAGGTCTTGGATGGATACCAGCAGTTGTTGCGGACGCGACAAGCAAATTCGGCATTCCATCCCGACGCGCCGATCGAGGTGACCGACGTTGGTTCCGCCGCCGTGTTGGCTTTTACTCGTCACAGTCTTGAGGACGGACAACGGTTGCTGATCGTGGCAAACGTCAGCGGTCGAGCAACGACGATTCGTCTTCCGGACGAAAATCCCGCCGTCGATCTACTGACGGGGTCAGTTCCCGCAGAACCGACACGGCTCGCACCCTATCAAGTACGCGTGCTGCAGATGGGAAGCACGAGCTAGGAAGCATTCTCGGGAACCAGGGCGTAAACGCTGAGTCTTGGTGCGGTGCGCCGCCCGCCGTAGGGTGATTTTGAAATAGGAGCCGCATTTGGTTTATAATTCTCCCGTGAACCTACCGTGGCATTTAGCCTTCAGGTGATTGAATGCTGAAGATATTCGGACGACGCTCGACAACGTTTTGCGATGGTCTACCCCGACGAGATTTTTTGCGTCTCGGGTCGATCGGTCTGGGGGGAGTTTCTCTCAGTCATTTATGCCAGCTCGATGCGTTGGCGGGAGAACCGTCACCGACCGATCGTTCCGTGGTGATGATTTATCTTCCGGGAGGACCGACACAACACGAGACATTTGATCCGAAGCCGAACGCACCGGCTGAGATCCGAGGTTCCTACGCACCGATTGCCACGCGGGTTCCGGGAGTCCACTTCTGCGAGCTGTTGCCGAAACTCGCCCAAATGTCAGATCGCTTTTCCGTTGTGCGGACGTTAACCGGAATGGAGAATCGACACGAAGCGTTTCAGTGTTATACGGGGCGTCCGGGAGGGCGTAACGAAGATAACGAGGCACCGGGTGGTTGGCCGGCGCTGGGTTCTGTCGTCTCCTATCTGTTAGGCGCTAGTCAGTCGGGCGTTGTGCCTTACGTCGACGCCGCGCCCAAAATGAGCTATCAACCTTACAATAACCGAGGTGTCCATCTGCAAGGCAGGCCGTCTTGGCCCGGGATCACCGGAGCGCGGCACACTCCGTTCACTTTGGAGGGAGATGTCAAATCGGACATGGTGCTGCAAGGCATCGATCTCTCGCGTTTGGATGATCGCCGCTCGCTGTTGAAGGCGGTCAGTGACCAAGCGGACGAACTTAGCGCCGCAGGCCTGGATGCGTTTCAGACGCAGGCGTTCGGCATGCTGACTTCCAGTCGACTCGCTCACGCGATGGACGTGGAACGCGAACCTGCACACGTCCGAGCACGGTATGGCAAAGATCAGCCTACCGATCCCAGTTTTGGTGGCGCGCCGCAAAGTGCGGAGCGGTTCTTGCTCGCCCGAAGATTGATCGAGGCTGGTGTGCGTTGTGTCACTGTTGCCTTTGGGGCCTGGGACTGGCATGCCAATCGCGAGGGGACGATCGAGTATCTGTCGAAAAAGTATTTACCTGTGTTCGATCACGCGTTGGCGACCTTCTTGAATGATCTCGATGAACGAGGACTGTTGGAGACGACGACGGTGGTCGTGTGGGGAGAGTTTGGGCGTACCCCGCGGATCAATGCCAAAGGAGGCCGTGACCATTGGCCAGGGACTCAATCTGTGCTGCTCGCCGGAGGCGGTATTCAGGGTGGACATGTGATTGGAAATACCGATCCCACAGGCGGTACCCCTGTTGAGCGGCCCGTGCATGTCCAGGAAGTCTTTGCCTCGTTGTATCGTAATGTGGGTATCGACGTGAACCGTGTAAAAATCAACGACCTGAATGGGCGTCCGAGATACCTCGTGGACCAAGGTCGACAATCGATCGCCGAGCTTTATGTTTGACCAAAAAACACAACCGTCCCGGGCTGTTTCACTTTTCCTCAAGCTGCTGGTGATACTTGTTAGTGCGCCGCTGTCAGCGCAAGACCGCGACGCAGCAAACTGGAATACGCTGCGGCCGTATTTCACACCAGCGGAAGCGTTTCGGGGGGATTTAGGAGATTATCGTTCTCCTATGCGATTTGCTGATGGAACCCAGGTTCGCACGGCGGCAGATTGGCAGGCCAGGCGAGCGGAATTGAAGAAGATGTGGACCCAGTTATTGGGATCCTGGCCGCCATTGATCACACGCCCGCAACTCGAAGTGCTCAAATCGACGCGGCGCGAGAACATCACGCAACACCAGGTACGCTTCCAATGGACCCCCAACCAGCAGACCACGGGCTATCTGCTGATTCCGGATGGCGAAGGGAAACGACCTGCGGTGCTGACTGTCTTTTACGAGCCAGAAACGGCTGTGGGACTCAAGGGTGAGCATCGAGATTTTGCGTTGCAACTCGCACGACGTGGCTTTGTGACTTTGTCGATCGGGACGACCGAAGCCAGCAAGGATCGCACCTATGCGTTGTATTATCCCGAGATCGACGATGCCAAGGTACAACCTCTATCGATGCTTGGCTGTGCAGCTGCCAATGCTTGGCATGTGTTGGCCAGTCGCCCCGAGGTGGATTCTCAGCGGATCGGCATCGTGGGGCATTCGTTCGGCGGCAAATGGGCTTTGTTCGCCGCTTGCCTGTTTGATCGGTTTGCAGCGGTCGCCGTTTCCGACCCAGGAATCATGTTGGACACGCACCCCAGTGTGAATTATTGGGAGCCGTGGTACCTGGGTTGGCATCCTCGACCTTGGCGAAAGCGGGGCGTGATTACCGCAGAGAATCCAGCGCGCGGTTTGTACCCTCGACTGTTGGCCGACGGGCGTGATTTGCACGAACTGCAGGCGTTATTAGCCCCTCGGCCCTTCCTGGTGTCGGGTGGCGCCGTCGACCCTCCTTCG
>NZVR01000209.1 GCA_002701545.1 Blastopirellula sp. | reverse complement strand
CGGATTCGGCGGCGGTGGCGGATTTGGCGGCGGGGGGGGCTTCGGCGGCGGTGGCGGATTTGGAGGGGGTGGAGGCCGAGGTTGGTAGCCAACTTGCAAAGTCCGACGACGCCTGAGACTCGGCATCGCGTTCTCTTCTTAGGCGCCAGCAATCTCGCACTCGGGTTTCACACGATCGTTGAAGAAACTCACCGCGTATGGGGAACCCCTCTGGATCTGATCTTCGCACACGGGCACGGCAGATCCTACGGTGGGTTCAGCAACGTACTTGGTAGACAACTTCCGGCAATCCTCCATTGTCGCTTGTGGAAAGAACTGGCACGTCGACCACAACTTCCCACCACGGCTTTTGTAACGGACATTGGTACCGACCTGCTGTACATGCAAACTCCTGTGACCCTCTCCGGTTGGCTCGACACGACACTGGAACGCCTCAGCTCGTTCCACGCGGAAATCTGCATCTCCACACTCCCCGAAACTTCCGTCAATCGCGTAAATCCGGCAATCTTTTATTTATTGCGCAGCATCCTTTTCCCCAAATCAACACTCACTTTGGAACAGGCGCATGAGCGGATTGCTGAAACGAATGCGTTGATTATTCAGTTAGCAGAAAAACACGATGCCAAACTATTCCAGCATTCCCCCGACTGCTACGGCATCGACCCGATACACATCCGCCGCGGCAAGCGGCGAGTCGCGTGGCGCAAGGCCCTGTTGACCGGCAGGGAGCAGCAACCCTTGGCGGACGAGTACGTTCGGTGCCGTGCTCGGCGACTCCGTCCACGCTACCGACGGCGATGTGGTGTCCCCCAGCGCGTGCGGCAACCGCTGATGCGTCTCAACGGCGGCACTGCAATCTCGCTCTACTGAGCCCGGCAGGTCGCTCCATCCCGCAGGTAATTACGCGCGTCGACCGATTTACGTCTTCCAGTCGAGACCTTCGGGCAGCGCATTCAGATTCTCGCAACCGTCCGCCGTGACGACCACCATGTCCTCGACCCGGACGCCTCCCAGATCACGTCGATAAAGTCCCGGCTCGATCGTCAGCGCGTCTCCGACGACAAGTTCAGGGCCTTTGAAATCCAACAGCGGAGGTTCATGAACATCCAACCCAATTCCATGGCCCGTACCGTGAGTCATCGAACAAAACGAGTCTGGGTCTTGCTCACCAGGCAGCCCCATGGCAAATCCATTCGCCTCCATCGCCCCGATGGTCGCCCGATGCACATCTTCTCCCGTAACTCCGGCCCGTGTTGCAGCGGTCGCCGCTGCTTTGGCTGCCACAACCGCAGCATGCATCTGGGACAATTCCGCCGAGATCGCACCGTGGACAGAGGTTCGTGTGCAATCGCCCCAATAATGTGTGGCTCGATTCTGCGGGAAAATATCGATAATCACTGGCTGTTCCGTCAGCAACGCACCTTCGCCTCGATGATGGCAATCCGCACCGGTCGGGCCACCGGCAACAATCGACACGGGGTTTAAGTAGCCCCGGTCCAACAACCAATGGTCGATCATTGCGCGAAGTCTCTCGCTGGTGAGCACATCACCGTCCAACAGCAAGACACCGTCCGCCCGCGCCGTCGCATTGGCAACGGTCTCACAGGCCATTCGCATCGCTCCTTCAGTGACCGCTTGAGATTCCTTTAGCCAGGCAACCTCCTGCTCATCTTTCGCTCGTCTGGCGAGTACGCCCATCTCCATGTCGCAAACGATTTCGATCCCCGCCTGCCGCACCATGTCAGCAAAAATCAGCGGCAACGACCGGTCACCACAAACGTGGGACACACCAGCTCGTCGCAAACATTCTGCCGCTGCTTGTGCGGTCGCCGTTTCGCGATCCCCTGATAGACCACTGTCAGGTTCAAAATCTTTTGGGCAGCAGACCCGGTCTGCGCGGGCATGTTGCCGCGCTCGGTCCATCTCGATGTCCCGCAAGATGACGGTCACTTGCCGGCCACCATCGGGCAACGGCAAGTCGATAATCGCCGTCGGATCTCCCACGGTGAAACGTAGTTTGTGGTACAGCCAGGCATTCGTTTCGGGAATGCCGGCCATCAAAGTTGCTGAAGCTGATTGCGCTGCCATGGGGGAACTCAAGATCCATTCAGAGGGTGCATTTACAACGATCCCTGCGTGTGATCGCTGCCATGATCATACTCCAATATTTCCAGCGCGCGAGCCGTACTGGCGACTAATCCTATTTCGCGTGCTCGCAGCGACAACTGTTCCAAAGCCTGACACCCCACATCTCCCAGATCGATCGTCCAGTCGTTCACATACAGATCGACATGTTGCATCAGCACATCGTCATCAAACTCTTGGGCATAGGTGCGCATCGTCGGCAAGGCCGCCTGCGGGTTGGCAAGTCCAAATTCCAACGAGTCTCGCAAAACAGCCTGAATCCGCGTGGCTTTCTCCGTTCCCAGAGCACGACGTGCCACGATGCCTCCCAGAGGCAAAGGCCCGTTCGTCACCTGCTCCCAGCGCGTCCCCAAATCGATCACCCGTGCAAGATTCTCTTGCTCCCAGGTGAAACGTCCCTCATGAATACAGACACCAAAGTCTGCCGTTTGACGCTGCAGTCGTGGCATGATCTCCGAAAAAACACAATGCTCAAGTCGTGTGGTTTGCGGATAAAACAATTTGAACAACAAAGTTGCGGTCGTATGTTCTCCCGGACACAAAGTCGTCTGCGATTGGTTCTCCGGCTGCTCTTCCGGACGCGCCGCCAACAACAGCGGGCCCACACCAAATCCCAAAGCCGAACCACTGGGCAAGACCCACGTCTCGTCACCCAACAGCAACGCCGCATGAAAGCTGGTCTTCGCAATGTCGAAGTCGCCGCGAAACAAGCGTTGATTGAGTTGCTGAATGTCGATCAATTCGACGTCAAAGTCGAAACCACGACAATCCACTTCACCGTTCATCAAACCGTGAAACGCGAATGTGTCGTTCGGACAGGTTGATATCCCAACGTGGATTTTCTCAGCCAATATCAGCTCCTTTGCCCACCTGATGAATTCGTCGATCCGAATTCCGCCAGCAGTCGTTCCGCCAATTCGCCCACCGCTGCCAACGCATTCGCCGTCTGCCAGTTTTGGTGATTGCGGTCGCCACAGTGGTTAGAAATCCCTCGCACCACCGTACAGGGAATGTTATAGGCAGAACATGCGGCAGCCACACCATAGCCCTCCATGTCCTCCGCCTCCGCAACAGGAAACTTGGCAAGCTTCCCGTCAATGTCGCG
Organism: Blastopirellula sp.; assembly: GCA_002701545.1. Classification (GTDB taxonomy): domain Bacteria; phylum Planctomycetota; class Planctomycetia; order Pirellulales; family Pirellulaceae. Next base: position 27,221 of record NZVR01000209.1, on the reverse strand, counting down.
CTGATCTGCGGATGCAGCACAAGCAGTCAGCAGCATGCCGGCAGTCTCGTGTGTGCCAATCGACTCTGGTAGCGATAGACCGAAACATGCCTGATCCGCCGGTAACCACCCTAACTCTTGGCCCGTGCGATAACTGTCTCCCGCTCCCACTCCAACGCCATAACAAGCCACCTGCTCGAAGCAGTAAGCTGAAGCGACGGCAAGCCGTTCGCTGTAAGTTCCGGCAATACCCAGCAAGAACACGTGCGCCGGACGATACTGACCAAGCAGTAAGGAGGTCTTCGCCGCGGCCGCAATGGGACCAAACCCACAGATTTCAACCGCCACATCTGCGACAGCGAACACACGGCCGCAGCTTGAGCGCAAGGCAGCCAATTCCATTTCCGTCGGGATCAAGACAAGTGGACGCGTCATCTTAAGAGCCATTTCCAGTCGCCGGCTCGTGGTCTTTGAGAACCGGAAGATTACTGTTAATCAGAAACCAACTGAGGGCACACACCAGATAAACGATGGCTGCGGTCACAAACACATGCATCCAACTGTAATGCTCCGAAACGGAACCGTAGATCAGAGGCGCTACAATCCCGCCCACCCCGGCGACCGTATTGTTGAATGCGAACACCGTCGCCGACGCACGGCCACCAATATCGGTGATGGTGCCCCAGGTCGTGGTTAAGCTCCAATCGGAAAAAAACTTAACGAAGAACAACATAAAGCAAAACAGGTAGGGGCTATCGTAACAGAGCAAGGCAACTAGCAGTAAGCCCCCCGCGATCCCTTTGCCCGCTGCGCCCACGATGGATCGCGCCCAGCGACGGCTACCGGTGAGCTTGATTAACCGGTCATTGAGCACTCCCCCCAAGGCACCGCCGATGGCTCCTCCCAACAATGGCAACGACGCATAGAATCCCATCTCTTTAAACTTGAGCGAATGCTCTTGCCAAAGAAACAGCGGTATCCAGGATGAGAACACATTGTCTGCCAGTGTGCTCAAGATTGACTGCACATTGAGAAAGACGAGATTACAAATCGCAAGCGGAGTCATGTTGGATAACATCTGCCGGAAAGTCATCCGTCGACGCGTTGACTGGTCATCGTCTTTTACCCCCGGCAACGCCGAATCAGGAAACGCACCTGGTGACATGTTTTCTGATGCCAGCCCCCCCCCAGACTTACTTTCAAGTATGGAATCGACCACCCCCGTTGGCTCCCCTGGCACCTGATCACTTTCAATCGCTGCACACTCGGCTGCATTCACCAGAGGATGCCGGCGAGGTGAGTTGCGGAACAAACAGGCAAACACCAAGGCATGAACCAGCCCCAGACCGGCCATCACCAAAACGACCGTTCGCCAGGGAATTTCGAACACCCCCAGCAACAGAGAGCCAACCAATAAATTGGCCGAGAGCCCACCGAACCGGCTAAAGAAAACTCCCATCCACCCCTGCACTACGGTTCTTGACGCTCTGGCAAACCAGGTCTTTGTGATGCTGCTCTGACTAGCTAAAACTGCGGATTGCCCCATCCCCATGAGTGCCCGGGCGAACCACATGGCACGTGTGGTGGGGGCCCAAGCGTGCAGTCCCAGCCCCAAGGACCAAAGCACAATCAGGAGCGTCAGCACCAGATGCACCCCCAGCACGTCGGCCGCGATCCCAAATGGCAACTGAAATCCCGTGTAGCACAACGCAAATGCGCTATCCAGCACCCCCAGTTCGTCGTTGCCCAGCGACCATTCTTCTTCCAAGACTGGTTTGATCAGCCCAAACATGTACCGATGCACGTACAACAACCAGGAAGTCCCACAGGCAGTGGCAAAGATGTACCAGCGAAAATGCGTGGGTCGTTGGTTCGCAGGCGTGGGTTCTGACATCGTGGACAATGGTGGTTAGGGGGTGAGGCTCTCGTGAATTCGACGACAGACGTGCTCGATTTCCGCATCGGTCATTTCGATGGCATCGAGATTGATATACCCCTCATCAACATGGTGCGCACGAACGACAATCGTTGGATCTCCAGCGGCCAACGCATCTCGCAACCCGCGGGCATCGAGACCTCCCTGACCGGGACCGAGCGTGATTCGCACGCGCGAAAACGGACACCCGTTGGGGTCTGCATCGACACTCAATCGAATCTGCTCCAGGTCCTGTAAACGTTCGAGGATCAGGGCCACTTTCCGATCCTGCTCGGCAGTCCATGCGGCAACATCTTCTTGTTGCCGATAGCGTAGCGCGGCCAGTGCGCCAACGATCGCTTCTTTACCGGCTTTCATCGGGCGACCAATGCCACGATTTTGCAGATACAGACTGTCGACCAGCGTCTTGCGCCCGGCCACGATTCCCCCTGTCGTGGAACAGAGGTACTTATGCGCACTGACCAGGACCAGATCAGCCCCGGTGGCGATCAGCGTTGGCAAACGATGATCTTGTGCCGCGCCGTCGACAATGACCGGCACGCCAAAGGAATGTGCCAACTGGACAACCTCTGGTAACGGAATCCATCCGTAACGTACCGTGTGATGCGACTCCACATGCACAATCGCCGCGACGTCGCCTTGTTCCAAGGCGTACCGCAGTTCCTCGACCGTGCACCGATTCACCACCCCCACCTCCACGACGTTCGCGCCAGACAAACGAATGGACTGAGTCACCGGGTGTCCATAATTGATGCAGTGTCCTTTCTGAATCAGCACGCGCGACTTCATGCCCTGCGTGCAGGGTAACTGCAACACTTTGGCCAAATCGTGCCCCGTCATGCAGGCGGCAATACTGAGCGTAATACCGGCGGAGGTACACGCCGTAACGCACCCGGCTTCGGCTCCTGAAATCTCAGCAATCACTTGCCCGACTTTGGCTTGCAATTCATCCAGCAGAAAGAAGTGATTTAACGACTCTGACGCCGCCTCGGCGATCTCTGGCAACACGATCGCACCGGACAAATGAGTCATTTTGCCGCAAGCATTAATTACTCGCGTCAGTCCGTATTCTTCAAACAGATCCATAGTGGTTCGCACATTCGATTAGCAGTCTACGCGGTATCTGGCAAGACGTTCCGGATCCCCTTCGACACCGAGGCCCGGCTTGTTGAGAAAGGCAATTTTGCCGTTGTTGATCGTGATTCGTTCGAGCACGATATCGTCTTCGAGCCCAAAGTAGGTTGTATCGTTGGCTAACGAGTACGCCGAACAGGCGGCAACCACGTGGACCATGGCCGCTGTCTTGGGTCCCAGGTCGTGGCCACAGTGCATGATGCACGGCAAGTCTGCCGCTTCGCAGATTCGTCCGATAGTAACGCAGGGGAGAATACCGCCGGCGATGTGCGTATCAGGCAACACAAAAGCCGCCGCATCTTCGCGCAGAATATCCAGAACCGTATCGGGCCCCACCACACTTTCATTCAGGGCGATCGGAGTGGACGTTTGCGAGCGCAACCATCTGGCGTCTGACAATGGCTCGGCCGGTATCGGCTGCTCGAAATATTCGAGCTGAAATGGCTCCAGACGTTTGGCGAGTTCCGCGGCCTGCGCTGGACTGTAGGCTCGATTCGGATCGATCCGCAAACGCAGTGCATCACCGACCGCATCGCGGACACCGCGGACCATCTCGTAATCTTCATCCGGATCGGAACCAGCCTTGGTCTTGAGCGTGCGAAACCCTTGCTCGACGTAATACGAGGCTATCTCTCCAGCGCGTTCATAAGACTGAATCCCCATACATGCGGCGACCTCAATTTGATCGCGCACTGTCCCGCCCAGCAAATGCGCCACGGGAACCCCCAGCGCCTTGCCATGAATATCCCACAGAGCTAACTCAATCCCAGATTTCAGGCGAGATTCGAAAGGGCATTCACGATGAAAGGAAACCAGGTTTTGCGGATCACGACCCACCAGCCAAGCGGCTGACTGGGCTTGCATCCGCGCGGCACTGATGTCGGGCAAAAAGTTTACATTGTGTTCACCCCAACCGGTAATTCCCTCATCGGTATCCACACGAACGATGGCGCTACAGGTTGTCGAACTGGTGCGCACGTGCGAACGGTAGGGAGCAATCGGGTCAATCTGTGGGACCTCAACGACCGTGACTTCAACGTTTGTAACCTGCATATCCAACTCACTGCTTGCATCGCGTTGCGCAATCCCATCCAATCATGTGCTGACGAACATCATACCGTCGGCTTGCACGGCGGTCGACTCTTATCGTTTTTTCCAACTCGCTCTCTCAGGTAGCTCATCACATGCAATACGATATTCTCATCCGCGGCGGCACCGTGGTGGATCCATCTCAAGGCCTGCACGCCGAGCGCGATGTCTTGGTATCCGACGGTCGTATCCAAGCGATCAACGACAGCCACACAGCGGTGGAAGCCCGGCATGTCATCGACGCGCGTGGCCTGTTCGTCGTTCCCGGATTGATCGATTTGCACGTGCACGTTTATACCCACGCGCCGCTGGGACTCGACCCCGATTCGTTGTGCGCCGCGGGTGGCGTGACCACGATGCTCGACACAGGTTCGGCAGGCTCTTACAACTTCGACGCCTTCCGTCGCGATGACATTGACCCGGCCGAAACAGAGGTCCTGGCCTTGGTGAACCTCTCACGCATCGGCTTGATCGCGGCCGACCTGGGCGAGCTAGTGGATCCGAGATACTCCGATCCCGAGGGTGTCGTGGCCACCATTCGTCGTCACCCGGATGTGGCTGTGGGTGTCAAGATCCGTGCCGGCACACATATCATTGGAGCCGGCGAACAGGGCTGGCGACACCTGCGCCAGGCGATCCAAGCAGCCCGCGACTCAGAAACCTGGCTGATGGTGCATATCGGCGAGTGCCCGATGTCGATTCCGGAAATTGTGAACGAACTACAGCCAGGGGACTGCATTACCCATTGCTTTAAAGGTGGTAGCACACGCGTGACCAACGATGACGGAATGATCCATTCGGCAGTTCGCTCCGCAGCCGAGCGAGGAGTGGTATTTGACGTAGGCCACGGTTATGGAAGTTTCTGCTGGGATGTCGCCGAGGCAGCGATTTCTCAAGGGTTCGAGCCCACGACCATCAGCACCGATCTGCATACACAAAACATTCATGGGCCGGTCTATGACATGCCGACGACCATGAGCAAATTCCTGATGCTGGGACTTTCACTGGATCGCGTCGTCGAAATGTCGACCTCAAGCCCGGCAAAAGTCTTAGGACGCGAGGACGACCTGGGAACCTTACGAGTTGGCAGCGTGGCCGATATCGCGCTGCTCGAATCTCACACCGGGCAATTCCAGTTCACCGACAGCTATCAACATTCGCGGGTCGGCGAAACGCTTCTGACCGCAGCTGCCACCATTCGACGAGGCAGCATTGTCCCCGGTGGGGGAGGCACGCGGATGCGTCATTACAGCGAATCACCGTGAAGGAGAAGTCATGCCGCGCATTCTCGTCGCAGAATTCAAGCAAGAGACAGCAACCTTCAATCCGGCGATGACCACCTACGATGACTTCCGCATCGTGCCAGGTTCGGACCTGATCAACCAATATGACGCGACTCGCACCGAGTTGGCCGGCGCACTCCAGGTGCTGCAAGCTGCGGATGCCGAAATCATCTCCGGCTTGGCAGTCAGTGCCGTCTCTGGTGGAAGGATCGGAACAGACGACCTGGACCGCCTCCTGTCCGATCTGCTGCAGTCTTTTCGCGGCCACGACGACATCGACGCCGTTTATCTCTGTCTGCACGGAGCGATGGCAGGCGAATCGGAAGACGACCCCGAAGGTCGCTTGTTGGCCGAGACTCGGGCACTCTTTCCAAACCAACCGCTGGTCGCCTCCCTGGATCTGCATGCGGTGCTGACTCAACGCATGATCGACGCTGCCGATGTGCTGGTACCCTACCACACCTATCCTCACATAGATCACTTTGAGACAGGGCAGCGTGCGGCGCGCGTCCTGCTGCAGTTGCTGCGCGGCGAAGTCTCACCGACCGTGGCTCGTATCGAACTTCCCATGCTGGTACGAGGAGATGAACTCATCACGGAAACGGGACACTTCGGCACAGCGATCCGCATGTGCCAAGCAATCGAAGCAGAGGCAACGGGTTTGGCCGCAGGGGTCTTGATTGGGAATGCCTTCACGGATGTACCTGCCCTGCAGTCGAATGTCTTGATTACCACCGACGACGATCACGACTCAGCGGTCGCCGCAGCCGAACGCATTGGCCGGTTCATGTGGGAGCATCGCGAGTTGTTCCAAGCGGAACTGACGCCCATCTCAGAGGCCCTGGAAATCGCGTTGCAAACGGACGGCCTGGTCGTCTTCTCGGATGCCGCAGATGCCACGGCAAGTGGCGCGGCGGGCGACAGCAACGCCATCCTACACGCCCTCTTAGCAGAACCCTGGCCCAAACGGTCCCTAGTACCGATCGTGGACGCGCCGGCCGTGGCGGGGGCTTTTGACGCCGGTGTCGGCTGTCAAGTCGAAGTCACCCTCGGAGGCACTCGCGATCCCGGACGCTTCACTCCTCTCCCCGTCCAAGCAACGGTGGTGAGCCTGCATACCGCAGGGTTCGCGTATGAAGACGGCAGACAAGCACATCCCGGTCAAGTCGCTGTCTTACAGTGCGAGCAGGTCACGATCTTAGTGACCGAGCGCCCGGTGTTCGTCGTCGGACAACAGGTGTTCACCAGTCATGATCTGCAGCCAACCGATTTTGATCTTGTGGTGGTGAAATCACCCAATGGATTTCGGCCATGGTACGAACGGTTCGCAACTCGCATCGTGCCTGTGGATGCTCCAGGTTCGACAAGCGCCAACCTTCATAGCTTGCCGTTCCAACATTGCGTGCGTCCCATTTTCCCGCTGGATGACGCCGTCATTCCACCTTTCGAATAACTCAGAGCCTTGCGAGCATGCAATAAGCATTTAAGAAAAGACTCATTGCAGCTCCAAATCCGACCCAAATTACTTTCATCATTTCACTTCGAAGACACAGCATGAAGATTACCGACATTGAACCGATCCACTTGCGTGTTCCCGTTGTCGACGCCATTCCCGACGGCACGCTGGACGTCTTGGTAGTCCGCATCACGACCGACGCCGGCATCACAGGGATTGGCGAAGTCACGAGCCAATCGTACGTCTGCAAAGCCTGTTTCGAAGCTCCCCGTTCGGCGGCTCGTCGTCACGGCCTGACTTCGATCTTGCTGGGAGAGAACCCTCTCGATCCCGAGCGTCTGTGGGAGAAAATGTACTACGAAACCAATCGTTATGGGCGACGGGGCGCAGCGGTGCACGCCATCAGTGGCGCCGACATCGCCCTCTGGGACATCAAAGGAAAAGCGGAAGGGAAACCCATTTACGAACTGCTGGGTGGCTGTCATCGCCAGACCGTGCGTGCCTATGCCAGCGTACTTTTTGGAGACACTCCCGCAGAAACCGGGCAACTGGCCGAGCAATTTGTCGACCTCGGTTTGACGGCAGCCAAGTTCGGCTGGGGACCATTTGGACAAGACGCTGCCGTGGATTTAGAGCATGTCCAAGCCGCGCGCGAAGCACTGGGTGGCGAGCGTGACCTGATGGTCGATGCCGGCCATGCCTGGGATGTAGAAACCGCCGCGAGCCGCGCGGAACAACTGGCCCCCTGGAACATTGCCTGGCTGGAAGAACCCCTGGCACAAGATGATCGCAAGGGGTACGCACAACTGTGCCCACAATCGCCAATACCAATTGCTGCCGGCGAGGGAGATGTCACCCATCACGACTTTGAAGATCTGATCGACCGTGGCGTGCATATTGTGCAACCCGATGTGGCCTTTTGTGGTGGCTTGACCGTCTGCCGTCGGGTCTCGAACATGTGTCAACAAACAGGGCGCCGAGCCGTACCACACTGCTTTAGCACCGGCATCAACCTGTCGGCATCGTTGCATTGGATGGCGTCGATTCCAGACGGCGATCTGGTTGAATATTGTTTACGCCCCTCACCCCTCATGCGCAAGCTCGTCAAGAATCTGCCGCCGCTTCAAAACGGTCGCGTCCCCGTGCCGGATGGCCCTGGCTTGGGAATCGAATTGGATGACGAGATACTTCGCGAATTTCGAGTCGGTTAAGTTGCACCCAGCAACTGACATAAGCGCTCGCCAATCAGCGTCGCGTCATCGTCTCGCAAACCCAAAGGGTTGATGACCAGTTGATGCTCTACCAAGCGACCATGCCCCACATAAATCGCTGGCGTTCCAGCGCGCAACTGACGGCAGATGTCGAATGCAGCATGCTGCGTTGGATCCAACTGAATCCGCAATAACGGCGGACGCTGACCATCGGCAGCAAGCACAACCTGACAGTCGATATCCGCGGGAGCAACGAGCCGCTTGATCTCGTCCAGTTGATCTTGCATTCGCGCAAGATCATCGTCGTAGGCTCCGGAGACAAACAAGTCGACCGCCACCAACAATGCCACAATCTCTTCTTTAGAAACTTTCAGACCCCGCCCGATGCCGTGCCGAGGTAGACCACTCAACTGGCTGGTGTCGATGAGATCTGCTGGCGGTTCCCAAAGCTGATAGTGGTCATCCAAATCCAACATCTGTAGTGCTGCCGAGGAAATGAATTCGCGTTTCCCGCACAGAATGCCGGTGGACTGAGGACCACGAATGGCTTTACCACCACTGAAAGCGACTAAATCCGCACCGCTGGCAGGAATGTCGACCAGGTTACTTCGGGGCGGCAACTCACCGGCAGCATCGACCAACACTGGCAATCCGGCAGCATGAGCACAGCGTACGACTTCCTGCAGTGCCGGCTGCGAATTGTTACTTTGCACATACAACACGCCAGCCGTCTGATCGGTAATCGCCGCCTCATACTCCCAGACTTCAGGGCGTCGGACTCCCGCCCCCGAAACCACTTCGTTAAATCCAACATCGACGAGCTTTGCCCCTGCGGCGCGGACCGCGTGGTCGTAACCGCTCCGTTGGTCGCGTGCAACAAGAAACTCGCAGGGATTCCCGTCGCAATGAGGTAACTGTTCGATCCGCGGGTACGAGTGCCGAGCCAGGATCGCCGCCGCTCCCAAGGTCAGCGCTGCGGCCGAACCGGCGGTCACCAGTCCCGCCTCAGTCTGGGTTACGGCTGCTAACTTACGACCTGCAGCCGCCTGCAATTCCTCCAATGAAACCGCGTCTTGGGCAGCGGCATGAAAGGCATCCAGAACGGCCGGCGGCATGGGCGCACCACCCAGCCGGGTCACGGTTCCCGTGGCGTTAATGATCGGTTCGACACCAAATTGACGATAGATGCTCATGGCTGGTTTTCCGGATCCAAGTCAAAACACTTCTGCGGCCATGCGTGCAAACTTAATCCAATGGCGCCCCCACTGCGACCGGACCTCTGCCAGATTTGTCTCGCGCGCTGCAGCCGACTACCATACACCCTCAGAATCGAACTTACCGACGCGGAGGTGTCCCTTGAAGAGTAAACCGTTGACTCGCTGCTGTGTTTCTTACTATCTGGCGACTGCAGCCGTTCTCTTGACTGCGGCCAGCGCAGCTGGTGAGGACTTGATCGTCCAAGGAAGCGGTATCTTTGCCCCGGATGCCAAGCTGGAAACCTTGTGGGAAGAAGGTGGATTCACTGAGGGCGCTGCCGCAGGCCCCGATGGCTGTATGTACTTTTCCGACTTCGCTCAGCCGTTCGAGTCCGGCCCCGCACGCGTGATGAAGTTCAACCCGAAAGATCGCAAAATTTCTGTCTACTGCCCGGACAGCGGTATGGGCAATGGCCTGATGTTCACTCGCAAAGGAGCCCTGGTCGGTTGCTGCGCTTCCCCCTTGAAAGGCCATCGTGCACTGGTCGAATTCAAGCCAAACGGGAAAGTCAAAGTACTGGTCAACAAATTCAACGGCAAGCGATTTAACTCACCGAACGATCTGGTCATCGATCGCCACGGAAGGATCTATTTCACCGATCCCAAATATGTGGGTCCCGAAGCCATGGAATTGAAAAGCTTTGATGTCTACCGACTCGACCCAGATGGACGTCTTAGCCTGGCAACCTCTGCCATCGATAAACCGAATGGCATCATCCTGTCCCCCGACCAACGCACCATCTACATTGCCGAGACCGACAACGGTTCCGCTAAAGCAGATCTGGAAACCGATTTTCAACCGGGCCGCATGACCTTGAACGCACTCCCGGTGAATCCAGATGGAACGCTTGGCAAAAAACAGGTGCTGGTTAACTTTGGCAAACAAACGGGCGTAGACGGCATGACCATGGACACTCAAGGACGCATTTATGCCGCAGTCCGCTCGCAGCAACGACACGGAATCGTCGTCTTTACACCCGCCGGAAAAGAAGTCGGATATGTCGCCACACAAACGCTGCCAACCAACTGCAGCTTCGGTCGCGGCAAAGAAATCCACACGCTCTATATCACCGCCGGAAAAGGGTTCTACCGCATTCCGACGCAAGCGGCCGGCTATCACCCCGCGATCGACTAGCCAAGTACGTGGTAACGCTACCCGTCACGCCGGCCCGCCAGTTGGCCAAAGCGCCCGTGGCGTCGCGTTCTAGGTGGTCAATGGCAACGGAGCAGCGACGAAGGCGCGAATGCACGCTGCCGCGACTTCCGCATCATCGGCGCGCGGCAATAACCACAAGCCAACCCGACCTTTCAGTATCACGCCCTTCTCGAGATTGTCCTGGAACAAAGCGTGACTCAGTTCCGTGGTATTGCGACAACGCAATTCAGACGACAAATAATCCATGGGATGGACAGCCTGGACCATACTCCAGGTCTGATTTTCTGGGCGAAACAAGACAGCTGTCGTTTGGCCCACCGCCAGAGTTTGAGGCGTGCCCAACTCGGTCGCATCTCCCGCATCGAAGTTGATCGCCAGACACTCGGTGGCCGGCATTTCAGAAATCACCTGACTCTGCGGATCGCTCAACAACTGGCTCGTCTGCAAGGCCAGCGTGACCGACAGTTGCAATCCTTCAGAAGCGTTTAATGGCTCCGCTCGCCACACCACCTGAGGTCGAATGTGATCGGTTTGATGGTAGGTCACTACGACATCGTTGCCGCGCAGGTAACAGTCAGCAACTTGCGGTCGCATCGGAGCAGCCACGCGCAGCAGTCGCGCAGCAACGGGAAATCCATCCACCTCGAAATCGGCAAGGCCGTCGTCTGGTTTTTCCAGATTGAGGCTGCAGGAGAAACGCTCCCTTCGCAACAGGGCGATGTTGGCGTTCAACTTCCACATGCGTCTGGCAGCCCTAAGGCAAAGTAAGGCAAAATAAAAAAACCCCGTCGGGCACTAAAAAGCGACTCGACGGGGCCGGAACAGAGAAGAGGCCAAGATGCCTCGAGAGGCAGAATAATCCGGGACGAAAATAAATGTCCCGGCTCCTTTGATACTATCAGAAATCGGCCCACTGTCCAGAGTTTGCGTTGTAAAAAAGCAACCGAGTGCCGGCCATCGGTCCGCTCGGCAGCTAGGAAACAGCGTCTTGGCAGCTTATACTCTGCCCAAAGCGCCTTTCAGGAAAATCCGCTATGTCGTTCATCGAAGTCTGCGAAAACGCCGCCCGCGCCGGCGGTCGTGAATTACTGCAGTGGCAGGGGAAATTTACGGCACAAGAGAAAGGCCCTAAAGACCTTGTGACGGAGGCAGACCTCGCCTCTCAGCGTGTCATTCGCGATCTGATCCTCGGTGCCTACCCCACGCATCGGTTTGTGGGCGAGGAGGACGATGACACGCCAACCCCTTCCACAGCTGAAGGTTACGAATGGATCGTCGACCCCCTCGACGGAACATGTAATTATGTACATGGCCTCCCTGCATTTGCCGTTTCCATCGCACTGACACTCGATTCTCAAGTCATCGCTGGAGTGATTTACGACCCGGTCGCCGAAGAATGCTTTGCCGCGGAGTTGGGCCAAGGGGCCACGCTCAACGGCCTGAAAATCGAGGTCAGCCGTTGCCAGACACTTGGTGAGGCGCTGGTTGCCAGCAGTTTTCCCCCCCAGGTCGAGCGGGATTCCCCCGAGATTCAACGATTCACGGATGTGTTAATTCGGTCTCAGGCATTGCGCCGTTGGGGTTCGGCGGCGTTGAACCTGAGTTACGTCGCCTGCGGCCGTTTGGACGCCTACTGGGCCACCAGCGTCAAGAAGTGGGATGTTGCTGCCGGTTGCCTGCTGGTGACTGAGGCGGGCGGAATCATCACGCGGCTGGATGGTTCTCCCTTCGTGCTGGAAGATCCCAAATTTGTCGCATCCGCGAGCAGTCCGCTGCACGAGGAACTGGCACAAATCCTGCAATCCCACTAATCGGAAGCATCGGCGTTTGCTTTGCTATACCGTCAACTTTGCATAGAATAGAAAGGAACGCTTCTCTTCCATTCTTTCCCTTCCACCTCCGCCTATCGGGAATTCTTCCGTGAGCAACGGACTGGGTCGCACGATCATCGCTGTTGTGTTGTGTTGTTGGTCTGTCGCCACAGCCCAACCGCCTACGCCTGAGGAAGGGCGTCCCCCTTCGATACGCGAGTTACCGCTGCGCGGCACGTACATGAAGACTGAGGACGGGCAGGTCGTGTGGGTCCCCAACTTCACCTGGGAAAAATACAAGAAGTGGCAAGACCAGGATCTGGCTGTTGGTCCTGCTGCTTACCAAATCAACCAGCTTGGCGCGAGTGGGACGGTTGCCGGCGGCGTGGTTACGTTCACCGTTGACTTGGAAGTCGTGATTCTTTCCGAGAACGATGGTGCCAATATCTGGCTGCCCATACCGTTGCAACTCGACCACACGATTTTGCGCTCCGTCGTCCCCGCCGATGATGCCAATGTGCGTTTCGACGTCGAACCGAATAGTGCCGGCTACCGTTGCTGGGTCAAGCGAGGCAACAAGCGCAAATACAATTTGCGATTGACGGTTGCCGCCAAAGTGAATTCAACGGAAGAAGGTCAGATGGTCCGCCTGCGGTTACCTCGTGTACTCCGTGAAGCGAACGTAGAACTGACCGTGCCTGATTCGCAAGTCGATTTTTCGGCGACGGGCAATCAGAGACCTTTGGAAACGTCGTTCAAGTCAACCGACAAGAGCTCAACGGTCGCCACATCGTTTGCCGGTGGGGAAATCACGTTGAACTGGTCTCCACGTGGACCGATGACAAGCAAGCAACGCAAGCTCGAGGTCAGTTCACAGATTATCTATCAGATTCAAGACTTAACCAACGTGAGTGCGGTTGCCACGCTGGATGTCCTCAGCTTTGGACAGGCAGATCGCTTGCTCGTAAAGTTGCCGCCACGCATGGAACTCCGCACTGGCAATGACACGTTCGAATTACCTTACGAGCTCAAGCCATTGCCTGCGGAAGATGCTCCAACACAAGATGCCAACTACGCCGAGGTACGGTTCAAACGCAGCTTGCCAGCGAACACGAAAGTCCGTCTGGAAGCCGTCTTGAACGCGGACGATGAATCCCCCGCGACCACCGGAAAAATGCAACTTGGTGGTTTCGAAGTCATCGGTGCAGCACCTCAGTACGGAGACATTGAAGTGCGCACGCAGCAGGACTGGTCCGTCGATTGGTCTTATTCTCGGACAGTCGAACGGATTGCCGTGGAAGACGACAGCGAGATTGCCGCGCGTTTCCACTTCGACCGGCAGGGTTTTCAGTTATTGGCTGAACTGAGCAATAAGCCTCGTGATGTGCGTGTCGAGCCTACTGTTGAATACTACGTCGAGGCGGACGAAGTGCTGCAAGAGGCCAATTTAAAGTATGAAGTGCGTGGTGCGCCCATCGAGCAAGTGCGTCTTAACCTTTCCGGCTGGGAGTTACTCTATCTGGGTCCCACCGACATCGTCGAACGCGTGGAAACAGCAGAAGGCGAACTGGTCGTGACGCTCAAGGATGTCGCCCAAGGTCGCAAGGAATTTTCACTGAACATCTCCGCTCGGCTGGAAATTGCGGCACAGGCAACCGACCTCAAACTGGTCGCCATTCGCGCTGTGGAGAACCAGGTAGCCTCGGCCACCTTCATGCTTGAAAACTCAGGTAGTCTCTCCATCACGCCAGACCTGGAACGGACCAGCACTCTGGTGCTCCAACGTGACTCACAGAAAGCACAAGCCGACCAGTGGATTTTCCATCAACTGCAATTCAGCAAAGATGCGATCTTATTTGCCAGTGTGGAACGCCCCAAACGCGTTACTATTGTGACTCCGCAGCATCGTATCGGGCTGACCGAACAGGAAGCCACAGTCCAGCAGCGGTGGGAGTTGCTGATCACCAACGGCCAGGTCGAGACCATCGACATTCAGCTACCGCCTCTGCTTCAGAACGACGCTCCCTCATTCTCGCTCGTTGACGATCAGGACCGCATCTCGCTTGAACCTAACTCCGCCGACGAAGATGGTCGATGCCAACTGATCCTGCCCGAGCCGATCGCGGGCAATCAGGTACTGGAATGTCAATTCACCGTCGAACGCGGTGACAACATGACCTCGCAGAAATGGGATCTCCCCTTGGTGCGTGTCACAGGCCCCGATGTTCGCTTCAACAAACCGAACCTGATCACGGTCAACCACGACACAGACGTAACCGTGGTCGCTGACGCGAGCAAGGCCCTGAGCGATCGTCCGACCGATCTTGACGAGCAGACAAGTGAACTGACTTTTGACCCGCAGGTCGGTCGTGTCACGTTTGAGGAATTGCCTCGCGTCGCAGCAACGCAGCCTCATCTGTTTGTCACTCAGACCTGGCTGCAAAGCACCATCCTGCCTCAAGGCCGTCGTGACCGAGCCGTCTTTGCTCTGTCAGGTTCTCTCGCCAACCTGTACATCGATATGCCGTTGGCAGTGATTCCAGGAACGACTCAAGTGTTGATCGACGGGCGACGTCGCGGCTTCGAGATGCAAGGACAAACCTTGGTAGTCACGCCCGAGGAACTCGACATGACCACCGGCAAACACGTCATCGAATTGTGGTATGACCTGGATCTCCCGAGAGGCATGTATCAAACGGTCGCGATCACGTGCCCCCGTATTCGAGGAACGAGTTACGTCGAGTTCAGCAGTTGGCAATTGCTCACACCACAAAACACTCACCTCGCGTGGATGCCGACCCCATTAACGACCAATCACCAATGGATATGGAAAGGTTTGATGTGGGGTTACCAGTCGGCATTATCTCAAGCCGAACTGGAAGCGCGCGCCTCCGCAATCTCTCAACCAACCCTCCGCCAAGAAGATACCAATAGTTACTTATTCGAGGTGCGAGGGCCATTGCCGGACACAGAGATCATTCTGGTACAGCGTTATGTCGTCGTCTGCCTGGCATCCGGCCTTGTGATGGTCGGCGGCCTGTTCTTTATCGCGCTGCCGAGACTGCGACATCCCGCAATCGGATTGTTACTGGGCTGCGCAATCCTGGGCTGCGCGCAAGTGCTTCCAGAACAAGCGTTGCTGATCGCACAAACCTCAGCTATCGGACTCGTCCTCGTCGTACTCTCTTACCTACTGGAATGGTACACGCGCGAGGACACAGAGCCATTCCAGGTACATGGTCATGTGGTCACTGTGGATGAAGCCTCCAGTGGCGAGGTGCTGATCTCAAGCGGTGAAGCAGACTCCGCTCCAGCAACCACAACGGCCCCCACGCAACTCCGCATCCCAGCAACTTCAGACTCACAGGTGTGACGTGACCAGACGTTCCCTACCGTTGATGCTGGCGATGATTTCGCTCTGGCTGGTGTGCCAGCCAACCAGCGCACGCGCGGATGACTCGGTCAACCCGAACATCGAATTTTTCCGCTCTGAAGTTCCGGCAGCCCAAATCGCGGAGGTGACCGACGACCATCGGATCATGAAGCGAGAGGAATTCGAGAAGCTCATCGGCCAAGGACGTGCGCAGTCAACCAACACCGGTCGCACCGCATCGATTCAGCAAGCAAGGTATCGCGCGCGGTTACGACCAGACGATGTATTTCAAGGGACAGCGCAACTCAACATCGAATCGGCCGCAGAACAAGCGACGCTGTTGCCCTTGAACCCACTGGGGATTGTCATCAATGCCTGTGCATGGGAGGACGCAGCGACTCCCGCGCGGGTCGGTCGCACGCGTCAACACCCGGCAGCCGTCGTGGTCAACGAGCAACGATTGTTGAATTTCGAATGGTCTTTGCGACCAACGGCAAACCGAGACCGCGGAATCGAATTTGCTTTCGCGCTTCCCAAAGCCGTCACGACCACCCTCTTGCTTGAGATCCCTCAGAAATTCCAACTCATTTGTGATCGGGGGGTGGTCACGCCAATGACTCAGGACCCGGTCATGATGTCTGATGACCGACTCTGGCAAATCGAATTGGGCCCGGATGCAGACAACTTTCTCGTCCAACTCGTGGCGACGCGAGACACGTCCAACAAACTTGTGTTTCTCAAACAAAAACAACAGTGGACTGTTGGACGACACGCCGTCGATCTTCTGGCAAATCTTCATCTCGATGTGTATGACAATCCACTCGATCGACTTCAATTACGCGTCAGCAATGAGCTGACCTTGCAAGACGTCACCTTTTCAAATCAGAGAGCCAGCTGGCAAGCCATTCACAGCGACGAGAACATCACGCTCTATGATGTCAAACTGGCTTCCGATCTCGTGGGACAAGGCCAAATCGTCCAGGTCACTTGCCGCGCCCCAGCGGTCGTAGATGCCCCTTGGCAGCTGCCAACCGTCGAGGTGGGAAATGCTTTCTGGCGCGACGGCACGACGTCACTGGTCGTCGCTGACTCGCTGCAACTGGTCGACCTGCAACCCTCCGGCCTGCGTTACCGCACTCATGAAAAAACCAGTGGCGCGACGAGCTATTCGTTCGACGCATTTTCGCCAGATGCCGCGTTACAACTACAAGTCACTTACCGTCAGCCAAAGCTCGTTTGTCGCTTGGGAACTTCTACGGTACTCCAAGCAAATTCATGCTCCTCTGAAACCACCGCTATCCTTACAGCCGCGACCGGTGAGGTGTTTGAATTCGAATGTGCTGTTCCTGCAAGTTGGAACGGTACGGATATCCAATTCACATTTTCTCCCGAGTCCATGGTCAGCAGCCACCAGCTGACATCGGCAACCAACTCTAACGGTCGCAAACTCATCGTACGTCTCGCTCAGCCGCTCACCCCTGAGCGTTCATTGACCATGAAAATAACGGGACTGCGTCGGGGGATACGACGCAGGGTTTCCAGTAATATGCTGCCTTTGCTGACGTTCTCGGCAAGCCACGACACGCAACACTACCTTTGGCTACGGGCACCGCGCCTCACCCGCATGGAGATCGCGAACGATCACCATGCGCAACGGATCGCCGTGGCCGAACTGAGCCCAGAAGCGCAGCGTTTAACCAACGCACCGATGAACGCATCGGTGTACGTCTTGCAACCCGACCACAATTTTGACATTCGAACGCGTCTCTCCGACGCAAGCTTTGCGGGCAACATTCGCTACACATTGGTAACAAGTCCCGATGCGATCCAGGAGGTCATAACGGCATCGTGCACACCGATCGCAGGCGAACTTGACACCGTCTACATCCATTTTCTCACCGCACATGACGAACCCATTGTCTGGCGGGCGACGACTGAGGTCAGCGAAATCACGGCGCAAAAGCTGACCGTCGAAGAGCAACAAGCACGGGCTTTAGAGGGTGGTGAAACCTGGAAGATCTCACTCAATGCTCCGCAAGACACCCCTTTCACCGTCGAAGGCACGCGGCAGCGAAACTACCAAGACGACATTCCTATCGCCTTCCCTACACTACTGGCTACAGAAACCCAACGAGGCGTGTTGGTCGTTGACGATTCTCTCCAGCCAGTGATCGTGGATGGTGACGATTTACGACCGCTGCCCCCCCCAGCGGGCACTGCATCGACCCGGGAGTTCGTTTATTCTGCAAACGCCCTTCCAGCAGCTCACTTGCGCTGGCCGGCCCAAAATGCAGCCCGCCTGGTGGTCTGGAATTGTGCGCTGCACTCGGCTTTCGAAACCAACGGGCGAGCGGTGCATCTCGCTGAATTCCAAGTCGAGAATTTTGGCGCGTCACAAGTGGAATTAAAGATGCCTGACGGTGCCACGATCCTGGCATTACACGTCAACGAACAGCCTCTTGCCCATGCACCGCAGACCGATTCACAAACCATCGCCCTCCCAACACAAGCGCGTTGGGTGGATGTGAGCTTGCGTTTTGAAACACGGGAAGCAGGTCTCCGCTGGCTCACACAACTGGAGCCAAGTTTGCCCCAACTGAACGCCCAGCCAGCCAATGGAACCTGGACGGTCGAATACCCCAACCAATGCGAACTGCTGCTCGCCGGTCGCCAGTTATCACTGGATGAACGCGGCAGCTTCATGTACAGACTCTTCGGGCCGTTTGCCCGCCATGCGTTTGCCGTGAAAGAGAATGCGAGGCTGGTCGAGCGCGTTTCCGACAACACTGCTTTTCAGTTCTTCAGTGCCCACGGTGAGCAACCGAGCATCATGGTAATCGGCCGCAAGTACACGCTGGCTCTCGCCTGGTCTGCATTCCTTATTTCGGCGTCCATCTTCTGGTGGATTGGCCGCTATACTTTGCGCGTCACACTGCTCTTCACTCCGTTGATTCTCTTGTGCTCGCTCCTTATCCCATACCCTCTCGTTCCGATCAGCGCACTGACGTTGATCGGTTGTCTGCTAGGTACGTTAGCAGCCATGCTACCGAGCAAATCGGCGCGACGGGCGGAGGTCGCACCATCGGAGATCGCCGGAGCTGTCGGTGTCTCAGCGCTCCTGCTACTCGCCTTGGCTCCACTCTCCTCGGCAGTGGCGGACGACACGGAAACACCAGCACCAACACCAGTGCCAGTGCCTGCACCCTATGAGGTACTTGTACCGATCGACCCGGAAGGAAAGGCTCAGGACAGCTACTATCTACCCGCACCTCTTTATGCCGCGTTACGGCGACTACAGCAAGCGCCTACCGCCGACGACATCCCTGTCATTACCGATGCGATGTACGATGTCCAATTGGTCTCAGGGGCAACTGCTGACCGTTTTGAATTAGCTCCCGTGAGAGCGACACTGAGTGTCTTTATCCCGACTGCTTCACGTTCGCTGCGTGTGCCATTCCGTAAGGAAGACATGCAAGTGGTGGACGTGCGCGTGGGCGGTCAACAAATCCCCTTCCGTTGGACCCAAGCAAGCGATGCCCTGGAACTCGACTTCCAAGATGAGGGTGAGTTTGAGGTCACCATCGAATTCTCGCCGGCCAAAGGTGTCACGCCTGAACAACGGCTTGATTTGCCGATACCTGCCATACCATCTTCCCGAATACTGGCATCCGTGCCTAATGGAGCTCCCAAACTGGATTTCCCCCAATCTCGAGGCGCCAGCACTCACGATTCGGATCGCCGCACCTACAACGTGCAACATGGCCCGGCCGAACGGCTCGTCATTGATTGGTCCGGTTCGGCAACCGCAACCGCGCAACCCAAAGCTCCCACCCAGCAACTCACCCGGCTAACGATCGAACCCGGTGCAGCAGTCGTTGACTTGCAGCTGGAATATTCACCGCAAGAACAAACCTTCCCCAGCGTGGACCTTGACGTGGATCCCCGCCTGCGGGTGATACGCACGGTGATCAACGGAATGATGTGTGAAAGCAGTATCTCTCGCGTTGGCAACCTGAACCGCGTGGCAATCACCGTTGACGAAGCCGTAGACGTCGCCACCGATGGCATGCAAATCAATGCTTCTTTTCTGGTGACTGAAGCTTCTGGCCTGGGACATTTGCTGATTCCACGAATTACTCCAGCGACGCAACCTGCCGCCAGACATTGGCTGGGAATCTCAGTCGCCCCCGACCTGGAAGTCGACACGACCTTCGACGAAGACGTGGCCTTTCTCACGCCGAGCGAATTCGAAAATGCCTGGGGCAAAGAGGACCCGACGCTGAAACTTGCTGCTGATCTTTCAACCGCTTTTAAGTCGGGAACGATCAAAACTTTTTTCAAGCCAACCCAACTTACGTTAGACGAACATGTCTCTTTGACGGTCGCAGACCGCGCAGCCGACATTGCCTACCAAGCGACAGTGGATGTGCGCGAGGGCGAGCTGGGGCAGTTGCCCTGGCGTGTCCCTGATGCATGCAGTGTCGAGTCAATCGTTGTCCAACAAGGAGATCGCAAGATCCCCACCACCTGGACACGCGCTGCCAGTGGCCAACTCATTGCCGCGGTCGCACAGCCTTTACAAGATGAGTTCACGATCGCACTCAAAGCACGAGTGGAACTTCCGGCTTCCGGTTCCCCATTGCCAACCGTCTGGCTTAACCAGACTGCCTCGCGAACCCACCGTGTCGACGTCTACCAGACGCGTTCCGCTGAAGTTGCAGTGACGTTTACGGGGCCTGGCAGCGAAGCGATCGAAGTGACCGATGAGGCACTAGAGATCACTTCGCCAAGTTGGCCCACAGCAGCTTTTCTGATTAGCGATTACGAAGCAATCACCACCAGCAAACTGGTCACGCGCCGCAACCGTGCTGTTGTCAACGGAGTCTCATTAACAACCCTGACGAGTCACGATGCGCAGTGGATCAGTCAGTTCACCTTGGCAGGCCAAGTGCCCCAGGGAAGACTGGATTATGTCCAACTTCAATGTCCTGTCGAATGGGGTGACGACTTCACCATCTCACCTGGATTTGAGTTTGAGCTAGGCAGCCCCTCAACAGGTTTGACTCGCAGCATCCTGATACGCCAACTCCAAGGCAAGCCTTTCCGCGGTCCTTTTGAATTCACACTTGCTGCCCCCTTCACGCCTGCCGATGAAGAACTCACTCTACTGCCCACGATTCACACTCCCGGTATCGAAGCGGTTCAACAATTCGTCGCCCTACCCAAATCGCTGGGTGAGCAGGAGATCACCTGGAACTTCAATGGCCTCCGCCGGGCCGCCGTCCCTCGCCCCTTTGAGAAACAAGCAGAACTCAGTCAATTCACGCTGTTCCGCGCCACGAAAGACACGTACCGCGCTACGCTACAACAGGACTCCGAGCAAATCCCTCCTCCCCAGATTGGCCTGCTGGATTGCCAGCTACAGATTGCCGGAGCGAAGACCTGGCAGGGCTGCCTGACTGCCAATGTACGCAACCCCCGCACACCGGGATGTACCGTCCGCATACCGGACAACGTCAAGATCCTGGAAGTGCTCGTCGATTCCAAGGTCGCCAACACCTCACTGGACGACGGACTGCTCAAGATCAGCTTCGGCAAGCGGCGTTTGCCGGTCACCTGTGAAATCGTTTTTAGTGGAACGCTGACGACCGCCGCGGCCCTGAAGACAAGCACACTCCGTTTTCCAGAAATCATGGACATCCCCGTGGAACAAACGATCGTTTCGGTGGCCAACGCCGACCCCTACGTTTCCTGGAAACCTGCAGGCAAACCATGCACCACCAGTGAACATCGCCTGCGTCAACTCGAGGATGTGTCCGCAACGATCAACTATGCGTTGAGCGACCAGTTGGCAGCCCCGAAAGAAACTCGTGAACGCTGGTATTCCCACTGGATCGAACGGTATGCCAATGATCGCCAACAGGCGTTGCAACAACGTTCCCTGCTGACGTCAAGCAGTGACTCTCTGGTACAAGAGCTTGATCAGCAACAACTGCAACTAGCGAATAAACTCGGGATGGAGGCCACCTGCCAGACCGCACTCGCAGGGTCCCCCAAGGTGCGTCATCGTTCCAACCAACGCTCACCCCAAGCGGCCAGTCGTTTCGCCATCCAACAACCAGGATCCGCCACGACGTTGTCGATCGACTTGATGCGCAAACGAGCACGCATCAGTGACACCGAAACATGGCTCGGGAGACTTGCGATTTTCATGTTGGCGTGTACGGGTTGCCTCCTCGTTCGTCGGCACCATGTCACGTCCCTGATTCATCGATTTGGCTTCAGTTTGCTACTGGCAACAGGCCTCTTCTGGTTCCTTTACCTGAAACCCAACTTCATCGGGGTGGCCATGATGTTGCTCAGCATCGCTTTGGCATTCCTACCGCGTTTTCGTCGCTAATAAGCGTTACGTTTGCTGCAACGCTTCGGCCAGGCTGCGCCGTTACGCTCTACGCTGATGACTGGCTACCGGCTGCCCCCAGAAGAAACGCCAACACACCTTTCTGGGCGTGCATTCGGTTTCCAGCCTGTTGCACGACGGCGCTTTGCGGACCATCCATCACTTCGTCCGTGACCTCCATCCCGCGTCGGGCTGGTAGACAGTGTAAGAACACCGCGTCCGGGGCATGCTCCATCAACTGCCCGTTGACCTGATAGTCAGCAAACGCAGCCGCCCGCTCTTGCTCTTCTGCCTCTTGCCCCATACTGGCCCAAACGTCGGTATAGACGGCGTGCGCATCGGTCACCGCCGGCACTGGATCTTCGCAAACTGTCAACGTCGCATCTGGCAACTCTTGCCGCATCCGTTCCAGAAAAGGCTCATCAAACTGGTAAGCAGCCGGGCAAGCAATGTGAAAATCGACTCCCAGCTTGCCGCATGCGATCGCCAAGCTGCGAGCAACATTGTTCGCATCACCCACGTAAGTGAATTTCAGACCCTGCAATGTCCCATGCCGCTCTTCGAGCGTGAGAAGATCTGCCAGTGCCTGGCAGGGGTGACACCAATCGGTGAGTCCATTGATCACGCTGCAGGAGCAATGTTCTACCAGTTCCTCGACTTTACGATGCTCTTTGGCCCGACAGACGATGGCATCAGCAAACTCGCTGAGGACACGGCCGAAATCTGCGGTCGACTCACGCTGGCCCCAACCGGCATCCGCACCGAGGAACATACTGCTTCCCCCAAGATGGACGATCCCGGCCTCGAAACTGGCCCGCGTCCGCAGCGATGGCTTCTCAAACAGCATGGCCAACACCCGCCCAGGCAGCAGGGGTTCGCGGATACCGTTTGACAACTTCGCTTTCAGGTCACGAGCGATCGCAAAGATCTGCTCGATCTCCTGTGTCGTGAGATCAAATAACGAAACCAAATGTCGGGGTGCCATGCAGCGCCTCTCATGTCGCGGGGACCTACAATGCCGCTTCCATCAATGTTTCAATCAGGATGTCGCAGCCGCGTTCTGCCTCTTCAGTACTCAGATTCATCGCAGGCAACAAGCGGACGGTTGTCCCCTGGGTGCAGTTGATTAGCAAGCCACGGTCCATACACGCCTGCACGATGGTCGCCCCCTCGATATTGAGCTGGATGCCGATCATCATGCCCAAGATCCGCAATTCTTCGACAATTTCGCAATCGTCGACCAAGGGGCTCAACCGAGTCTGGAATATCTGCTGTAGCTCGGTGACGTTCTCCAACAGGTTTTCGCGCTCGATCGTCTCCAAGACAGCGATGCCGGCCCGCGCCGCAAGAGGATTACCGCCAAACGTAGCGGCATGCATCCCTGGCCGCAAACTCGGAGCCAACTCTGCCGTCGTCAGCAGCGCTCCGCCGGCGACACCACCACAAACGGCTTTAGCCAGAGTCATGACATCCGGAGTGACACCAAAGTGCTGATAAGCAAACCATTTTCCGGTCCGACCACATCCCGTTTGCACTTCGTCGAATATCAACAGTAACTGGTGCTCATCACAGATCGAACGCAAGCCGGCCAGGAAGGACGGGTCAGGAATCTGCACTCCACCTTCCCCCTGAACAGGCTCAACCATGATGGCGCACGTTTCCTCATCCACCAGGTTCTTGACCGCAGTCAGGTCACCAAACGGTGCGTAACGGAAACCAGCCATTAACGGCCCTAAACCTTCGTGATATTTCGGTTGGGCAGTGGCTGTTGTCGCTCCCAAAGTCCGCCCGTGAAAACCTCCCTCAAAGGTAATGATCTTATAACGGTCGGGCGCCGCATGAAGGCGCGCCAATTTAATCGCCGCTTCATTCGCCTCCGCACCGGAATTACAAAAGAACGCTTTGCCGCCAAAACTGTGCTTCGACAAGAGTTCCGCCCAGCGACCTTGTGCTTCAATGTGCCACGTATTGGGAACGTGTATCAGTTCCGCAACCTGCTCCTGCACCGCTTGAACCACTGCCGGGGGGCAATGCCCCAGCAGATTACAGCCCCAGCCCGGAAACAGATCAAGGTACTCCTTACCTTCACTATCCCATACCAGTGATCCTTCGCCACGCACCAGGCAGAGCGGGTAACGCACGTAGTTGGGAATGACAAACTGCTCGAATACACCCATGATCTCTTGCGATGAAGCGGTCGTCGTCATGTGATTATCCCGTTTGATGTCATGCTATGTGTGAAATGACTTGGCGAAACATGCCAAGGCATCTCACCTCGGCCTGTAGCCACGCGGACAGACTCTCATGCATTATTTCTGGTCATCTGGGTACCCACACCCTCGCTCGTGTAGATTTCCAGCAACAACGAATGCCGCACCCGACCGTCCACGATGTGCACCTTGCCAACACCTCGATCGAGTGTCTCTAAACAGGCCTCTACTTTGGGAATCATCCCTGCCGAAATCGATCCGTCCGCAATCAACTGACGTGCTTGGTCTGCGGTCAGCGAATGAATCAACGAAGACGGATCATCCTTGTCCCGACAGACTCCACTCACATCGCTCAAGAACACCAGTTTCTCAGCCCCCAGCGCCTGAGCGACTGCCGTCGCTGCGGTGTCCGCGTTGACGTTCATTTTTTGCCCTGCTGCATCGACGCACATCGACGGAATCACGGGAACCTGCCCGGCGTAACACAAGTTTTCAATCACCAGCCGATCGACCTCGGTCACCTTACCTACGTGTCCCAAGTCGAGTTCCGCACCCGAATCGTCCTGCAATTGGATTCTCTCGCCGCGCAAGACATTGGTCGACTGAAAATTCAGCGTCATCGCCCGACCGCCCAAGGACTCAATCTTCGAGGCGATGCGATCATTGACTTCGCCTGCCAGGACACGTTCCACAATCTCCAACGTTGGGTCATCGGTGTACCGACGCCCTTGGACGAAACGCGGTGAAATTCCCGCCTGATCCATCGCCCGACTGATCGCAGCACCCCCTCCATGGACAACCACAGGCCGCATGCCAACCGTCTCCATGAACACAATGTCCAGTAACACGTGGCTGATCGCCTCTTCATCATCCATCAGACTGCCACCCAGCTTGATCACCGTCACTTTATCTCGAAAACGGCGGATCCAGCCCAGAGCTTCAATCAGAACGTCGGCTTTAGCGATGGCTTCATGCATGTGGCAAAATGTCGCGATAACCGGCGAGTCGGTTGGCTAGTGGACGACTGTCAATTGGGAGAAAACTTGAAATTTTACGGTCGAGAGGAATTGGCTGTCAATCGCCTCGTGGTGGTTGCCAGCCCACTGCCGCCGGGAGAGTCGCGCCAATCGCCCCCAGCAGCTTGGTTCTCAGATGACGCCATTAACGATAAGTTCAAATCCGATCGATAGTTACGTCAAACTAACCGGGACTCTCCACGATGACGTCACGCCGCGTTCCCACCGTCGGGATGTCAAGTTCACCGCGTGTTAATCTAGGCAATCTCGTTTCCCTGTTGATTTGCGTTTGTCCGCTCCGCATACGAGCAGTAGAATATCACAGTGCAGCTGGCTGGAAAAAACAGAAACTTCTTGCCAGATCAGAAGTTAGCGATGGGAGTTCAATGTGCAGGTCAACGTCTCAGCTCGCCACGGGCAATTGGCTCAGCAGACTAAAGATAAAATGGTCGCGAAGGTCGAAAAGCTACAGCGATTCTACGAACGCGTTACGTCAATTCAAGTTACGGCTGATTTAGAAAGCAAAGATGCCCCGAATGTAGAGATCCGTGTGACCGCGGAACGTGCGGAAGATTTTGTGGCGACGGACCAGGGTGACCTCATCGGGGCCCTGGAAAGTTGTATCCAGAAAATCGAGCACCAATTGCGGAAGCATAAGGAAAAGCATTCGGATCATCGAGCGGCAAGCATCAAGCACATGGAAGTGCCCGAAAACGATGGAACGCAGTGAAAATCAGCCCCCCGTTTGCGAGCTGACGTGCCACACTCGGTCGTTCACGACACGTGGCCGGGACATCACCGCTCGCCCATACACACAGGACTTACACTGAAGGAATCACGAGATGAAGTTTGCAGACTTCGTGAGTGCCGGCGCGATCAACGCAGATCTCGCTGCCACGAACAAAGAAGCAGTGATTGAAGAACTTGTCGGCTCGCTGGTCGCGGCCGGCAGCATCAAAGAGGATGATCGCAGCGACATCGTCGCGGCCATCATGAAACGCGAGGAATTGGGTAGCACCGGCATCGGTCGGGGGATCGCAGTCCCTCACACCAAGCACCCCAGCGTGGATTCGTTGATTGGGACGGTGGGCGTGAGTGCCGAGGGCGTCGACTTCG
The DNA here is from genome assembly GCA_002701545.1 of Blastopirellula sp. Lineage (GTDB taxonomy): Bacteria > Planctomycetota > Planctomycetia > Pirellulales > Pirellulaceae. The sequence continues at coordinate 795 of NZVR01000209.1, read as the reverse complement.
ACAGTCTGGATGGCGAGCAGGTCAACCTTCTGTTTTTGCTGATCTCTCCGCCCGATCGCCCCGGAGACCACCTGCGGGCATTGGAGAACATTTCACGCCAGTTGCGTGACGACACGTTTTGTCGTTTTCTCAAGCAAGCGAAGTCCGCCGACGACATCCAACAGCTGTTGGAAGAGGCAGACAACAATCAATTTGTATAGTGACTGGCCGTTTGCGAGCCAAACTTTGCGATCGCGCTCGCGCAGCCACTGACTCTCAGCGTTCTTTATTTTCGCCGAACTCCTACGGCAGAGTGACGAGCGCATCCTTTCGAGTAAACGTTCGGCGCCTTCCCATGTCCGACATCGCTCTATCAACAACCGTCACCGTCAAGAATTCCAAGGGCCTGCATTTGCGCCCCGCAGATGCGTTGGTACAGAAGGCTCAGGAATTCTCAGCGAGCATTGCATTCGTTCGCGACGGCGATCGTTTCGACGCCAAAAGTGTCCTCGAAATTATGACACTCGGTGCGGCTCAAGGAACAGAGCTCCAATTGGAAGCGCAAGGTGAAGATGCCGAACAGGCGTTACAGGAACTGGCAGCCATGTTTGACTGCGGTTTCGACGAAAACGAACCCTAACGTTGCAGTGGATTCGGATGAGCTCTCGATGAGGAGACGGCTCACCGAAACGGCGAAACACCATGTCGCCAGCTGCTTACAAAATACACCGACCGGCAGCCCTCAATCACCCTGCCGGTCACAAAGGAACATCGCGGATCATGTCCACTCACGTGAGCAGTAAAGTAACTGTCGCT
>NZVR01000208.1 GCA_002701545.1 Blastopirellula sp. | reverse complement strand
GGTGGAATACCAGCAGTCCGTCTGCTTCCAATGCCAGGCAGATCCATGCTGCTGGCGACGTTGTTTTCGATTCCTTGCCATTGGTCATTTGTCCTTTCGTTGTTGACCCAGTTGCCGCTGGGAATTGACTGTGGAAATCGTGGGGAAGACAATGAAGGCGGAACCGGTTTCGGTTCCTTGCCGCCCAGGGGCAGCCAAACGGGTTGCCGCCCGTGGCCCCTTGGTCTTTTTGCGCACCGATAGCGCGGTGGTGAGCGAGCGAGAATCGAGCGCAGCGCACGCGCGATGAGAAATAGAGGATTCATCATGTTTCTATTCCTTGCCATAACGCAGGCCGGTTGCCGCCGGTCATTCCCGCGTCATTTGCTACACAAAATAACTACACTGGCCATTTCGGCCGTGGTGGTACTCGTTGCACAAGTGATTCATACGCAACCAGTTAACGCCGATCAAGCCTCGCGACCCAATCTCGTTTTGATCATGGCCGACGACATGGGATATGGTGACGCCAGTTGCCTCAACCCGGCTGCCAAATTTCGCACACCCCACATCGATCGCTTGGCTCGCGAGGGCGTCAGCTTCACCGACGGACACTGCTCGGACACCGTTTGTACTCCCTCACGATACGGTCTGTTGACAGGGCGTTACAGTTGGCGGACGACGTTAAAGCGAGGTGTCTTTGGTGCCGAGAAACCCTGTTTGATTGCGGATACGCGCTGGACTCTCGCCTCGCTCTTACGCACCCGCGGATACCAGACGGGCATGGTCGGCAAATGGCATCTGGGAATGGACTTCCCGGGCGAAGTCGGCCATCGCGATTGGACACAGCCGACACGGGATATGCCACTGGATAAGGGCTTTGACTACTACTACGGCATTCCGGCGTCGATGAACTATGGTGTCCTGGCCTGGTTTGAAGGGCGCCATGCCAAGGTACCACCGACTCTCTATACCGCAAAGAAACCCAATGCGTTGGCAATCGCTGACTATCGCATCAAGCCGCCATATCAGGACACCGCAGAGGACACCGAAATTGTTCTGGGCAAGCCGGGAATGGAAGTGGCGCCCGACTTTGTCGACTCGGAGTGCCTCACGCGGTTCACCGATCAAGCGATCGCTTGGTTGAAACGTGCCTCGAGTGATCCAGAAGGTCGACCTTTTTTCCTCTACCTGCCGTACACCTCGCCGCACAAACCGGTGATCCCGATCAAACCGTTTCGGGGTCAGGGCGAAGCCGGTGCTTACGGTGAATTCATGATCGAAACCGACCACCACGTAGGCCGCGTGCTTGACTTTCTCGATCAAGCGAAACTGACCGAGAATACTCTGGTGGTTTTCACAAGTGACAACGGGCCGGAGACAACCTGGAAAGAACGCAAAGCAAGGTTCCAACACGCCAGCAATGGGCCCTATCGCGACGGCAAGCGATCCGTTTACGAAGGGGGACACCGCGTGCCTTTCATTGTCCGTTGGCCCGCCGGCATCCGACAACCCGGACGTGTTTGGGAAGGCACCGTTTGCCAAACGGACCTCCTGGCAACTCTGGCAGAAATCACCGGCGTCCCACTGCCGGAAAATGCGGGTGAGGACAGCCAAAGCTTCGCGGTAGCACTGCAAAACCCGGATGCCCCCAGTCCGACGCGCAAGCCGCTGATGCATCACGCCGCGAACGGACGTTTCGCGATTCGGAGCGGCGAATGGAAGCTGATCTTGCCATTCGGCAAACAGTCGGCCGAACTATACCACTTGGCTTCCGATCCTGCAGAACGCCGAAACGTCCTGGCCCAACAGCCCAACATTGCTCGGCAACTTGAACAGCAAGCGACTGAGATTGTCTGCTCGGGACGCACGACGGCTGGCAAGCCGCAAACGAACGATACAGAGCACTGGGCGGCGTTGAGTTGGATCACACCGCAGCAGTATGCTGAAAGACACGGCAAGTAATTCAAACGCTGGAGTCAACACATGACTGGCAAAACGCATCGATTCTGCATTGGTTGGTTCACGCTCACCACCTCGCTGCTCGTCGGCACGGTACAAAGTGACCAACCTCCGAACTTCCTGATCATCCTGGCCGACGACTGCACGCACAGTGATTTACCGATCTACGGCGGCCAAAATGCGCGGACACCCAATCTCGACGCCTTCGCTAAACAGAGTCTGGTTTTTCAACGCGCGTATGTCAGCGAGGCGATGTGCCAACCTTGCCGCTCAGAGTTGTATTCCGGCCAACACCCGGTCCGCAACGGTGCAGCCTGGAACCATTCCGGCAGTCGCCCCCAAACGACCAGCTTGCCACACCATCTGAAACCGCTGGGGTATCGCGTCGGTTTGGCGGGAAAAACCCACATTCGCCCCGCGCCCGCATTTCCTTTTGAAAGTGTGGCTGGCTTTGATGCAAACTGCGTTCGCAATCCGACTCGGCAACATTCCACCAACAGCATTCGCGAGTTCATGACGCGCGATCGCCAGCAGCCATTCTGTCTGGTCGTCGCGCTCGTCGAACCGCATGTCCCGTGGGTCATGGGGGATGCTTCCCAATACCCCGAGGCACAGCTCAAACTGCCTCCCTATCTGGCCGACACCCAAGTCACTCGCAACGCGTTTTCACGCTATCTGGCAGAAATCACTTATATGGATCGTCAGGTGGGTGAGATCCTCGAGGTGTTGGCAGCAACCCAGCAGGCGGATCGGACCGTGGTCCTGTTTAGCTCGGAGCAGGGGGCACAGTTTCCCGGCTGCAAGTGGACGAACTGGGACTGTGGCCTGCACACCGCCTTGGTGGTCCGCTGGCCGGGCAAGATTCCTGCGGGTAAACGCACCGATGCCATCGTGCAGTACGCCGATATCGCGCCCACGCTGGTCGAACTGGCGGGTGGGAACGTGGCAGACCATCCCTACGACGGCACCAGTTTTGCCAAAACGCTCACCGCACCCGAGCGGTCGCATCGGCGTTTTGCCTACGGCGTGCACAACAATGTTCCCGAAGGACCTGCGTATCCAATTCGCACCGTGACCAACGGCACCTATCGCTACATCCGCAACCTCTTACCCGAGGAAATTTATATCGAGAAACACCTGATGGGCATGAAGGGAGACGGGCAACTCAATAATCCTTATTGGGCAACCTGGATGTTTCATAGTGAACGTGATCCCCAAACCGAGAAGCTTGTGAAACGCTACATGAAACGGCCTCCCGAAGCGCTCTATCACACAGCCAGCGACCCGTATGAACTGAAGAATCTTGTGGACGACCCAAACCATGCAGCGGTCTTGGCTGAGTTACGTCGGGAACTCGACCGTTGGATGCAGGACCAAGGAGACCCGGGTGCGGCCATGGATCGCAAGCAGGTCCTGGAGGCTGCACGAAAAGGGAAACACCCGTTCTAAACGCAACTTGCCTGCGCTCGGTCGCTGCGTTCTCGGCGAGCGAGCGTCGTGCCACGGCTACGGCGCGGCGGTCGTCGTCGTAATCAACAGCGCGGGGCGCAGCGATTCGTCTTCTGCGTCGCTGCTGGCAAACCGCGCCGCCGCATTCCCCGTTTCTGCTTCCAAGCGAATGCCGATCCCCAAATTACTGCTGGCGTCTTTATGCCACTGTTGCACGATCGGTGTGATGTCGATCTTATAGACCACGTCTTCCGTCGTGCCGGCAGCGATTCGAATGAAGCTGCTACCGTCATCATCTGCGATCTTTTCCATGGCAGGTTGCCGCTGCCACGTCACCATGTCTTCTTCCCAGGGCTCGGTCAGTTGTCCGACCAGCAGGGTATTATTGCCACGCAGCGCTCGGGCGTTGGCCAATTCTGCGGCATGCAGGACCAGAAACGCTTGTTCAATTTCGCGTTCCTCCTCCAACCAACTGAGGTCGAATCGCAAGTAGGCACGGCTCAAGGCAAACTCGTTGCCGAAAGGCGAAGACGCTACGTCTAACGTTTCGTGCTGGCCGAAGTTCGTATCCGCCTCCACGGTAATCGCACCTTGAAAGAAATTATTGACCTCCGGAACGGTCACCACCGAAGCATCCTGACCGTGCTCCGCCCATGGCCGGAAGGTGAATGTCGTGCGAATGCGTGAATCTGGTAACGTTTCTTTTTGCAAACTGAGCTCACCCTCCTGCAAGTCTCCAATCCGCAGGACTTGCGGAGCCGTCTTCGTCGCCGGAGTGCCCGTTTCATCTGCGGACGGTTCGTCTTGGTTCTTGGCGGCAAACTGAGCTTGTGCGTTCACCCCTGGATCAGTCAGGTCAATTTCTTCGCGCGCGTGCACCGCCAGCAACGTACGCCCGAAATGATTCACGTGCAGGGACTTTACGGCAATCTCGTAACCGTCCTCGCCCCCACCCAACGCCACCGAGTAGTCTCCGGGAGGGACCGTCGCTCGCCAGTCATCTGCGGAAGCCAGCACGATCAAGTCGGCGTCCGATTGCAGTGTGATCGTCAGCTCATCCGGCAGTGGCTTGCCAAGCGGGGGGCGCACGATCACTTTCCCGTTGAGGTAGTCAAAAACAACAAACATCACCACCAGCAACAACAACAAGCACACTCCACCTACCACTGCAGCGATGACTTGGATTTGCCGACGAACTGCCGCGCGTGCCCGCAATTCTTCTAACGCCTTTTTATTCCGCTGGGCAACCTTGTGCTTATTCCACTCGGTTTTGTCGCCCATCGAATTATCGCCGATCGGTTGCAACTGCAACGACCGCGTGTCTTTTACGTCGATCGAAGCCAAATCAACCGTCAGCAGATCGTCACTAACAATCCGCTGGGTGTCCAGCACAAGACTTTCATTGGGGTCACTGCTGTCGCCCCGATTCAATTTCAGGTAGGTCGTCAGTGCTTCGGCGAACTGAGCCATCGAGTCGTAACGGTCCTCGACATTTTTTTCCATTGCCTTCATGCAGATACGATCGAGTTCCCGATCAATTTCCGAGCGATGGGTCGAGGGTGGATCAGGGATCTCGAGGGCAATGGTCGAGATCATGGCCAACAAATCGTCGTTGAATTCCAGCGGACGCTTGGTGGTCAATAATTCATAGAGGATGACCCCCAGCGCGTAGATATCCGACGCGGGCCCCATGTCTTCCAGCTTCCCCGTCACCTGCTCAGGCGGCATGTACGCGGGGGTCCCCAGAATCTGACCTTGCTGCGTGAGCGTTTCGTCCTCATTGCCTTCCCGTCGCGCGAGTCCAAAATCCATGACCACCGGCTGGTTGCGGCGGTTGATCATGATGTTGGTTGGCTTGAGATCCCGATGGATCACACCGCCCTGATGCGCGTGTTCGAGCGCGATGGCAATTTTACGCACTAATTTGATCACACGGTCGATCGGGAGAGGGCGATCTGCGTTGATAAACGCATCGAGGCCGTTACCCTCGATGTACGCCATGACAATGAATTGCGGCGTGACTTCGTACACAGCACAAATGTTGGGATGTTCGAGGGAGGCCAACGCCTTGGCTTCGCGTTGAAAACGGTCGGCAATCGAAGTCCCTTCATTGCCTTCCAGGTTGGGGACTTTGATCGCTACCTTGCGGCCAAGTTGCGGGTCCAGAGCCAGGTAGACAGCCCCCATCCCGCCTTGCCCCAGTTCTCTGATGAGCGTGAAGCGTCCCAACTTGCGAGTCGGCGCATCATGCACCAACGTCTTGTCATCGCCTGACGCTGCCGAGGGTGCCGGAGGCGTATCCGCATCCGCTGCCTGCTCTGGCGGCGCAGAATCGTCACCCTGCTGCTGACCATAGTCGGTGTGCAGTGTTTTCTCTGGGTCCGCCGATTCGCGGTGTGGGTCTTGCCTGTCTGGTGTCACTGACACTACCTCGCTGCTGAGTCGGTTCCATTCCAGTGTAAAGTTGCTGGCAGTCTGCGGCTAGACAAATGAGCGACAAGATGCCCCCAGGCAGCACTCACACGGCGGATTCGTTCGATTTTCCATCATTTACCGAGCCAAACGGCAACGCCAGGACACTTGAGTTCACCCGACCCTGACCGGTATGGGCCGAATCCCCGCAACGTCCCGGCAAAATCACGAGTCAAGCAAAGTCGCTGGCATTGCCTACCCAGGACGCGGCTTCGAGATAAAATGGCGAGGTGAGTGGTGCACGGGCTGAACTCGAACGGACGGAGACGTCATGGCCAAAACGCGAAATGCCCATGTCGGCGGAATTATTCATACCTATCAAAAGTATGATCCTCAGCATTTCCCCAGCCCCACACAGCCGCCACCCGACCTCGTCTCTCCGGCCTTTGAGCATCTGCTGGCTTATGGAAGCATGCGCCGGTTGACCGACGAGGAGCTGGCCCGCGCAGTCCGTTTAGACCCCAGCCAGATCGCCGGCCTCGGCCCCAGCCTCGAAACGCTCATGGCGATGCTTGAGGAGCGAAAACGCAAGATCCTGGCCACGTACGAAGTCGATCAGGTTCTGCGCGAAGCTGGAGATAACTATCGGCAGGTGACACAGTCCGTCAAGCCACATCGCAACAAACGGCGACAGTTCGAACAAGCCGTTCAGGACGAACAGATCTACGACTTCGAGCGTCTGTGGTATTCCCTGCGGGACGATCGCTCGGCCTTTGCCCGGCAGCTGGTCCACGTCATGGAGTCCCTGGGGGAAAAATATCAGGTTCACGAACTGGTGGCCAAGTACACCTTCACCGGCGTCACCCCCATGACGGTTGCGGAAGCACTGGAAATCAAACAGGAGTTAGAAAAAATCGATGAGTTGCTGAAGCAACTCGAGGAGGCGCGCGATACGGCGCAAATCGGTGTGATCGACATGGAGGCGTTACGAGAATTCGCGGAACCGGGTGAAATGAGTCAGCTCGACGCCCTGCAACAGATGGTCGAGAACATGGTCCGCGAGATGGCCGAGCGTCAGGGACTGGAATTAGACCAGGGCGCTTTTCGTTTGACCCCCCAGGCGTATCGACTGTTCCAGGGCAAACTGCTCGAACGGATCTTCAGTCACCTTGAAGCCTCCCGGTCCGGACGGCACACCGGCCCCATCACAGGCGAGGGTGCGGTCGAAATGCAACAGACCAAACCCTACGAGTTCGGCGACTCCATCTCACAGATGGATATCCCGCAGTCCATGATCAACGCCATGGTCCGCGGCGAACGCTCCCACCCACTGCGGATGCGAAGCGAAGACATCGAGATTCACAAAACGCGCAACTCTCCCAAATGTGCCACTGTGGTGATCATGGACATGAGTGGTTCGATGCGCTACGACGGGCAATACATCAATGTCAAACGCATGGCCCTTGCCCTGGACGGACTGATCCGCAGCGAGTACCCCGGAGATTATCTCCAGTTCATTGAAATGTTTACGCTGGCAAAACCCCGCCGCAGCAGTGAGATCGCCGAGCTGATGCCCAAAAATCCCACCATCCACGACCCTGTGGTGCGACTGCGGGCCGATATGAGCGATGCGGGAATCAGCGAGTACCAGTTGCCACCACACTTTACCAACATCCAGCACGCATTGCGGACCGCGCGGTTGATGTTAGCCAACCAGGATACTCCCAACCGTCAAATCATCTTAATCACCGACGGCTTACCCACAGCGCACTTTGAAGAGTCCATGCTGTACCTGCTCTACCCACCCGATCCGCAGACCGAAGAAGCCACCATGCGGGAAGGCATGCTGTGCCAGCGAGACGAAATCACGATCAACATGTTCCTGGTCCCCAGTTGGTCGCAGACCGAAGAAGATATTCGCTTCGCACATCGCCTGGCAGAATCGACCCAAGGGCGAGTTTTCTTCACCGCAGGAAATGACCTGGATCGTTACGTCGTCTGGGATTACCTCCAGCAGAAACGAGAAATCCTGGGCTAAGCCGGGCATCTTCGGCCGCAGCGTGCCGACCACGGATCAGCGGCCCGAGAACCCAGCGGAACCCGGGCAAGCGAGCACCTTATTTCGCCGTGTCGTCATACAGCGGCAGGTGGCGATAATGCACTTCGAGCGACAGCAGATTCAAGGTGGTGACATACAAACGTCCGCCGTGTGCAGCCCAACGATCCGGAACCGGAGTCCGCGGGTGCCAACTGCCTGCCAACTCGCCATCCATCACCTGGGTATCAACCAGTGTCGGATGCAATGCCGCATTCCACTTCTTCCAATAGTCACCTTTCATGTGGAACATGAATTGCGTGGCGTAATACCAATAGTAGGTATCTCGTTGAGGATTCCGTAACGTGCCGTTTGCCGGCAGGTGATCCAGCAGGTACTCGGCACCGGCCTGCAGTTCATCAGCATCACGTTTCCAGCCACTGTACAATCGCATCAACAGGCCGACGGACGTCATGGTTTTGCTGGCGACACGTCCATGGCGTTGCTCTGCCGTATCGGGAGCATAAGGATTGTAGCGATACAGATATCGTTCGCCGTCGGAACCTTGTGACAGATCGAGCCAGTTATCAATTTTCTGGTAGGTCGTCTCAGGCACCTTGAGTCCGGCCAAATCGCCGCTCTTCAGTGCCATCATCATCCAACCGGTGACGGACGTGTCGCTGCTCACCCCCGGTGTATACCGCCAGCCGCCGCGGGTTTCATGTTGCGCAGCGACAATAAAGTCGATCGCTCGTTGCGCGGGTTCACGGAGGTCGGGATCCTGCGTCATGCCGTAGGCTTCGCACAAGGCAATCGTGGCGATGCCGTGGCTATAGAGTCGTACGGCCTGATTCGAGATATCATCTTCGGTCACGAACAAGTCCCCGCTCTCCTGCTGATTTTTGACCAGGAAATTCACAGCACGGAGCAGGGGTTCTTGATATTTGAATTGGCGATGGTTGTAGCCCGCACCTTGAAACGCCAACAGGCACAGGCCGGTCGCTGCGGTATCGCTGCGGAGTGCCACGTCTTCGCCAACATTCGCCAAAGTCCAGCGTCCATCCGTTCGCTGGATACCTGCCAGGAACTTCAATCCACGTTCAATGGCTTCTTCCGTTTCCGGACCCAGCGGTCCGGCATCGCCCTGTCCCGTATTCCCCGGAACGCGCGAGGTGCGCGGCTGGAAGGAGGACTTGGCAGCCACCACCGAGGTGCTGACGGAGGGTAGGCCGGCGACGTCCTGTTTGAGGAAGCGAACTTCGCGGACTTGGATTTCGGGACTATCGGGACTGGCCTGACGACTGGTGAGGCCGACATCCGTCTGGAGTTCACTGGCCAGTCCACCGGGCCCGTCCACGGACTCGATATTGACCGCCAGGGCACCGGCAGCTTGCCGAGCCATCGGACCAATTTCCAGATCACCCGCCAGATCGTTCACCGATGGCGTTCCGGCATCCGAGGGTCCCGGTTGAGGCACAGCGACCACCGTCGCAACACCAGAGGTCCCGGGCAAGTTCGTACTTTGTGCGCGTTGGAACGGAGCCCCCAGATCTGCGGCGGAGAAGCCTTCTTCGCTCAGCTCAGCACTGGGGCCTGCCTGACGTTTCCCGGCGGCGGATCCTGCCTGACCGGTGTTGGGTGCTGACATGGCAATATCGCCTGCGATCGCACCTGCGGGACCATCCTGCGCTGGGGCCACCAGTCCACCGGCATCTCGATTTGCGGCCACGCCCGTGGCTTCGAGCGGCACGCCTTTCGCCTCACCACCAGACTCCGGAGCCCCCGCCACCGCCACCGTCGCAGCTTGCGTGGAAGCAGCAAACGCCGGGCCTTGCGAAGCGCGGCGTGGCGAGGCCGTACCGCCGCCTGGGACCGGTGCCCCCGCCGCCGCATCGCTGGATTCCGCTCGTCTCGTATTCATCGCTGCCACCTGACCTTGCCCGGCTGCCGCTTGCTCGGCCGGCGCACTGCTGGCCGCCGGGGCACCTCCCGAGGCAGTTCCGCTATCGACGTCTGCGCGTTGCAAGGACGAAGCGTCCGTACTGGCGATCAGTTCGCTGGCAGGACCACCGGATTCACCGGCAGCTTGTGGTGACGCGGGTGCGGCGCCGGTCGCAGGAGCGGCCATCGCAACTTGCGGCGCACCACCGACTGCTTGCCGCGCCAGGCGTCTTGCTTTTTCTTCCTCATCCTCTAACTCGTCGTCGCCCCCTGGTGCGTCTCCACCGGCGGCAGACGGCGCCGATTCGTCAGCGCGGCTACGTTGATTGTTTGCCAACAGTTCGGCGGTGCTAACCTCACTGGCCGGTCCAGTCTCGTCTGCGGTCGACGGTCCCCCCGAAACAGACTCAGGACCACCGGACTCCGTACGTTGCACCGCCAGTGCGCTGGGGTCCGCCATGTTGGATTCAGGCATGCCACCGCCATCCCCTGCAGGCGCGGCTGCCAGCTCGGTCACTTCTTCCACTTGCAGTGAAACAGCGGGGGCCCCACCGGCGGTGTCGCGGACCACATGGCGCGATTGTGCTTCAGGGTTCACTTGAGGTTGTCCGCCACCCGCAGCACGGCCACTGGCACCTCCCGAAACAACGCGGGTCGGTCCCAAGTCGACCTGAACCGTTCCCGCTTCCGCAGTCGTCGGTCCCGGTGTCGCATCCGCGTTCGCACGTGCGATGGCTGCCGTGGCATCCGCATTCAATGCCGCCGGTTGCTGCGAGCCACTGGCTGTGGCAACTTCCACGGGTTGCGCCTGTAACGTGGAACTGGGCCGTTCCGCTTGCGCTCGTGAGCGGGCAACGACGGCAGGTGCTGAAGGTGAAAATGCCGTACCTTGCGGCGTGTTCTGTGTCGCTTTGGCACGCTGCGCCGAGCCGGAGGCAACCGAAGCAGGGCTGTTGGCCGCCGGGTTCGCGGAATCGAGATTGCGTGATTCTCCGGCGCCCGTCACCCCCGCACGGGCGCGCGTCAACGACATCGCTGCTGGACTGGCCGTCGGCTGATTGGTACTGGCGGGAGATTGAGCGACTGCAGGACTGGCGACGGCCACCGGAGAACTCGGTTGTGCCGCCTGTCGGGTGGCGCGTGACGGGGTTGCTGTGGCTGCGACATTGGGGTTCGTCGTCGGCACTGTCGCGGTTGACGCTCGGCGCGAGACAGCACGCGCTACCTGATTCGTGGTACTGGCGGCAGACTTCGTCATCGACGGTTGCGACCGCGTCGCTGTGGGACTGGTACTTTGCTGACGAGCGACGGTGGCGGTGGAAGGCCGCGGCTGTGCATTGGCCGCCTGCTGAGGCGCCATGTTCGTGGTCACTTGAGCCACATTGGTTTTCACGTTGGGAGTTTGTTGCGATGGCGTCGGAGTTCGCCGAGCGACCTGACTGGTATTCGCGGCCTCGTTAGGGGTGGTGGGGGAGGGTGCTTTGCGGGTGCTCGTCCGCGCTGTGGCTTGCGCCGTCGGTTGACTGGAGACTTGTGAAGTAGGAGTCGCTACGCTCGGTGCGGCTTGTGGTGCCGGTGTTTGTCGTCGACTGGTCGCCACGCTGGTTGGCGAGACTTCGGCAGGCTGCGATTGCCGTGACGGACTACGCGGCTGGGTGGCGGCCACCTGACTCGGAGTAGGGCGTGCCTGCTGGACGTTTCGCGCAACGCTCCGTGTTGGACGCGGTGCTGCGGTGGCGACGGAGGGGGCTGTCTGCGTCGCGCGACGACTGACTGTGGCGGTGTTTTGAGCTGTCGGCGTCGGCGTTGGTTGCGTCGGCGAATCACTACGCGTGGTGGGCGTCGCGTTCGTTTGTCGCTGAACAGGATTCGCTTGTGCTTGAAGCTGCACGTTCTGCGGCGTCTTCGGTGCTTGCGCCGTGACATTGCTGGCCGTGGTCGAAACGTCAGGCCGCACGGTCGTGCGTGTACGTTGGTTCGCAACCGGAGTTGGGGTTTGCGCGACCGATGGCCGGACCTCGGCCTCCGAACGTCGTTCCGTCGTCTGCCGCTGAACAACCGTCGGAGAGGTGGTCGTCGTCTGCGATTCAGCGCGGGTGACTTGCGGTGCCGTCGTCACCTGCTGCTGGGTCTTGGTATTGGCCGGTTGTAAGGGGGTTTCTGTGGTGCGTTGCGTTGTCGAAGGCGTCGCGCTGGCAGTCGCCTGGGTACGGGGCGTCACTGCCGGACGCGCCACTTGGCGTTCGAGCGTGGGGCTGGCGGTCGTGCTGGGCTGAGGCGCTCGCTGAGTCGTGCGTCGTGTCAATTGCGTGGTCGGTTGACTTTTCGTGACACTCGGTGGCTGGTCCACTTGACGCCGTTGTGTCTCAGCACGATTGGCCTGCTGGGTCAGCTGACTATCCGAGGCCTGGACGTTATTGGCCTGTTGCGTCCGTTGTGTTGGCGAGGGCACGGTCACAGGACGTGTCGGCTGAGGACGCGTGTTCTGTTTTTGGCGACTCAGTTTCGACTGCTGCTCACTCTGGCGAGGTGTCGACTCTTCAGGTTTTTCGCGTCGAGTGATATTGGGTTTTTCTGTCGGCTGCGAATCCGGAACAGGGATCGGCTGGGGCTCGGTGGGCGTTTCCTCGACCGGTGTTTCCTGCCGCTCGATCGTTTCCGGAACGATGTCAGGGGTCTCGACCTCCAAAGGTCGATTGAAATCCTGCTGTTGCTGCTGGGGATTCTGAATCCGCTGCGGCGTGTACTCGGGAATGACCACGGGCTCACGCTGCTCGTTGGGATGCTCGTAAACCAGCGTGTCCCAGGCGCGCGAGAACACTTCGCGATCCATCACGACGACCAGCATGACATTCACCAGCAGGCTGAGCACGATGGCCAATTGCATGGGCCGCGTGATTCGTCGCCGGTGATCGATGAAGTAGAGCCCACCAATCAACAGGCCGATCAGCAAAGGGACCACCATCAGACCGGTGACGGCGTTGGCGTACCAACGCGGGTCGTCGAAACGCAGGTAGGCGAGCACGACTCCGGAGAGAAAGCCACCAAACAGGATCAACGCCGCGTACACGGGCCAGATCTGATCGTCGAACCGGCGCACATGTTCGAGCTTGCGTATGACGCGTCGCACCTTGGCCATGCTGCTTCTCCAGTCCCTTAGGAGCCCTCGCCCGCGGTCGTAACGGTGTAATCCAGAATACCAACTTGGTTGCACAGATTCATCACGGTGACAACGTGATCGAACTCGACCCGCCGATCCGCCCGAATGATCACCGACTGGCCTCCGGGGTTATCCACGGCAGCTTGCCGCAGCAAGCCGGCAACTTCATCGGCATCGAGAGTTTGGCCATCGACAAAGAATTTCCCCTCGGCATCCACATTGACCCACAGTTCACGAGGCTCCTCGGTCATCGGCCGGGCTTCACTGGCACTCGGCAGGACCACGTCCAATTCGCGGTCTTTGTCCTTGAAATTCGTGACCACCAGGAGGAAGACGAGCAGCATGAAGAGCACATCGATCAGCGGTGTGATGCTGAGCGCTGCCAGTGCCTGACCTTTGCTTTTGATGCGTACCGTCATGAGCTAGCTCGCCACGGGTTGTTGCTGACCGTCTGCAGATCGCTGTGGCGCCTCCGGCGGGAGAGTCGATTCGCCGTCGGCAACGCCTCGCCCGAACCGCAGTCTTCCCTCGTAACGTTCCACCTGGGGCATCAGATTGAACAGCAGTTCGTCAATCTGATGAAACAACATGGTGATCCGACCTTCGAGAAAGTGGGCGCAAATGGCAGCCGGGATGGCGACAGCCAAACCGCACAGGGTCGTGACCATGGCAACGTAGATACCCGAAGCCAGTTGTTCACGAGCGCTTTGATGCGGGGCCAGATAACTGAGTTCATGAAAGGCTTGAATCATACCCCAGACCGTACCAAACAAACCCAACAGCGGGGCCACCGCCGCCGCCATCGTCAACCAACGGACGTTCGCATACATGCGGTCTGCCTCGCGGTCACTTGCCTCGGAAACTGCGTGTTCCACCTCGGAGTGAGGTCGTCCCACTTTCAGCAGCATGGCCCGAATGACGGTCGCGGCGGACGAGGGATACTGTTGGCACAGCTTGTACGCCTGACGCGGATCGAAGCCGCCTTGGCCGCCCACCTGGCCCAACGCGGTGACCAGATCTTCGGGAATCACCTTGGAACGCCGCAAGCCCAAAAACCGTTCGATAATAAACGCGATGACCACAAAGGACATGANCACGATGGGAATCATCAGGAAGCCACCTTTGAAGAGCAGCCACAAGAGATTGATCCCTGGTTTCGTATTTTGCCGGGTGGTCGATTGCCCTGCATTCGTCGTTTCGCCGCTGGCGCCTGTGTCTGCCGAGTCTGCAAACTCACCGGTCGACAGATTATCTTCGGGTTGTTGCTGAGCCGCAGTCGGGGCCGTCGGCAGCGCGATGGTGATCACCGCACACAACATTGCCACAAGCCACAACGTGGTCGTTCCTGTTGAAGAGGTTGGCAACCTGGGTGACATAAGGGTGTCTCCTCAAAGATTCCGAACGAGTGCGTGACAACGAGCACGCACCCTACCTGTATCTTTTAGTGTAGTCGGAGTAATCAGGGGTGCCGCCGCTCAGGCGGCCAGCAAACGTTGCTTCTCTACCGTCAAGATGAGAGTTTTGCCAATTCTGCCAGTCTTTTTCGAGCTGCCTCCGCCAAGGGATCCGAGGCATGTTTGTCGACGATGTGTTGGTACATTTTGGTCGCACCGGCAATCATCTTGGCTTTTTGTTCACCGGCATCGCGAATCTGCACGTCGTAGCAGCGTGCTGCCTCGAACGCGGATTTGGCTTGCCACTTTTTCACTGCCTCTCCGGCCCGTTCACCACCGTAGCCGTAAACGCAACGTTGGAACTGCAAGATCGCTTTGTCATACACTTTGTCGCCGAAATAGATCTCACCGATCATGAATTGCGATTGCGCACCCACCGCCGTGCGATCTTTCGCAGCCGCCTGAAAATCGGTCATCGCCATCGCCTTGTCGCCCAACGCCTGATGTGCTCGCCCACGTTCAAAGAGCGCTTGCGGCACGTAGTTGCTGTCGGGAAACTTGGTTGGAATCTCTTGCAGGAACGCCATCGCCTGGTCCCACTTTTTCAACTGTCCCGCCGCCTGCCCACCGTGCAATAACGTCAAGACATGCATGACCGCGGAAGCCTTCGGCGCTGCTTCAATGACTTTACGAGCCGAGGTGAATCCATCGAGTGCTTCGGCGTACTGCTCGAATTTGAACAACGACTCGGCCTTCATGAAGGTCGCATCGACGGTCAAGCTGCTTTGTGGATGCTTTGCCAGAAGGGTGGCGAAATCGGCAGACGCAGGTTCGTACATCTGCTGCTGGAATTTCGACCATCCGAGTTTGTAGAGTACTTTCTCTGCCAGATCTCCGGCTGAGACGCGTTGCTGCGCCTGAGCATAGGCGGTCGCAGCGGCGGCGAACTTCTTGGCCTGATACTGTGCTTCGCCAACATGGAAGAAGGCCTCTGCGGCCAGCGGACTATCCGCGTAGCTTTTCGTCAACCGCGTGAAGGCGGCCGTTGCTTCGGGCGTTTGATTCTGTGACTTCTGCGCCCAACCGATTTCGTACAGCACCTTGTCGCCCGCAGCATACTTCGGTTGATCTTTCAGCAACTGCTCGAACGTTTTCACTGCTCCCGTGAAATCTTTCGCACCGACCTGACACAGGCCCTTCTCGTAACGTGCGTTGGATCGCTGAGGTTCCTTGACGTCCGTCTGCAGGAACGCATCGAGATCTTTGACACCGGCAGCAAAGTCATTGGTCTGGCGGCGACACATGCCCCGCGCGTACAACGCCTCAGGCCGCAATTGGTGCTCAGCGTAACCATCAATCAATTGGGTAAAGGTTTCGCTGGCCATCGCATGTGCTTTGGTTTTCAGCTGACACCAGCCTTTGCCATACAGTGCGAAGGGCAGGTAGATCGATTTGGGGTGCTCGGCGATGACTACCTCATATTCTTTACTGGCAATGTCATAGTCTTCTCCCGCATAGCTGTATTCGCCAAGCCGATAATGTGCCTGATCGATCAGTGAGCTTTTCGGGAATGAAGCGAGCAAGCGTTCGACGGTCTGCTTGGCGTCGGCCAGTTTGTCCTGTGCCCGTTGTGCACGAGAGAGCACGATCAAGGTTTCGTCTGCCTGCCGCCATTTCGCATCAGCAGCCAAAGATGCTTCGAGCGCTGTGACGGCGGCATCGAATTGATCGAGAAAGAAGTGACTCGCGCCGATCAGGAATTTGGCTTCTGCCAGGCTCGTTGGCGTTTGGAAAGCGGCCAACTGGGCAGTCAGGGCATCGATCGTAGGCTGGTACTTTTTCTGCAAGTACAGTGTGAGGCCGTAGCGATTCAGCCAGTTAGCCAGTTCAGGATGCTTCGCTTGCTCTGTCGTCAGCTTTTTGTATTCTGCCTCCGCGATGTCATACTTTGCCAACTGCAGGTTGGCTTCCGCGGAAATGTAATCGATGTCCGGCGTTAATCGATTGTCGGGAAAGGCGGTGCGAAAGTCAGCCACGTGCTGCAGTGCCGCGTCATATTCCCCTAACTCCAAAGCACCAAAGGCACCGTTATAGAGCGCCTGTGGGGCTTGTTTGGACTCGGGATGCTCCTTGGCGATCGCCAGATATTTGGCCATCGAATCGGCCCGTTTCTCTGGCACTTCGTAATTCGCATCGGCCACATCCATTTTCAACGCCACCAGGAACGATGAATCGGCAGCTTGAGGAATCGCCGCTTCCGCAGTCTTCGCGGCAGCCGCGTAATCTCCTAAACGCAGCTGCGCGCGGCTGAGCCAATGCGCGGCTTCAATCGCTTCCTTCTTGCCAGCAGCAATCGCCTTGGCAAACCACGGACTGGCCTGCTCGTATTTCTCCGCCCGATAGAAGGAACGCCCGGCAGACAAAATCGCTTCGCCGGCATAATCCGAGTCCGGAAAGGAATCCGGAATCGAGGCATATAATTCTGCTGCGCGGTTGTAATCACCTAACTTGAGGACGCACAGGGCCTGCCGATAGGTCGCGTGATCGGCGAGCGAAAAATTCTCGACCGCCACGACATCAGCAAATGCGGCTTCTGCGTTGGTAAACGCCGCCTTGGCTGCTTCGGCGTCGTCTGCCTTCTCAGCCGCGAGACCGGTTTGCAAAACCGTCTCGGCTTTCCGCATCGCAACTTCCGTCTTGAGCTTGCTGTCGGGTGACTCAGCAAGAAACAGGTCATAGGTGGCCGCGGCTGCCGGATAGTCCCCCAATTCCTCTTGCGTCACGCCTAATGCGTAAATCGCATCACTGCGCAATGCCGATTGCTTGAATTGCTTGACCAGCTGAGAGTACGCTTCCACCGCTTGTTTCTTCTGTCCCTGCAAGTAGTTTGCTTCGGCCTGATAGAACAATGCCTGATCGGCCAACTTGCCTTTGCCAACCGGAAACATCTTGAGCTGTGCGTCCAGCGTGGCGATCGACTGTGCGAACAGCTCCTGCTTGCCACCCTCCGCCAATTTGAACTGGCACCAGCCCAGGTTCAGGTAGGCTTCTTCAGTCAAAGAAAACTTGGGGAACTTCGTCGTGGCTGCAAATGCCGTTGCCGCACCGCTGTAATCCTTCAATTGCATGCGGCACACACCGAGGTAGTGATTCGCTTTCGGTGCCAGTGGGTCTTTGGGGTACGTCTTGACGAAGGTTTCCCACTCGGAGACCGCCAGTTCATAAGCACCATTGTTCTGAAAATTCGCCGCGTCAGAAAAGACGGCCAAAGCCTCCTGCGAGGACTCCGCCTTCGGTTTCTCTTCCTCCTGGGCAAAGACCCAGGAACTGCTGACGAAGAAAGCAGCTGCGTGAACAACTGCCAAGAAACACCACACAAGTCGGCCATGGCGGCAGATAGGGTGTAGACGTTGCATGCAAATCATCCTGTTCTGGAACTGTGGGGAATCGCTGGCCTGCGAGTTGTTTTTTCCAGCAAGTTCAGTTTTCCATATGCCGTGTTCCAGGTGCTGACGAGAGGCATGTCCGGGCGACAATGCGTTTGCGACAAGTCCTTTCACACGCGACGTTTAGTGTACACTTCTCGGGCGAAGTACGAAACCAGCGTTCGTGCCAATGCAACGTGAGCACCACAGGCTGAACGCGAGGCCATAACGCCCCAAACGAATTTTGCTACGCAATCCGAATCGGCAACCGACCCCTGAGAATACCTAGGTCGCCAACCTGGGAATCTGCGCAAACGTAACCTGAAGGCTTCGCACCGGACGAGACACGCCTCGCTCGATGTTTGGTTATTTATGTTTCGTTATGTTTGGTTATTTATGTTTCGTTATATATCGCAATTCATTCCGGACAATCCACCGCACCGGGTTGGCAGAAAGCTTGACGCGGTGAGAGGAGGGCCGTCCGCACCGCAACCTCTCCTGGAGTACGGTGAACCTAAGCTCTGCGCGCCGCCACGCCCCATCGGCACAAAGTGCATCAGCACATTTTTTTGTTCCAAAAGGTTCGTGATTCAATGGACTTTTGGCCGGAGAGCGTCACCTTGCCCTGACAACTGAGAATTCGGGAAACCCGCAACGGACCCGTTCGCTCTCCTTGCAGGCAAGGACCACCTTGGTCGATAATACGCGTATGTGGCCCGAATCCGAGCAAACCCAAGAAATCTTGTTGCATGTCCAACGAGGTGACGATGATGACGCCATCAATCGTCTACTCGAACGGCATCGCGAAGCAGTCCGTCGCCTCGTTCAAATGCGGTTGGATCGGCGTATCCAACGTCGCGTCGACGTGGAAGACGTGGTGCAAGAAGTGATGATTGAGGCCAATCGGCGTCTCGATGTCTACCTGCAAAACCCGATCATGGCATTTCATCTCTGGATTCGCCAGATTGCCAAAGATCGAATTATCGACGCACATCGACGCCACCGAGGATCTGCCAAGCGGAGTGTCGACAAAGAGCAAGCCATGGTCGCTCCCGCCGGAGTTGACCGCTCGACGATGGAACTTGCCGGCCAGCTGTGCGATCCTGAAATGACGCCGGGAACGGCGGCTGCACAAGCGGAAATGGCGCAGCGCGTCGAAGAGGCCATCGAAGATCTGGACGAGCAAGATGCCGAGATCATCCGCATGCGGCATTATGAACAACTGACAAACCAGGAAATTGCCCAAGCACTCGAACTCACCGAACCTGCGGCCAGTATGCGGTACCTGCGTGCCGTACGTCGCCTGCGCACAACGCTGGGGAGTGATTCCAGTTCCTCCTGATGAGTTCAGCAACCGGCCTGCCCGCTTCACTTCAAGTTGAGATTCCACGATGGAAAAAAATGCCGCTGGTATTCCGGTTCGCCCGCTCGGTAACACAGGACTTCAGGTTTCCATTATCGGATTCGGTGGCGGCCATTACTGCCGACCACACTTGACCGAACAAGAGTCGATCGGGCTGGTGCAAGCAGCAGTGGATCAAGGCGTGTCGTTCATGGACAACGCCTGGGAATATCACAACGGCACGTCCGAAATTCGGATGGGCAAAGCTTTGGCAGCAGGCGGGCGCCGACAGCAAGTGACGTTGATGACCAAGGTCTGCGGACGCGACCGTAAAACAGCACGCACGCATCTGGACGAGAGTCTGCAGCGGTTGCAAACGGACGTGATTGACGTCTGGCAGTTTCACGAAATCAATTACGACAATGACCCTGACTGGCTCTTCGGACCAGACGGTGCGATCGAAGCGGCCGAGGAAGCACGTCGGGCGGGTAAGGTGCGATTTATCGGATTCACAGGTCATAAGCACCCGGATCTTTTCAAAAAGATGCTCCAGCAAGGGTTTGACTGGGATACCTGCCAGATGCCGACCACCGTCGTGGATGCTCACTATCGCAGTTTTCAAAAAGAAGTCCTCCCCTTGCTCAACGAACGGGGCATCGGGGTGATTGGGATGAAGAGCTTGGGGGGCGATGCCCAACTGGTCACCGATGCTGGGCTGACCGCTCAACAATGCCGCAATTACGCGTTGTCCTTACCCATCAGCACGCTGGTCTGTGGCATCGAATCGCAGGCCAACCTGGAACAAGACCTGGAGATCGCTCGCAACTTTCAGCCTCTGGCCAGCGAAGTTCGCGCGCAACTCCTGGAACAAGTCCGCGATGTGGCCGGCGATGGACGTTACGAATGGTTCAAGAGCACTCAGTATTACGATTCGGGATATCACCGCGAGCAACACGGCTTTCCTCCCATTGGCCACGTCAGTGGTCGGTTTCAGCAGGAAAAGGAATCGTAAATGCGCTCGACTCCTCTCCTCGTCTCCTGGGCCGCCATCGGGTTGAGTGCCACGTTATCAACCGTCGCGGCAGAACCCGTGGGCGAACCGGCGGTGCGTGCAGCAATTACCAAATCCATCCCGCGTCTCGAACAGGCAATGAAGGACTCTGCGGACCAGCGGAAATGCTTTACGTGCCACAATCAAGCGCTCCCGATGATCGCCATGGCAGCCGCGCGGCAACGCGGATTTGCAGTCGATGACGCTAACTTCAAGCGGCAGCACCAACATACCGTCGACCACCTGGCAGGCGGCAAGGCGCGGTACGTGGAGGGGCGCGGACAGGGTGGACGGGTCGTCACCGCCGGCTATGCCTTATGGACGCTCGAAGTCGCCGGCCAAGAACGCAACGAGCTGACCTCGCTCGTCGCCAAGTACCTGCTGGAAACCCAAAAGAAAAATCAATACTGGCACCAATCCAGCAAACGCCCTCCCACCGCTGGAAGTGACTTCATGACAACCTACATTGCCTTACGCGCCTTGCAAGTCTTTGGTGCGGACGCGCAGCAACCCGCGCTGCAAGAGCGTTCTCAACAGGTACGCAAGTGGCTGCAGACTGCCATGCCCAACGATCATGAAGACCGCGTCTTTCGATTACGCCTGATTCACCTGCTGAAAGAGGATCCGCAACGCGTCAACCAGGCGGTGGATGCCTTGCTGAAGTCCCAACGCGAAGATGGTGGTTGGAGTCAAACCGAGAAACTCACCAGCGATGCCTATGCCACCGGCACCGCCCTGGCCACTCTGCTGGAGGTACAGCCGCAGTCACCGCACGCAGACGCGATCGCACGGGCCACACGGTTTTTGATCGACCAGCAGTTAGAGGATGGCAGCTGGCATGTCACCACACGTGCAGACGGTTTCCAGGAATATTTCGAAGCCGGGTATCCGCATGACGAGGATCAATTCATCTCGGTCGCAGCAGGTGCGTGGGCAACCAACGCACTGTTGCTCACCCTGCCGCCACTGGACCAGGCCACCGCGTCACCGCGATGAGGTAGGCAAACCATGCGAAACTTGGATCTGCGTTGGTTGCTGTGTGTGATCACTGCCGGCACCGCCGCGCCAGTGGTCGCTCAAGAACGGTTTGAACAGGAGCCGATTCTGTATACGACCGCGGCCTCACAGGATCGCGTCGCACAACTGCAAACACAACTCGCCCGCGACACGACACTGCTAACTCACGGCGGTCATTCGGGGTATCTGAAGTCGCTGTTGATACGACTCGAAATCGACGCCGCCTCTCAGGTCCTGGTCTTTTCGCAAACCAGTCTGCAGCTACGACAAATCTCACCGCACCGCCCCCGTGCCATCTACTACAACGACGATGCGTATGTCGGCTGGGTGCAACACGGAGACGTGATTGAAATCGCGGCCGTCGACCCACAACTCGGAACCGTCTTCTACACGCTGCGGCAAGCCCCGGATAAACCACCGCGATTGGTTCGGGATCGTGGTCAATGTCTCAGTTGCCATGCTTCGGCGCGCACGCAATCGGTCCCGGGCCTGCTGATGCGGTCCGTCTATTGTGATGCGAGTGGGCGACCGTGGTTTGGCGCGGGGACGTATACCACAGATCATACCAGCGACTTTCGAAAACGCTGGGGAGGATGGTACGTCACAGGTCAGCATGGAACGATGCGTCACATGGGCAACGCGCTGTCGCTTGACCGAGAAGCGCCAACGCAAATTGATCGCGAGCAAGGTGCCAATCTGACCGACCTTGAAACGCGATTCCCGGTGGAACCCTATCTGCGCAAGACCAGCGACATCGTGTCCCTGATGGTCTTGGCCCATCAGACACAGATGCACAACCGCATCACCTTGGCAAATCATGAAACGCGGCAAGCCTTGCATTACGACACCGTGATGAACAAGGCCTTGGAACGCCCGGCGGATTTCATCAGTGCAACCACCCGACGACGCATTCAGTCCGCTGCGCAACAACTGGTCCGTTACCTGCTGTTCACCGATGAGTTTCCTCTCAGCGCTCCGCTGAAGGGTGAGGCTGCGTTTCAGCGGCAATTCACCGCCCGCGCCCTGCGTGACCGACAGGGACGTTCCTTGCGCGATCTCGATCTGAAAACGCGCCTCTTCAAATACCCGTGCAGCTACCTGATCTACTCGAAGTCGTTCCGGGACTTGCCGCCAGCAGTCAAAACCGAGGTGCTGAATCAGTTGCGTGAAGCGCTTCTGGGTGAAGCAGTCGCTGCTCACTTGCCCCCGGACCAACGTCAGGCAATCGCGTCGATCTTATCGGAAACGTTGCCGGGATTCAGACTGCGGAGGGCGGCCGCAGCGAGCCCGCCAGACCGCTAGCAGTCCCCCAAGGGGATTCTGTGGGCCGCCGTAAGCGCGGGCTCAAGGCCGCTTCGTCTCCCACCCGTGGACGACCAGGTGAGGTTCAAGTCTAACGAATCTGCCGCCTGTGCCGACTATGCGGAGAACACTTGTCGATGTTGCCAGCAATGCTCGAATCGGCTTGAACGGTTGTATGTTTGCGGTCGATTCTACTTGTGATTCGACATAATACGGTCCTCAAGATTGTGCACATGCGTACCGTTCTTCGTAGTTTCACGAGTGTCCTCTGTCTCTGCCTGTCCGGAATCGCCGGTCACGCACCGGCCAGTGATGCGCCGCACCAGGGGAACCCCCTCGGCCCTTCACCATCCCCTCACCCGACGGTGACAGCCACAGATCCCCAGCAGCCGCGTCCTCAACGGCTACCTGCAACCACCGCGCAACAACGCAATTCAGTCACCACCCACGCGCTGCCGACTCGCATCGAGCCTCGTGGCGCACGGCCTAGCGCGGCATCTGCCACCACCAGCAGCGCTCCCTCACCCGCATTGCCCCACACTCGGTCCAGACCGATCTCCGGCGATCATGAGTTAAATCCCGTTCCTTTGCCTGCCAGGGAGACCGGACGTCCAGCCCCTGACTTGCCTCCGCAAGTCCCGCAGCAAACCGCTTCGTCGGATGTACGTCCGTTCGCTGCCGGAAGACGACGTCCTCAGGCATTAGAACCACAGCCGCCAGCCCCAGCCAAGGCTGCTCGGCAGGAGGCCATTCCCCGCGAAGTAGCCCAGTTCGCCGAACAGCAGATCGCGGAGGGCTACCAATTAGCGATGCGCGGTGCGACCCATTCAGCACGGCTCCGCTTCACGCGCGCCCTCGAAATCGTGGCCGACGCGCTGGACATGACGGAAGGTCGTAGCGTCCATCGCAACGCGCTATGGGATGCGATGACCGCAATCCAGGAGGCCAAAGACTTCCTACCGTTACGGTCGCAACGCCAGCACGCGCCAGTAGGCCGGGTGATTGAAGTCCACAAGACGATCGTTCTCAAGAGTCGTGCGGATGTCGATGATCTGGCGGCCATGGAAGCGCTGCAACGTTATTTCACCTACGCGGCCAAGCAACTGCATATTGCAGGTGGCTCAGCGCCAGTCGCGTCGCATGCGTTGTATCAGCTGGGAAAACTCACTCCGTTGATCGAAAAGAATTCGCTGATGACTCCCACTGCTTATGCCTACTTTCAGGCTGCTCTGGAGGTGGACCAGCAAAACTATTTAGCGGCCAACGAACTGGGCGTGCTCCTGGCAAACATGGGCTATCTGGACGCCTCGCAAGCCACCTTACGGCATTCGCTCTCAGTGTATCCCTCGCGCGAAGTCTGGCACAATCTGTCCGTGGTACACCAGCGTAAAGGCGAACACGCCTTGGCGGCACAAGCACAACGGGAAGGCGAGCAACTGGCGATCGCCAAAGGGCGAACATCGCCGCATCAGGTCAACCCGATCGTGTGGTTGCCGAATAAGGAGTTTGCGCGGGTAGGCCAGCCCGGACACCAATCACCTCATGAAACCCAGCGCAGATGAGGCCACCTATGCACCTACTTCGACGAACCCCAAGGCTGAGCTTGCAACCGCTGGGAGCGTGCTGCTTGCTGATCAGTATCGTGGGTGGCTGGCTTGNCTGGGAAACNNTCACATCCCCCCAGGAAGCCGTCGAGCAGCGNGCGGCATCCGATTGCTTGCCGCCGTCGGTGGCATGGGTTATCGAGCCGCAAGACGCTGCTGCTAACGTCAATCCGTCTCACCTCAATTCCCCGCAGCCAGTTGCGTCTGCCAACGCTGCGNCCCAGNATGCNTCCCANAGCGCGCTCAACGGGTCGGTCCGCCCAGCCACATTCGATGGCCCNGTGTTGATCGGGATCGACAGCCAACTTCACCAAGGTCCGGGTGAACCGCACTGGAAACATTCGCAGCCAATTCCTTGGCAAGCCTTTGCGCAAGGCGAATATATTGGTCCGCATCGCACGCCNCACGTACCAGAGTACCGATTACGNCCNGATGACGTGTTGGAAATCGTCTATCGACTGACCCGCGTGAAATCCTCGGAAGACTATCGCTTCGAAGTGGGAGACGCACTCAGTATCGATTCGGTTACCGACCCGCGTTTAAACCGCGACGTGCAGACCGTCATGCCGGACGGGACCATCAGCCTGCCGTTGGTAGGGCGCGTTCAGGTGGCGAATCGTACGATCGAAGAACTACAAAACACCTTGGAAGAACGTTATCGAGAATTTGACAATGAGCCCAGCCTGACCATCACCCCCACCAAAATCGCAACCCGCCTTGAAGATCTGCGGGCAACCGTCGATGCACGCTTTGGCAATGGTGGCCAATTCCGGCTGGTTACGGTCACGCCGGAAGGAACCATTGCGTTGCCGGCCATCGGATCAGTTTATGTCAACGGGTTGACTCTGGATGAAGTGACCGACGAGATCAATGCACGCTATCGTGAGATTCCCGGTATCGGGAACGGCATCGAAGTGACGCCGACGTTGACCACCCGGGCTCAGCGGTTTGTTTTTGTTTTTGGCGAGGTGAACGCACCGGGGCGTTTTGTGCTCACAGGTCCCACCACGGTGATTATGGCATTGGCCCTCTCGGAAGGGTTTATCAACGGTGCCAACCTGCGTGAAGTCGTGGTGTTGCGCCGCGCCGAAGATTGGCGNTTGGTGGCGACCAAGCTGGATTTACGGGGCGCACTGTTGGGCAAACGCCCAGCCCCCGCNGATGACCTGTGGTTGCGGGACTCGGATATCGTCATCGTCCCCAAAGGACCGTTACGCTTGAGTGACGACCTGATCGAACTGGTCTTCACGCAGGGGGCCAATCAAGTGTTTGCTGGCGTGGCAGACGCATTCACCGTATTCAACGTGAATACGACGATGACCATGCCCTGAGCCACCGGTTTCCGGGTTGATCTGAGCACAGGGTGTTGACCTTCCGCTGTCCACNTGAGACGGTGTGTTTGCGTTACAANTCCCGTCGTCCGCATAANGCGCGTGACCGTCAAGTATTCCGTAACCTCTGATGTCGACGCCTGCAAACTGTCGATGGGGACTTCAGCTAGCCACCTCATCGGACTTCTGGGGGCATCTCAGGCAGTTGGCCGTAACCGAGAGGCAAGCCGGGTAAAAGTGACTATACTTGGCCCAACCTGAACCGCATCCCCCACAGGCGAAGGACGAAGAGATGGACATGGCATCGCACAGCGCTGGCGAGCAGTCCCTGCTTTCGTCGCCACCTGCGCATCCGGATCCCCCGTTGGCGGATCCTCACCAGGTAAGTTGGCCCGCCAAGTGCGAGTTGTTTGGGGTGGAAGTGACGCCCACCGATTATCAGGAAGCAAGCGCCTGCATTCTAACGGCCGCAAAAAACGCTCAGTCAGCGGTGGTTTCCTGTCATGCTGTCCACGCCTTGGTCACCACCGCCAATGACGCGGAGTTACGAACTGCGGCAAATCAGTTCGACATGATTACACCGGACGGACAGCCCGTACGTTGGGCGTTGAACGCGCTGCACGGGTGTGGTCTGCAAGATCGCGTTTACGGACCTCAACTGACGCTCGATGTCTGCGAGGCAGCAGCAGAGCAGGGAGTTCCCGTTTATTTCTACGGTGGTAGCGAAGAAGCCGTAGGCAAGATGGCCAGAAATTTGCGGGGCAAATTCCCCCGTTTATCGATCGCCGGCTGCGAGTCGCCCCCGTTTCGTGAATTGACAGAAGCCGAAGAAGACGCAATGGTGGACCGAGTCAACGGCAGCGGTGCCGGCATCGTCATGATTGGCCTGGGATTTCCCAAGCAGGACATCTTTGCCGCAAGGTTTCGTGACCGCTTGAACGTCGTCCTGATGTGTGTCGGGGCAGCATTTGATTTTCATGCACAATTGAAATCCCAGGCACCCTCATGGATGCAGGCAGCAGGCCTGGAGTGGCTGTATCGTCTCTGTCAGGAGCCCCGGCGATTATGGAAACGCTATCTCGTCACCAACACCCATTTCTTATGGAAATTTGCCGGCGCCTTGTTGCGTCGAAAAAAAGCAACGCCTAAACCCAACGCACAACACGGCTGCGAGGAATGCAAGTAGATGAACAACCGAGAACATGACCCGCAAGACTTGATGGTTGTCGCAGGCGGGGGAGGCTTCATCGGAGGCCACCTGGTGGCGGCGCTCCGAGCACAAGGCTACCAACGCATCCGGGCAATCGATATCAAGCCGGTCTCGGAATGGTATCAAGTCTTTGACGACGTCGCAAATTGCGTCAGCGACCTGTGCGAATTGCCGGCATGTCGTGACGCTGTGGACGGTGCAACCGCCGTATTCAATCTCGCCGCAGATATGGGCGGAATGGGGTTTATCGAGAACAACAAGGCACTTTGTATGCTGTCGGTTTTGATCAATACCCATTTGCTCATGGCCGCCCGAGACGCCAAAGTCACTCGTTTCTTTTATGCCAGTTCGGCGTGCGTGTATAACGCAGAAAAACAGATTTCCGAACAAGTGACGCCGTTGAAAGAAGAAGACGCCTATCCGGCGATGCCTGAGGACGGTTATGGCTGGGAAAAGTTGTTCTCCGAACGGATGTGCCGCCATTTCCGAGAAGACTTTGGCTTGGCAACACGCGTGGCGCGGTTCCATAACGTGTACGGTCCTCACGGTACGTGGGATGGTGGCCGCGAGAAAGCCCCGGCGGCGATTTGCCGAAAAGTGATTCAGGCCAAGGAATCTGGCGGTCTGGCCATTGAAATCTGGGGCAATGGCGAACAAACCCGCAGCTTTACCTATATCGACGACTGCATCGAAGGGATCTTCAAGATCACCTATGGCGACTGTGTCGAACCGCTGAACCTCGGGTCCAATGAATTGGTCAGCATTAACGGCTTGGTGAGTATTGTCGAAGCGATCGCGGGAATCGAACTCGAACGCAGCTACAAACTGGATGCTCCGAAGGGGGTGAATGGTCGCAACAGCGACAATACGTTCATTCGCTCACAATATGACTGGGAGCCCACGACCACCCTGCGAGACGGGATGCAGCGGACCTACGACTGGATCTACCAGCAATTCATGCAGCGTGCCTCCCAGCCCGCCTAGTGTCACGACCCACTCCGGGCGTCTCCACACCACCCACGTCACGCACCTGCTCACCACATGCCACCTGGTTCCAGGTCGGTGTGTGTGGCGATTGTGCCGACAATCGGCTTGCTGACAACCATCCGCCTCCTGCCGCGCCCGCTCGACCTGTTTCGAAAAAGCAACATCCGGCACAATCTGCCACCAATTTCCGGCGGATACCGCACGAATTCGCTGCTTTGGTTGCAATAACATCCCATCACAAATAACGTGAAACTAGTCGTTTTGTTCCAGTCTCTTTCGTGAAAGGCGAGAGGCATGCAGCGTCTGGAGTTCACATTGGCCGATGCAGTTCGCGGCATTTTAGAACGCAAACGCATCGTCTTTGGCATCTTCTTTATCACCTTGGTGGTCGTCGGTGTCGCAACCCTGCTGACGCCCAAGGAGTACTACTCAGAAGCCAAGTTATTTGCCCGCGTAGGCCGCGAAAATGCCGGCATCGATCCGACGGCAACCTTAGGTGAAACCCCCGTCATTTCCATGCCTTTCAATCGCGAGGCGGAAATCAACTCGTACGTCGAGCTGCTCAAGAGCAAGCAGTTACTTGAGCAGGTGGTCGATGACATTGGCGTCATGCGCGTCCTCAAGCGAGGTGTCCAACCCACAACCGATGGCGAAAACGCTGAACCAACCGTCGAGTCACGCAGCATGATCGACCACGTCATGGCAGTTTTGGGAGCGTTGGGTGTCACCAACAACGTCCCCTTGCGCGAGCGAGCGGTCCTGTCATTGCGAAAAAATATCGATGTCAAACCCGTCGATAAGTCGCATGTATTGTCGGTCACCTACGAAACCCATTCACCTGAACTAGCGCAAGAAGTCGTCAACACGCTGATCGACGCTTACCTGGAAAATCACGCGTCGCTGCACCGAACCAACGACGGATTTAATTTTCTCAAGGAGCAAACCGACGCCATTCGGCGCGAATTGGAAACAGCAGAAGACGCCCTGAAACAACTCAAAAATCGCAGCGGGTTGCTCTCCATCGATGGAGCTCGGGATGTCCAGGAAACGCGACTGGCCAGCATTGATAATGACCTGCTGAAAGCGGAGGCGGCGGCAGCCAGCCTAGCCACCGAAGTGGCGGCACTGGAAGACAGAATGCAGCAACTGCCGCAAACCAAAGTCGTCGCCAGCAAGACCGGCGCCGGAAATGATGGGGTCGATGGCATGCGTCAGCAACTCTACACCCTCGAACTCGAACGGAACGCGCTGCTGGCACGCCATAAACCGACCCATCCACTGGTAACGCAAGTGGAGCGCCGAGTCGCACAGGCAAAAGCATCCTTGGCCGCAGAGGAAGCCAAAAGAACCGAAAACACCACGGGACCGAATGTCGTTTACGAGCAGACCAACAGTGAGTTGATTCTCAAACGGGCCGAACTGGCGGCTCAGCAAAGCCGAATCAAAACACTCGAATCCCAACGAGAAACGGTCAGTGAAGCCGCCCAGGAGTTCATTGGAGACGAGATCGAATACGCCCGACTCGCACGTCTGATCAGCATCAAAGATGCGGATTATCGGAAGTACGCTCAAAACCTGGCTCAAGCCAAAATTGACCATGATCTAGAGCTTGAAAGTATTTCCAATATCGAAATCGCACAGCCTGCCACACTCAATCTCAAACCCTCCTATCCCGACAAACTTGTGAATCTCATCGCGGGGATTGCGTTGGGCATCTTCAATGGTCTGGGAGTCGCCGTCTGGCTGGAATATCGCCGTGGCAGCCGTCAGCGTTCAGGCTCAACCGGGGAAGCTGAGTCGCCGGAACGTCCCACGGAAACCGCCAACGGGCCCATCGACATGACCATGCAAGTTGGCCAAGCGTGAACACCGGCGGAAGGCAAAGCCATACGCGGCTACCGATCCCACGGCGTCTCCGGTCGCTGGGTCAAAAACCATGTCCTCGTTTCCGGATAACCCGCAAAATGCATCCGCCCGAAGCGGGAACGACGCTAACGATTAACGTATGCTTTGACTGAGACTTGGCACCCTTGCGGTGCCGGTGTCTGAGACAGAGGGATCGCGTGGCAACCGTGAATCGCCTGTGAGAATTTCAGAGCACTTGATTTTGACCGCCCGGCGGCCATCGGTAGCACGACATGCTCGCACCTAACACGATAAACGACAAGCGAGCGACGGTGCTGTTGCTGGTCTTGTGGTGCATCGCCATGCTGTCGGCTGCCACGATTTCTCCTCCAGAAGATTATCGCGGTAGCAGCTTTGAATTACAGTCGATCCTGCCTCCGACCTGGATCAAACTTGCCAAGTTAGTCAGCCGTGGTGGCACGCTGGTCGTGCTCGCCTACAGCGTTGTGCGGTTTGCTGCAGACCCTCGACTCACGCGGGCCATCCTGGGGATTTTGCCGATCGCTTTGTATACCGCCTGGGCCGTTCTCTCGACCAGCTGGTCGGCCTTACCATCCGTTTCGCTGCAACAGTCGTTCACCTTGGGGATGCTGGTGATGCTCGCGGTAATGATCGGTCTGTGCTGGCGATCGGCGGAGGATACCAGCCAGCTGTTATGGCTGTTAACTTCGGTCATGACCTGTCTCGCGGCCGGCCTGCTGCTGTTACGGTTTGCTGCGCCGCAGTACGGTGCATTAACCAAAGACGCTTCGGGAGTGTTCCATTCCACGGCGGCCGGTGCCATGTCATCTCTCACGCTGTTATTGCTGCTGTTGGCAGCCTTTCTGTGGGGCTGGAAGTGGAGCTGGCAACTACTGGTACCCGGCTTACTGATTCACACGGCAGTTATGGTGGTCGGCGGCAATCGCCTCTCGCTGGTGCTCTGCATCTTCTTCGGCTGCAGCGCGGCGATCATCTATCTTCCCAAACAACGGGTCGCGGTGCTGGCCGTGATCGGTGGCATACTGGGAACGATCTATCTGGCCATCGATTCCCGGCTCACTTGGCTCCGTGCCACGCTGGGGCAGTTCGGCACCTTCGCCAGCCAAGGTCAATCACGCAAGTCTCTGGAGTCGCTTTCCGGTCGCGAAGAGATGTGGGAGATCATGTGGAAATCGTTTCAGCAAGCGCCTCTGAAAGGGCACGGCTTTTTCGTAACGTCGTCCACCGGTGACATTTTTATCTGGGATGACTGGGGCAACTGGACGGCACACAATTGGCTTCTGCAACTGTTAGTAACCACCGGTCTGATCGGCGGCGTCTTGTTGATCAGCGGTCTGCTCGGGGTGGTGGTTGGCGTGGCCTGGAAATATCGAACAGACCCCCGTCTGGCTCAGTTCCTGGGCATCCTCTTCTTGTGGTATGTCGGTTGGGGAATACTCAATGCGTCTTATCTAGGCCCCCTGCAACCAGAATCGATTGTCTTTGCTGTCGTACTGGGGCTGGCCATCTCCCTGCTCATTCGTGACAAGCCACCCGCGAGTCTGGAGAGCCAACCGTGAAGATCCTGGTGTGCCACAATTCCTACCGGTATCGCGGAGGCGAGGATCAGGTTTTTGATGACGAAGTCGGGATGCTCCGCGCAGCCGGCCATGAAGTCCTCACGTACCAGCGTTGCAACCAGGAAATCGAATCGACCCGGCGAGCTCAAATCGCCGCAGGGACCATTTGGAGTCGTCGGACCTATCGCGAACTGCGAGCGTTGTTACAGCAAGAGACTCCCGCAGTTGTCCATTTCCACAACACGTTTCCGCTGATCTCTCCCTCGGCCTATTATGCCGCTCGTCACGAAGGGATTCCCGTCATTCAGACCTTACACAATTTCCGCCTGCTCTGTCCCGGCGGGACTCTGTTGCGAGACGGGAAAGTCTGTGAGCAATGCGTGGCGAAAGCGTTCGCAACGGCGAGTGTCCGCTATGGCTGTTACCGGCAAAGCCGCAGTGCCAGTCTGGTGGCTGCCAGTATGCTCGCCGCTCACTGGCGGATGGGGACCTGGTCGAACGCGGTGTCTCGCTACATTGCGTTAACCGACTTTGCCCGTGACAAATTCATCGCGGGCGGATTCCCAGCCGACCGAATGGTAGTCAAGCCGAATTGCGTGCACCCTGACCCAGGGTTCCACGAACATCCGGACAAATTCGCCGTCTACGTTGGGCGTCTCTCTGAAGAGAAAGGGATCCGCTCGCTGCTCCAGGCCTGGAAACGGCTGGGGAGCTCATTGCCCTTGAAATTGGCCGGAGAAGGGCCGCTGGAAGGACTCGTGCGACAGGCCCGTGCGGAAGGCTGCCATGTCGAACTACTGGGGCAGTTGACACACGACCAAGTCCTGAGTTTGATGAGGCAAGCCAGCATCGCCGTCTGCCCTTCCATATGCCATGAAGGTTTTGGGCGGAGTGTGATTGAGGCATTCGCGTCCGGCCCCGCCGTCGTGGCATCCGATTTGGCACCGTTGAATCAACTCGTCCACGATGGTACCAACGGTCTGCTTTTCCGCAGTGGCGATGCTGACGACCTCGCGGCCAAGATTCAATGGCTCATGGCAAACGATGCGCAGTGGCACGCGTTTCGCCAGCAAGCCCGCCGTGACTACGAAGCACACTACACACCGCAGCGTAATTGCGAACAACTGATTTCCATCTACGAACAGGTCCAAGAGGGCCCCAGAGAACTGCCACCGAGGTTATCAGAACATGGCGTCTACTCAACCGCCGCAAAAGCCACGAGTTAGCATCGGCCTGCCGGTCTACAACGGTGAGCGTTACCTCACGCGCGCCTTGGATTCGCTGCTAAGCCAGACGTTTCACGATTTCGAACTCGTGATCTCCGACAATTGCTCGGATGATGCAACCGAGGACATCTGTCGACGGTATGCAGAGCAGGACCCCCGGATCGTTTACATCCGCCAGGAAAAGAATCACGGGTCGTGTGCAAACTTCAACTTTGTCTTCGCCGAATCGCAAGGTGAGTATTTCAAGTGGGCTGCCTATGACGACTTGTGCGAACCGGAGTACCTCGAGGAATGCGTACGGGTACTAGATGAACATCCCGAGGTCGTCTGCTGTCACACCGATTCCGACCGAATTGACGAGCACGATCAATCTTGGTTGGACGCCGTGGATCCGGGCCAGGCCGATTTCGTTCGCGAACAGGACGGCCAACTGAAGTGGGTTGGTCATCCACGTCGCCACCACGACGACGCTGACCCTGCACGCCGTTTTCACGGTGTCTTACTGGGCACGACCTGGAGCGTCGATTCCTACGGCTTGATTCGCAGCAGTGCGTTGCAGAAAACAATGTTGTTCGGTGCTTACTACGGATCGGAAAAGGTGCTCATGGGAGAACTGGCGTTACTGGGACCGTATTACCACGTACCGCGCTTGCTGTTTGCGCAGCGCATCCATGACGAGGCCTCCAGTAATCTTGGCTCAGCCCAATTCCAAGCAGCATTTGCCACGGGCGACAAACAAAAACCATTTGCCTCGACCCGCCTCTCGCTTCTCGGAGGCCACTTCCGGGCCACCCTGAGAGCCAAACTGACCCCCTGGCAACGCTGCAGGTGCTGGGGCGTGTTACTCTGCTACTTGATGCAACCCAAGAAATGGAAGCGAGTCTGGTCATCTGTCATGGGGGGCCAAGGCGTGGGCGGAGACGGTGTCGATGCGATGCTAAAAGACCGAGAACTGATGCAAGAAACATCGACATGAACAAGTCGCCAAACTCGGACCATCAGGTACTGGCCGCCTGACTCCGCTCGCGCGACCAAAGACGCCGTGCCATTTGACTCAGTTCATAACTCATATCCGGCAGCACGGTCAGACGCAGGAACGTGACATCGGAGTAAAGATGATCGATGTGCTCGGGCGTCACCTCGGATGATTTGAACAACGCGTGCGACGGAGTCCACGATCGCACACTCGCGTGGAACTTGACATCAGGGAACAAACGCTGGTCAACGGCAGTGAACCAGGCGCGATGCCGGCGATGCAGCGCAGCTCGCACCGTGCGCTCGTGACGCAAGAAGAGTTCCCGATTGCTGACATAATGAATATGACAGTAGGCCAGTCGGTGCCGCACGACATACGCGTAGAGCAGGTAACATTGCTCCCCCCCTTCGCTTACCAGCAAGTGACCGCAGCGATAGGGAAGATGATCTTGCAGGATGCGTTCCTGGTCCTCTGGGAGTTGGCGTCGAATCCGCTCTGGGTCATCCCAGATCTCACAATCCTTCCCGCCTCGCGACGAGAGCCTCACGGGTAACAGAATCTTGAGCTGCAGGTCGAGCTCTTCGAAACCAATCCGCTTGGTCACCGCGCGAATCCTGTCACACGGTGTGAAGTGCGTCACAGTGTAATCGCGCAGTTGCAAAACCGGTCGCAACAGCAAGAGACTGTGGCCGCGATAATCTTCACGCACCCACCAGGTGTGCAAGTTACAGAATTTCTGACAGGTCCCCGCAATCTGCCTTTCACTGAAGACCATCCCCATCATGCCGACTAATTCGTCGTCATCCAGCATCGCATAACCACAATGCCCTTCGCCGGTGTCCCAGGCGTAGTCGAAAACATTCCGCCAATCCTGTTCGTCCGACAGGGGGTCGTCATCATGCAAGAACCCCGAATACAACGTCGGAAAGAGTTCGGAAGTGATTTTTTCGATACGAATCATGTCATTGCCCGCTGGCATCACCTGCGGAGGAGGCGTGCGGTGGTTCGCACTGATCACTCAGGTAGTCTTGTGGTTCGCCACGACGTCGTACGAGCGTTGCCGAACCGTTCGCGATCATGACTTCTGCTGGCGTATTGTGGCTGAGAAAACCATGGGGGCTGGAAGTGCGAGCATACGCACCGGATTGGAACACTGCAAACAGATCCCCCATCTCGATGGCCGGCAAATCCACCTTCCGAGCCAACGTATCCAGGGGCGTGCAGAGCGGTCCTACGATGTCGACGGGTTGATCGTTGGGCTGGTCCATCTTATTGACCAAAGCCACTGGATAGTTGCGTTTGATCGTCTGCCCCAGATTCCCAGATGCCGCCAAATGGTGATGCATCCCACCGTCGATCACACCAAAGGTTTTGCCGCGCGAGTGCTTGACCCGAGTGACACGAGCCAGATAAATCCCCGCTTCATTTACCAAGTATCGCCCCGGTTCGAGAATGCCTTGGGCGGACGACAGCAACGGATCGCTGCGCATTTGATTGGCAATCTCTCGCAGTCCGGCAGCAACTTGTTCGAGATCTAATTCACGTTCGTGGGGGAAATAAGGCGTCCCCAGCCCGCCGCCAAAATCAATCGACTCCAGTGGGTGAGGCAGGCGAACAGCGACACGCTGCGCAATCTGCAGAGCCCGCTGATATTGTTCCAAAAGCACGCTGGCATCCAACACCTGGGTGGACATGAACAGGTGAATGCCAACGATCTTGAGCCCTGCGAGGGCGAGCATCTGGTCGAGCGTCGTCTCGAGTTCTTCTTCATCAATCCCGAACGGTGTCGCTTGACCTCCCATGCGCATGGCGCCTCCCGAGGCAGCCACCGGATTGATGCGTAGCGAAATCGTCGCCGTGCGATTGCTGTCTAAGGCCAGCGCATTCAGGCACTCGGCCTCCTCCAACGATTCAACATGAATCTCGCGGATGCCAGCTTGCAGTGCGGCGGCAAGTTCATCACGCGTTTTCCCGGGCCCTGCAAAGACGATATTCTCAGGTCGACAGCCAGCCTGCAGTGTCTGATAAAGCTCGCCTGCAGAAGCAACCTCCAGCCCGCAACCACGCGCGAGCATCGTCCGCAGGATAGTCGCATTCGGATTGGCTTTGATCGAATAGAACAGGCGAAAGCTCTCCGGCAGTGCTTGACGCAACCGGTCGATTCGAGCTTCGATTAAGTCCTGGTCATAGACGTACAGCGGCGTCCCGAACTGAGCTGCGATGTCAGCAACACGAATACCACCTATGGAGAGTTGCCCCTCGCAAACGCTGAAATGCTGTTTCACTAATCGCGCAACATGGTCTTGCTTGGCCACCGGTTCATTGCGATCGGATGCGGGATTGGGAGAAGTCATGACCGTGAGGAATCCACCTCCTCGACACGCTCGCGAAGTTGCGAGTAATTCACTTTACCGCTGGAGGTGAGCGGTAATTCACTGACGAATTCAATCCGCTTGGGAACCATGTAACGCGGCAGGGCCCCGGCGCAATGCGTCACAATCGCATGGGCATCTTGCACCGCTTCCTCAACTGCTACCACATAGGCCACCAGATGCTGGCCCAATCTGGGGTCGGGTGCACCGACAACGGCCGCATGTTGGACGCCAGCGCATTGACAGAGGACCTCTTCGACCTCCGTCGGACTGATGCGAAAGCCAGACGATTTAATCTGATTGTCACGCCGCCCCACAAAATACAGAAAGCCTTCCTCATCGGTGCGCACCAGGTCACCGGAGTAACACACGCGCTCCTCGGATGCAACGCCCGGCCCCGCGAAAGGGTGCGGACGCAGTACCCGCGCCGTTAATTCAGGGTGGCCCCAATACCCGAGTGACACGGTGGGGCCATGATGCACCAACTCGCCAACCTCGCCTGGGCCACAGGCGTTTCCTTGTTCGTCGATTACCAGAATTTCTGTGTTCGGAATCGCCTTGCCCATCGACGTCGGGCGGCGATCCAATTCTTCCGGCGGCAGATAGGTCGAGCGAAACGCCTCGGTCAATCCGTACATCAGAAATACAGATGTCTGAGGCAGTAGTGCTCGCAACTTGGCCAACAGACTGGTTGGCATCGCGCCGCCCGTATTCGTGATGTACCGCAGCGTTTCCGGGACTTGGCGCGCCAACCCCGAACTTGCGTCTGCCAGCAAACTCCACAACGGAGGCACTCCCGCCAGTCCGGTAATCTGCTCATCGTGCAACATGCGAACAATATCTCGGCCAAATCGAAAGTTGACCATGACCGTCGTCGCGCCGCACCAGACGGCCGATGTCAGCTGGTTAAGACCGGCATCGAAGCTGAACGGCAGCGCCCCCAACAGCCGATCAGAAGCGGTGATCCCCAGGTAAGTCGCCACGATTTCCGCACCCGCCAACAGGTTCGCATGACTGAGCATCACCCCTTTCGGTCGGCCCGTGGAACCTGAGGTATAGAGGATCGCCGCCAGGTCTTTCCCAATCCCGTATTCCTCGACCGCGTTCGATTGAGCGACGCGCAAGAGCTGAGATAAATCGTCGGTAGCGCACGGCGCGGCAAACTCATGTTGCCCTTCAACAATCGCCCACTGCAGCGCAGGAGTATCGGCAATCACAGCCTGCAGCGTGGTCCAACGTTGTGCGTCAGTGACCAGCGTGGTCGCACCACTGTCTTTGAGTATATGAGCGACCTGCTCGGGAAACAGACCGTGATGGATGGGGACGAACACGGCACCTGCTTGCGAACAAGCAAAAATCACCTGCGGCAACACCACTCCTGGCGGCAGGTAAATCGCAATACGCTCACCGCGGCGGACACCACGGTGCTGGAAGGCGGACGCCAGGGCCGTGGTTTGCTGCGCGAACTGCGCGTAAGTCAGACGTTCGTCACCGCCAACTAATGCCTCCCTGTCGGGATGCTCGCTAGCGCTGTCTCGCAGCATGTGGTGAACCAGATAACGCATCGCTAGTTGTCGTCGCCACTGTTAACCGTTTGACTTCGTTTGCTGACGACAAACTGGGCGATCGCATGGACCGACTCGAAAGTGTCAGCCACCATTTCTTCGTCAGACACCGTCACCCCCAGATCCTGCTCGAGGTAGTTCACCACTTCGAGCGTCCCGAGCGAGTCGATGATACCACTATCCAAAAGCGAATCGCGGATGCCGATACCACGTTCTTTGGCCAGGGGAAAGGTGGTCTGCAGCCAGACATGGAGCTCGTTGGCAAGTGACTCTACTTGATCCATGGGTCTCTCGATCTTGAAATATTGGGACCTGTGTGGTGGTGTGTTACGGAAGGTTCTCTGACGTCTCGTCAGATCCTGCCGAGGACCTTGACGTACCATCGGACCACTTCCAGCTACGCAAATATCGCACGAAGACGACGAGTGTGAAGATGCATTCTACGCTGACACCGATGAATAATGCGATCGCTGCACCCATAACTCCGTACATCGATATGACAGGAATCGCAGTAATGAGGGTTGCCAGTAAGCCCAGCAGCGAAGCAAATGCGCTGCCTCGGGGCCCCTCCATCGCAATGATCGCGTGATTGGCGGAAATGGTCGGCACGGCCAGCATCAGTCGCAGGGCTAACAGACCGACGACGAGCCCCAAACCGTGATAGGCCGGGTCCTGGTAGAACAGCCAGAGCAGGTCATTTCCGAAGATCATGGCAATGACCGTGAAGACGGAAATAGCGGTTCCAAGGCCCAGTAGGGAACGTCGATAGACCCGCATCGTGTCCGCATAAGCACCGCGCGCCACCGTATCAGCAAAACGCGGGGCCAGATAATTCCCGACACCGAATAGCAGAGGATTCGGCAATCCGGCGATAGTACTACAAGCCGCCAGCGTGCCCGTCGCTGCGGGATTAATGAACAGGGCCAACAGCCAATATGTCGCATTAATCTGGCCAACGGCAATCAACTGGTCCACCATCAACCATCGTCCAAAAATCCAGTCGCGCCACATAGCTACGGCCAGTTGCCGGCGACCGCCGAATTGAAAAGCACGACGGCGCATGACCAGCCACACCAACCCCAACGCGGCACACGAAATGGCGACCGTTGCCAAGGCAACACTGGCCGACAGACGCCCTTGAAGTCCCAAGATCAGCAGTGACAGTAACTGAGCGGTGGCGACACCGACATCGACCAGCAACGCACCGCCCATGCGCATATGAGCAAATTCAAAACGCCTGGCAAAATCGCGCAGGAGAAAACAGGGAATCAAAACCACAATCACCCACACCAGCGAAGGCTCGACACGAATCCCCGGCAACATGTGCCATCCCCAGGCAACGCCGATGCCAAGCAACGCCAGAAGAGACACCAGGAGGCAGAAGCCCAGCAACGCATTCCCGGCGTGGCGCAGCGGGTGATCAGACGCCTCCTGACGCCGCAGGAACACCGTGTAGGGCGTGGTGATCAAGCTGCCTTGGACGCTGTTGGCCAGCAACACCATACTCATGCCCAGAGTGAATAACCCCAAGCCTTCGTCACCACAGAAACGTGCGACGATGATGGCCGTCAACAGATTCGCTCCGCTCATGACGGCTTGGTCAAACAACGCCAGAAAGGGGGGTTTACTGGTCATTGTGAGCCGGCGCAGCGCAGCTTTCGCGCGTCCCCACATCCCTGCAACTGGGGGCTGAGAGGTCTGGTTCGAAAGCTCCTCGTCCACGAATCTCAGTCCCAGATAATGGTTTCCTATGACACGCCCACTGACAAACATTGCTTTCGCATTAAGTTCTCACAAGCAAAAGCGGGCGGTTGCCAATGTTAACGATCCTGCGGTTCATCATGATCAGGGCGCCTGTGACACGCCATCCCTTGAGTTATGCTGTGTTGCTGACACCGACAAATCACCGCTTTGGCGCAAACCGGAAACCCGATGACAGCGTCAGCGACTCGGACCTGTGCCGGCGCCGGAAACGGGCCTATTATCGAGCTACACTTGCCAGAGCTATGCCGGGAATCCGAATTGGGGTCGTCGCAGTTCCTGCTCCGGCATCTCGAGCGAGAGCACATTCATGACTTTTGGATTTCAAGATACTTTGCCTGAGAGACGTGAGTTGATCGCCGGAAATGTCTGCGTTCAACGCGTTTGGCTGTCACGACGGATGCCCGCGCGCGCGGGCCTCATCACTGGTAGCGCGCCCAACTCACCCTCCGTTCCCGGTCGTATCGCTGTGGCCCACATCGAGCGATTCACCCACCACCAACGTGCCACGCATACCCAACCCACATGCCAGCGTGTCACCTGACTCCAATTCCGGTGGACGAAGAGGCGTTCGCACCACCAGCCGCAGGACCCCCAACAGACCATTTACTAACCTCGACCAGGTGACCGCTGGATGGATTTCTCAAAATCAAAGCAATTGCAGCGCCGGGCGCATCAAATCATCCCCGGTGGCTGTCACACGTACGCCAAAGGGGACGACCAGTTTCCACTGAATGCCCCCGGCTTTCTCGTTCGAGGTGACGGGTGTCATGTGTGGGACGCCGATGGCAACGAATTCATCGAGTACGGCATGGGGTGCCGCGCCGTCACACTTGGCCACGCCTACCGTCCTGTGGTCGAAGCAGCGCAGCGGGCGATGCTGGACGGCGCTAACTTCAGCCGTCCGGCGGCACTCGAAGTGGAATGTGCCGAAATGATGTTAAGCATGATTCCGCACGCAGAGATGGTAAAATTTGCCAAAGAAGGATCTTCCGTGACCAACGCGGCGCTCCGGCTCGCCCGAGCGGCCACCCAGCGTGACAAGGTCGCATTCTGCGGGGATCAACCCTTTTTCTCGATCCATGACTGGTTCATCGGAAAGACGGGGATTGATACGGGAATTCCCCAGGCAATCAAGGACCTTTCTGTCACTTTTCGTTACAACGATCTGGACAGCGTGCAGCACCTGTTTGACCAGTATCCTGATCAAATCGCCTGCGTGATTCTCGAACCAGCGAAATACGATGACCCCCAGGATCACTTCCTGCACCGTGTCCGAGAACTGTGCCATCGCCACGGCGCGGTGTTCATCCTGGACGAAATGATTACCGGGTTTCGTTGGCACAATGGTGGGGCGCAAACGGAATACGATATCGAACCGGATCTATCGACGTTCGGCAAAGCCTTGGCCAACGGATTTTCGCTCTCTGCCT
Source organism: Blastopirellula sp. (assembly GCA_002701545.1). GTDB lineage: Bacteria > Planctomycetota > Planctomycetia > Pirellulales > Pirellulaceae. The sequence continues at coordinate 12,791 of NZVR01000208.1, read as the reverse complement.
TGGTGGGAAAACGCGAATTGATGGAGCGGGGAGGATTGTACCACGATCGCGAGCGTGTCTTCCTGCTGTCCACCACACACGGTGCCGAAACGCATGGTCTGGCGGCAGGAATGGAAGTCATGCGAACCTATCAAAACGAGCCAGTCATTGCCCGCATGAACGAGCAGGGGCAGAAACTGGCAGACGGACTCGCCACGGTAATCGCCAAGCACGAACTGAGCGACCACGTCTCGATCTTGGGACGACCCAGCTGTCTGATTTTCACCGCGCGCGACCAAGCAGGTCAGCCATCTCAAGGTTTCCGCACGCTGTTACAACAGGAACTGATCCAACACGGTGTGCTGGGGCAATCATTGATCATCAGCTACGCACATTCTGACGACGATGTCGCTCGGACCGTGGAGGCATTTGACCGTGCATTGCCGGTCTACCGAGCCGCATTGACCGACGGCATTGAGGCGCATTTGATCGGTCGAGAATCACAGACGGTCTATCGTCGCCGTAACGAGCCCGCTTTTCGAGGGACCCCGTGACGATGCCCGCCACCAACCTCCAACTCGATACAGCGGACGTGGGGCAGAGTATCTGTGAACTCGCGGCACGCCTGTTCCCCCTGCATCGCTCACTCACCGGTGAAGGAAATCGAGAAACACTTCACTGCCTCGCCGAATCGTTACCGCTCGAAGTTCATGCGGTTGCTACCGGCGAATCGGTTCTCGACTGGCGTGTGCCGCAAGAATGGCGCATTCGAGATGCCTTTATCGCCGATGCCGCCGGCAACCGGATCGTGGATTATCGACAGTCCAATTTACACGTGGTGAATGGCAGTGTGGGCGTACAAGCCACGTTGCCCTGGAGTGAATTACGGTCCCATCTGCATTCACTCCCCAAGCAACCGGACGCCATCCCGTATCGGACCGATTTCTTTCAGTCAGGCTGGGGATTCTGTTTACCCCATCGCCTGGTCGAACAATTAGAGAACGCACCGCAGGCCACGTATCAGGTTTGCATTGACGCCGAGTATTTTGACGGCGAGTTGAACTACGGGGAAATCGCATTGCCCGGTAGCTGCCCGGAGCAAGTGGTGCTCTATGCTCATCTCTGCCACCCGTCGCTGGCCAACGACAATCTCGCTGGCATTTGCCTGGCAGCTCATCTGGCGCAGTGGCTCCGTTCGACACCTCGGCGGTATTCGTACCGCATCGTCTTTGCCCCCGCCACCCTGGGGGCGATCACGTGGCTGGCCAGGAATGAACAGGCGGTTTCGCAGATCCGCCATGGTCTGGTGTTGACTTTACTCGGCTGCCAGTCCCCGTTCACTTACAAACGTTCGCGCCGGATGCACGCAGCCATCGATCGCATTGTGGCGCGCTGCCTGGCTGCCTATCCAGACTCAGAGATACGTCCCTTCACACCGATCGGATACGACGAACGCCAATTCTGCTCGCCCGGTTTCAATCTGCCGTTCGGTTGCTTGATGAGATCAGGGCCAGGCGAGTTTCCCGAATACCACACCAGTCACGACAATCTCGCAACCTTGAAGTCGGAAGTGCTGGCCGAGTCGTTCGCACTGTGCAAGCAGGTTCTGGAAGCGATCGAGGCGGAACGTATCTATGTTCGGAAAGACGCTAAAGGCGAACCCTGCCTGGGACGCTACGGTATCTATCGAGCGCTGGGGGAACGTGATGATCGGGGACGATTCCAAGAGGCCATGATGTGGCTGTTGAATCTTGCAGACGGCGAACATTCTTTAGTCGACATGGCAGAGCAAAGTCAGTTGCCGCTCAGCCTGTTCGAAGACGTAGCGGAAACATTAACGGCACACGGACTTGTCGAATCACGACATGAGTTGCAGCGGAGATAAACGATGCCCACCATCTATTTTGACGAGCAGATCAGTGACGACCAACGGCGACGCGAATTGTACGCCGGCGCACTGTTTATTTATTCTGCCGGAANATCCTCACGCGCACTGTGCGCACTGGCGCAGGAAATGTGTGAAGCGCACTTTCACCCTCACACCCCCACCGAGGCACAGCACCACCTGCCGGTTGAAAAGTTCATTGAAATACTTGCCGAACTGAAGCCCAAGTTCATTCACCATCCGGAGTGCAAGCGTTTAATCAGCGAGCTGCTGCAAGAGTTGGGATGCGATCCCCAGCGAACCTATTTTGATGTCCCGCGCCTGCGGACCGCCTGCGCCGGAGATTATCTGAACAGTGGTTTGGCCTACGCCTTCAAACCTCATCGCGACACTTGGTATTCGCCACCGATGTGTCAGTTGAACTGGTGGCTGCCGGTCTATCCCATTGCCACCCAGAACGCGATGGCGTTTCATCCGAACTACTGGGACGCGCCCGTCAAAAACAGTTCGGCTGAATTTGATTATCAGGTCTGGAACGAGACCGGGCGGAAAGCGGCGGGCCAACAGGGCAAACAAGATACTCGGCGGCAATCCGAAGCGCTGGAACCACTCGCTCTGGAAACCGATTTACGCGTCGTCTGTCCACCCGGTGGCGTGATTGTCTTTTCGGCATCGCAGATGCACTCGACCGTCCCCAATACCTCCGATGAAACCCGCATCAGCATCGACTACCGAACCGTTCATCTAGACGAAGTGGAAACGATGACCGGAGCGGTGAATATCGACAGTCAATGCAGCGGGACCACCATGATGGACTACCTGCGGTGTAGTGATTTTGAGCACCTGCCACAGGAAATCGTCGACCGATATATGCAACACACCTTGGAACCGCGCTATCCGACGCCGCCCGAATACCTGGCCGCCGATTGACCCCTGCGGCAGATGGCAACGTTTACGCCGGTTGCAAGGACGCTCCTTGATCCGAGTCAGGCAAACCCCGGTCGATCGCGCCTGCCGAGCACGTTTCAACTCTCCGAGGGACGGGGGGCCGCCAGAATTCGCGCGCCTCACCGCACTTTGCAAAGTAACTTTGGAGGTTGAGATCTCTGAATACGATGCCACGGGAGCCAGCAAATGACCGCCGAGACGCAGTCTCACACCGCCGCGCCACATTCCGCGCAGAGCGAAATGGAGCACGTTTGTCGCTTCTGCCGCGAGCCGCTTCAACACCTGGTGGTCGACCTCGGTCTCTCCCCATTGTGCGAAAATGTCATTGAGCCAGAAAATCTCCAACGCGCCGAGTCCTTCTTTCCATTGCAGGCCTATGTATGCCATAAGTGCTGGCTGATTCAGGTCGATGAATACGTCGGCGGCGAAGACATCTTCAGCCACTATGCGTATTTCTCATCGATGTCGTCCAGTTGGTTGGCACACGCCGCCAACTACGCAGATATGATCACCGAGCGGTTGCAGTTGGATGCGAACAGCCAAGTCGTGGAACTGGCGAGCAACGACGGGTATTTGCTGAAGAACTTTCTCCAAAAAGGCATTCCCTGCCTGGGAATCGAACCCGCAACCAATGTCGCTCAAGTCGCTATCGACCAAGGCATCCCCGTGGTCAATCAGTTCTTCGGGGTCGAAACCGCTCAAACCGTCGTGGCCGACGGCATTCGCGCAGATCTGATGATTGCCAACAATGTGCTCGCTCATGTCCCCGACCTGAACGACTTCGTAGCGGGCATCCAGGTTTTGCTGGCCGACGAAGGGGTGCTGACCGTCGAGTTCCCTCACAGCCTGAACATGATCGAACTCAACCAGTTTGACACGATCTATCAGGAACACTATTGCTACCTGGGCTTGATTCCGCTGTGCCAGGTATTCGAGCATCATGGGATGCGGATATTCGACGTAGAAGAGATTCCCACCCACGGCGGCTCGCTCCGCATTTATGTCTGCCAACAGACTAGCGACCGCGACGTGAGCGATGCGGTGAGGGAGATTCTGCAGCGTGAGGAAGACCGCGGTTTGACTCAGATTGCGACTTACCAAGCGTTCGCACGACGCGTCGAAGAAACCAAGTATCGCTTACTTGAATTCCTGATTCAGGCGAAACGGGCAGGCAAACATGTCGCCGGCTACGGTGCTCCTGGAAAAGGCAATACGCTGCTGAACTATTGCGGCATTCGTGAAGACCTTTTGAGCTACACGGTAGATCGCAACCCGATGAAACAAGGCGCTTACCTACCCGGTTCGCGGATTCCTGTTTATGCGCCGAGCAAGATCCAGGAGACGCGACCTGACTATGTGCTGATTCTACCTTGGAACCTACGTGACGAAATCGCCGCCCAAATGGAAGGTATCCGTGAATGGGGTGGTCAGTTCGTTGTGCCTGTACCCGAGTTAGAAATTATCAAATAGCCATTCGATCGCGCAATCAAGCGGGGAATCAAGATGAAGGTCGTGCTGTTCTGCGGCGGATATGGAATGCGGATTCGCGAGTACTCGGAATCCATTCCTAAGCCAATGGTCAAGATTGGGTATCGCCCCATTCTCTGGCATGTCATGAAATACTATGCACATTTCGGCCACACCGAGTTCATTCTCTGCCTGGGTTGGAAAGCCAATGTGATCAAGGAATATTTCCTGAACTATGACGAATGCGTCTCCAACGATTTTGTCTTGAAACACGGTGGCAAGTCCGTGGAAATGATCAACAGCGATATTGATCAATGGACCATCACCTTCGTTGACACCGGTTCGTCGGCATGCATTGGCGAACGACTGAAAGCAGTCCAACCGTACCTGGAAGGCGAAGAATACTTCCTGGCAAACTACACCGACGGGCTTTCGGACGTGCCGCTGCCCGAATTGATCGACTTTCACCAGCGCAATCAAGCTGTGGCCTCGTTCCTTTCCGTCAGGCCATCCCAAAGTTTCCATGCCGTCACCGCAGAAGACTCGGGAATCGTACAAGATGTCGCGGTGATTCGTGACACCGACACCTGGATGAATGGCGGATTCTTCGTTTTTTCACAAGCGTTCTTTGATTACCTGGAAGACGGTGAAGAACTGATCGACGAACCGTTTCGCCGGCTGATCTCCTGTGACAAGCTGTACTCGCTGAAGTACGAAGGATTCTGGAGTTGCATGGATACCTACAAGGAAATGCAGCAATTGGATGAACTGTACGCACAAGGTTCGCCACCTTGGACGCTCTGGTCGAATACCTCGAGTGAGTCCGGCCAACTGCCCTACTCGATCAAGTCGTGACCGCTATGCAAACGCTTGCCCTTGGACAACCACAGACCATTCTTTGCTTAGGCGCACACCCGGATGACATCGAGATCGGGTGCGGCGGCACGCTCTTGTCGTTGCTCGCACAGGGCAACACGCGCGTGCACTGGCATGTGTTCAGCGGTAACGAGGTACGACGCACCGAAGCACATCAGTCAGCACAGGCGTTCCTCAGCAATGCCAGTCAGGCCCAGGTGGAAGTGCAACGCTTCCGCGATTCGTACTTTCCCGACCAGTGGAGTGATATCAAGCAGTACATCGAGAGCTTGCGGGATTGTCAGCCGGATGTCGTCTTTACTCACTTCGAAAATGATCGACATCAGGACCATCGTGTGCTGGCGGAACTGACGCAATGTGTCTTCCGCAATCACCTGATTTTGCAGTACGAGATCCCCAAATACGACGGCGATCTGGTATCTCCGAATTTGATGTACCCGCTCTCGACCGAAATCAGCCGCACCAAGGTGGCCCGGTTATTGGAAGCGTTTCCTTCGCAGCACGACAAGCATTGGTTCTGTGAGGAGTTGTTCCTCGGCCTGTTGCGAATTCGCGGGGCTGAAATCGCTGCCACGTATGCCGAAGGATTTCACCTGCGAAAAGGTCGATTGGCCTAATGCAGGCTGCCCGACAGCCAGGACACCCAGCGTGCGCTCGCCCCGCGTCTCGTCTCAAGTACCGTGACGGCACACCAGACCTCCCCTGAGGCGATCTCCCATGACGCCCTCACCCCACGCGCCAACCCCGCCCCCAGACTACCTCGCTTGCCAAAGGAAACGTGTGCCAGGCTGGATTGCACGTCCTGCGACGACGAGTAGAATAGTTTCCTTCGGGCTGTAGCTCAGCTTGGCTAGAGCGCTGCGTTCGGGACGCAGAGGTCGAAGGTTCAAATCCTTTCAGCCCGACTATTTTCAGATGCGAGCCCTTCGGCGATTACTTCGAAGGGCTTTCTCCATTCCGGGACAAGAGTTGCGTCGTCCAGCGAAAAGTTCAAACAGAGGATTTCAAGGATCTGACGTTTAGCGCGCGTATCGGCGTTAACGGGCTCAGGAGATAAAGTTTAAGGAGACCGCTATGCGCGGCTCGTTGTGCCTATTACTGATCCTGGTATTGCTGGCAACGGGCAAGGCGATCGTCGCAGGCGACGGCCCAGCCGGTGGCGAGCTACTCTACAACGGAATTCACTTGCCTGAGGAATGGCCGCCCCGGTTGCGGATCAGCCGCGAGCCGATGCCTGTTCCCTATTTGGACAAGCGACCGCCGGTGGTTCCGATCGACGTGGGCCGGCAACTGTTTGTGGATGATTTCGTTGTCGAGAAGACGACACTTCAGCGGACCTGGCACTTGGCAGAACCGTATTCGGGCAATCCGGTGCTGCGGCCCGACCGGCCGTGGGAAACGGCCACACAGCGTGCCACGGCCTACATATACAGCGACGGCGTGTGGTATGACCCTGCCGACCGGCTGTTCAAATTGTGGTACTGGGGCGGGTATGCGTTCTCCACGTGTTACGCCACGAGCAAAGACGGGATCCAGTGGGAGAAACCGTCGCTGGACGTCGTCGAGCCTGGATCCAATGTCGTCCTGTTGCACCGGCACGACTCGGAAATCGTGTGGCTGGATCACGATGAGGCGGATCCAATGCGGCGATATAAGAGTTTTGCCGTCGGTTCGCCCAACACGATCATGAAGTTGCGGTACTCTCCGGATGGGATCCGCTGGTCGAAGCCGGTTGCCACTTCTACCGGCGTGGGCGACCGGTCAACCGTCTTCTACAACCCGTTCCGCAAGGTGTGGGTGGGCAGCATTCGGAGCGGTATCGATGGCAGGTCCCGCCACTATTCGGAGCACCCGGATGCAAAGATCCTGGTGGAGAAGTTGCCCGGCGTGGTGCCGTGGGCCGTCGCCGATCGGCTCGATCCGCGCAACCCCAACCCGAAGTTCAGGCGCACCGACCCACAGTTGTACAATCTCGACGCGGTGGCGTACGAGAGTCTGATGCTGGGGCTGTTCGCGATCTGGCAAGGCGATCCTGGGGCGTCAGGGGGTCAGAAGCGCAATGAGATCCTGCTGGGTTACAGCCGCGACGGCTTCCATTGGCACCGGCCCGACCGCCGGCCGTTTATTGGGACTGACGGGTCGGACTCGGCATGGAATTGGGGAAACGTCCAGTCGGTTGGCGGCGGTTGCCTGGTCGTGGGTGACAAGCTGTACTTCTATCACAGCGGATGGCGAGATAAGCGGTCCGACTCGACGATCAGCGGCGGCGTGGCCTTCCTGCGACGTGATGGATTTGCCTCGATGGACGCTGCCGCTAGCGAAGGGATGCTGACGACGCGGCCGGTACGATTCAGCGGCAAGCATTTGTTCGTCAACCTGGATGGGGATCAGGGCCAGTTCCAGGCGGAGATTCTGGATGAATCGGGAAAAGTGATCGAGCCGTTCGCCAAGTCCAATTGCACGCCTCTGAGCACGGACAGGACGCTCGTTCCCGTCAATTGGAAAGGGGTCGACGACCTCTCGTCACTGGCCGGCAAGACAGTCAGGTTCCGCTTTTATCTGACGAGCGGCTCGCTCTACGCCTTCTGGGTGAGCCCGGATGCTTCGGGGGCCAGCCACGGTTACGTGGCTGCCGGCGGCCCCGGCTTCACGGGCCCGACTGACACGGTGGGTGCTGCCTCGCTCAAAGCGGCACCAAAGATCCCAAACGAAAAGCGAGAAGCCCGGGTTGCGGGCGGGTCCCCCGACCCACCCACACATCCGCGGGGTAGTCAGCAGACCACCCCACAGCATGAAAAAAAGCAGGCAGGCAACCGTGAAGCCGAAGACGCGACCGTCGTCCACCCAGTCGACATCGAGTTGGTGGCCGTCGGCAATCCGAACAACGGCGGGGACCCGTCCGGCGAGGGCGTCGGGGCCGTCCGTTACTCATTCCGGATTGGCAAGTACGAGGTGACAGCCGAGCAGTACGCCAGGTTTCTCAACGCCAAAGCAAGAACCGATCCCTATGGACTCTATAGCGTCAAGATGGACACCGATCATTCCCCGTATGGCTGCAACATCAAACGTTCAGGCGGTGATGGCGACTACACGTACAGCGTCGCTGCTGACTGGGCGAAACGACCCGTAAACTACGTGAGCTTTTGGGATGCGGTCCGGTTCTGCAATTGGTTGCACAACGGCCAGGGCAACGGCGACACCGAAACCGGAGCCTATACACTCAACGGCTACAACGGCACGGGTGGGCGAGGGGTCTTTCGCAACAGGCTGGCGAAGTGGTTCCTGCCGAGCGAAGACGAGTGGTACAAGGCAGCGTACTATGATCCGCAAAAGCCTGGCGGCGCGGGCTACTATGGCTATCCCACCAGGAGTGACTCTAAGCCAAGCAATGAATTGTCCGCGACGGGTACCAACAACGCCAACTACTACCACGGCGATTACACGATCGGCAAACCGTATTATCGAACGGAGGTAGGCGCGTTCAAGAACTCTCCGAGTCCATTTGGCACATTCGATCAAGGCGGCAACGTGTGCGAGTGGGACGAACATATCGGTTATGAACTTTACGGTTATGCGTCGCGTGGCTTGCGTGGCGGAGCGTTCGGCAATTTCTCATCCTTCCTGCTCTCATCCACGCGCGACATCGAAACCGTCTACCCGACGTACGAGCACCACCTTCGCGGATTCCGTGTCGGACGTCCCTCGGAGCTTCCCCCGCGGGGTCGCTATGTTGTGGCGTGGGCCGATGCTGACAACACCTACGACTCCGTTCTGGCAGGAGTCAATCTGGGACGGAACAAAACTCACCAGCTTGGACTGTGGGCGAAGACGGAAAAGTACGGCTTCACCGTCCGCTTCTACTTGCCGACCTACCGCGGCTTTGAGGCCCAGAGCGACGGAACATTCACCATCCACCTGAACCCGGACAACCCTTATACCAGTCCAGGCAGCAACGTGGACGGCGTGAAGATTCAGCTCTACACGATGGATCCAAAAGACGGCGACTGGGTCGAGATGCTGGCGTCGTACAACGGCAAGGCACCTGGAGAACCGTGGACCGCCGGCAGTCCCTATGCTCACACGGGTACGTTGGTTTCCGAGCTGACGTACTCCAGGGCAAAGCACGGCAGGGGTCCTCTCGAATTCACCATCCCCAAGGCCATACTCAACAAAGCTCTTGCGGCCGGCAGGATCGATTGGCTGGTAAGGACCAACAATTGGGATGGTAGCTTTGGTACGAATTCAGGCTTTCGTGTTTGCGCGAGGGAGTTTGAAAGGGCAACCATGGGACCTTCCCTTTCCTTCACTGCCGTACCTCGGCCCGCCGGCGAATAGTTGCGGTCACGACTTGACGCATAAGTAATTCAGAATCCTCTCCGTCCAGACTGTGCGAGATGGCCGCAGCGGCTGGGAAGGGGGAGTCAGCTATGCAGAGCACTTCAAGCCTGACGACCTTTATCTCGAATGAGGAGCAATAAAATGATGTGCTTCGGGAGCAGGATTCTTTGAGATGAATCCCCCGAAATATCCGCGCTGCGATTCTACAGCACTGCAACTGCGCAATGGCACAACATTCAAGCGCACCCGATGGCCAGCCTGGATTGAGCCAGATGGACTGGCCATTGTGAAACTGGGCAAGCAAAAAGTTCAACTGGTGTCCTGTCACCCCGACTAATCGCAACTCGAGTCGAAGCAGATTCTTACGCTACCTGCCGATGGTCGGCAGCGCGACTGTTTTCAAGCTTGAAATTGTGTACTTACACAAATTCCCTTGAGCACAGGAGCGAACGCCGTGACTCCCCACCTATCGTAAACACAAGCCAAGTGGGCAAGCCATCGTCATTATCGGTGGCCGGATGATCTACCCGGGACCTTATGGGACGCAGGTCAACAAAAACAAGTATGACCGCGTCATCGCCGAATCCTCGTGCGGCACAGTTAACGATCTGATTCTGCGGTTCTTCCGACATACGAAGCTGCACTATCGAAACCGCGACGGACAGCCAGCGAGTACAGCGTCAAGTTTCCAACCCGTAATACGTGCCCTGAAACAGCAATACGGCACGGCGCCAGTCGAACGATTCACGCCGAAGTCATGAAAGGCATTACGCGCACAGTAAGTGAAATCCGCTTTGGCAGCGTCTTCAACTCCTGTTGAATTAGCTGCAGTCGGGAGCCGGATACAGGAACTTCATCGCCGCGCGCAATCCCATCGTGCGCAAGCGTCAGAGCGAGCAATGACAAGGCCAGGATTTCAGACGCCACCGTATTCATCGCCTCATTCTATCAGGCTCGCTGCCGAAATCCGTGTGACGTGATCTCGTGGCATGAGCATGCACCTGAGTTCTGTTAGACTAGTGCGAAGGTTAGGTAGTGGATTTCACCAGACATCCCCATGCGGCGAATCTGGTCATCCAGGAATTCCGGCGAATTCCACTACGGCTCGCTCCTTGATTGTTGGCCCCGAACGACTTCGCTTCTGCCAATATAGGAAACTCGATATGCCACATTTTCTTTCCCAAAACTGGCTGCTCGATCGCCGGCATCTGCTGCGGGGATTGGGCGTTTCACTAGCCCTGCCTTTGCTGGATTGCATGAAGCCGCTGCTCGGAGCAGAGAACGCCAAACGCCCCCGCCGAAGCGTGTTTATCTATCTGCCCAACGGAGTCAACACGTACGAGTACCAGATGCCGACGGCCGGGGCTGATTACCAGATGTCGAAGCCCTTACAGGCACTGTCGCAGCACCGCGACGTGATCACGCCGATCAGCGGCATGTACCATCCACGTGGACTGGGGCATCATCACAATTGCAGCACCATTTGGCTGACCGGTGCGAAGATCGGACAAGCCGAACGCAACTCGGTCTCTGTTGACCAGTTGATGGCGACCGTCACGGCGCCGCAGACGCGATTCCCGTCCATCGAGTTGAGCAATCAGGGACATTCGCTGTCGTACAACGCCGACGGCATCCGACTGCCGGCTCAGGCAAACCCGGGCGTCGTGTTCCGCGAATTGTTTGAAGAACCCCAAGGCGGCGTCGACAAACAGCGACGCGGTCTGCAGAGGCGCGGCAGTATTCTCGACGCCGTCATCGACGAAGCCGCCGCGCTGGATCGCCAGCTAGGCAAGGTGGACAAGGGACGGTTGGAGCAGTACCTCACCTCCGTCCGCGAAGTCGAGCTGCGCACCCAGCGCGCGGATAAGTGGCTCGACGTTCCTCGCCCCAAGGTCGCACCTGCGGATCGCTCCAGGATGAACCGATCGATTTCCCTGGAGCAGCTCGGTGATTATCTGCGCACGATGTACGACATCATCGTGCTCGCATTTCAGACGGACCTGACTCGCGTGGCCACCTTCAGCACCGGCAACGAAGGCACCGGCCCAGCCGTTCCCGAAATTGGTGTCAAGCAGGATCGGCATTCGCTTTCACACCACAATGGTAATCCGAAGCTGCTTAGTGACCTGCTGGCGAGTGACACTTTCAACTTCCAGCAGTTCGCTTATTTCCTCGACCGGTTGCGTGAAACGCAGGACGCCGACGGCCCTCTGCTCGATACCACGATGGCGTTGTACGGCAGTGGCATGGCTTACGGTCACAGCCACGGCAATGCGAGCCTGCCGCTGGTGCTGGCCGGAGGAGCAAAGCTGGGACTGAAACACGGTCAGCACGTTGACTACAACCTGACCAGGGATTTCCAGGGCTACGACAAGCACAAAGGCATCTACCACAGCGCCGTCAACAGCAAGGCCCACCTCAGCAATCTGCTGCTGACGATGGCGCAGAAGATGGAAGTGCCGGTCGAACGATTCGCGGACAACAACAGCACAGCGTCGGAGGTAGAAGCATGAAAGCAGTACAAGACGTCTTAGCCAGGACGATGATGACAACTCAGCAACTTCTGCCTGGGATCGCACTCATGGCGATCATGGCCTCGGCCGCAGCGGCACAGGATGCAACCGACTATGTTCCGGATCAAGGAACATTTGCGCCCTTCGCGAAGGCTCGCTACCTGTCCGGCGAACTGGTCTATATCGACCCGGTGAATCGGCGCGGCGCCATTCGGATGCACGACAATTACTGGTCGGGACCAGCTCACTATTTCGCTCTGCTGCCCTATGCGACGGTTCGATACAACGGAGCGCACGCCGAACTGCGGGATGTTCCGCTAGGGACTCACGTGCATGGTTACTTCTTCGTGCCGCCCAAGGGTGAGGAAGAGACGATTCCGCTGTTGCCGGCAGAGCACAAGAAGCTTGCCGTACCGCATAACCATGCGATTTCGCTCGAGGACGACTTCAGCTTTTATCAGCGGCAGGGGCAGTCGTGGAAAGTGGTCGCGATCGACGTGGAAAACGAAAAGATCAACGTCGAACCGGCTGGAGTGAAAACGAAAGACGGCATCAACACGCCGTACACGTTCGACATCGATAGCCGTACGCGAATCTGGAAGGACCGTCGGCTGAGCGACCTTGCCGACATCAAAACGGGTACAACCGTCCAATTGAATCTGACCTGGGCGGCGAACTGGGGACAGAAAGAGTTTGGCATTGGTGACATCTGGCTGGACGACGTCAGTCGCAAATTCGCGACCGAAATGCAGCGGCGACGGCACCTTCGTTACGAGCGAGACCAC
>NZVR01000207.1 GCA_002701545.1 Blastopirellula sp. | reverse complement strand
GTCGATGGAGATCGCCTTGACGCAGGGGTCGTTAGCTTGGACCGCGGACGGCGTGCAGCTGCCCGCCATGCGTCGTTGCAGCGAGATCTTTGCAGCGCTCTTCGAAGAACCGAAGGGTGGGATCGCGGCCCAGCGGCGGGCACTGCGTCGCAAAGCGAGTGTACTGGACGACAACCTGGCCGAGGTGCGTCGGCTGGAAAAGAAGATGGGAGCTGCCGACAAAGGGCGGCTCGACCAATACCTGACTTCGGTCCGGGAAGCAGAGATTCGTACGCGACGCGCGGATGCGTGGCTGGATACGCCGCTGCCGGAAATCTCGGCGGCGGATCGCAAACGCACCAACCGCGACATTCCCAAAACTCAGGCGGGTGACTATTTCCGCACGGTTTACGATCTGATGGTACTCGCCTTTCAAACCGACGTGACGCGTGTGGCTACATTCAGCCTGGGCGGAGAAGGCGATGCGTTTGCGATTCCGGAGATCGGTATTACCGAGTCGCGACACCAGCTCAGCCACCACGGTGGCGATGAAGGCTACATGGAGAAGCTGACGAATTACGATACCTTTGCCATTGAACAATTCAGCTACTTCCTCTCGCGACTTCAAGAGACGAAGGATCTCAACGGGACACCCTTGCTTGGTTCGACGATGGCACTGTTTGGCAGCGGCATGTCGTATGGGCACAGTCATGGCAACGCGAACCTCCCGCTGGTTCTGGCCGGTGGTGCGGACCTGGGGCTCAAGCACGGCAGCCATCTGGACTTCAATCAGGGGCACTTTGGCGGGTACCAACTGGATCAAGCTCGGGAACACTACGGACTCTGTAGTCGTCCGGCAAACGTGGATGCCCACATGAGTAACCTGCTGCTCCTGATGGCTCAGCGGATGGGGGTGGAAACGGATACGTTTGGCGACAGTAACACGGTGATTGAATTATGATCCAAACAAGATCGGTCCACGGGATCGTTGCGTTGTGCGTGAGCGTTGGCTTGCTGGCCAGTCATGCGGCGGCAGAGGAAGTTCCGTTCCGTCCCGAGGCGGGGAAGTTCCCGCCGGTGGACAAGGCCCATTCGTATCGCGGCGAATTGGTGTTCGTGGATCACGCCAATCGGCGCGGCAGTCTGCGTGTCCAGGGGGCGGGGAAATATTTTCGCAATGCACCCAACCCGTTTGCGATGCTCCCCTACGGGATCATTCGTTATCACGGAGCGCCTGCTGATCTGCGGGATATACCGTTAGGGACCGTTCTTCATGTGCGGGCGTTTCTTCCGCCGGATCCCAAGCTGTCGACCGTGCCGGTGTTGCCAGTGAACAATCGCAACAAGACGTCCGGCTACAGCGGTCAGGGAATCGCGCCCGCTGAGAATCACGTGCTACTGCTCGAAGACGAGCCCAGCTACTGCCAACGCGTGGGGCTATTTTGGAAGCTACACGAACTGGAGATCAAAGATCACCAGGGAATGATCACCGCGGGACTCGAAAGTAAATCCGGCAGCGAGGGCGAGAGTCAGGAGGAAGCGATGACTTTCGATGCCGCGACTCGGATCTGGCGTGGTCGTGAGCGACTTGGAGTGGAGGATCTGGTCGAAGAAGGTATTTGGCCTGATACCGGAAAACACGCTCTCGACGATCAACCCGTGTTGCTGGGCATCACCTGGAAGCCGACGCCCAGTGGCGTGTTCACTCGGTTCCACATTTCGGATATCTGGTTGGATGATACCGCGATGCAACGTGCTGCCGGTAATCAGACTGAGACGCATCGGGCTTTTATCCGGAGTCGCTGGCTGCCAGCCTGGGTGGATGATGTGAAGTACGGCAAGTTCGGCAGCGCCACGGTCACCGCAACCCTGTTTGGTGGAATGGACCCTGCGCTCTACGCAGAGTTTCGAAAAGGTAGCTCTGGTTTGATGAACGCGGTCGAAAGCACGTTGAAGCACGGTCACGGTGCCTACGGACCCGCTCATATGGCTTGCAAAGGGCCGATTCTGGATGTCATCAAGACGTCTGGAGAGGTGCCTCTAGGGAGCAGTGGTATTCAGATTCGCTTCCAAACCGACCTGATCATTGAAGGCATCCGCCCGGGAAGAATCGTTCGTGTCTGTCCAGGGCATTGGCCACAGGTCAACCTGCCGCGCGAGGAATATCTCAACGGTGTTGGGCTGGACGAACGTTTTCCATCTCCGGCGATTTTCCCCAAATATTGAACTGATTGCTGAGAGAGCCGGAGCGCGTGAATGGCGGGTGCGGCGACCTTGTTCGGAGTCCGCCTGACTGACACGCTGGGCTCAGGGTAAAACCATCCGCTGGCGGTTGGGTACTGGCATTAGGTGGTGAGGGGTGACACAATTCGGACACGGTGTTGCCCTGCGCCGCACGGTGCTGCAAGTGGAGCTTCTTACGGAGGTGCTCCGGAGCGTTTGTAAACGACGCAGACGGATTGGCAGCGGACAGGTCTGCCGCGGTGACCGTGTCACTTGAGAGTAGCGAACGATTTGGATTCCCTCCCCACGTAGATAGGACTTCCTGGCATGTCGGACGAAACGGCACGACGCACTTACTGGACCGAACAGATGGAGCTGGGCTACGGCATGGTCGAGCAACTGTTATCACATCCTGTGGATGAATGCGGCGAAACGTTCGCTTCGATTCCCGAGGCGGCGGAAGCAGGCGGGGTAGAGATGTGGTTTTCGGATTCGAAAATCGTCGGCGACCTGGATCGTGTGTTTTCTCTGCGCGAGAGCAATGTGGCGGACATCGTGGCGATCGGTCGCGAGATGAACGAACGGGGCTGGATCTTGAAGATAGAAGACGGCTTCCGTTCGCTGGAGATGCAGGGAACTCTGGTGCGCAAGCCGGAAGTGTTTGATGCGGTGGTGCAAAAGTGCATCTGGGAAAACGGCGGAGAGTTACCGCCGGTCGAGTTTGTCGCCCGCCGCGCGATTGTGATGGTCGCCAATATTCCTAAGATTGGTGGTCACATGTCTGGCTCGGCGATTGATATCTCGGTGTTCCGGCGAGCGGATGGTGAGGAAGTTTCTCGGGGCGGCCCTTACTTGACCGTGAACGAAACGACGCCGATGCGTTCTCCTTTTATTTCAGCTGAACATCTGCAAAATCGGTTGGAGATTACCGCGTTGATGGAATCGCATGGGTTCATGCACTTTCCCTATGAGTTCTGGCATTTCAGCAAGGGTGACGTGGCCGATCGGATCATGAATCGCGATGCTCGTCCGGCTCGCTTTGGTGCCGTGAATTGGGATGCGGAGGCGAATGCGTTGGCTGCTGTAGAGGCCCCCAAGACTCCGCTGAATCCGTTGCCGCAAATTGAAAAGGAGATCGAGGCGGCACTGAGGCGGAGCAAATAACCGCAGCACGAAGAGAGCGGAACTGGCAGAGTGCGTTTACTGGCTGGCGTCAGCTTTGCCAAGGTTGGCGGCTTGGGCCGCATTCTGCTGGCTGATCGTTTCCTCTTCTGTTACGGCCATCGGAGGCAATTGGAAGGCCCGCTCGATCACCCGCACGATCGGCATGTGGAGCGGTTTCTTGTCGAAGTGAAACGGGTCGGCACCAAATCCGGCCGGCTTGTCCATATTGATCAGGTGTTTGGTGAAGGTGTGCATGTCGTTGATGGGCACGTCGTGCTGTTGCATGACTTGTGCGGCGGCCTGGTTGTATTGGATTTCCGATCCCATGGCAAAGACGCCGCTGGCGGACGCGCGGATAGGGGTCGTACTGGCCCAGACGATCCGGGCCCCGGCAGCCTTGGCTTTCAGAGTTTTGATCAGGGTCTCGAGGTTCTTGGTATATCGGTCTACGGGCGTATTGCGGATGCCGCCGACGTGGATGGGCATCACGCGGAATGATTTCATGCCCGGAGCACGGTGGATCAGGTCGCCGAGTCCGCAGTTTACATGGATCAGATCCCACTGGGGCCACTTGGCTGGTTCGACCGGCTCGCCGTTTTTGCCGATCCGGCCGAGATGGCGATCGAGGGTTTGGAGCGTCGTTGCCGTGTCGGCGATTTCGTGAGGTTGCCACCGGGCGTAAGTGATGTCGACTTGGCCCTTGAGCAGCTTGGTCAACTCCCGAGTGTGTTGGGAATAGGTACTGTCACCGATGATCAACACTTGGGGCAGGGGCTGCGCCGTTGATTTGGGGCCCTGAGCGGCGACCGGGGTGCTGGCGAGCAGCAAGGCGACCGCGAGGTAGCGAAAGATGCACATCGTTCAGCTCCGCAACAACTGGCTCATGTTGCCCGTGCTGTCGGCAAAGCGATCGACCGGTACATCGACTGCGTTGAGCATCGAGACAAAGAGGTTGGCCAGAGGCACTTTGTTGGCATCGCGGAAGTCGTGCAGTCTGCCGTGTTGGAAGCCGAGTTGATTTCCGCCCGCCAGATGGATGGGGTAATTCCTGGTGCTGTGCGACGCATGTGGATGTGCCGAACCCCAGAGCACCACGGTGTGGTCGAGCATGTTGCCATCGCCTTCGGTGGTGTCGCGCAGGCGTTTGAGGAAATAGGCGTGCTGTTCGGCTCGCCAACGATCCCACTGACCAGAGTAATCGGCGGGGCGTTTGTGGGCGATGTCATGAGTCGCTCCCTTGTAACCCAGCACGTAGGTCGCGTAGTTCCACATTTCGGAGGTGGAGGACTGTTCACTCTCGAGCATGAGCGTGGCGTAACGTGTCGAGTCGGTTACGAAGGCTAGATAGACCAGATCGTACATGCAACGGATATATTCTTGCGGCTCTTTGTGAGCGACATCGAGATTCAATCCCTTGGTATCGACTTCTGGTAGCGGCTCATGCGTCCACTGACTGGTTCGTTCGACGCGTTGTTCAATGGCGCGAATCGACTCAAGGTACTCGTCCATTTTCTTCTGGTCTTCACTTCCCAAGCGGCTGTGGAAGCTTTTGCTGTGATCCAGCATCAAGTCGAGAATACTGGCATTTCGTTTGAGCCCCGCACGCACTTGGTCGACGCCTTTGCCAGCGTATGGGTTGAACAGTCGATTGAAAATCTCCTGAGGCTTATGCATCGACGGAATCGGTCGGCCGGGGCCGCGATGCGAGAGTGTTTTGCTTGATCCATACGAGCCGGTACCGCCTTCGGTGCCCAGCACCAGCGAACGATATCGGGTCTTGTGGCCGTGGGTGTTGGCCGCGACCTGATCGATGGAGATGTTGTTGGTTTTTTCGTGTTCGGTCATGTCCGCGCCGGTCGCAAAGACATCGCCGGAGCTGTGTCCGCCCATCTTCCAGCCGCCCTGGTGGTCCAGGCCTCGCAGGTAGGTCACGTAGTCCTTGAGTTCGCGGAAGGGCTCGGAGGACTTGTTAAATGTGAGTTCGCCGGCGTCTTTGCAGGGCCACCAACTCCAATCGTGATGAGGCTGGTCGGAGTTGTCTTGTTTGGGAAGTCCCGCCGGGCCATCGGGCATATACGTGCCGTAGGCGATGTATCCGATCATCATGCGTTTGGGCGTCGCTTGGGCCGCGGCGTTGGCGCGCGTGCTGGAAGGCCGCATCGCGTTCAGCGAGGGCAGGGCGAGTGCGATGCCTGTCCCTTTCAGGAGATCGCGCCGATTTAAATGCCAGGATTTTTTCGCCATGGTCACTTTTCTTTCTTAGGTGAAGCGTGCCGAAAGGTGTCGCTCTGACAGATCGATACAATGATATCGCGCATGCCATACTGGCTGGCGCGCGTGCGGTCCACGAGTGCTTCGACAGCGAAGCGGTCCCGGTAGGTTAGTCGGCGTCCGGCGGCGTAGCTGAGCAGGCGCCGGACCATGTTTTCGACGATATCGTCTTTACGGTGTTGCAACAGGTAGGTTTTGAGCGCCCGTAAGCCATCCACCTGGGGCCCGTGCGGGACCTTCGCGGCGGCCGGGATGGCGACGGTATTGATGGCTGCCAGGTAATCCGCGTAGCCAGCCAGGTCGGTGTGTTTTTCTTTCTGGAAGACGCTGACGCGCGTGCCTTCTTTGGGCACCCGAGGTTGATATTGGCCGATGGCGTTGTACTGTTCGAACGGGATTCCCCAGGGGTCGAGTCGGAAGTGACAATCCTGGCAACTCTCCACAGTCCGATGTTTGGCCAGAAGCTCGGCAATCGTCAGTGCTTTTTCCGCAGAATCGCCAGCCGAGTCGGATAACGCCGGAACCTCCGCCGGTGGGTCGGCCACTTCATCGCCCAAGATTGCCTCGCGCAGCCAGACGGCTCGATAAATGGGGTGCGGGGCCGTCCCGGTGCCGTTGCCGATCAGAACCGAGCCGTGGGTCAGCAGACCTCCGAGGTTCTGTTTGGGTTGGATGGCGACGGGGCGGAGGTTGACTCCGGTGACGCCGGGGATGCCGTAGTGCGCGGCGAGTCGTTGGTTGAGCATCGCAAAATCGGAGTCGACGACGTTCAGCGCACTGGCGTTGCGGCGTATCAACTCGCCGATGAAAGCGACCGTTTCCTCGATCATGTAATCGCGCACCGTCGGCAGGTAAGGCATCTCGGTTCCGGCCCGCTCGCCAGCCGGTACGTAGTACAGGAAACGGGGGAACAGATCGCGGTTGATCGGTACGGTCTTCATCTTCTGCAGGCTTAACCACTGCATGGTGAAATTTTCGACGAAGTCTGCAGAGCGCTCGTCGGCGAGCATCCGCAGCACTTGCTGTTCGATGACGTGAGGATCGTCGAGTTGCTGTTTCGCTGCGAGTTCCAATAGTTCACCATCCGGCATGCTGGCCCAGAGAAAGTACGAGAGCCGTGAGGCCATGGCGTAGTGCGCATTCGTCGCCGGATCAGCTTCCGTATGGTAGAGGAACTGGGGTGAGATCAGCACCATCGACAATGTCTCGCGCAGGGCCGCTTCCAGGGTCTTCAGCTCTGGCTTGACCAGTTGGTAGACCTTGGCAAAGAGTTCGACTTCGGCGTCACTGACTGAACGGCGGTAGGCACGGTTCATGAAACGTTTGAGTACGGCGCGTACATAGGCACCCGGGTCGCTGGTGCGTAAGGGGGATTCGAACAGGATCGCGGTGTGATGGGCAGGTGGCCAGACATCCGTGATGGGCGATTCGAACTCGATCCATTCAATCACCACACGGGGCAAGTCGATATTGCGCAGGTTTCCGTAGCTGTAGCGGTCGTTCAACGATCCGTCGTCGAAGATATTTTGAGGGGTGATCGACATCCGATCCGGTTGCCGTTTCCCGTTGACCGTCCTGCCAGGTAGCGGTGGGAAGTTTTCGATCCGTCCGGTGAACTCGAGGGTGCGTGGTTCATCGGGGCTATTGTTCAGATTCACGACGCCGACTTCGCGAACCTCGCGCGTGGAACTGTTGATCTGAATATCGTTTCCCATGATCAGCCGTAGAGGAACTTGATCGTAGCCGGGGGGGAGGATGGCCGAGGTTTTGATGCGGATGCGAAAGTCGCCGGTTTTCGGGAAGCTTTTAAGCCCGATGCCTTGAGCCACCGTGTGTCGACTATTGCCGTACACTCCGATTTCATCCCAGGCGAGGCCACGGTAGAGATTATTCTTGACCCATTCCCGTCGCGTCTTGTGTACCACCGGTTCGCCGGGATCGACAATCGCGCTGGCCATCGCCCGCCGAGCGACCTCCAGGTAGCGGTCGATCTGTTCCGGGCCGATCCGCATCAGTTCGCCGGTGTTATTGAATTCGTAGGGCTTGATCGGGTCCTTCGGCAACGCATCGATCACATCGAGTTCAAAGCCGATCAAATCGCGCAACGTGTTCTGATATTCCACATTGGTCAGGCGGCGCGTGGTGGGGTGAGGCTGTGGGTGGTCTCCTGTACGCACCGCGTCCCGCATGCTCGATTCGATCCATTGGATCACCGCTTGCATTTCGGCGGGATCCGGTTGGGGTTCATCCGCCGGCGGCATCTCGCCGGATTCCAGCATGTCGAGGATGGTCTCCCACTTCTCGAGCTCCTCACCTGAAGTCGGAACGTTACGGAGGGTGTGCAGGGCAAGTTCGCCCTTGNGCTGCTTGGGACCGTGGCATTTGACGCAGTGTGCGGTGAAAAACGGCTTAATTCGTGATTCCAATCCGGGCGTTCCGGATGCAATCGGTGTGGCTCCGAAAGCCGTACCTGGAGCGAACGCTGGTAAGAGGAGCAACAGGAGCACGAGAGAAGCGTGTTGGGTCGTCTCTCGTGCGCTGAAACTACGGTGACGCTGCGCGGCTCGAACAACAGGATAAGGCAAAGTGCGTGGTGCTCATGTGTTGGGTGCCGGGGAGTTGTGCAGGCGGATTGCCCAGTTGAATTGTACCAGCTAAAGGTATCGCATTCAGGAAGGAAGGTCGCGATTTTGAGAAGTGTTCGCGTGCGGCGTTGGGGTGGTTCTGCTGGGCGAGCGTGGTCAGGCTGACCGGCGCCCGAACCAGCGACACAGGCGGGACTCCATGCGAGCGCGGAACGGTAGCTTCAGCGATTTTCCTTGGAAGGTTCCGGTGATGAGTCCGGTAGGCTGAAAATACTGATAAGGCTGGCCGAAGGTCGCCATGTAATGGCCGAAGCGTAGTGCTGGTTCGAGCGGGAGTTCGGGTAAATCTACTTGTAGCTGAGCGACGAGTTCATCGTGGTCGACCGGGTTATAGGTGGCACCCAGGTCTCGATAAAAGGACATGCCGGCCAGGACAGAGGGGCGCCGCCAATAGGCAGCTTCAATGCCGGCTGTTGAACCGAAGCTCAGCGTGGTATCGGCGGACCGCATTAAGTGATACGTGCTCACGGGCGAGTCGGGTGGGATGGTGACCAGCAGGGGTGATTGGAGCTGTGGCAGACCGCGCGTCTGTTCGTTATCGACGCCGCTGAGGTTGGGGTGAATGCGCAGGTACAGTCGCACGTCACGATTGGCGTGATGTAAGGAGTTCAGGATTTTTTGCAGGCCTTCGAGTTGGCTGGCGTAGATGGGGCCGGACCAATGGTCCCCGATGGCGACGAATTCGTCTTCTGACGAGATGAACACGGCCACGTTGTGACGCTGCGGATCCCAGTCGTCTGGGAGCNGGTCTGGATCCTGATTTTTCACAAATGACTTAGATGTGCGATCAATTCCCCGCACACGTTCCTCGAACCAACGATGGCCGGCCGCAACACGCAATTCTGGATCGGCTGCATTCCACAGGGACTGGATCGACGCGTGCGCGTGACGAATGTCATGGGGCATTACGTTGGGGTAAAGCTCGTAATGATTGAGGTCACAACCTCGTTCGTGGGTGGCGAATGGGATTCCGCTGGCTTCGCAAGCGCGGAGCATGCCTCGGTAGTCGGCAAAGCGCCCGTTGAACAGGTAGACCTGATCGACGGCGTGCTCCCGCAGGAATCGTTGTCCCACGGTATATGCTGTCCACGCTGCCGAGGTGAGTCGCGTGATCAGGTCACGCTGCCTCGCCAGACGGGTTAACGGATCGCGGGTGATGGAAACCGCAGAGGACAGCACGGCATAGCCGATGTCAAAGTTCTCGATCTGCCAGGCCCGCAGCTGGTCAGCATTGTCGAGGTTGCCGACGTAGTCACAAACGGCCGCACGCTCGGCAAGTTCGGCGTTCGACAGTGAGGGCAATGGAAATACCTTGAGTTCCGAAGGCAGACGCGAGAAACCGACGTCACGTGTGCGGTAGCACTTGATGCAGCGGCTGGGGTTATGGGAGGGATTCACATGACAGGCGGCGAGTTCCCCGTTGCATACCAGGGCGGAAACGGAATCCCCTTGGTCGAGGCTCTGCTGAATCAACTCCAAGTCGTTTTGGAAGAGATTGGTCAAGGCACAAGGGACGTAACACAGGACGTTCATGCTGGAGCCTGGGATTGGGGTGCTGCATTCAGCCTGCGTTATGGCAAGCCGAAGCAAGTGGGTTGATGCTAGGACTTGTCAGTGGGTCACGCGCAGCGTGCAAACGGTGCTCTGCCGCGGTGATTTTGTGGTGCAACGTCGTCCTGTTCGTTGCTGCGGTGGTTGAGGTCCGACGAATACGTTGCCCGCTCGCGTTCACGAAGCATGAAGTCTGCGATCTTTAAATCGATCGGGTCATCAATTTCCCAGCACCGTTCACGCGGCATTTCATAGCCCACGGTCTTTCCAAAGAAGCGATGGCGATGTTGCAAGAACCCGTCTGTTTTCATGGTGTACACGGCACCCGCTTCTAGAAAATTTCCGGAGACCTGCTGACGCATGCTGCGAACATGCTTGTCGTGATTGATGCCGTTGAGTTGCCCCTCGGCTTCCTGCCAGAGAAAGTAGTGGAAATCGACAACAGCGACTGCGGTATCTGCGTTTTGCTGGCACATCGTCTGAACCGTACCATCAATATCCGCAGCCTGAGTTAAGGGGGAGGTGCATTGCAGGAAGACAATCGTATCGGGCCGATAGCGCTCGCTTGCTTCTAACTGCTGCAGGCAGTCGAGCAGTGCTTCCTCGGAGGTGGCGCAATCGCCGCTGATTTCGGGCGGACGCCAGAACACTTCGGCTCCGTGCTGACGCGCGACGTGTCCAATCTCGAGATGATCGGTACTCACGGCCACACGGTTTACGGAGTCCGCTTGGAGAGCGGCTGCGATACTCCAGGCGATCAGTGGTTTGCCGCACAACATGGCGACGTTTTTCCGCGGTATGCCTTTCGAGCCTCCTCGGGCTGGAATGATGGCGAGCGTATTCAATGGAGATGTTCCTCGTGGGGGGAGCGTGCGGATGCGTGATTATGCGATACGCGAGTTGCCGTCAAGTTCGATTGGGGGGGGAGTGACTTGACGAGCTGGTGTCGCGAGGGAGGTTGGGGCGGAAAACGCCTGCTGGAATAGACCCGAATGGCACATTTTCAATCCTCTGCGGAGGGGGTGGTCCACCATTGAGGTGAGGAAGGAGGGGCGGTGGTCGATGGGGCCGTCGGAATTTGCCCTGGAAAAGCCTCATTTTCTCGGATTTCCGCCTGTTTTCGGTGAACCCCTGATCCTCTCGATTCTGCACCTTCGGCTTGCCGAAACTCGCCAGGAATGCTTTTTAAAAGTGTTGACGATGCCTGTGAGGCATGTTAGGTTATTTGGATATGCCAGGAGTTTAACGCTTGGTAGGATTGCTACGAGTTCGAAAACTACACGAGTTCGGGTACTTTAAGTCGTTGTCCGCGGTTTGCAGGGCAGGGACGCTGAGAGAACTAGCTATGAAAAACTTCCGCCTGTTTGCTCTGTCTGGCTTGGTTGTAGCTCTGCTTTCAACTCAATCTGCCTTTGGCTCGATTATCTTTGTGCCCGGAACAAACTTGGGCGGTTTTCCAAAGGCGGGAGCGAGCGGAGACACCGTGGTTCGCAAGTTCGATCTGGGAGGTACGCTACCTGGGCTTGGTTTCTCGTCGATTAGCACCTTGACGCTCTTCGGTGGTACTGGCGGCGGCGCCGATGGTGCCTACACGGGATTTGACCTTGACGGAATTGTGCTTTCCTACGACGACGTGACAACTTACGCTCAATTCAATAACGGGAATGGGATCACCAAGCAAAATGTGTTTGATTTTTCTCCCGGCGGCACTTTCTTGAATGCTGGTGTGATCGATCCGGATCCCGCTTTACAGGCACCAACACCTGGTTATCCCGCTGGCTTGTGGGGAACCGACACGGTTACGGGGCAAGTCGATAACTCAGAGGCGACTCTGGGGGCGTTCGACGCCAACGGAACGACCAACGGTTCTAACCCTCCAGATCCGTCATCTGGATTTGTCAGCATGGGTGATGGTGGTTCGCTGATCTTCACCTTGACCTCCAATGTCTCGACAGCAGGTCTCTTCCTCTATGTAGGTGAAGTCGGAGGTCAGGAGTTGTTGACGACTGGTTTCCAATTCAATGAAACCATTCCTGAGCCAGCGACCGTCGCAATCTGGGGTGCCTTCTCCATGTTTGGTGCCTGCGTTGCATGGCGGAAACGCAAACGCAACGCACAGCAAGTTGCTTAACTCGCTTAATTAGTTAGCTACTCTGCTGCTGACCAGTTGCTCTTTGCCTNCNTGNCGTTCTGTNAGGTGTAGGGACACTCGNCCNTTTTGTGTGGTTTGCCAGCGGTTTGACTTCGTTGGTGGTTTGCGTGGTTTCGCGTACCCCACGANNGCATNAGGTTGGGCCTAAGTTAAGCNTTGTGGCGACGTCTGCCGTTTACGGCNTGGAACGTNGNCCATGCACTCTNCCNGTGAGCCACAAGGTATTGCTGTGCACGGAGTGCCGTATCTGGCTGTGACGAGAGTCGTCTAGGGTGACCCATCAGCCACGCTTGAGTGCTGCATGGCATGCAACGGCAACGAAGAGACGGTCTTGGAAGTGCAGTGAGGCGATCGGTCGCGACTCAGCCCGCTTTCCTGTGGAGGCTGCTGGACGCTTGGTCCTGATGCCCTGCATGTCCCGTCTGGAATTGTTCGGCTACGACACGGTCGCGAGCGTCCCAGGCATCACGTTGAATTGCCTGAATGATTTGGTCGGCGACTTCGACCGCATGGCGACCGGCGGCTCCGCAAACACTCGGCCTCTCGCCAGTTCGGATGCAGTTGGTGAATTCTTCCAGTTCCTGCAGGATGGCGTTGCCAGGCTGGACGTCGACGTTGACAGTGGGAAGCACACTTTCGAAGAACTCGTCTCGCAAGCNGTTGCGTTCGGTTGGCGTGGCTTGTTGGATGGCCGTTTCACGTTCCAGCAGCATCTGGCCGGGACGCATGACCGTGGTCGTGCCATCAGCAAAGTTGATGTCGGCGTAGCCACTTTCGGCGTAGACGCGACATGCCCGCTGAGGTTGCTGGCTGATGCGTGACGCTTTCAGGACCACAACACAGCCATTTTCCATGGTCAGTCGAGCATGTGCGAGGTCCTCGTGTGGGCCGACGACGGTCAGGCCGGTGGCGGACAATTCCGCGACGCGACTCTGGGTCAGCCACAGGGCGAGGTCGATATCGTGGATCATCAGGTCGTGGACGACACCGATATCGGTGGACCGGAATGTGTACCCGCTTTCCCGTACCGATTCGATCAGCCGGGGGCTGGTGAGGTGCGGCGCAGCAGCTCGGATGGCGGGATTGAAGCGTTCCACGTGCCCGACCTGGAGAGTGACATTTGCTTGCTCCGCAGCGGCATTCATTTCGTCAGCTTCTGCAACGCCCAATGCCATCGGTTTTTCGACAAACACATGGAGGCCTTGGTCGATGCATTCGAGTGCGACTTGGCGATGTGTTCGCGTGGGGGTGGCGATGACAACGGCATCCAGCTTTTCAGGAGCATCGCTGAGAGATGCTAATGCGAGTGTGTTGGCTTCGGCGGCGACGCTGGCACGGGCGCTGGCCAAGGTGTCCACGACTCCTACCAGTTGTACGTTGGGGACTTGGTTTAANAATCGTGCGTGAATGCGGCCCAGATGTCCGGCACCAATCACGGCAATTCGAAGCGGATTCATGCTGCTCTCCGTACGTCGCGACCGCGTCCGTGGCGGCCCTCTTGTTGCTCTTGGATAAACCCGAGCAAGTGATTTACAGGTGGGATGAGAATGTTTTTTCCTCGCAGGATTTCGCGGGCGTGGTCAAGTCCGACTTTAGCGCGATATAGCAGGCGGTGCGCCTCTGCGAGTGCTTTGATGTCTTCACTGGGGAATTTGTTGCGTTTCAATGCGACGACGTTGACGCACCGTGGTCGCGTCGGCACACCGTCGACGAGCATGTATGGCGGGACGTCGTGCAGCACGCGACTCAACCCGCTAACGAAGGCGTAGTTGCCGATGCGTGCAAAGTGGTGGATTCCTGAGCCCCCGGAGATGGTGGCGTCGCTGTAGACGTGCACATGCCCGCCGAGCAGGGTTCCGTTTGCCATGACGACGCGGTCGCCGATTTTGCAGTCATGTGCGATGTGGACGCAAGCCATCAAGAAGCAGTGGTTTCCGACCAGCGTGACACGGTCCTCTTTTTCAGAGGCTCGGTTGATCGTCACCGATTCGCGAATGACGTTGTGATCGCCAATGACCACTTGCGTATCGCCGCCCCGGTAGCTGAGGTCTTGGGGTTCGGCCCCCAGGACAGCGCCCGGATAGATGCGGTTAAACTCGCCGATTTTGACGCGCCCCGCCAGCGTGACGTTGTTTTCCAGGCGGGTTCCTTTGCCGATTTGCACTTGCGGTCCCACGACGCAGAAAGGTCCGATATAGACTTCGTCATCGATTTCCGCTCGCGGGTCAACCGCCGCCTGATCGGATATGAATGGAGCCATGGGAGTGTTTGTGGGAATGGGGAAAGGAGAGACCCTTCGGGTACGGGCCAGGTTAAGCCGTTTTGCGCAGTGGCTCCTGAAGTTGGTTTTCGGACAGCAGGGCTTTGACAAGTTCTGCATTCTGGCGATGCCCGCAGCGGTAGGCTACGAAATGCCCCGCCAGGTCACAGCCAGCCAAAGCCAGGTCGCCGACCACGTCCAGTGTTTTGTGTCGTGCACACTCATCTTCGAATCGCCAATGGTTTTCGATGGGGCCGTCTTCTCCCAGGACGAGCAAGTCGGAGTATCCGACTCGGGTTCCTAATCCCTGGTCTCGCAGCCAGTCGGCTTCCGCTTTGAGCACAAAAGTCCGTGCTGCCGCCAGTTCTGTGATGAAAGATTCCGGAGTGATATCGAGTGCAAACGTCTGCCTCCCAATCGCATGTTGCTCGCCGTAGTCGAGTCGATATTTGACAGTCATGCCGTCGGCGACTGGTGGTCTGGCCTCAATCCAGGAATCCTTGTCACCCACACGCGTCGTTTCGGAGACGACCAGGCGCGCTCGGAGGGCGGATTGCTGAACGATTCCTGCCTGCG
>NZVR01000206.1 GCA_002701545.1 Blastopirellula sp. | reverse complement strand
GGAGAACGACTGATCCTCTAATTCTTTGCGCAGACTTTCGCAATACTCCATGACGGCCGTCGCGTCGGCATCTTTGCGGATGATCGGATTAATGGCCACGTGCTTGGGTGCCAGTTTCGGTGGCAAAATCAAGCCATCGTCGTCGGAATGCGTCATGATCAGCGCGCCTACCAAGCGCGTCGAGACTCCCCACGATGTCGTCCACGCGTACTCTTCGGCCCCCTCTGCCGACTGGAACTTGATGTCCTGTGCCTTGGAAAAATTCTGGCCGAGGAAATGCGAGGTGCCCGCCTGCAGCGCTTTGCGATCTTGCATCATCGCTTCGATGGTCAAGGTAGAAACAGCACCAGGAAATCGCTCGCCAGCCGTTTTCTCTCCCTTGATGACCGGCATCGCCATCCAGTTTTCAGCGAAGTCCGCGTAGACATCCAACATCAGGCGTGTTTCTTCCAACGCCTCTTCTTGCGTGGCATGGGCGGTGTGCCCTTCCTGCCAGAGGAACTCGGCGGTACGCAAAAACATGCGCGTCCGCATCTCCCAACGGACCACGTTCGCCCATTGATTGATTTTGATCGGCAGATCTCGATACGACTCAACCCACTCCGCGTACTTCGAACCAATGATCGTTTCGCTTGTCGGCCGCACGATGTAAGGTTCGGTCAACTCTCCAGCTGGTACCAAACCTCCGTCCGGCCCGGGTTCCAGGCGATGGTGCGTGACCACCGCGCATTCTTTGGCAAACCCCTCGACGTGCTCCGCCTCTTTCTCCAGATAGCTCATCGGAATGAACAGCGGGAAATACGCGTTCTCGTGCCCGGTCGCCTTGAACATACCATCCAAGACACCCTGCATATTCTCCCACAAGGCGTAGCCCCACGGCTTGATGACCATACATCCGCGGACGTCGGAGCCTTCCGCCAGATCGGCCGCTTTGATGACCTGCTGGTACCATTCGGGATAGTCTTCTACGCGCGTGGGTTTGATTGCTGTCTTTGCCATACCGATCCTTCAACAACTAGGGGCGAATGCCCACCTCAGGCTCGCGAAGCGCGAGTCACTGAGCGCGGGACTCTGAGCGCGGGTATTCTAGGCAAATTGTCTCCTCGCGCGAATCACCACCAACTCCAGACCAGCGAACTGACACAGCCGCTTGCACCCGTTGTACCCAAGCAACGGGCAGCCTAGAATCGCCAGCTTGGCTGCCGCGAAATGCTCGCAACATAAGGGAAGGGCAACAATGAGTCGTCGATATATTTCACAGTATGGAGAAGGCGAAAACATCGACGAAGTGTATGTGGCATCAGAAAAGCAACTGCGGGCAAATCGCAACGGGAATCTCTATCTTCAGGTCCGGCTTTCCGACAAAACCGGTTCGATGACCGGCATGCTGTGGAACGCGAATGATCGCCTGTACGACATGTTCGAAAACGGCGATTACCTCCGTGCGACCGGCACCACGCAGTACTACAACGGCAACCTGCAGGCGATCCTCAACCGAGTCGAACCGGTCGACGCCAGCCGCGTCGATGAAACCGACTTCGTCACGCTGGGAACGCAACAGCTGGACTCGATGACCAGCCGCGTGGGCGAGATTTTGCGAAGCGTGAGCAACGTGCACCTCCGGAATTTGGCCGATTGCTACCTCATGGACGAGGCCTTCATGAAAGACTTTCGTGGAGCTCCCGCCGGAATCAAAAACCATCATGCCTACCGCGGTGGCCTGCTGGAACACGTCCTCAGCTTGCTCGAACTCTGTGACACGGTTGCCCCGCACTACCCGGATCTCGATCGCGATATCCTGATCCTCGGGGCCTTCCTCCATGACAGCGGTAAGACAGGCGAACTGAACTATGAGCGCGAACTGTCTTACAGCGACGAAGGTCAGCTCATTGGTCACTTGGTGATTGGCGTCGAGATCCTCGATCAAAAGATCAGACAAGCAGAAGAACTGGCGGGAGAAACCTTTCCCAATTCCCTCCGACTGGCACTGAAACACCTCATCCTCAGCCATCATGGCGAATATGAGTATGGGAGCCCGAAGCTTCCCATGACCTTGGAAGCGATCGCCTTGCATTACCTCGATTCACTCGACGCGCGGATGCACAGCATCAGCGATCTGATCAAATCGGACGCCAACAGCGACAGTAACTGGACCACCTACCAACCTGCACTGGGGCGCAAATTCTGCAAAAGCCTCAGCGACGCAGACTAAGCCGTTCGCGCGGCAGATGCTGGTCCGGTGGCAGGTTCACACCCCACAGCGTGCCAGTTTCCCAGCGCTCGCGAGCCCGTATTACGCGTCCCCACTGGCGTTTGCCACTTACCTCGCCAGATCGATCGTTTGACGTTTGCTCGAAGCTTCATAGATCGCATCCAACAAGGCCAACGTGTCGTGCGTCGATGCGGGCGTACTGCGACAAGGCCGGCCACCTTCGCGCGCAGACTCCAACCAATCACGCACCAAGGCGACGTTGCGCTGGCCTCCGTACCCCACCGTTTCATCGGGTGGCAGCTCAAACGTCTCCTCCATGGCCATCCACTGGGGCTTCGGTCCGTGAATCTCAAGTGCCCCTCCGGTACCAACCCGCGTCGGGTCCCAATGGACCCAACGTTCGCTACCCCGGATGCACCATCGGCTTTCTCCTGCCCAACGTGGAATCCAATACCCCCCGATGAACGTGGCCACCGCGCCACCCTCCAACTCCAAAATCGCCACGCCGCCGTCTTCGACTTCGGTTTCGGTCGCACCAAACTGGCCGGCACGCGCCGTAACCGAGACAATCGCACGCTGCGTGACGTACTGCAGAAGATCCAGGTAATGGCAAGCCAGCCAATTGAAAAATCCAGCGCCGCTCACGTCTCGCTGAAACAGATAATGGTCCGGCCCGCGACGACGAACATCGCTGGTCACAAAGGTCATTTCGAGGCTGATCAGATGCCCAAACTGCTCATCGGCCAACATTCTCCGCAGCCGTTCGGCAAGCGGATCGTAACGCCACATATACCCCGCTTGATACGCAACCCCCGTCGATTCCACTGCGGACACGACAGGCGCGAAATCCTCCGCGCTCCCCGCCGCCGGCTTTTCCGCCAGAATATGTTTACCGGCATTCGCAAGTTGCACCAGCACTCCGGGATTCTCGTCATTGGGTAAACACACCACAGCACCATCAAACTGGCCATGCGCGATCAGTTCTTCGACCGTGGCAAAACGTGGAACATCGCTGAGCGTCTCCTCCAAGCTGGCGGTCGCACCACCAAAGCCGGGAACGATCGCTGTCATGGTGAGTTGGTCCTCAAAATGACTCAACGTCTGACGCCACCCAAAACCGTGGGGATGGTCCGCACCAATGAATGCCAGTCGAAATCGTTCTGTCATCTTCCATCCTCTGCTGTGAAACCGGACATGCGTCTCAGAGTGCTCATCCTAACGGTGTCGTCGCCATTCCACACCCGCCTGAGCACTTAGGTTACGGGCAGTCATTCCCTGGTCAAAATCGTAGAAAAATCTTTTTCAGATCACCAAGATCGCAGGTTCCCCGGCGAAATACAGCCATCAATGGAATTCTTTCTCAGGACAACGCCATGGCGAGCAACGAAGCACAAACCATTTCTAATCCAGAGGTTATGTACATCGGATTCGATCCCCCCAAGCCATCCAATGGCTTAGGAACCACTGGTTTTGTTGTTTCGCTTTGCTCACTTTTGACCTGCGGTCTGTTTTCACCCATCGGACTGCTGCTCAGTGTGATGGCATTACGGAAAGGCCCGCGCGGGCTGGCGACCGCAGGAACCTTGCTCGGACTGTTGGGCATGGTGCCATGGGCCATGACAGGGCTTGCCGTTCACAACGCGAACGACGCACATGCTCGGCGGCAGGAGATCCGCATCAACCGGGTGGCGGAACAAGAGACGCACCGACAAATCGACCACGTGTGGGCCAAACTCGAGGACCATCGGGTCGAGCACGGTACCTACCCAGCAGGTATCGAAGGCAACAAACTGGCAATCCCCTACGTGGATGGCTGGAACAATTCACTGCGTTACGAGATCCATGACAACGCGGTTGTGGTCCGTAGCGCAGGCCCGGATGCGGAGTTTGAGAGTGGTGACGATGTGTGGAAGAAACGCAGCACCCACGACGAACTTCAACTTCTCTCGATGCGGTAACGCGCAGTCGGAACTCGCGTTACCCTGTTTGCAAGGGTAAAATCAGGCGGCCCCATCGTATCCTTTACGGGGCAAGTAAACCGCCTGAAAGCACATCCCATGCCACGTTCTATCGCTGTGGTGAGCGTCTGCCTGACGCTCACCTTGTCCTGCCTCAACTCGACTCCCGTCTGGTCCCAACGACCTGCCCTCCAGCCTGGGCTCATCGCGGAAATCACGTCCGCCGATGGCCAGCTGCGACGACGCACTGACGAAGTTCCCGCAGTCTTCCAAGTTAACAAGCGTGCGATCGACTCGCGGAGCAAGGATGGGGCGTTCACCATCACCTGGCAGGGGCGTTTGATGTCACAGACACGTGGCACCTACCGCCTGCACGCCTTCGTTGAACATGGCCAGACAGAAGTGCTGCTCAACGGCCAGCGCGCCCTCGGCGGCCAAACCGCGACAGGGCAATGGTTCACTTCCGCGCCAACCGAACTGCCATTCGACTGGCACCGCATCAAGATCTCCTTCACCTCCACGGCGCCTGACTCACGATTCTCACTGTTCTGGTCAGGCCCCGGGTTTCAGTTGGAACCGATCAGCGAACGGTTCTTTTACCATGAGCAACAACTCGGTACTGGCGTGCTCGATGTGCAACGTGCCGAAACCTTGGTACACGCCTTGCGATGTAAATCTTGTCACCAACTTCCGGTCCCCCAACCGTTACCTGCTCCGGCTCTCGATCGTCTGGCGGGCAATCTTCGCCGCGATTGGCTCATCTCATGGCTCAGTGCTCCGCCTGCTTCGGACAAATCCGTCCGCAGGATGCCGCATTTCTCTTTCTCCCAAGCCGACGCCCATGCCTTGGCGGATTATCTGATCGGTGACACGGCAGCATCAGGCACACAATCGGAGTCGACGGAAGAACAGATCCGCGCTGGCGGCAAATTAGTACTCACCCGTGGCTGCCTCGCCTGTCATGGCATCAACGAACTCGGGGACAGCAACATTTACGGTGGTGGAGATCTGACAGCTATCACGAGCAAACGTCCCGCTGGATTTATTGCCCAGTGGCTGGCTGACCCAAGCCAGCTCAACCGTCACCATCGCATGCCGACCTTCTCACTCAAAGAAACCGAACGACAACAGATCGCAGCTCACCTGGAATCGCTCTCCGAAGTGGCTGCTCCGACCGCAGCCCCTGCGCCGACGCCCGCCAGCATCGCACGAGGCCGCGACCTGTTTCAAGCGGCACGCTGCAACGCTTGCCACCTGCCACCAAACGACCTTCCCCAATCGGCCAACTCGAAAATCCCCGTTGGGTCGCGGCTCGACGCCACGTCCAATTGGGACCAAAGCTGCTTGCAGCAGGCCGATCGAGACAAACTGCGTCCTGGTTTCTTGCTCCCGCCAGCCGACGCCAAGCTCGTACGTGAGTTCATTCAGCAGGCATCGCATCGGCAAACCCCAGCCTCCCCAACGCTCAGCGGCAAATTACTGATGGCAGAAAACAATTGCTTGGCGTGTCACAAACGCGGTTCACACGCCGGGCTTGCTGGCAAAATGCCGGACGTGGTGGACGAACATCCTGAATTCGGACCGCTGATCCCCGCGATGACACCCCCAGCGCTGACCAGCATCGGTGACAAACTGCACGATGCATCGCTGGCTCAAGCAGTGGAACGTGCCTCGGGTGACCGTCGTCCCTGGCTGACCGTCAAAATGCCGCGTTTCCATCTGACGAAGGAACAACGGCAAGCGATTGTCGAGCATCTGGTGGCCAGCGACCGGATTCCAGAGAATGCACCGACGTCAGTCGACAAGCAGCCCGCCACGCTACCCGCAGCAACACTGGAATTGGCGGGCAGGCGATTAGTCACCACGGACGGGTTTGGGTGTACCAGTTGCCATCAGGTCGGTTCCCAAAAACCACCCAAAGCGCCATTGAACGCCAAGGGCCCAGATCTGGCCATGCTGCAAAAGCACATCCGCAAACCGTGGTTTGACCGCTGGGTTCGCAATCCCGCTCGGATCGTTCCCCGCATGGAAATGCCCTCCGTGCAAACTCCCGTTCAAGGTGTGCTCGACAATCAACTCGATGACCAATTGGCTGCGGTTTGGCACGTACTGAATCAACCCAACTTCGAACCGCCACAACCGAATCCAGTTCGTGTGCTCCGTCGCTCTGGCGTGGCCAGCCAACACCAACGAGCCGTCTTCGTTACCGACGTCGTGCGGGCGGGTCAACAACAATTCATCAAACCCTTATTGATCGGCTTACCCAATCGTCACAACATCCTGTTTGATTTCGAATCTGGTCGACTTCATGGCTGGACGATTGGAGATGTGGCCCGCCAGCGAACGCAAGGGAAATCGTGGTATTGGGAACTGGCAGGTACCAACTTATTACCTGCGGAAGGCGCCACAACACGGTTCACGCTGCAGCGAGCGGACGCCAACCTCTCTCCGCAACGTAGCGGTCAATTCGTCACCGCACCTGCGCTGATCAAGCATACTGCGGACGGCCTGGAATTCTCGTATCGCTTGCAATTCCCCAACGACGAGTCGACGGCCGGGCTGCAAGTTACCGAGCGCATGACGCCTTATTCTGACGACGGCAAGACAGCCGGCTTTCGACGCTCGGTTGTGTTTCGCGGGTTGTCGGCACAGGAAGCGATTCAAGTGCGAGTGGCGGGGCAGGCAATCGCTAACGAGCCGCGTTCACGACAGCTCGCCGGGGGGCACCGAATCACCCTCACCGCCCCCGCGACTGCGCGGTTCACCTCGGACGGCGGGCTCACGGTGGGGGCAACCAACGGCGTTGCCCGGATCACGCTGCTTTACACGACCACGCTTCCGGCAGATCGCTTCGTCATAACGCCACCGCAAATCCCGCCGCCCGCCGCCGAGCAACTTCATGTCGTTCCGGGCTTTACGGCCGTGCGTCTACCAGCGTTTGCCGCATTGATGCCAACGGGGCTGACCTGGAGACCCGATGGCAGCCTGATCATCACCTCGCTCAAAGGGCGTGTTTGGACTGCTCGTGACACCAATCGCGATGGCTTGGAGGACGACTTCCAACCCTTCAGCGACGAACTCGCAGCACCCTTCGGTGCCGCCGCTTTCGGTGAAAACTCCGTCGATGTGGTCAACAAATATGGTCTGCTGCGGCTGACGGATGCGGATCAGGATGGTTTCGCAGAAAGCGTACGCACGTTGGCAACCGGCTGGGGACACACAGCGGACTATCACGATTGGGCTATCGGTTTACCTCGCGACGCGGACGGAAACTACTTTGTTTCGACCGCGTGCCAGCAGGACCAGCGTTCCGCAGCGGCGGCTCGGCATCGCGGCGAAGTCTTGAAACTGGTCCCCAATGACGATGCGACGCAGTACACCCTGCAACCGGTCAGCGCCGGCCATCGCTTTCCTGTCGGAATTGCCCGTAATCGTGCAGGTCAGCTCTTCGTGACGGACAACCAGGGTAACTTCAATCCCTTCAATGAACTGAACCACGTCCAACAGGGCAAGCGTTACGGCTTTATCAACAAGATTGATCGCCGACCAGATTTCCAGCCTCGCCTCACGGCACCGGCGATTGACATTCCGCATCCTTGGACCAGGAGCGTCAACGGAATTTGCTTCCTCGAATCACCCGACGGTCGAGCATTTGGCGTTTATGAAGGCCATCTGGTTGGCTGTGAGTACGACACGCGTCAATTGATTCGCATGAGCTTGCAACCGGTCGGGCAGGTGATCCAAGGGGCAGCGTACCCCTTCACTTACTATCAACCCAAGCAAGGGCCGTCGCTGTTAGGGCCACTTGTATGTGCTGTCTCCCCCCAAGCGGACCTGTATGTTGGCTGCATTCGTGACAGTGGTTGGGGCGGCTCCAATAACATTGGCACGATTGTGAAATTGACTCCAGACCTTGCCTCGCTGCCGGCGGGAATTGCCGAAGTCCGCGCGACCCCGACGGGATTTGCCATCGACTTTACCCAACCGGTCGCTGTGGACCGCGCCGGCGACTTGGCCAACTACTCGGTGGTTTCCTACACCCGCACGTCCACGCCAGCCTACGGCGGTCCCGATCAAGATCGCCGTCAGGAAACGATTCAACGCGTCCAACTGGCTCCGACAGGAGATCGCGTGCAACTGGAACTCGAGACGTTACGAGCAGGCTACGTCTATGAGTTGCGGCTGAAAAACATCGCACAGGACGGAGGTGAGTTCTATCCTGCCGAAGCGTTCTATACGATGCGTGTCATCCCTGAGAAATAATGGGGCAAGCACCGATGAGCGACTTCGTACATGAACGTCACAAACCGCCCACTTCCCTACCTCAGCCCCGACCGCTGGTGGTTGCCTGCCCACCGATGCGCAGCAACGTGAATTTGTCGCGAATTGTCCGCGCGGCCAGTTGCTGCGGGGTCACCAAGATCATCGCCTGCGGCTCGGGCAAAGTCGACGCCAAAATTGCTCGTGACGGGGCCACCCACGTGACAATTGATGTCCGCAGATCGTTGCCACCCGTACTCAAAAAACTCAAAGACAGTGGCTATGCACTGGTCGGCCTGGAGCAAACGACCAATTCGGTGAATATCCACTCCTTCACCTTCCCGCATCAGACGGTGCTGGTGATCGGTCACGAAAGGCATGGAATCGAAGACAACGTGTTGAAGTTACTCGATCACGTCGTTGAGATTCCGGTGTATGGATTACCCTACAGCTACAATGCGGCGACCGCGACCTGCATGGCCTTGTACGAATACTGCCGCCAATTCCCGGATGGCTGAACGCGGGGGGCTAGGAGACCTGCAACATCCGTTCCAGGGCGACCAAAGACCACTCGGTCGTCTCTTCATCCACCTCGATGATGTTAACCGGGGTTCCCGCAGCCAGATTCTCCAAGCTCCAACACAGATGCGCCAGGTCGATTCGGTACATCGTGGCACACATACAAATCACGGGAGAGAGGAAGTGAATCTCTTGCTCTGGGTGCTCCGCCTTGAGACGGTTGACCAGATGGAGTTCCGTGCCAATTGCCCACTTCGTCCCCGCCTCTGCCGCTTGAACCGTCTGGATAATCTTACCTGTCGACCCGGAGACATCCGCCAGGTCATTGACCTCTTGCGGACATTCGGGGTGCACCAGAATCTGGATGCCGGGAGTACGTTCACGGAACTGGTGCACATGTTCGGCGCGAAACATCTGGTGCACACTGCAATGGCCCTGCCAGAGAATCACTTTGCTCCGCAGCAGTGTCTCCGCATCGTGCCCTCCCAGATCGTTGTCGAACGGGTTCCAGACAGGCATCTGGTCATTGGTGATCCCCATCGTCAACGCAGTGTTACGTCCCAGATGCTGATCGGGAAAGAAGAGGACACGGCTGGTGCGTTGGAATGCCCATTCAAGCACAGCCGCGGCATTGCTGGAGGTACACACGATACCTCCATGCTTGCCACAAAACGCCTTGAGACTAGCTGCTGAATTGATGTAGGTGACCGGCGTGATATCGTTGGTGTCGATCACCTCGCCCATATCTTCCCAGGCTGCTTCGACCTGCTCGATTGCTGCCATATCTGCCATCGAGCAACCGGCGGCCATATCCGGCAGGACAACTTGCACACGCCGTCCGTCCCGTTCGGTCAACTTTTCTGGTCGGTTTGCCAGGATGTCGGCGGTTTCCGCCATAAAGTGGACACCGCAAAAAACGATCTGGCGACAATCACTGCTCTGTGCCGCCATCTGACTCAATTGGTAACTGTCGCCGCGCAGATCGCTGTGAGCAATCACTTCGTCCTGCTGGTAGTGATGTCCCAGAATGAGGAGACGATCTCCCAGTTCGCCGCGTACTGCTTCAATGCGCCGACTGAGCTCGTCGTTTTCCAGTGATTTGTACGGTTGCAGGTCGTACTTTGGAGCGGGTTCGGTTGCTGTTGCCATACGGTCCACGGAATCGGGTTGGCCCACGGAATCGGGTTCACAGGAGTCGGGTTCACAGGAATCGAATTGCCAGCCGCAGGTACGCGCGGCTGACTGCGTATCTGGAAATCATTATAGGTGCCGCCCCCCAGACAAAATAGGGCTCTGAGGCAATCCTCCCCAGCACCGTCTTGAGTTCGCAAAACGCTCGCCATACGATTGCGGACTTGACGTTCGCTCCAGAGCATCCGTTCCTAGCCCCGAGATTGTCCATGTCTGTTGCTGAATACTCGACCACGCTGCTCCACCAACCGGCCAACGATGACCTGCGTTTCCTCCCCGAGGGGCCGTATCCCTATGCGGCCGGGAAGCTCAGCTGGGTCGGCATTCAACATGGCGCGCAAGCGAGTATTGGTTCGCTCAACATCCTGGACCTTGCCGCTTCGCAAAACGAAACATTCCCCTTGCATGGACGCCCCGGATTCGCCTTTCCGACCTCTCGTCCAGGCGTGTTCCTCGTTGGATTGGAGCGTGAAATCGGACTCTTCGACACCCAGTCGGCAAACTGGGAAACGCTGGTCGACGGTATCGATGCGGCGGTGGAGGGCACGATTGTAAACGATGGAGTCGCTTTTTCCGGTGGCATCGTATTCGGCGCCAAGGATCTGGAATTTCAAGAAAAGAAAGCCGGCCTCTATCTGTGGCGCACTGCAGATCGCCAGCTTGTACAGCTCCGCAACGACCAGATCTGCTCCAACGGAAAAGTCATCTTCGAACAAGCAGGCCAAACCAAACTACTGGATATCGACTCGCCCACACAAACCGCCGTCGCGTACGATTTTGACCCACACAACGGCAAACTGGGCGATCCTGAAATCTTTGTCGATCTTCGGGATACCGACGTGTTCCCCGATGGCATGATCATCACGCCGGACCACCAAAGTGTCATCATTGCGATCTACAACCCCAACGACGCCGACTACGGAGAAGCGCGTCAGTACGGCATTGCCAGCGGCCAGTTGGAGGCTGTCTGGAAAACTCCCGGCGCACCCCAGGTGACCTGCCCTCAGCTAATCGCTCACCAAGGCGCCATCCAACTTGTGCTAACCACAGCAGTCGAGCACATGGATCCGGAACGCCGGGCCAAATATCCGGATCTGGGCAGCTTGTTCATTGGTGAAACACCCTTCACCAGCCTCCCGGATACCCCTCAGGTCACACTCTGACGATACGAACTCCCTACGTAGCTTGCCGCTCCGCGATTCAGGTCGCGAACACGTTCACTCCCGGCCACGCACCCGGCGGCTGCAGACCAAGCGTAAGTCGAACCATAGTAACGGCTTAATCTTGACTTTTACCCCCCAGGGACTAGACTGAGAAGCATCTTCTCTTCGATCTGTTGTCTATTCGTAGAACCTGCTTTTCTATCACCTTGCTCGGTCTGTGTGTTGGCTGAGAACGGATCCATATGAGCCCGTCGAATCCTGACGATCGCGTGCCTGACAATCCCGCGGAGGAAGTCCTGGGATCGACACGATCGATTCAATCGTTCGAAGGGCCGGACTCGCTCGATATCGAATCGGCTGTCTTTGCGGATACACCGTCGGATCCACCGTCGGATCCACCCTTGGACCAGCAAAAGACCGTCATCTCCCGACGGCCGGCCGCCCCCTCACCGATGCTGTCTCCGCTGGCCGCAGGGCGTGGCCTGGAAAGTGAGACGCTCGAACACTTTCACCTGGAAGAGTTTGTGGGGGGAGGTGGTATGGGCGCCGTTTACCGAGCGACCGATACCCTGCTCAGCCGCCAAGTCGCCGTGAAAGTGATCGCTGGGAATCAGCAAGACGACGAAACACTGCGGCGGTTCCGCAATGAAGCTCAGAATGCCGCGCGGCTCGATCACCCCAATATCGCCCGCGTCTACCATGTCGGACATGATAAGGGCTGGCACTACATCGTTTTCGAGTTCATTCGAGGCGTCAATATTCGCGAATTGGTGGAGCACAAAGGACCACTCCCATATGAGGAGGCGTTCTCGTACACACTGCAGGTCGCCGAGGCCCTGGATCACGCTTTTCGTCGAGG
Organism: Blastopirellula sp.; assembly: GCA_002701545.1. Taxonomy (GTDB): domain Bacteria; phylum Planctomycetota; class Planctomycetia; order Pirellulales; family Pirellulaceae. Next base: position 12,116 of record NZVR01000206.1, on the reverse strand, counting down.
TGTGATTCACCGCGACATCAAACCTTCGAATGTGATCGTCACCCCCGATGGGACTGCCAAACTCGTGGACATGGGCTTAGCCCGTTTCTCCGACATGGAGTCATCATCCAATGACTTGACGGCAAGTGGCGTGACGTTGGGGACCTTCGATTACATCTCTCCCGAACAGGCGCGAGATCCACGCGCAGCGGATGTCCGCAGCGACATCTATTCGTTGGGCTGCACGCTGTTCTTCATGCTCACTGGCCAGCCACCGTTCCCTGACGGCACGGTGCTGCAAAAACTGTTTAGTCACAGCAGCGACAGACCGCCGGACATCCGTGAATTGCGTGATGACGCAGACGCCGAACTCGCAGGCATCATTCAAAAGACGTTGGCCAAACGCCCCACAGACCGCCAGCAAGTCCCAAGCGAGTTGGCTGGCGAGCTACTTCTCCTGGCAAAACGCTGGCAACTGTCAATCGTTGGTCTCAAGGAAAGCCTCAACGTCTCACGCCAGAGAAATAAACACGCTTGGTGGCAAGCTCATTTGTACTGGGTCGTGCCCTTGATCCTGTTATTCACATGTATTTTTGCAATCGAGCGTCTGTCTCAAGCCGACATTGCCATGCCACCTCTGAATCTGCCACCGAGCGAGCCTGTCACGGCCCCCAATCGTCCGGACGAAGCGACGACGGGAACGGACGCCGAGTCGCCTGAAAATCGCACGGGCGAAAGCGACGCTCCTTCGGACTCCTCCAATGTCGACATGGCACCAGCAGCGACCGATGAAAATCGCGAAACCTCCTCCACCGCGAACAACACACCAGCGACGACTCCCGACGAGAACAGTTCGGACGAGACACCGGAAGCCACCGACAGTTCTCCCGACTCGGAAGACGCCGGAGACGCTTCTGCGACCAGCCCCCCGGACGAAGCCACCCCCACGACGCCTCCGCGCATCGTGGTCAGCACCCCGGCCAACTGGAGTGACGAAAACGACCGCGTCGTCGAATCCATTTCCGAGGCATTTCGTCTGGCGGCCGAGTTACCGACGGTCGAGGAAGTCGTCCTGGCTTTCGACGGCCCTCGCAGCATGAACCTGCTCGATGTTCGATTGGCGCGTACGGATGGGCGTAGCGTGCGCGTGGTTGCTGCTGACGGAATGCGCCCCAACCTTCATTTCGATCTGCGTGATGAACAAGTCATGTCGCAGATCCAAGTCGAGCGTCCTGCCATGATGACGCTCATCGGAGGAGACATCCGTTGGCAGGATATCGATTTCAGCTGGGATCTCCCGGAGTCTCCGTTTGAAACTCGCGCAAGCTGGACCTTGATCCGTGCCGACCACGTCAACCGCCTGACCTTTGATCGCTGCACTTTTACGGTGCGCAACGCGGACAAGATCGGCAGCATTCACCTGTTTGTGTCGATCTTTGAGGTCGCCGGTGCAACCATGTCCAAGGTGATGCCCGAACGTCAAGCCAACACTCAAGTCGACAACCGCATTGAGTTGACCAACTGTATCGCTCGCGGTGAAGCGTGTCTGATGGGTGGTGGCGAAGGCGTGCCATTTCAGCTGCAGTGGAACAATGGCTTTTTGGCCACCACAGAACAGCTGTTCCACAAATACGCTGGTGTGGGTGCGATGAATGCCGGTGATAACACCACCATGAAAATCGACTTACGCAATGTAACCGGGGTGGTCGGCAAATCGCTGTGTGAGGTGGACTGGAAAAATGCCAGCGATTCGTTGCAACTCGCCCTGCGAATCGAAGATTGCCTGCTCAGGTGCAATGAGCAAGATCGGGTGTTGGTATCCATGACGTCTCCCAACAACGACACCAGCAAAGAGTCGCTTTTCGATTTCACTGCCAATCGCTGCTATCTCCCCTATGCAGAAATCTGCTGGCGTCTCTCCGGCGGAGAACTGGAATCTCCACAAGACGTCACTTTTTCGGAAGCAGCTACTCAGAACCCTGCTTGGTTCGATCAATTGGAACCGGTCACGGATGTCACCTGGGAGTCCGTTGCGCCAACACTCCCCAACGCGACTCATGATTGGCAGGCAAACGCTTTCCAGCTGAATGAAGCCTCACTCAAAAAGCCCGGCTTTCTCTTCGCGGATCTGCCACCGCTGCCGGGGGCTCGCGCTATTCCGGAAGACGCTTCCGAAACCGTTGACGACGCTGCAGCATCGACTCCCTAGCTGCATTTGACGGATTGAATCCTGCGGAACTGGGAACATCCGTCTATTCGCAAGGTACGTCTCGCTTTACAATGTCGCTTCAAGCGACCGTGCCGAACTTTCTTGTGGTTCCTCACAGCTGCAGCAAGACCAACAACTCGGAGCCCCTCATGGCGAAATCGAAATACCTCACCGCCCCTGACCCACAAGAAACCAGTTGGCCGAAGGGTGTAAAATATATCATCGGTAACGAAGGCTGTGAGCGTTTCAGCTTTTACGGCATGAAGTCGGTGCTGCAAGTTCACATCACCGCACTGTTCGTGGCCGCTGCCATGGCGGAAACGGCAGCCGAAGAACATGCCCAAGAGATGGTCCACCTGTTCGTCGCCGGCGTGTACGCCTTCCCCATGATCGGAGCCATCGTTGCCGATCGCTGGCTTGGAAAATATCACACAATCCTGACTCTGTCTCTGGTTTACTGCCTGGGGCACTTTGTCCTGTCCATTGCAGAAAACACCTTAACCGGTATGTGGATCGGGCTGGGACTGATTGCTGTCGGTTCCGGCGGTATCAAACCTTGTGTCTCTGCCCACGTTGGTGACCAGTTCGGCAAGTCCAACTGGCATTTGGTCGACAAGGTTTTTCAGGCGTTCTATTTCATCATCAATTTCGGTTCCTTCTTCGCCACCTTGGCCATCCCAGCTATTCGGGCTTGGGAGCACGAGCACCTGGATTGGTCGATCAACATCGCGGGTCACGAATTCCAGACCAGTATCGCCTTTGGACTTCCTGGTGTGTTGATGTTCATTGCGACCATTCTGTTCTGGATGGGCAGAAAGGTCTTCGTCCATGTGCCAGCAAATCCTGGTGGCAAGCTGGGATTCATGGACACCCTTAGCTCGTCGTTCCTCTTCATGGGATTCATCGGCCTGCCGATGTTCTTTTTTGAAATCATGCCCGCACTCGCCTTCTGGCCCACGCTGGTTGGCTGCATCGTCGTGGGTGGAATCCTCTTCGCGGTGCGACAAAAAATGCAGCAAGACGACGGCTTCCTGGCGGTGATGTTCTACTCGCTTTTGCACTTAGGACAAAGCCAGAAGGGCGGCTCAAAAGTGGATACATCTGTCGACCAGGACTCAGTGCGAAATCACTGGTTCTTTGCTGCCGCCGCCAAGAAGTTTGACGACATCACTGCCGAAGGCCCTCGTGCGGTTCTGCGCATTGTCACCGTCTTCATCTTGATCAGTGTCTTTTGGGCATTGTTTGACCAACACGCCTCGAGCTGGATTCGCCAAGCCCAACGCATGGATCTTAACACGGGCTTGGGGTTCACAATCGGATCCTTTTCCTGGAATGGCGATGTTCTTCCAAGCCAGGTGTCCGCACTGAACCCACTGATGGTCATGACGTTGATTCCACTCAATCTGTTTCTGATATATCCGGCGATCGACAAGTACATTATCAAGCTCACACCGCTGCGCAAGATGACCATTGGTATGTTTGTCGCCAGTCTGGCCTTTGCCGTCGTAGCGTGGATTCAAATGCGTGTTGATGCCGGCGGCAACACCGACAAAGTCTCTGTCTTGTGGCAGATTCTCCCGTACCTGATCATGACTCAATCCGAGGTGATGGTGTCGATTACGGGGCTTGAGTTCGCCTACACCCAGGCACCGGCCAGAATGAAGTCGACGATTATGGGATTCTGGCTGTTGACCGTCGCATTAGGTAACAAGCTGGTCGCGATCATCACTAAAATCCCGGACATGCCATTGGCAAATTTCTTTTGGCTCTTTGCAGGCCTGATGGCTGTAGCCGCGGCCATCTTCGGAGTTCGCGGACTGTTCTACACCTACAAGGATTACTCGCAGGAGTGACCCTGCTCAAAACGCTCAGCCCTAGCGGTCGGCGATCGTGCGAAATGCCGAATCGGTCAAGAACCAACCGCGCCTTAAGTCTTGCATGACCACGGACTGCGTGGGCCACCCGATCGATGCCAGCCATTGATCGAGTACCTCGCTGGTGCATTGGCCCTTCAGTGTCGAGTACAGCAAGTGATCATCGCGATCGTAGAGATTTCCATCCAGCTGACATGACAGCCCCGCATCGGTGGACTTCCAGACGAACGAACCATCCGGCTCGACGAACATGCCCGGCAAGGCCTCCAACTGTTGCATCGCCTGTTCGAAGGAAATCGAAAACGGAGGTAACTCCGCTTCCGTGACCGTCAGCACGTCGACGGGCAATTGCTCCACGACCACCTGCCGAGCAGGCACGGAACGGTGAGGGGCGGCGTGCACCACCACGTCGAAGGCAAGCAACTGATGACCGGGTTGCATACGATTAATCCAAAATCAGGCGACGGCCTTCCTGAGCACTCATACGGGCCATCTCCACAATGTTCAGCGAGCGATACGTGTCCTCCAAATCGGACGTACGCCGGACCAGACTGGTCACCGCACGATGAAATTGGGTCAGCAGTTGCTCGCCGACAGGGCGTTCACTTTCTAACGACTCATGATGGCGGCCAGCTTCATCGAACCAGATCAAGGTCGACGGCAAGTCAAGAAACGCCACCCCATGCTCACAACACACTTGAAGTTCCGCCGGTGGCCGGAAAGAAATGGCTTCTTTCCAAGTCGGCGGCAATAATTGCCCGCAATTGATCTGCGCCATGGAACTGCTCTCGCCGGCTTGGTTCTCAAAGCCCAGATTGATCATTTGATAACCGTACTCTTCCGCGCCGGATACCCCTTCATGCTGCACACCGAGAACCGAGGTGGGCGTCTTACCGACTACGTAGCAACACCAGTCGACCAACTCCAGGACATCGCGCGGCACCGAACCCCGTGCAACGCCACGATGCGTTGCGTCATTCACTGCCGCCGTTCCCAAACGCCGATGGCAGAGCACCATACGTGGTTCGCCCAAACGTGTGGCAATCAGCTCTTTGAGACGAAGCGTTGCTGGCGCGTGACGGCGAGCAAACTCTGCCATAAAGGCAATGCCGGACTGTTCCACTCGAGCTTTCATCTCGTGCGCATGCCGCGCCTCAATTTCCCAAGTCGAAGTACAGAAGAGCGCCTTCCCAAAGTCGCAAGCAGCATAGACGGGCAGTGGGCCATACCAATCTGGGGCCAGCAGCAACACCGCGTCCACGTCTTCCCGTGCTGCCAGGGCACGATAACCATCCACACTCCGCGCCTGAAACTCGCCGGCAATCTGCTCGGCGCGCAAAGCAACATCCGAACAGACGGCACGCACCTCAAACCGGTCCGCAAGAGCACGTAAAGCGCCCCGGTAGTGAGAATCCCACCCCTGGCCAATCCCGACTAGTCCAACGCGTAGTTTCATTCCCTGCTTTCTTCTGTCACAATCCAAGTGACGAGTTCGTCGGCGGCCCCGCCGAACGGAACTCAGATTATAAGCGTTCAACGATCACAGGCAATTGCGCACACCGCCGTAGCGTCCCGCCTTTTCCCATTCATTACGATTTATGCGAGTCTCTGTTGTCATCCCGGTTTTGAACGAGGCCGCTGGCATCGAAAACGCAATCCAGCGCGCCTGGGATGCCGGGGCAGCCGAGGTCATCGTTGTGGACGGGGGCAGCCATGACGGCACCGCTGAACTGGCCGACCAAGCCGACTGCGTTCTGGTGCGTGCCGAGCCGGGCCGGGCGTCGCAACAAAACGCCGGTGCGAACCTGGCACAGGGCGAATGCCTGCTCTTCCTGCACGCGGACACCTGGCTCGCACCCGCAGCGACACAGCAAATCGTGGAGGCATTGGCAGCCGAGAGCAAGCTGGTGGGTGGTTCCTTCCAACAACAAATTACCGCAACCGGAATCAGCTACCGTTGGCTGGAATACGGCAATCGCTGGCGTGCCCGCTATCTGCGGTTACCCTATGGAGACCAAGGACTGTTTGTCCGCGCCAGCGTATTTCGCGATCTGGGCGGCTTTGCCAAAGTCCCCTTGATGGAAGATGTTTTGTTAGCCAGGCACATGCGTAAACGGGGACGGCTGACCCATCTACCAGGCCCACTTCACGTCAGCGCCCGCCGCTGGCAAAAGCATGGCATTTGGCGTCAAACGCTGCGAAACTGGCTGCTGATCACGGCCTTTCAGCTGGGAGTCTCACCCCAGCGACTCGCCCAGTTTTACCCCCGACACGACCAGGGAAAGTCAGCCGAGCAAGCAGGGCAACCAAGCGACAGCGAAACGAACGACACCGTAGTTTCTCCCGAGTGATTTGATGACGCAGCACCCCTCCTACTACCATGTGTTTCTGACCTTCGTGCGAAACAGTCTCGTGCGAGAACTGACGTTTCGTTCCAACTTCTTGATTCAGTGCATTTCGTCCCTGTCGTGGACATTGATGAATGTCGGCTTCTATTTACTGATTTTCTCGCATGTGAATCGACTGACCGAGGGAGCAGGCTGGGGCAAATGGGAGTTCTTCATCTTCCTCGCGACCACCATGTTCGTGAACAGTGTGGTCCAAGCCCTGTTCATGCCTAACGCCCAACGTTTCAGTGAATTGATACGTCAAGGTGGACTTGATTTTGCCCTGCTCAAACCGATCGATACCCAATTTCTGGTATCGCTTCAGCGGATTGAGTGGTCGTCGCTGGCAAACTTCATTGCCGGCGCCGTTCTCCTGACGGTCAGTTTGTGGACGCTCACCAACCGACTCGATCTGCAAGGTGCCGAAATCGATGGCCTGACTGTCAGTGAAATCGATCAGCGGTCGCCCGCGTTTCGTGACGGCCTACGTCGCGGGGACCAGATTCTCGCCGTCGCGGAACGCCCCGTGAGCGACAACGCCAGCTTCCGGACGGCTGTTCTGAACTCNGCCAGCCAGCCGCAACTGCGCGTATCACGAGCCGGCGCGACAGAAGAAATTCGGCTGTCCTTACCCGAAACACCTGCCCAGCGTCTACGCTACAAACTGCAACTCACCACAACCCATCTGCTCCTGTACCCTGTCTATATTGCTATTGGGATCACCATTCTCTATAGCCTGATGATCTCCTTGGCAGCAACCAGCGTGTGGCTGGGGCGCAATCAAACGCTCTACAACTTCTGGTTTTACATCACCAATTTCTCTCGTTACCCGATGGAGATTTACGGTGGCTCTGCGTGGGGCGACGGTTTACGCTTCGTGTTCACCTTCGTCATCCCGGTTTTGGTGGTCGTCAATGTTCCCGCACGCATCATGGCTCAACCGCTCCACCCGAACCCCAGTGTGAGTGTACCGCAGGGACTTTTCGCCATCGCTGCCGCTCTCGGGTCGCTGATCGTCTCACGATGGATATTCACACGGGCGTTAATGAGCTATCGTAGTGCAAGTAGCTAGGGTGCGCACCACCCTGATGCGCAACCACCCTGATGCGCAACCACCCTGATGCGCACCACCCTGTTGCGCAACCACCGATATCAGATGATGCCATGACTGAATCTCAAGAACATTCCTCGCCTTCACCCCTTCTGAGCTACTTGCGATTATTCCGCATACCGAACGTCTTTACGGCATTCGCAGATATCACGATGGGGTTCGTATTCGTCAATCACTCGCTGGAGTCCGCAGGGGTCTTTTCCTGCCTCATCCTGGCCACAGGATTACTGTATACCGCAGGCATGGTTCTGAACGACGTTTATGACTACCAAGTCGACTGCAAAGAGCGTCCTTTCCGACCGATTCCGGCAGGAGAAATCCCCCTGGGATGGGCTCGCACATTAGGCTACGCCATGCTGGTAGCCGGCATGGGCTGTGCCTGGCTCGCTGGCTACGTGCAACCGCTTCCCGAAAACGTCATGACATGGCGTGGTGGCGTGATGGCCATGCTGCTGGCAACCTGCATTGTCTGGTACAACGCGCAAGCGAAACGCACCCCCGCAGGACCGCTGGCCATGGGCGCTTGTCGGTTCTTCAATATCCTCCTGGGCATNAGCATCGCCGCTCCTGCGGCCAACGCTGTGGCACTCGGCTTCGGCACGCACCACCTGATCGCCGCCGGGGGAATCGGACTGTACATCACGGGAGTCACTTGGTTTGCCCGCAACGAAGCACAAAAAAGTTCGCAACAGCAACTCACCTCCGCCTTTGCAACCATGGCGATGGGGGTTTTGATATTGGGCATACTGCATGAAACTTACCGCGAGAACGTTGGCAACGTACTCTCTTCCATCCGAGACAAATACATGTGGTGGGCACTGCTGGTCCTGTTGATGATCCCAATTGCCCGGCGTTGTGTTGTCGCCATCATGAGACCATCGCCACTCCGCGTGCAAACCGCGGTCAAGCAATGCATCCTGTCACTGATCATGTTTGATGCAGCGATTGCCATGAACGTGGCTCCCTTACCTTTCGCTCTCGGCATTCTGGCACTCCTCGTTCCCAGTCTTTTGCTGGGCAAGTGGATGTATTCCACATAAACCGACACGAACACCCAATGCTTCTTGGCTACAACACCAACGGACTGGCACATCACGCCCCGCAACAAGCCGTCGAACTGCTGGCCGACATTGGCTATCAAAGTGTGGCCATCACGCTCGACCACGGAACACTGAACCCAAGTTGCAGCGAGTGGGAAAAAGACTGCGACCAGATGCAAGCACTACTGCAGCAGTATGGCTTGCGATCCGTGATTGAAACCGGTGCCAAGTTCTTACTGGACCCTCGTGTCAAACACGAACCAACGCTGATGAGCACTGACTCATCTGCTCGTGACCACCGCGTCCAGTTTCTCAAACGGGCAGTCGACATCGCGGAAAGATTAGGCAGCGACTGTGTCTCACTCTGGTCCGGAATCGTCCGCGATGACGCCGATGATGATGAACTGCTCACACGGCTTGCCGGTGGTTTACGTCAGGTAATCGACTATGCCATCGACCGCGACGTACAAATCGGCTTCGAACCTGAACCGGGGATGTACGTCGATAACATGTCCCGCTACGAACGCCTCCTGCAATGGGTCGACGCACCGAACTTTCTACTGACACTCGACGTGGGGCACCTGTATTGTCAAGGCGAAGTACCGATCGCCGACTACATCGCCCGCTGGGCTTCGCGAATCGTGAATGTTCACATCGAAGATATGCGTGGGGGAAGTCACGAACACCTGATGTTTGGCGAGGGAGAAATGAATTTCGCCCCGATCGTGGAGGCCTTCCGCGACATCGGATTCCAGGGTGGCTTACACGTCGAACTCGACCGCCACAGCCACGACGGCTCTGAAGCGGCACAGCGAGCCTATGACTTCTTGTCACCGTTGATCACGAACTCATGAGCGGAATCTGGTGCTGCAGCATGGCACCGCTGGCAAGCGGGATTCGCTGATAACCAACGGGAGCTGTTGCCCCTGGCCAGGCAACCTTCCTGCCGCGTCGCGACCAGGAGGCGCTAGATCCGATCCAGCGAATCCACCCAGCGCAACAGCTCGTCGACCTGTTCTTCGCTGAGATATTTTTCGGCTTCGCGCGTCACCACCGGGTAACGCATCTCGCGCAACGCTTTCACGACCGCTTGATTACGAGCAGCCAGTCGCGACTTGGATGCGTTTGCCATATAGATGGCCAGCCGCTGAGCCGGATCGTTTGCTGGCGGACGCGTACGTGCCGGAACGGTGGCTCCAACCGCCGCGACGCCTCGCACCAAATCACGATTTCCGAATGTGGTCACAAAGGCGATCGCACCACCCGCCTGATAACCGTGCACGACGACGCGCGTCCGATCCACGCGATAGTCCTTCACGACTTCGTCCATGGTCTTGCGAATGAACTCGACATCGGTGGCTTGCCAGCGTTTTGCATCGGCAGGCTGGGGAGCAAGCAGGATCAAGTCATGTTGCTCGCAACGCGCTCGCCATTGTTTGACCAACTTCGCTTCGTCCAGTTCTTCCGGTGCGGACAGCCAAACCACCAAGCCGTACTCTTTATCTTCTGAGTAATTGCGGGGCACAATGGCCACACATTTATTCTCTTGTTCTGGAAGACGTATCTCGACTACATCACTGGCATCCACTTCATTTCCGCCGTCTTCGAGATCAGCCGGATCTTTGGCCCGCGCGGGAATCTGTTCTGGAATCTCGGTCGGCAGCGACGTCAAGCGAATCTTCACTTCACGCTCTTCCTCTCCACGACGCGCGACCACTTGAACCTCAGTCCCAGGTTCATAGGCTGCCAGGATCTCCTGCGCCCGTGCCACATCGGTCAATTCCTTATCGTCGAGTTTGACGAGGATATCTCCGGCTTGAATTTCCGCCTGCTCAGCAGCACTGCCAGGATAGACATAATGGACTTCGATCCCGGCCTCGGTTCGGTTTCGCACTGGCAAAACACCCAAAAACGGATGCTCGTAGGGTTCCAGCTTGTCGGTCAGTTGCAGACTCGCCTCAATCTCTTCTTCCCCGCGACGAACCACCAGGGCCAGCGAATCGCCGGCGTATTTCCGCCCGAGAATGTGTTTGAGTTGAGCTTGGCGTGCAACCTTCATCCCATCTGCTTGAACGATCACATCCCCGGCTTGCAACCCTGCTTCACGTGCCGGTGACTTCACTTGCACCGAAATCACCTCAGCCGCCTGGCCGTAAATATCACCCGCCTTGAGAGTGACTCCCATCAAACCGGGATACAGTTCATTACCTTCCTTCATGTGGGAAAGGTGCGGGAGGATGTCGGTAACCGGAATGGCAAATCCAATTCCGGAGTCATACCATTCGGCGCCGGCAACTTCACTGTTTGACTGAGGCGAGAGCGGCACCAGCAGCCCCAACACGCGGCCGCGAATGTCCACCAAAGGACCACCGTAGTTACTCGGAGAAATCTTGGCATCGGTCTGAATCGCCTTGCCCCAAATCCGGTTCACGGCGCTCAAGATGCCGACCGATATATTCGGCCGCGACTTGTCATACGTCTTGCCCACCGCCATCGTCCATTGCCCCACCTGCATGTCATCACGACTGGCAAAGGTAGGCACTGGCAACTTCTGGTCCGTGTCGACTTTCAACAGCACGAGCATCCGGCTGCGATCACGGCTGACAATCTCTGCGGCAGCCCGTTTGCCATCGGGCATCGTCACCAGGATGGACGATGGGTTTTGAATGAAGTTAAAAGCACTTGAGAGCACGTAACCATCTTGATCCACGACCAGACCTGTGGTCGGGCCAGTCCCAACCAGCGCTTTCCCAACTTTTTCCAGACCGCCGAACGTCTCGATACGAACCACTGCCGGTGCGACCTCGGCCACAGCAGCTTTCATCGCGCGTTCTTCCAGCGCTTCCAGAGCGTCATCATCAGCGCGAAGCAGCGAGGCTCCCGCCAGCAGCGCGAACGCCATCAGAAAGTGACAGTGTATTTTCACGTGAGTCGACTACTTTCATTTGCTAATCAAGCGTCAATTCGACATCGAGCAATCGCGTGCCGCGCTGAACAGTGAGAATAACCGGGTCGATACGGTCGATGTATGACAATTCTTCCACAAGATTCTTGCAGGACGAAGCGATATGGTCATTCACAAAAAGAATCAGATCATCCACCTGCAAATCTGCCTTGGCTGCGGGCGAATCGGCCCGGACACGATCGACAAACGGCGGAGTCTTGGGGAGGACATCTGGAACCAGCGTGATGCCCAGCAGTTCGAGAGACCAAGCCTCCATCGGCTTGCGATCTTCCGCGTCTTTATCGCGCGGACGAGGCACACGACCGGAGAGGATGTCGTCGATCGAAGGTGCGAGTGCTTCCATCGGAATGGCGTAATTCAACCAGGTGTTATTCAACAAATGCAAACCGTATGTCCAGATTGTAAAGGTCAAAAACAAACATTTAGTACGATTCAGCAAAGAGAAACCATAGAAGTACATATAGACGCAGGTTCAGGGGATGGAACACAAATTCGTGTTGGTGGGATGGGTAACGAAGATATTAACAAACAAGCAGGAGATATTGTATTTG
>NZVR01000205.1 GCA_002701545.1 Blastopirellula sp. | reverse complement strand
AAGCTGCCGGTCAAGGCCAAGGCAGAAGAGCCGCCCGCAGACGATCCCCCCGCCTCTCCTCCAGAGGCCGAGGAACAGACCACCGAGCCGGTCGCGGAAACGCCGCCTGATCCTCCCGTGCCTCCGGCCGACCGTCCGCAAATGCCCGAGATGTCGCGGCCCAGCACCGCTCCGAAGAAGCCCAAGAATTTCGACAAACCCACCTCCAGTGGCGACGGCCCCAAACGGACTCCCAAACGTCGAGCACCGGTCATCAACGTGGCCCCCATGCCGGAAGTCAAGCAGCCGACTCCCAGCGCCCGCAAGTCGAATGAAAAAGTCCAAAAGCCCGTCATGGCGTTGCCCAAGGAAGCGATCGCGGACCACAAACGCGGTGTGAAGGCCCCCCTGGACAACCTCACGCGAGGTAAAGGCAAAGGCAAAGGAAAAGCAGGCGCGACACCGATTGAGCCCCAGACGCCACCGGACGCCGAAAGCCCTCTCGGAAGACGTGGGCGAGGCAAAGGCAAGGGCGGCGTCGACCGTGGCTTGGCCGATATGGCCAGCACCCGCGCCGAACGTCAGCAGCAACGCAAGACACGGGCACGTAGTCGCCAAGGCGTTGACGATTCCGGTCGTCAACGGCACCACCGACGCGTCCGCACGCTGACCCGCAAAGGGACCAACACGGCGGCTCCACGTAAAGGAAAAGTCGCTCTGGAATTGCCCTGCACCGTCCGTAGTTTCTCCGAAGCCGCAGGGATCAGTAGCGTCCAAGTGCAAGGCACGCTCATGAAATTGGGCGTCATGGCAACCATCAATTCACAAATCGAAGACGAGACCGCTGAGTTGCTCGCGGTCGACCTCGGCCTCGACTTGGAATTCAAACAACAAGAGTCGCTCGAAGACCAACTGATCGTCGACCTGGATGAAATCGAAGACGATCCCGCGTCGCTCGAACCACGGGCACCGATTGTCACGTTCCTCGGACACGTCGATCACGGTAAAACTTCGTTGCTCGATTATCTCATCGGTATCAACGTCGTTTCTGGCGAAGCTGGCGGTATCACACAGCACATTCGCGCGTACCAAGTCAATAAAGACGGTCGCTCTGTTGCGTTTGTCGATACTCCGGGTCACGAAGCGTTCACCGAAATGCGGGCACGCGGTGCCAACGTGACCGACATTGCGGTGCTCGTCATCGCCGCAGACGACGGCATTATGCCGCAAACCGAAGAGGCGATCAGCCACGCCAAGGCAGCCGAAGTTCCGATCGTCGTCGCCTTGAACAAAAGCGATCTGCCCGGCGCTGACGCGAATCGCGTGATGACACAACTCACCGAGTATGACCTGACGCCGAGTGCCTGGGGTGGTGAAACCGAAGTTGTCGAAACCAGTGCCATTACCGGCCAGGGCATGGACGAGCTACTCGACACCCTGCTGACCATTGCCGAACTGAATGAATACCAGGCCAACCCCAAACGTCATGCGGTAGGCACTTGCCTGGAAGCCCAGCAAGAAGGTGGCCGCGGTGTCGTCGCGAAAGTGATGGTTCAAAACGGCACATTGAAAGTCGGCGATGTGGTGGTCTGTGGCGGAGCCCATGGGCGCGTGAAAGCCATGTATGACACGCTGCGGGCAAACAAACGCATCAAGCAGGCGGGCCCCTCTATGCCTGTCAACCTGACGGGGCTCGACATTGCCCCCGGAGCCGGCGATGCGTTCCACGTGCTGGATGACATTGCCAAGGCACGAGAAATTGCTGCCAGTCGCTCCGATCGATCACGCACTCAGTCACTGGCGGGAATCTCGACGAAAATCTCCTTCGAAGAATTCCAGGCCCGACTCGAAGAGGGTCGCCTGACCGGTGCCGCGGACGAAGTCGTCACCCTGAATCTGATCATTCGCGCCGACGTGCGAGGATCGATTGAGGCCATCGAAAAAGAACTCGGTAAACTCGAACACCCGGAAGTCCAAGTCAAAATCCTGCACAAAGCCGTTGGCGGCGTCACGGTTGGTGATGTCCAATTGGCCTCCACCGCCGGTGCCGTGATTGTTGCCTTCAACGTCGTGCCTGATGATGCGGCGCGCTCACTGGCAGATGACCGTGGAGTCGAAGTGCGGCGTTACGACATCATCTACAAGGTGACCGACGATATTCGGGCCATGCTGGAAGGCAAGCTCAAGCCGGAAGAGCATATCCTCGAACTGGGCCGCGCCTTGGTGAAACAGACATTCAGCATCAGTCGTGTCGGTACGATTGCCGGTTGCTATGTGATGCAAGGGTCGATCGAACGACATTGCCGAATCCGCGTCATTCGTGACGGACGCGTCATCGGCGACTATCCCTTAGATACGTTACGACGCGTGAAGGACGACGTGAAAGAAGTTCCGCGTGGCATGGAGTGCGGCATGAAGTTGGCTGGCTTCAATGACGTCAAGCAAGACGACATGCTCGAAGCCTACAAGATCGAAGAAGTTGCAAGAAAGCTTGAGTCCAGCGCATAGCGTCAAGCTTCGCCTCTGCTCCTTGCTTACGAAAGACCAGGTTTCGTCCATGACCTCACGCCGCGTGCTGAAAGTCGCTCAGGCCATCCGCGAAGTTGTCAGTATGGCAATTCTAACGGACTTGCGCGACCCGCGAATCGAAAATGTCACCGTGACGTTCGTCGAAGTCTCAGCTGACTTACGTCACTCAAAAGTCCACGTCTCCGTGATGGGGGATGAAAAGCAGCAACAGTTGTGCCTGCACGGACTACAAAACTCCGCAGGATACCTGCAGCAGAAAGTCAGTAACCGCATCGACCTGCGCTACACTCCCCGTCTCAAGTTTGTCTTGGACCAGGGAGTGAAGAACGCGATTGAGATCACACGGATCCTCGGAGAACTACTCCCCGAGAAAGAGGACACGACGTCCACCCCGAACCACCACGTTCCTGACACAACCTCACCGGTCGATGGCGCATCTGTCGATGGAGAGCACTAAGCACTGGCCAGCACACGCCTCTCTCGTCGTCCCACTCGATCACGACCATCCTTGCTACACAACCCGAGATTCCCATGAGTACGTCCAATCGTGCAGACTTGATCAACAAGACTCAAAAAGTGCTGACCAAGCACTACAAAGCCTACAAGCCTCCGACCGATCGCAGCCTGCTCGATCATTTGCTCTATGCCTGCTGCCTGGAGAATTCACCGCCCGATGCAGCCGACGAGGCCTTCGCAAAACTGCAAGAGATGTTTTTCGACTGGAACGAGGTGCGCGTCACGACGGTGGTCGAATTATCGCAAGTCATGTCCAGTATCCACGATCCGGTCGAAGCAGCGCAACGGATCAAGAAGTCGCTCCAAGGTGTTTTCGAAGAGCACTACACCTTTGAAATCGATTTCCTGAAAAAACAAAATCTCGGCAAGTCCGTCAAGGATCTCGAGAAGCTGAATGCGTTGAGCCCCTATGTACTGAACTATTTCACTCAGCACGGACTCGGCGGCCATTCCATTCCGCTTAACGCAGGCGCACTGCATGCCATGTACGTGGTCGGTGCGATCAATGAAAAAGAGTGGAAACAAAAGCGAATCCCGGGACTCGAGCGAGCCATTCCCAAGACCAAAGGCGCAGAAATCGCCTCGCTGTTCCACCAACTGGGAGTGCATTTCAACAAATCTCCTTTTGCCCCCACGATCCGCAACCTGCTGATCGAGATTGCACCGGATGCCAAAGAACGGCTACCGAAGAAGGCCAGCCGTAAAGCCAAACCGACGAAGAAGGCGACTAAAAAAGCCACGAAGAAGGCGGCGGCACCGAAGGCCGCTGAAAAGAAGGCCGCTGAAAAGAAGGCCGCTGAAAAGAAGGCCGCTGAAAAGAAGGCCGCTGAAAAGAAGGCCACCGCCAAGAAGGCGACCACGAAAAAGGCCGCACCCAAGAAAGCCGCTGCCAAAAAGTCTGCCACCCCACAGAAGGCCGCTAAGAAAAAAGTCGCGTCCAAGAAAAACACGGCAAAAACGCCAGCCAAAAAGGCGGCTACGAAAAAATCTGCCGGTAAGAGCAAACCTGCCAAGAAGTCAGCAACCAAGAAGCTATCCAAGAAAAAACCACGGTAGCAATGCAGCGACCTGAGCGCGTGGAAGCCTTCGTGCACCGCTGGTAAAATAGGTTATTCGACAGGCTGTCATTCGCATACGCCGGAACCGCTGCCTTAAGGAGTTGAATCGTGTGCCGATTTTCGATCGTTG
Source organism: Blastopirellula sp. (assembly GCA_002701545.1). Lineage (GTDB taxonomy): Bacteria > Planctomycetota > Planctomycetia > Pirellulales > Pirellulaceae. The sequence goes on along the minus strand of NZVR01000205.1, from coordinate 34,585 downwards.
CCTGGTGGCTGGTAACCTGCCTGGCCATACCTGCCCTGAACGTCGCAGCGCAAGAAGCAAAACCCGCCGCCGACAAAACGACGGAGGATCCCGGCGATAGTTTCGAGGACGAAGCGGAACCGATTGAAGTGAAAACGCCTCCGACCACCGGAGAAGCGAATCGCATCAAAGCCTCTGCTTTCTTTGCTCATGGTCGTGTGCTAATTCAACGCGGCGACTTGAACGGAGGATTGCGACGAATCCAACGCGCATGGCGTTATGATCCCAATCTGGTTCCCATCTGGGAACAAATCGTCCCGCTCGCACAGCGCACCGAGCGGTTCGATGAGTTGGCAAGGTATGCCGTTCTCGCCGCAGAAGACAAACCGCGCAGTCCCGACTTGATGCTGCAACTCGCTGCTGTCGTCGCAGACCGTGGCGAACGGAAACGCGCGGTCGCGCTTTACGAAGCTGCCCTCCAACTGACACAAGATGACAAACTCACCGCCGACCGACTCGTAACCTACTGGGAAATGGCGCGCCTCAGTCTGCTCGCCGGTGATCACGAGAAAGCAGCAAAATACTCGCACAAGGTTCAAGCGATACTCGAACAACCAGAGGAACACGGTCTCACAAAAGAGGATGTCGCCAAACTCCTCAAAGACCCCAATAAAACCTACCTGTTGTTCGCCGAATCCTACCTCACTGCAGGTGAATTTGCGGATGCCAAAGCAAACTATCAGAAAGTATTAGCTCAGGACGAAGCGCAGTGGATATTCCAACAAGCGCGGATCTTGGCAATGCAAGAGAAGTATGAAAAAGCGAACCAAAAATTGCAGAAGTACTTTGAGTCAAAGTCCACTGCGGCCGGCCCCGCTCCCTATCGCTTGCTGAACGACATTGCCCAGAAAACGACCGCTGACCCCAAAGTAGCTGACGAACAGGTCCTGACGAAACTTGTCGCTCTGCAAAAGGAAGATCCCGGCAACACGGCGCTCGGATATCTGACGGCACATCAACTGCTCAAGGCAGGCAAGACAGAAGAAGCTGCCGCGATCTTCAACGAGATCTTCGCGCTGGAACCTTCCGACAGCGGCTATGTGGGATTGATCCAGTCTCGGACGAAATTGAAGCAAGCCGAGCCTCTGCTCAAAATCTTGGCCCAAGCGACCGACGAATTTGAAACACCAGAACGATTCTCGGGGAGCACCGAAGCGATCGCCAAAGACCAGGAGCTACTGGAGCAACTGGCAGCGTTGGCCCGCCAACAAAAAGACGCAGAGGATCCGATTGAACATGCTGCGTTGGCTGTCGCCTGGGTCGCCTTGCAAGGAAATCAAATTCCCCTGGCAGACGAACTGTTTACGCTTGCTCTAGAAGAAAAAGGTGTCAAGAAAAGCACTTTGCTGCAACGCTACGGATTGAAAATGTACATCCAGGAGCAATACGATCGTGCGGAAGAACTCCTGCGGGAATTGCTACAAGAAAAACTCGCACGCGACTTGAAAGAACAAGCTTACTTCTACCTCAGTCGAACCTTAGAGCGGGCGGGCAAAACCGAAGAAGCCTTGAAAGCAGCAAAACGTGGCGCCGTCGCCACGCCGACGGCCATGATGCGCAGTCAGATCGGCTGGATTCTCTACCACGCGAAACAATACGCCGAGGCCGAGCAGGAGTATGTGCGGCTACTGAAACGCTACGAGCAAGACAAGTCTCCCGCCGTGCGGGAAACACTCAAAGACACCCGCATGATCCTCTCCAATATCTGCGTCTCGCAGAAAAAAATGCCCGAGGCGGAAGAGTGGCTGGAACAAGTGCTCGATGAGTTCCCCGAGGACATTGGCGCACAAAATGACCTGGGTTACCTCTGGGCAGATCAGGACAAGAACCTGGAGATGGCGTTGAGCATGACACAGAACGCGGTCGCCAAGGAACCTGAAAACTATGCTTATCGAGACAGCCTGGGGTGGACGTTTTACCGCCTGGGACGGTACGAGGAAGCGGCGCGGGAACTCGAACAAGCAAGTGGCGGCGAGAACCCTGATAGCGTGGTCCTCGATCACCTGGCAGATGTCTACCTGCAAATGGATCGTCAAGCGGACGCGGTGAAGACCTGGAAGCGGGCCTTGGAAGCCATGGCGGAGGGAGACGACCCGAAACTACGAGAAAACATCTCTCAAAAAATCAAACAACAGGAAGTGGAAAAAGCGAGCGACTAAGACATGGCTGGACATTCGCATTGGGCAGGCATCAAGCACAAAAAAGCTCTGATCGATAATAAGCGGGGCAAGCTTTGGAGCAAGCTCTCCAAACAAATCATCATTGCCGCGCAAATGGGCGGCGGTGATCCAGATGCCAACGTGCGGCTGCGCACCGCCATTGCTGACGCCAAAGCGGTCAGCATGCCGAAAGACAACATTACGCGGGCAATCAAACGCGGCACCGGAGAACTCGCAGGTGGCACGGTCGAAGAAGTGATCTACGAAGGGTACGGCCCTCATGGAGTCGCTGTCATGTGCGACATCATGACCGATAACCGCAACCGCACTGCCCCCGAACTGCGAAAAGTCTTTGAGGTCAACGGAGGCAAACTCGGAGCGACCAACTGCGTCGCCTACATGTTCGACCGCAAAGGGCTGTTTGTCCTACCCCAGTCAGCCATCGAAGAAGAACAACTCATGGAAATCGCCCTGGAAGCGGGCGCCGAAGACGTCAAGCAAGGAACGGAAACCTTCGAAATCACTTGTGATCCAGAGCATTATTCGCAAGTCAGCGAGGTGTTGGCTCAAGCGGAATTGGAAATTACGTCTCAGCAACTGACGCGGATCCCGACCAATACGGTCGACTTGGACGCTACTCAGGCCACACAAGTCCTCAAATTGCTCGAAGCTTTAGACGACCACGATGACGTCCAAAACGTCTCCGCCAATCTGAACCTTACCGACGAAGTCGTTGCGTCACTCGAAGACTGAGAGCCTCCGTTCGGAAAGCCTGTTGCCTGCCGGGTCCGCTCCAAGTCCCGACGGCCACTCGAACCCGCTAACCCGCTCGACCAGATACGCGCCGCGGTGCTTCCTGCCCCCTGGCCAGATGCAATCCCTTCAAGCAGGTCACCACATCGCTCAATCGATAAGGCTTGGACATCACTTGCCATGCCCCGGCCTCCAGTGTGGCGGCCACGTCATCGCGCCGTGGAAAACTGAGCAAGGCTAATAGCGGAGGCTCGGAAAACATGCGTTTCAACACCGCGATTTCACGCAACATCCAGCGGTCCACATACTCCGCATCGTAGACCACCGCTGCCGGTTTCACGGCCGGAGGCAAGGCAGCAGCAAGCCAAACATGAGCGCCACAGTGGACTAATCCATCCACCAAAGCCGCACAGGTTGCAGGTTGCCTGGCAGACACCAGAACGTTCAACGTTGAGGGTAGAGAGGTATCGGCAACGTCTGTCGTCGCTTCCCAAGTTTGCTGCATGATCCGCGGGCGTTGCCATGACGAACGGGCCGTCAACATGGCTTCCACTTCGGCGGCCAACATGGTTTGCCATTGGTGCCAATAGACTCGCACAACGCCCGGCCAAGGCTGACCTGAACGCATCTCACCTTCACACCAGCTTCCCAAAATGCCGACCATGGGAGCGAGTGGCCAGAGTTGATGTAACGCATCGACCGTCGCTAAAGAAATTTGGCCCGGACGCGACTGGGTCAGCACGATCAAGTCGACATTGCGCAGCGTATCGTCCTCAGCACGCAGTACGGCCTGAAGATCCGTATGGCAATGCACCGTGGCAACGTCATCCAGAAACGCTAGGGGCGCTTGAAAATCAACGTGACGATGGTCCCCCACCACCAGGATTTGAAGTGTCTTGGTCGCGATATCAATTTTCAAAACGTCCCTCCGCATCGGCGATCATTTGTCGCACCTCGGTGGCATCTTCGGCATCATGCAGGGCGGCAACCACCGACGCATCCGTCAGCAAGCGGCTCAGCCGCGCAAGGATCCGCAAATGCTCGCGATCGTTCGTCGAGCAAATCAGAAAAAAGACTTGGGTCAAACCTCCGCGCCCACCGCCAAAAGGAATCCCTTGCGAGGTACGTCCAAACGCCAGAAACGCTTCGGCAAGGATGGCAGCTTGGGGTCGACGGGGGTGCAACAACGCGACGCCATTGCCCAAGGCGGTTGGATGGAGCTCTTCGCGGGCGCGCAAGGCCTCCGCCATGCGGTCGGCGTCCCACAACAATCCTGTCGACTCGGCAAGCCGTGACATCTGCTCGATGACGGAATTTCGTGTTCTCGCTGGCAAGGGAATCTCGATCGCCGCCGGCTGCAAGAGTTCATGAATTGCAGCCACCTGATCGACATTACCGCGGTCAGAGCGAGCCAGCACACCTTCGACCTGACTCAATTCGACGTCATCAGAGACACCAATTCGCTCTTCCAGCCAATGGTGGATCTCGGCCTCGGCAAACCGCCACTGCCCACCTAACTTGCGTCCCGGTAACTTGCCCCGATCGGCCATTCGCATGACCTGTTGAGGGCTGAGGTGCAAGTAGGCTGCCAGCGAATCGATATCGAAGTCGTTATTGGGCATGTGCTTTCATTGATTTCGTGGGTGCGTCATTGTCCCCCGTCCGCTGTCTGGAAGTCCAGACCAATTTGCCATACCAGTCTGGGGGGATCCCGTGTTCGCGGTATTGAATTTGGCTGTGTACTTGTGCGAGCTATCCGGGCAATGGATGATCGTAATGCAAGCACACCGATTCAGAGTGGGTATGCCAGAGAACTCCCCCCAGCCACCGATCACGACAAATATCGCACCGTACGCCTGCGCCTTCGAATTGGCTTTGGGCGTGCTGGCATTATGGGTCGGCTGGATTGTGAACCAACTGCCCCACGCCTCGATCCCCACTGCGTCAGAGCATCTGCTGTCGAACGCTTATGCCGTGGGCTGGGGCGGCGTCGCTGCGTCGCCGATGCTGGCATTGTTCTTCCTGGTCAACAAACTCTCCATCAAACCGATTGCGTCCATCCGGGACCACCTGGACAACAACTTGCTGCCGTTATTCACAGGTTCTCGGCTCTGGGAGTTGGCAGCAGTGGCGTTGGCGGCTGGCGTAGGAGAAGAGCTGCTCTTTCGTGGCTTACTGCAGCCGCTGTTGGCGAGCGCTTTCGAACCTCCCGTGGGAGTCTGGATCGCCTTCATGGCAACTTCCGTCATTTTTGGTCTTTGCCATTGGCTGACCCCGACCTACGCAGTCTTTGCGACTCTGCTTGGCCTGTATCTTGGCGGCCTCTTTCTCTGGACTGACAACTTACTTGCTCCGATCACCGCCCATGCATTGTATGACCTTGTGGCCTTGATTTATCTTGTTCAGAGACTTCGGAATCGTCGTGCTCGTTGCGCCGCGACTCATTCGCCACTTCCTGCTCAAATCGACCAAGAACCATGAACTCAATCGCTCCACAATCCATTGATGAACTCGAAGAACTTCTAAGTCGCCCCACGCCACGCGTTGTGGACGTCCTTCGTCAGACAGATGGCGACGTCATCATTCTGGGAGTCGGTGGCAAGATGGGGCCCACCCTGGCCCGTATGGTTCAACGCGGTTTCGAGCAGGCAGGCCTTCAGCGCCGCGTCATTGGAGTCTCCCGATTCAGCACGCCGGGATGTCGTGACAAGCTGGAATCCTGGGGAATCGAAACGCTGGCTGCCGATCTGCTTGACCCTGAGTCCGTGGCGAAACTACCCGACGCCCCCTACGTGATTTCGATGAGTGGGTTTAAGTTCGGTACGTCCACCGCCGCTCACCTCACTTGGGCAACCAACTGTTTGGTACCCGTACACGTTTGCCAACGTTATCGCGACAGTCACATCGTCGCTTTCTCAACAGGGAACGTTTACGGCATGGTGCCGGTATCATCGGGCGGATCGGTCGAATCGGATCCCCTGCGTCCCGACGGAGAATACCCGATGGCGGCGGTCGGTCGAGAGCGAATGTTCGAACATTTGAGTCTGGCCAATGGTACACCAATCGTCTTGCTCCGTTTGAACTACGCCACGGAACTGCGTTACGGTGTCCTGGTGGATCTCTGCCAGCAAGTGCTCGCTGAACGCCCCATCGACATTCGCATGGGCTACGTCAACGTCATTTGGCAAGGAGATGCGAACGCCATGAGCATTTGCGCGCTCGCCCACGGCAGTTCCCCCTTAACCACGATCAACATCGCCGGACCGGACATCCTGCAGGCTCGAGCAGTCTGCTCACGCTTCGCCGAATTATCAGGACGTGCGGTGAGCTTCGTCGGAGAAGAATCTGCAGAAGCCTATTTGAACAACGGGACAGCTGCCTATCCGATTTTGGGACAGCCCACAACGACCGTCGATGAGATGCTGCAATGGACTTGCCAGTGGTTACAGAACGACGGCATGACCTTGGGCAAGCCCACTCATTTTCAAGTGCGGGACGGCGTTTACTAACCGGCTTGGTCGTTGGCCGACACCGGTGCTTTGCCGAGCAACTCAGACCAGATGCGTTCGACCCGCTGAAAGACACTTGGCCAAGTAAACTGTTTGGCACCCGCGGGTAACTCAGGCAGTGGCCGGTCAATCGCCCGCTGGATCGCTGTCGTCAATTCACTAACAAACTGCGGCAACCCGGTTGGGTCAGGTTGGTCAATCGTCCGCATGGCAGGGAGTGGGACCAGGCACAACGCAGTCCCCAACGCCGGCTGCAGTTCACGTGTCACACCTGGCAATGCGGTACAAACCACATGACACCCCGACGCAACCGCCTCGACGAGCACAAGTGGCAAACCTTCATACATCGACGGCAGGACAAACACTTGGCAACGACGCAACAAAGCCCCCAACTCCGCTTGCGACAACATTCCATGCATCTGCACCTGCGACATGGAAGCCATGCGATTGCGTAAGGCGTCTGCCTCAGCACCACTACCGCTGCCAGCCACATGCAATTTGAGCTGTGGCACGGTGCTGGATAAACGGTCCACCGCATCCAACAACCACGGCAGCCCTTTGGCTTGACTGAACTTACCAGCGAAAACGACAGTCGGAGTCATTTCCTGTGATCGCTGCTGTGCGTGGAACAGGTCTTCACGGTAACCCGCAGCCACGGTATGAATGCGTTCCGGCGTGAGATCGAGAATCGTTTCCAGTTGTTGAGCGTGTTCTCTGTGCAACACGCAAAACGCATCATTTCGACGACAACCAGCAACCACACGTTGAGCCAGGTGGGGACACAATTCCATCTGCCGCAGACCGGTCGCGTGACAATGCGTGACCACAGGGATTTCGGCGGCGACATCTTTCAGGATCGAACTGAGCAGCCAGATGTGGTGACTGTGGATCAAGTCGGGCTGCACACGATCGATCACTTCCTCGAGATGCCGTGACCAGGCAAGTACATACTGGTCGATTTCCGTATCGGTCAGAGATGCCCATCGCCGGGTCGCGTAGGGCATCACATCACTCATGCCCGGCAAGTCGAACGGAACATCGCCGCCGAACACAAACGGGTAGACATCACTCGCTGCCAACTCGCCAACCTCTGGCTGGTGGTCGTCACTCGGCGTACCGACCACAGCGATTTGTGGGTAACCGGCGTTGTCGGCACAACGCACCATCGAATCCAGGGTGACTCCACTCCCCGTGCGACTGGGACGTTGGGACAGCACGTGTAAAATCTTCGGCTTTGGAGAATGCGCATCCATGCTCACACCTCTATCGTAGGCGTATCAATTTCCGTACCAGCCACTCGCTCAGCAAACACCCCGCAACCAATAAAAACCACAGTGGCGTACTCCAGAGCGCATGGTTGCGTGTTTCGCGTCGCACGATCGGTTCCAGCTGCATGTCATCAACCATCTGAGAAACGGTTGTCAACGTGTACGCTTTACCGCCACTTTCGCTGGCGATGTCATTCTGCAACCGTTCATTTCGAACGGCATTGCGCCGTTCGGCAGAGACCGAAACCACGTCAAACTGGCGTTCCACGTACTCCTGTGTGACGGGATCTTTCACTCGTAACGTGTACTGTCCCACGGCATAGGCAGGGAAGCGTGCTTCAAAAACACCCGGCCGCAACATCGGTACCTGAAGTGGACGTTTCTCGCTGCCACCGCCACTCATCGGAACGCTCAACTCGGCGCTCAGAGTGGTGACATCGCCATTTTCTCCGTGGATAGGTTCATAGTTCTGATCATAAGCCTGCACGGTCAACGTCACAGTATCATCCACGCGATATCGACGCTGGTCCACGCGTGGCACAAATCGCTTGCGGTTACCAAGTGCGTGACTCATTCCCAAACGGTCGATCAACGGCGACCAGAACTGGCGATAGTATTTTTCTCCGTAGCGTCGCCGCAAGCGCCACGTTTCATTGAATCCCAGATAGATCACCTCTCCGGCGCCATATCGCCTCACAGCGATCAACGGCTGTCGGATATCTGTCTCACCACAGCGATCGGTCGGATGTTCCGCCAGGACCTCCGCCTGCTCATGCACGGCAGCCACCGGTTGATACCAGGGCAATTCCCCCAGGTTCGACCAGGCTTTGTCATTCTCCACATCGCCATCCGCCAGACGCATGAACGGGAAACGGTCCGCAGAAGGTGTTCTTCGCAAGCGGAATGGTCGACTGTCACGCAAACGTGCATCCCGATCAATCACCACGGGTAGCATCTCAGCCAAGGGGGTCCCGTGTAATTGTTGGGGGCCGAATCGAGGTCCCGAGATGATGACCAGGCCGCCACCGAGTTCTCCCACAAACTCTTTTACCATCTCACCAAACCTCGGTGAAATTCCATTCGCGGGCATGTCATCCAGGAAGATCACGTCATTCGCAAAAAAGTCACTGCGCGGCGGTGTCAGTGTCGGCAGAAACAACGGGTTTGCTTCACGCACACGCGGGTCAGATGACGCGATATACGTTCGAAAGCCTTTCGTCCCCACGGTCTTGTCTCGATGAAAGACTTCCTTGACGAAACGCCACTCCCAAGTCGGTTCGTAGGCGACATACATCAGCCGCACGTAATCATCGATGATGTTTGACAAACGCATCGCCCGATTGTTCTCGGTCACGATCTCATCATCCATCGGATCGACCGTTGCGGAAAACTCAAATTCCCCGGCTTCCTTGGGGATGAAAGGGAACTCCAACAACTGGGAGGCACCGCTCAAAGTCACCACCTGATCGCCGACGAGCGTTTCTGCTTCATCTGCATTCCCGCTCAGAGGGCGCGCCATCACCCGCACCGTCGCCTGCTGTCCGGCCAGGCCAGTTTGCTGCAACTTGACCACCAAGACGGTACGTTCGCCACGACGCACCTTGGCTTCGGTCTGCAAGTCGACAGCCACATCCGCTGCGGCAGTCGCTCCCACACCGATGCAGTACACGGGGGCATTGAGTCGTTCGACGGGAGAACCACCAATCACCCCGGCACGCCCCAACGGCGAGACTCCGGAATTATTCGCAAAATCGCTGACGACCACGACGCCAGCCAGATTGACCGTGCCGGACTGGTTCGCAGCATCTGACAACATCGCACCCAACGCCGTCACCTGTCCATCTGTCGACAGTGACTCCGGGTCCTCCAACGCATCTGAAAGCTTTCTCAAACGACTTGTCGACACCCCATCAAACAGATAGGACTCGATCTGACACGCATGTTCCTTTTCCAAACGTGCCATGGCATTATCACTCTGCTGCAACCAACTCTGCACGTAATTCATGCGCGTGGGCACGGTGTCTGCCGAACCCGCCTCATTCGCGGACATGCCAACCGCTTGCTGCAATGCTTCTTGCTTGGCCGCTGGCAGACGATCCCCAATCGCCATACTGTCCGTGCCGTCGACTAAAAAGAACACGGTTGGTGACTGAGACGAGGTGCTTGTGATCTGCAGGACAGGTTCCGCCAGAGTAACCACCAACAAGCAGATACTGACGATCCGCAGGCATGCCAGCCCGAGGCGCGTTGCCAAGCTACCGCGTTGTTGCCGTCGCAAATAGAACCACAGGACCATGACCGCCACTGCGGCCAAGACGAGAAACAACCAAAAGGGGCCACTTCCACGCGCCGCCCAGGGTGCCGCCAAGGCCACGCGAATCTGTTCAATCGAGGTCACTTGATCGACCCCCAAGAGCCACCCGAAAGCGCGATATACCTGCTCCATGTTCATGAAGATTGTGACTTTCTTTGCGTTCTATTTTAGCGATGGATGGGGAAGTGATGACGACCGTCAAGGGGACGGTGACCCGAGGCTACTTACGAAACATGGGATGTTCCGGGTTACCGCGCGACAACAAGTAGGCGAGCAGATCGAGGATCTCTTCTCGATCCAAGGTGTCCAGTAATCCCGCGGGCATCATCGAGACTTTCGAGGGGAGCATCTCTTCGATTTGCTTGCGGTCCACTCCCACCAAAGCTCCGGGGTCCAACATATTCGTCTGCACTTGATAGGAATCTCCGGCAAGATTGACGATCCGCCCGACGACCACCTTGCCGTCCTGTGTAATGATTTGCACCGAACCGTATTGGTCGCTGATCTGTTTACTCGGCTCGACAATGGACTCCAGGATGTCGCGTGGACTGAAACGCCCGGAGAGGATGGTCAAGTCCGGTCCTACCGAACCACCTTGGTTGTCGAAACGATGACAGGCAAAGCAATTTGCAGCACCGAACATTTTCCGCCCACGCGCGAAGTCACGACCGGTCAACCCGCCTTCGATCGCCGCCACCAGTTCTGGCATCTCCCATTTTTTGACAAACGGTCGCGGCGTGGAGGACACGGCGGTNACCTCTCCTGCCGGCTGTTGGGTCAAAAGCTCGCCCAAGGCAACTTTTTCATCGTCGTTCAGTGTGGCAACGGCTTCGTCCCGCAATCGCGTCAGGAACGTATTGAAGCTTGCGCCACCACGATACCCAAGTGCTCGTGCGAACCACGTAAAATACTGGCGACGCAATTCCAGCGTCCAGCCGACCCGCAAATGACGCAACGATTTGGCCAAGTCAATCTGCTCTTCTTGCGTTGGCGATTCGACCAACAGTCCAACGACGAGCTTGGCTGCATCTGGGCTTTGCAAGTAGATCAACATTTCCGCCAGTTCAGAATTCAACGCATAACTGGGCGTCGGAAACAATCCTTTCCCGGCGGCCAAAATCTCCTCACGCTCACCCTCCGTCGGCGGCCCTAAACGCAAGAACGTCAAACCCATCACCCGTAACAACTCGATTTTCTGTTGCGTTGTCAGGGTCTGCCAGTTGAGTTGTTGTAACGCGGTCAGTACGGCAGACCGCAACTTTGCTCGCTCGGGGTCACCCTCAGCAACCCCCTCTGCAAAGTTAGGAGCCGGAGTATCAATATCAGGCTCTTGACCACGTTCGGTCCGAGGATATTGACGCACCAACGCCAGCAGTGCCGTGAGTGACGCCTGGGGGTCTTGTTCGGCCAACGCCCGGGCTTGCCACTCGCCAACCGGACGATGCTCGAGCGTCACGCGGGCTGCATAACGCACAAAACGATCGGAATGCTTCAAGTGAGGCCAGGCAACGTCCACTGCTTGTGGATTATCTGTCGCATGCAGTGCCTCCAACTCGTTGCGTAATTTCCGCAGTTCCGCTCCCCGTTGCTGATGACCGCTGGCTTCTGCCGTCGACTCATCGCCGCGATAGCGAACGCGGTACAGACCGGATTGGACGCGACGCCCGCCGATCAAAAAATACATGGCACCATCGTGCGGATTGATAACAACGTCTGTTAGCGGTAGAGGCGTCCCGGTGATGAACTCTTCTACCTTCGCCGTATAACTCGCTCCTTCAGGCTGCAAGTGTAACGCGTACATCTTGCCGTAGCTCCAATCCGAAATGAACAGAGCATGCTGGTAAGCGGCAGGAAACTTCGCGCCGTAACCAAAGGTGATTCCGGTTGGCGAGCCGGGACCAATATTAACTGTGGGTGGCAGACTGTCAGGATAGTAAACAGGCCATTTACCACCGCCACTGCGCCAACCGAACTCAGCACCACTGGCCACATGACAAACTCGCGTCGGCCGGTACCACGGCAGGTTCAGATCCCACTCCATATCTGCATCGTAGGTAAACAATTCGTGGTCCGCGTTGTACGCTGCGTCGAACTGATTGCGAAATCCGTTGGCCATCAATTCCCAGTTTTCTCCTGTCGGATCCACACGATAGATGCAGCCTCCGGGAGCACGTACCCCACGCATGAAACGACCTTGCGGGCGGGGCAAGAGCCCGTCTTCATCCCAGACCTGTGGCACCAGTGACGAGTCAATCTCCGTCGGCTCGGTTCGATTCCCGCACACCACGACCAATGACTTTCCATCCGGGTGCTTCAAGACAGCATGCGGGCCATGTTCGCCAGTCCCCTTCAAGCCTCGCAACAGCTTGACCTCATCCAGTTCACCGTCACCATCCGTATCGCGGACACGGTACAAACCACCGGCGTACTTCTTGCCCTTGTTGACATTGACGTACAGGCTGTCAAAAGCCCACAACAACCCTTGGGCTTCACCAATATCGACAGGAATTCGGCGCACTGAAATCTTGCCATCCGCACCTGACGTGGTCACTCGATAAAGCGCGCCATACTGATCCGAGACAATCAGCCTTCCTTGCGGATCGACACACATATTCACCCAAGAGCCTTGCTGGCCTTTGGGAACGGAGTACAGCAACTCAACGGCAAATCCCGGCTTCACTTTCAGCTCGGAGATCGGGGTCGCTGTAGGTTCGCGCAACGGCGCCGCCGCTTGGAGTTTGGCTAACGTCACCTTGCCAGCCCAGACTCCGCCCCCCAACGGTGCAACCACCTGGGGTGACTGCCAGCGTGGGCGAAAGCCAAGTTTCTTCCAGCCCTTGACCGGACGCGTCGCAGACTGCCATGACCTGTCAGTCACCACCGTGCGTGTGTCGCGCGAACCAGATTCCATGTCCAGCTTGACCACCAACCCCGCCGCACTGGCTCCATTTTCGCATTCGACAGCCAACACGTGTTTCGTTTGCTTCGCTTCCAAATCGAGGTGTTTTGTCAGGTCGACAAAGACCGGCTTTTCCCACGAGTCGCTGCTGACCATCTGCTGGCCGTCAACAAAAATTGTCATCACATCATCACAGACGGCGTACAGCCGCACGCGATTCATGCCAGACGTATCAAACTCTTTGCGAAAGTAAACTTTCTTGGCTGGCATCTCGTCCTGAGTCAACCAGATCCACTGGGGAAGCGGTGNTTTCTTGGCCGCTGTTTTTTTAGCCGGTGCTTTCTTGGCTGGGGCTTTTTTGGCCGGGGCTTTTTTGGCCGGGGCTTTACTCGCCGATTTGCGATTTCCCGGTTGCAGTTTCTTTAAACGAACGTTGCGAAACTGGGCCTTCATGGCCGGTCCTCGGTGGACCTGAAATGCAATGACACCTTTTGTTTCCGCTTCCGCTTTCTGATGGTCGGTAACATCGACTGTCACCACGCCGTCCAGCTTGTGAATCAAACGGTTACCGCGGGCAATGATGGTCAGCTCATGCCATTCCTGCAGATCAACCGGCTTGACCTCCCCGCCAAGTGGCTTCACCGTCTTCTTGCCATCGGCGGCGATCACCACCTGCTCGCCACGCTTGGCCAGGATACCTCGACCTTTCTCGTCATAGAGCATNCCGGTGTAGGGAGCGTTGGCATGAATGTCCGCTTGATAGCCGACGACCACCCAATCACCGCGCTGTTTGTCGTGTTGACTACGGTATTGCACGCCCGAATTATTCTTCCCTTCGAGACGAAATTCGCACCGCAGCTCAAAGTCGCTCGCCTCGCCATCCCAAATCAAAAACTTGTTGTACTCCAAATGCTCGGGTCCACGAGTGACTCCGGTGATCGCACCNTCTTGAACCGACCACAACTCGCGGTCTCCCTGCCAACCCGAAAGGTCACGGCCGTTGAACAGAGACACAAACCCTTCTTCAGCAGCCGAGCAAATGGTCGCGGGCAATAAGATCCAGACAACAAAGGAAACCAGTCGAATCGAAAACAAAGCGTTACTCCCAAAGAATGAACACGTCGAGACAGCAGTCAGGTAAGACAACCAGTGGGCTCACGGGGCAGGCAGGTGCGAGTCATACGCCCCGTATGAGGGATGCATCAGGCGAAAAATATCACGAGGCTTTATTGTATCAGGATCACCTCTTGCTTTCTAATGTCCTGCATGATGGCTTTGCCATAAAACTCAGTCGCAAGCTTCACGGAGAATCGAGGATGTCTCACCGTAGTTCCCATCGGCGATTGATTGCCGGTTGTTTCCTGGCCTGCTGCTGGAACCTGGCCCCCTCGGCCAGCGCCGNCGAGCCCTTTGTGGATGTTACCGAGCGTGTCGGTCTGAAGGGCCTCTCAGGAGGGGTGGCCGCCTGGGGCGACTTTGACAACGACGGCTGGCCTGATTTGTACGTGGGCGGGCAGTTGTGGCGCAACAACCAAGGCCAAGGGTTCCAGGCGATCGAAGGGACATCGCTCTCGGGCTCCGGCATCTGGGGTGACTACGACAACGATGGTTATCTCGACCTGTTCTGCTGGTCGAGTGGCAAACTCTTTCGCAATCAGGCGGGCAAGGAGTTCGTGGCTCTCAGCGACAAGATTCCCCAATTACCGACCACAGTCAGCCTGGGAGCCAGCTGGGGCGATTGGAACGGCGATCGGTTCCTGGATCTCTATGTCGGTGGCTACGAGGTCTGGCCCGCGAAAGAGTACCCGGATGTCATCCTGCTGAATCAAAAGGGCCAGCACTTCGTCGAGCACTGGCGACAAACGCCCGTTCGTCGTGCGCGTGGGATCACTGCGGCAGATTTCGACGAAGATGGTGACTTGGATATCTTTGTCTCGAACTACCGACTGCAGCCGAATCTGCTCTTGCAAAATGACGGCAAGGGAAAGTTCCAGGATGTTGCCGCCGCTTTTGGCGCCGCCGGAGACGGCGGCCTCGGTGCTTGGGGACACACGATTGGCTCTTCGTGGGGTGACTTTGATAACGACGGCTACCTCGACCTGTTCGTGGGCAACTTCAGTCATCCCCCCGCTTACCAGGACCGACCGCAATTCCTCCGCAACCAAGGCCCCGACGGGAAATTTCATTTTGAAGATAAAACGCCAGCCGCAGGACTCCACTGGCAAGAATCTTACGCCTCGCCTGCACTGGCAGACTTCGACAATGACGGCAAGCTGGATCTCTTCTTCACCACCGTGTATGCCGGTGACACAAGTGTCCTGTATCGCAACGCGGGTGCTTGGAAATTCCAAAATGTCTCCGGTCCGTCTCAAGTCGGTCTGCCGACGACCTATCAAGGAGCGTGGGCCGATTTTGATGGCGACGGATATCTGGATCTCGTCACAGGGGGCAAACTGCTGAAAAACCCCGGGGGCCAGCATCACTGGCTACGCGTGCGCCTGGTCGGTGGCCAGCAGTTCAACGCCACCGCCATCGGCAGTCGGGTCAAGATTCAACTCGGCGAGGAGACGCTGGTGCGTCAGGTCGAAGGTGCCACGGGCCAAGGCAACCAGAACGACATGGCGCTGCACTTTGGGCTTGGTTCGCATGCCGATGCCGTCACCGTGCAAGTCCACTGGCCTGACGGCAAGCAGCAAACCTTGGAAACGGCAGTCGATCGTTCCATTACCATTTCGCGCGATTAGGTTATGATAGAGAGGTAGCCTTCGCTATCTGCCGGCCACACGATGTGATCCAGATTCGGTGACACCAACTGCCCTTGCCCAGCAACGGCCAATCGCTCAGTCGCGGACATGGCTCGCTGCCACGGCATGCCCCGGGACTCCCGCGCGGCGCTATGTGATCAAGCGTGACGGTCAGGCGTCGATGGTTTCGCCGCAAAGCATGTCCCCCCGGATGTGTTGTAACGACTTTTCAGTCACAACCGAGCCTTGATGTCATGCGCCGTCGCCTGTGGTTTCGCATTCTCGCCATCGCCTTCGGTCTCAGCCTCGTTGGTGCGTGCGAGCTTGTGTTACGCCAATTCGACTGGGGAGCTCCGCAGACAGCAGGAGATCCGTTCGTCGGCTTTGCCGAAATCCACCCTCTGTTCGAGTTGAATCCGGAAACTCAGCGTTACGAGATTCCGGTCAACCGACAAACCTTCTTCCAACCGGATTCCTTTCCGGCAACCAAAAGCGAGCGAACGTTTCGCATCTTTGTGTTCGGTGGCTCCACCGTTCAGGGACGTCCCTATGCGATTGAAACCTCGTTCACCACATGGTTGAAACTGAATCTACGAGCGCTCGCACCGGACCGCGACTGGCAGGTGGTGAACTGCGGGGGCGTGTCATACGCCAGCTACCGTTTACTACCGATTTTGCGTGAAACGTTAGCCTACGAACCCGATATGTTCATCGTCTACACAGGTCACAATGAATTCCTGGAGGCCCGCAGTTATGCTCAGACCAAACGTCTGGCGAGCACCAGCGGCCCCGTTTTCAAGACCCTGGCCAATTCACGCTTGTATGCACTCTCCAGCCAGGCCTGCAACCAGCTGCTAACCTCACAACAACCCAAGCCTCAACTGGCTGCCGAAGTGGACGCGTTGCTCGACTATCGCGGCGGGCTGGCAAAGTATCATCGTGACGATCCCTGGCGTGATCAGGTGATCCAGCATTTTGAATACAACCTGCAGCGCATGATCGCAGTCAGCGATGCCAACGATATACCGTTGGTGTTGGTAAATCCGGTAGCCAACCTCCGTGACTCGCCACCATTTAAAATGGAATGCTCGTCCGACCTGAGCGCCGCGGAACGGGAACAGGTCAAAACCACTTGGGAGCGTGCCAAAGCACTCCCGGCAGCTCAGACCGAGCAAGCAGTCGAACTGCTGCGTGCCGCCTTAGCCATCGACTCTCGACATCCGGGATTGTGGTTTCACTTGGCAAAATGCCTCGACCGCAGTGGCCAACACGAACTGGCGAAACAGGCTTATCTGCGAGCCAAGGATGAGGACATCTGCCCGCTGCGGGTGATGGAATCGCAAGCCGCTGCGATGCGTCGCGTCGCACACGCGACCAAGACCCCGTGGATCGACGCTCGTGCCGAATTCGCTCGGCTTTCCCCGCAAACGATTGTGGGGAAGGAATTGATGATCGATCATGTGCATCCCACCATTCGCGGCCATCAACTCATTGCCGAACTGCTCGTCGATGAACTGATCCGACTCGGCACACTCTCGGCGCAGACGGATTGGCGCGAAACGCAACACGCAGATTACAAACACCATTTGGCACAACTGGATGCGACCTATTTCGAGCGAGGACGCGAACGTCTCGCAGGGCTACGCAGGTGGAGCGAGGGCCGCGCCTTGAAGGTCATGGAGCAGGAACCGTGAGTGAATCCGATTCTCATCGTCGAGACTTTCTCACCGGCAAGGCACTCCACCAACAGGTCCGCCGGCAAGGAGATGCGATCGCCGACTCACTGATCGGCCACACGCAAGCCTCACCGCCGGACGGCGGCGACACACTGCGGCTGACAACGCGGGCCATGGCCTGTGATTTTTCCGTCATCATGAACGGTGGGGAACACGACAACGTCTGGCCAGCCTCCGCGGCACTGGACTTATTCCACAGCCTGGAACAACAGCTGTCGGTGTACCGTGACGACAGCGAAGTCTCGCGTCTCAACGCATCCGCCGCCGACAACGCCCGCCATGTGGAAGCTCGTCTATTTCAACTGCTGGTCGACTCCCAACAGCTGGCTCTCGAAACCGAAGGCGCGTTCGACCTCACAACCAACCCCTTGATTGAACTCTGGCGTACGTGTCGCAGTGAAGCCCGCGCGCCAAGTGACGAGGAAGTAACAGAACGTCTGCAATGCGTCGGCATGCACCACGTGGCGCTTGACGAAAACCACCAAACCGTTCATTTCACACACCCCGGTGTGAGCATCAATCTGGGCGCGATTGGTAAAGGGTATGCGCTGGATCAAGCTGCCGAGTTACTGGCACACGAAGGATTGGCAGTCACCTTGCTGCACGGTGGCCACAGCAGCCTGCTGGCCAGAGGAGATCACAACCGCTCGGGCGGCTGGCCCGTCGGCATCGGAAATCCCTTGTTCACCAACCAGCGTTTGGGGACGATTGTGCTGAAAGACCAGGCCATGGGGACGAGCGGCTCCAACATCCAATACTTTCGAGCCGGAGGTCAGCGTTACGGACATATCCTCGACCCACGCACCGGATGGCCCGTGGAAAACACCCTGAGTGTCACCGTCGTTGCCCCCACCGCCACACTGGCTGATGCGCTGTCGACCGCGTTTTACGTCATGGGCCCCGCTGCCGCCGAGGTTTACTGCCAACACCACCCCGAGGTGGGAGCGATCTTCATTCCCAGCCCCCGTCGGGATCGTCGCGTGCTCCCTCAAATCTTCGGCATCGACCCACAACAACTTTTTTGGGATGCCGAACAAATCGCCATCGAGTCGCTGGAGCCCTGAGCGCCCCATCGCGATGGGGATGAACCGCCGGGGAGAGCCACTTACTCTCGGCATTTCATGGACAGACCGGCCGCTGGTCAGTATGCTGACAAACGTCTGCCGGATGCTCCTACCACTCACCGACCCTACCTACCAGCAATGCTGACTACGGTCATTTTCAGCGAGCTCCGACTGATTCCAACACCCTAAACCAACATCCAGCGATGCCGACCGTTCCCCACGACGCTGGCGCTGCTGTTAAAAAAACAAGCCTATCCGCGGCCACAGTGAATCGGAAAGTTTATGTCCAGCGTACTCTCTCGCTATCTCAATCCTGACGTTCTGAGCCAGATCGCGGATCGCTCGATCGATCCCCGCGGACTGGTCGTGGGCAATCTGGCCGGCGCACATAAATCACCCCTGTCGGGCTTCGCTGTGGAATTCGCGGGACACCGTGAATACGTACCAGGAGACGACCCCAAACACGTCGATTGGCGAGTCTACTTTTCTCGCGACAAGTACTTTGTCAAACAGTACGAACTCGAAACCAACTTCGTCTGCCACCTGATTGTCGACATCAGCGCCTCGATGCGTTACGGCGAAGGCCAACAACAAAAGATGTTGTATGCGTCGCAAATGGCCACGGCGCTGGCCTACTCCATCATCAAGCAGAGCGACAAAGTCTCCTTTGCAACCTTCGATACCCAAATTCGCGGCGCGCTCACTCCCAGCAACGCACTTCATCAGGTGACACGCATCACGCAACATCTCGATGAAATCGAACCGCTGGAAAAAACCAGGATCTCAGACAGCTTAAGTGACCTCGCCGCACGCATTGGACGCCGCGAAATTGTCATGCTGTTCACCGATTTCTTTGGCGACCTCGACGGCCTGGAATCGACGCTCCAGCGACTCCGCTACGACCAGCACGAAGTGGTTTTATTTCACGTCCTGCACCACGACGAACGCAGCTTTGATTTCGACGAAATGACCAAATTCGTCGGCTTGGAAGTCGATGAAATCCTGATGGCCCAGCCCGACGATGTGCGGCGGGGCTACCTCGATGCTCTCCAAAAGTTCACCACCCAATTGGAGGAGATTGCCCTGCGGAATCGGTGCGAATTTGTCCCGGTCGACACCTCCCGCTCCATGAGCGAGTTGCTGGCAGACTACATCAACCAGCGTGGTTAGCCCCGAAAACGCCATTTGGACCTCACATAAAAATTAACAAAGGTATAAAATCACCCTTTGGATTGACCTAAGAGCTCATGATGCGTAGCATTGGGGAATCAATACCCCAATTACTTGAACCGCAGGAATGAGTTGATGAGATACTACTTTCGGCTCGCCGAGTTGATCGGCTACGAGCCGGGGACCAACAAACGACCAGGGCTGATCAAGCAGATCGAGGAAGAGACGAAACTCGATCGCCATCTGGTCTCCGACCTCCTTAAAAACAAGCGTAAAGCGATCCCCCTGGACGCCTTATCGCGTCTCTGTGACTTCCTGGTCCGTCATGGCTTTGTACCGGCCACAGACCTTCCCGGAGCCCTCTTCGCGGTCGAACCCGAGCGATTCTGGGGCATGCTGGCCGAACGCAAGCGATTCGAGCTCTGCCTAGGTGTTCGCAAGTCGCGCGAACCGGACCTCCCAGGTGCGTTACTCTCCGCCGCAGACGCGGTTCTGCTGGGTGAAATGCTGAATGGTGTCTCCACTCTGGGGGGCACATCCCAACTGCTTGAAGGGGAGCCGGTACTACCGACGACAGGCGAAGGTCAACCGGCGGTGCATGCGGCGCAATTCAAGCAATCTCTGGTCTGGAGTCCTGGCCAGCTGGACGACACCAAAGTGGCGGCTCGCGCACTCAGCGCGTACACCAACTTCCTGGAAATATCCCACGACCACTCGCTGGTCTGCCTGGGGAGTGTGAAAAGCAATCCGGTCATCGAATTGATCATGGCCTCGGTGTTTGGCAGCACACCGTACCAACCGAATGACGACGTGGCGCACGGACGCGATCGGAATTGCCCGCTGTTCCTGCGTTATCGCGACGCCGACCCGCACCCCAAATCCTGCTGTGCGGGTATGCAACTTTCGGCCAACGAGTCCTCCGACACTCCCGGCATCTATTACGAAGTCTCTGACGGTTCTTGGGAATGTGCACCGTCACAAGGCAACGAGGACGCCGCGATGGTCTTCTTTGTGCACCGCGAGGCCCAGAATCGGGTGGAAATGGTCATTGGCGGCTTTTCAGGACGCGCAACGCGTGCCATGGCGAAGATGCTGCGGAGCCAACCCGACAATTTCTGGCCTCCCTCCTGCATCTGTGACGGGACGCGGATCGGTGCTTTTGTCGTGAAGTTTCAGTTCCCACCGGACGGTGAAGATGAAGACGACCTGGTACTGTTAGCGGATCTCCCGGAAAAAGTGGAGGTCGTCACCCTGGACCATGACGTCATCCAGCGACGCCTGGAGAAAGCGGTCCAGTATGGCTTTCTGGACAAACGCCCCGAGGAGGGTGAGGAAGCTTAACGACGCTGACAAGCGGGATATAGCCATGCCCTTTCCCTGCACCCCCGCGGCAACTGTCAGATCAGCTCGCCACGGATGCGTCCTGCGGGCGGGGGGCGATCTCCCGGCGGCAGGCAGGTGAGGAGCAGTCCGCTTTGCGCCGCCTTGACGTTTCGGCTAGGATGAAATGAGTGTGGTCCAGGTAACGTGTTACCGCCGGAGGTTCTGGTTCTACGATGTCCGACGCATCCCCCCCCATTGATAACGAAGAGCAGCACGATCCATTTCGCGTACAGTTCGCGACGCGGGTCAATCGCTTGCCACCGTACATGTTTGGACGCATCAACAAGATGCTGTACGAGAAACGTGTGCAGGGCAGCGACGTCATCGATTTGGGCATGGGGAATCCGTCAGACAAACCGGCCGACTTTGTCATCGACAAACTCAATGAGGCCGCAGCCGACCCGCGCAATCACGGCTACAGCAAATCCAACGGCATCACCAACTTGCGTCGGGAAGTTGCGAGTAAGTACCTGAAACGTTACGGCGTGCGTCTCGACCCAGAAGACGAAATCATGACTTGCCTGGGTTCCAAGGAGGGCTTCAGCCACTTATGCCTGGCGTTGATGGGGCCCGGCGACACGGCCATCGTGCCCGCGCCCTACTTTCCCGTCCACGTCTATGCCGTGGCACTGGCATCTGGAAATGTCATCAGTCTGGAAGTGGCCGACAGTGACAAGTTCCTGTCCAACATCGCGTACACCTGTCAGCACCTTTACCCGAAACCCAAGCTGCTGATCATCTGCTACCCTCACAATCCGTCCACGGTGACGGTGGAACAAGATTTCTACACGGACGTCGTCAAGATTGCCAAGCGTTACGGCTTGATGGTGATCAGTGATTTCGCTTATGCCGACGTCGCCTTTGATGGCTATAAGCCCCCCAGTTTCCTGGCCTCGCCAGGTGCAGCGGATGTTGGTGTGGAATTCACCACCATGAGCAAGGGCTACAACATGGCAGGCTGGCGTGTCGGTTTTTGCGCCGGCAATGCCGAAATGATTCGCGGCCTCGGTGTCATCAAGGGATATTACGACTACGGGATGTTTCAGGCGATCCAAATCGCAGCCATCGTTGCCTTGCGCAACGCCGAATCCCAAGTGGAGGCCCAGTCCACGATCTACCAGAAACGACGAGACGTCCTGGTCGAGGGCCTGCAACGCATTGGCTGGGACGTCACCCCACCCAAAGCCGGGATGTTCCTGTGGGCCAAGATCCCGGAACCCTGGGCCAGCCGCATGTCGACTATGGACTTCGCCATGCACTTACTGGAAAAAGGTGACGTTGCCGTCAGCCCGGGTAGCGGCTTTGGCCCTGCCGGAGAAGGCTATGTCCGACTGGCGCTGGTCGAAAACGAAAACCGCTTGCGACAAGCCGTACGGCAGATCGACCGCTGCCTGAACAACACCACCGCAGTTGCCGAAGTCTGAGGGATCGGCCCGAAGAGGAACTGGCCTGCGACTCCCTGCACTGTGCGTCGAGCGGCACCGCTCCGCCTGTCTGACCTCCGGGAAAATACCGAGCGTGATTGCAGGCATCCTCCACAAGCAGTAGCTTGAAGCACTAAGTTACGCTCACATCCTTCGGAGTTTCACGATGATTAGTTGGTTTTGGAAGAGAATCGTTCGCTGCTTCGTTGCTGGTGTGCTCGCCCTGCTGCCGATTGTAATTACCGTGGCAGTTGTCATTTGGGTCGGTAGTTTCCTGTCACGCTATGTCGGGCCGGGCACGCCCTTCGGTGCCGTGCTGGCGAAAATCGGACTTACCATCGGCTCCGACTCGACTTTGTCTTACGGCCTGGGATGGGTGGTCGTCCTGGGTGCCGTCTTCACCACAGGGTTACTCGTCGAGCTGGGAGCGAAGCGTGCCTTTAACGGCATTGCGGATGCCGTGCTCAAACGCGTGCCCTTGATCAGCAGCATTTACTCCACCTCCAAACAAGTCGTCGAGATGCTCGACTCCAAGGACGAGCAGGCGCTAAAGAGCATGACGGCGGTGTATTGCTTTTTTGGCGAAACCTCGCCGACTGGCTTGCTTGCCTTCCTGGTTTCCCCCGAAGTCTTTCATGTCAACGGCAAAGATTTTCATATCGTGATCATCCCCACGGCGCCTGTTCCGTTCGGGGGCGCCATGATCTTTGTCCCCGCAGAAACGGTCGTCCCGGCGGACATGCCCATTGATGCCCTGATGAGCATTTACGTCTCGATGGGCGCTACGGCTCCGCAGTATCTGCAGACCGCAGCCGCCTCGGATCCGACTTGATTGCCGTGTCAACTTGAGCCAATTCTGGTAGACTAAGGGCTCTAGCCACGACACGCGCCCCGGTGTCGTTTTCCTGCCAGGTATCTCACATGATGCGTTCGTCTCGCCACCACCGTTCACCCTGCGTTGCGACCTGTTGCTTGACTCTCTGTGCCCTCCTCAGCACAGCAGGAGTTCAGGCAGACGACGGTGTGGAATATTTCGAGAAGCACATCCGGCCCTTATTTGTCACGCATTGCTACGAATGCCACTCTGAGAAGTCCGAAAAACTGGGCGGCGATCTCTCGCTGGCCAACCGTGCCGCAACGCGTCGAGGTGGTGAAAGTGGCCCGGCGGTGGTCCCCGGGGACGTCTCAGCCAGCTTGCTGATCCAGGCCATCCGCTACGACGGACTGGAGATGCCACCCAAGCAAAAACTACCAGCGGATGCCATTGCCAAAGTCGAACACTGGATCAAGATCGGGGCCCCAGACCCTCGTGACAGCAGTAGCCCAGAACCTCAAACGGCGTCCATCGACATGGAGGCGGGTAAGCGTTTCTGGGCGTTCCAACAACCACGACCTCAACCACTGCCTGACGTCCAAGCAGCCACCTGGCCGCAACGACGCATCGACTGGTTCATTCTGCACAAGCTCGAGCAGCAGCAGATGCAACCATCCACAGAAGCAGCGCGGCGGGTGCTGGCACGACGAGTCACTTTCGATCTCACCGGCTTACCGCCAACGCCCGAAGCGGTAGAAACCTTCGTCAACGATCCATCCCCGACAGCCTATGAGCAACTCGTTGAACGGCTACTCGCGTCACCTCAATATGGCGAACGGTGGGCCCGCATGTGGCTCGACGTGGCGCGCTATGCAGAGGACCAGGCACACATCGTCGGCAGCAACAGTTCGCTATTTTATCCCAACGCCTACCTGTATCGGAACTGGGTCATACAAGCGCTCAATGACGACCTGGCATACGACGAGTTCATTCGTCAACAGTTGGCCGCTGACTTGCTCCCCGATCGACAAGACGAACATCAGGCGGCGTTAGGCTTCATTGGCTTGGGCCCAAAGTACTATCGTCGCAACGATGCCACCGTGATGGCCGACGAATGGGAAGATCGCGTCGACACGGTCACCCGCGGTCTGCTAGGAGTCACCCTGGCCTGCGCCCGCTGCCACGATCACAAGTTTGATCCGTTCGAAACGGAGGACTATTACGCCCTGGCCGGTGTGTTTGCCAGTACCGAGATGTTCAATCGCCCCTTGGCAGGGAAGAAGGCCGAAAAAAATGGCCATACCAAAAGCCCCGCCGACGCACTGCACATCATTCGCGACAAAGCGGCTCGCGACCTGCATGTCTTCATCCGGGGCGATGTGAAGGTCCACGGCCCGCTGGTCAAACGTCGCTTCATCCGAGTGCTTTCCAACGGCGAACCAACACCCTTCCAACAAGGCAGTGGCCGTCTGGAACTGGCCTCCGCAATCACCGACCGTGACAATCCGCTGACTGCGCGGGTGATGGTCAATCGGGTCTGGGCGTTGAACTTTGGCAAGCCCCTGGTGACCTCGCCCAGTAACTTTGGAGCCTTGGGGGAACGACCGTCGCACCCCGAATTACTGGATGACCTGGCGGTTCGCTTTATGGACGCTGGCTGGTCTCTGAAATGGCTACAACGTGAACTTGTGTTGTCAGCTACCTACCGTCAAAGCAGTCTCACCTCCGAGGCTACCCTGCGTTCTGACCCAGCCAATACCTGGCTTGGCCGGATGCCCCGCCGGCGATTAAGTGTCGAGAGTTGGCGCGATGCCATGTTGGCCGTCACCGGACAGTTAACCACCACCCTCGGCGGTAAGTCGATGGATCCAGAACAACCAAACGAAACCCGGCGCACACTCTACAGTCGCATCAGTCGTCTCGACCTGAATCCTCTGCTGGCAGCGTTCGACTTCCCCGACCCCAATGCGCATGCCGCTCAGCGTGTTCGCACCACCACACCGTTGCAAAAGCTGTTCACGTTGAACAGCCCATTCATGGTCGCACAAGCCTCTGCGTTTGCCCGTCGCTTGGAACAATCCACCGAGGAGACGCAGGGGGATCCCGGGCACACGCAACGCATCCGACGCGCTTACCAATTGCTCTTCTCACGACCTCCGTCAGCCGAAGAAGAACGGTTGGCTTTGCATTTCCTCAAGCACTGCGATCCCTCAAATCAGACCGCGTGGCAGCAGTATTTACAGGTATTGCTGGCTTCGAACGAAGCACTTTATATCGACTAACCTCCTGGTGCGCTCATCCATGACGATCCCCATCTCCCTCACCCGCAGACAGATGTTGCAACGCGCCGGCACGGGCTTCGGCATGCTCGGCCTGGCCGGAACGCTCCAGGCAGCTGGTCTGACCAAGTCGGAATCGGCAGGGCAGCTGCCCTATCTCCATGTGCCTCCCAAGGCCAAGCGAGTCATTTTTCTGTTCATGAACGGGGCACCTTCGCACGTCGATACCTTTGACCCCAAACCAGCGTTGGCCAAGCACGCCGGCACCAAACCCTCCGGAAAATTAGAACGCTCGGCGAAGGCAGGCTACATGCCATCACCGTTCAAGTTTCGCCAGCATGGCGAGAGCGGTGTCGTGTGCAGTGAACTGCTACCTCATCTGTCCCGACATGCAGACGACCTGTGTGTGCTGCGTTCCATGTATACCGACCAACCGAATCATGAACCCGGATTGTTGATCATGAATTCGGGGAACCCCCAGCCCATCCGCCCCTCCATGGGGTCTTGGCTCTCCTATGGCTTGGGAACGGAAAACCAGAACTTGCCATCTTTCGCTGTCCTTTGCCCGGGCCTGCCCGTCGTCGGACCGCAGCTTTGGTCGAACTCATTCCTGCCGGGCGAACATCAAGGCATGGCGGTCGACACCAATGATCTGGCAGTCGACAAACTGGTAGCGAACCTGAAACACCCGCAATTGAATCGCGAACAGCAACGACAGCAACTCGACCTGTTGCGCCAGTTGAACGAGCGTCATCGCCTGGCCCGACAGAACGATGCCGCCCTGGAATCCCAGATTCGTGCGATGGAACTCGCCTTTAACATGCAGCGTGAAGCCAACGTCGCCTTCGATATCAACCGCGAAACACAGCACACACGCGACATGTACGGTGACACGACATTTGGCCAATCATGCCTCTTGGCGCGTCGCCTGTGCGAGCACGGTGTTCGGATTGTGCAGGTCTACTACGTCAGCAAGAGCCAAAAACAACCCTGGGATACCCACAACGACAACGACAACCGCCATCGGCAGTTGTGCGCGGACAGCGACAAGGCATCCGCGGCACTGTTGGCGGACCTCAAGCAGCGCGGCATGCTCGACGATACGCTTGTCATCTGGGGCGGTGAATTCGGACGCACTCCGTACGCACAACCCAACAAAAACAAACCTGGACGCGACCATCACGCCATGGGATTCTCGATGTTTGTGGCAGGCGGCGGCACGCGGGGAGGCATGATGTACGGTGCGACCGATGAGTTTGGCATGCGGTCTATCGAAAACCGTGTCCACGTGCATGATTTACACGCCACCATTCTGCACCTTCTGGGGATCGACCATACGCGCCTCACGTACCGCTATGCGGGACGCGATTTCCGTTTAACCGATGTTCATGGCCATGTGGTTCACGATATCATCGCGTGACCGCAAGTGCTCCTGCTGACAAACCGTCCAATCCACCCGCTTCCCAAACCACCCATCATCCGACCGTCAACAACGGTACTGTCACGGGGCGGCCGCCAAAGCCTGGAGGCCAACCTGGGAAACAACAGGCAACGAAACACTTCCGATTGGGTTCAGCAGATAATCTGGCAACCTTTCATGAACGGTGCAAACGATGTTTCAGTTCCAAGACTTTGTACCCAAAATGCTCAGCCAGCCTGGCCTGTTCAAAGAAGGAGAGTACGAATCCTTCGAGGATGCGGTGCAAGCGGCTAATGCTTGGATTTCCCAGAATCAAATCAAGGTCGTGCATTTTGAAACGGTCGTGCTTCCCAACATCTGGCGCCGTTTCGAAGAAGGATCGACGGACGTTTCCTTAGGCACGAGCGGGGACATGGTCAGTCATTGGCATCAGTTCGTGCGTGTTTGGTATGAAGACCCAACTTCGCTAAGCTAGACTTACGTCGCCGGAGACGTTGCCCCCATGGGAATAACGCGTGCAGGCAGCGTGTCATCCATGCGCGTTGGTGACGACAACACCACTGTCGTCGCATCCCCCAGCGCATCCAAACATTCACAAATGCGATCGATGCCTTGCTCGTCCAGATCCGCAAACGGTTCGTCGAGCAACAACAACCTCGGCTCCACCGCCAAGGCCCGCGCTAAAGCCACGCGGCGTCGCTCACCTCCGGACAACGTGTGGGCCGGTTGCGCAGCAACATGCCCTACGCCCAATCGCTCCAGCCAGCCTCGGGCAATGTCATTGCGACGACTCCGAGGAATCCGGCGCGCTTGCAAACCGTAACAAGCATTCGCCAAGACACTACACCGGAACAGATAAGGCATTTGGTGTACGTAACTGCGTTGACGCAAATCCACTCCGACGTGGCACGTCCCGTCGTACTCCGTCTCGAGTCCCGCCAGCACCCGTAATGCGGTTGTCTTGCCGCTCCCGTTACTTCCATTCAAGAGCACGCGTTCTCCAGCGTTGATCACCAGATCATCCATGGCAGAAACACAACGCCCCGCTTTGGACACGCGCAGACCAACGATCTTTACCAGTTCCGTCATCGCTCGTCCTCCGCTCGGCCCAACCAGGCAATCAGGACAGTGGTGACCACCGAGATTCCCAGCAGAACCAGGCTGGTGGCAATCCCTCGCGAGAATTCACCCTGACGAATCTCCTCGCGAGCCAGCGTCGCCAGCGTCTGAGTGTGCCGTAAGTTCCCGCCCACCAACAGCGCGATCCCCAATTCGGTAGAGCACCGGGCAAAAGCAGTCAAGATAGCCAACACCAGGGACAACCGCGTTTCCTGCAGGTAAGTCAGCAAACGCAGCCAGCCGGGTGCGCCAAGCGTCTGGGCAGTTTCCCAGACGCGCGGATCGAGCGAACGCACCGCGCCGTGCACCAGCGTCACAATGATCGGTAAGGCCAGAAAAAACTCACCCAGCATCACCCCCCATGACGTGTACAGGAGATGCAGCTCGCCAAGTGGCCCTTGCCGCATCAACAAAGTAAATCCCAACACCCCGATCAACACCGTCGGGCAGCTCATCCCGACGCGAAAGGCAAGCACGATCAGTTCGCGGCCCCAAAAACGGCTACGTGCCAGTCCAACACCGAGCAGGACGCCGACAACCGTCGCAGCCAACACGGCCAAGGACGCGATCCACAACGTGCGCAGCGCTGCACCCCAAACCCTCTCATCCAGGGTCAGCAGCATGCGACAGGCATCGATCATCCCTTCCCCGATCACGCTCATGCGGATGGCTCTCTGCGTCTAATGGTTGTGCGCGGCTTGAAATAAAGGCTGCCCGGAAACTCGGTATTCGTTAATCAGCTGTTGCGTCTCGGGTGAAATCAAGAATTCGATCAGCGCCGTAGCTAAACCGGCATGAATCTCGGCGTGCTTCGATGGGTTGACCGCGATGACGCTGTACGGATTGATCAGCGATTCGGAAGCCGGCAAGAGAGATACCAATTGAATTTTGTCTTGAAACTTCAGATAGGTCCCCTGGTCGACCAGCACATAGCCTTGCAACTGGTCTGCCACTGTCAACGTATGCCCCATCCCTTCGCCCGTTTGCTGATACCCGTCCCATGCTTCCAGACCACCCGCCGCTTCCCACAGCGCCAACTCGCGCTGATGCGTTCCACTCTGATCTCCCCGAGAAACAAAGATCGCACGCTGTGCCCGAATCTCACGAAAGGCGGCAGCGGGCTCCATCCCACGGATACCTGCAGGATCTGACTCGGGTCCCAACACGACAAAATAGTTCACCATCACCGGCTCGCGACGACTCCCGTGACCTGCTTCCATCAGTGCCTTTTCCGCCTCCGGGGCGTGCACGAACAACACATCGACCTCTCCCAACTCGCCTCGCTTCAAAGCAGCCCCCGTCCCCACCGCCAGGACGTCCACACGACAATCCTGTTGCGTCTCGAAGCGTGGCAAGAGCTCATCCAGCAGCCCCGAATCTTTGGCGCTGGTAGTCGTCGCCAGGCGCAAGACGCCTCCCGCAGGGGGAGTGCTCACTGGACGACAACCCAGCAACAAGCAGACCCACAGCAGCGCGACCGGACCTCCGCCAAGCGTCAACCACGCGACAACGCATTTCCTACGAAACAATGACATCGACTCACTTTTGACAAGACCAGGACAACGGCACACCGTTGGTGAGACTCGGCTGCATTCTGTAGCAAACGGTTGAGCATGTCTAGGAGCAACATCTGCGACAGGCTCCCGGACCGAATGCCGCCCGCGGTTCGGTCGCGAGAATACCGCGTTAGCCCCAGGATGCTTTCCGGTGCATCGTTCCACACCATGCCAGGGTGTTCGCCCCGTCATAGCATCATCCACACAGAAGCATCATCCACACAGACATGCTGCATTGGCTCGATCTTGGAGGCCCGGGAACCAGCACCAAGCGGTTCAACAGGCCGCATCCGGCACCTTGTGCCAACACCTATTCGAGGGTATCACTGAGCGACCACACAACCGCAGGGGCAGCTGATGAACATGAATTCATTGATCGAAATTCGCGAGACCCATGTCGGTAAAGGGGTCTTTGCCAAACACCGCTTCCTGGTTACCCAACTCGTTGGCACGATCGAAGGTCAGCAGGTCTCTGACCCCAACTATGGGTCAGCCTATTGCTTCGACCTTGAAAACGGGATGGTACTCGAACCTGCCGCTCCTTTCCGCTACGTCAACCACAGCTGCGACCCAAACTGTGAAATCGAGTTCTTTGATGAGCATGACCCCAACACGGAACAATCGTCTCGTTCGCTGATTCTGATGGTCTGTCGCGAGATTCAAGTGGGCGAGGAGCTGACAATCGATTACAACTGGGATGCAACCAATGCAATTCGCTGCTTATGCGGTGCCGAAAATTGCCGCGGCTGGATTGTCGCCCCAGAAGAGCTTGCCGAAATCAAGTAAGTTCGGACTGCTGAAACACAAGCCCTTCAGCTTCTGACCAGGAGTCTTCGATTGTGAGCAATTTTACTCCGTATCAACCTCCCCAGTCATTCCCGCCCCCGCAACTAGCAGCAACCGATGCTGCACCGACCCCGGGAGCGTACTACGCATATATCATCTATAGCATCAGCATGGCACTTCTCTACGTTGCCTGTGTGGTTGGTGGCGTGATGTGCCTGGCAAACGCCGACTCGTTCGCAGATACGGATGAAGATCGCTTTTCCATGATGCTCTTGGGGGGTGTTTTAATCGTCATTGGCCTCCCGCTGTCAATTATCTTTGGCATCGTGCCGCTGCTCCCTCGCAAGAAGTGGTGCTGGATCTACGGGATCGTATTAATTTCGATTGGTTTGACCAGCGCCTGCACCATCCTCCCCGCCATCTTACTACTCGTTTTCTGGCTGCAAACGCCGGCGAAACGGTACTTCGGTGTCTGACTCCTGCGACAGATCACGCCGGTCAGCAACTCGGGATCACCCCGCCACACGTCCCGTTGTGAGTCACCCAAGTGATGAGTAGAATCGTGAATTCAATTCAACAGAATCAATACAAGCGCAAGGTGAGCGAGAACGCAAGATGAAAATTGCTGTGATTGGAGGCGATGGGACCGGCCCGGAAGTGACAGCCGAGGCAATCAAAGTACTCAAGGCAGTCGCCGACATGGAAGGCTTCACCTATGAACTGACGGACTACGACTTGGGTGGCGAACGCTACCTGAAGACGGGTGAAATCTTGCCGGCAAACGCCACGGATGAACTGACCCAACACGATGCCATCTATCTGGGTGCGATTGGTCACCCCGATGTCGCCCCAGGCGTTCTCGAACGTGGGCTACTCTTGAATCTGCGTTTTGCGTTGGACCAATACATCAACTTGCGTCCAGTCAAACTCTACCCGGGAGTCGAAAGCCCTCTGGCAGGCAAAGGCCCGGAGGACATTGATTTTGTCGTCGTCCGAGAAAACACCGAAGATTTGTACGCCGGGATTGGCGGTTTCTTGAAAAAAGGCACAGCCGACGAAGTCGCCACGCAATCAGCAATTTACACACGCAAAGGATGCGAGCGTTGTATTCGCTGGGCCTTTGAATACACGCGCCAACGCAATAACCCCAAAGGGAAGCGTCTGACACTCGTCGCGAAAACCAATGTCCTGACCTTTGGTCACGACCTCTGGGATCGCACGTTCAATGAGATCGCTGCCGAGTACCCCGATGTGGAAGCCGATTACAACCACGTGGATGCCTGCTGCATGTGGATGGTCAAGAACCCTGAGTACTACGACGTGATCGTCACCACCAACATGTTCGGGGATATCATCACCGACCTCGGAGCCATGATCCAAGGCGGTATGGGCGTAGCCGCTGGCGGCAACCTCAACCCCGATGAAGGCGGTACGAGCATGTACGAGCCGATGGGCGGCAGTGCTCCGAAATATACCGGGCAAGGTGTCATCAATCCGATTGCCGCCATCAGCGCCATGGCAATGCTGCTGGAACACACCGGCCAACCCGCTGCCGGTGCCAAAGTTCTGGCCGCAGTCCAATCGGTCACCGGCACCAAAATGGCCAGCCAGTCGGCAGGTAAAATGGGACATAGCACGAGTGAAGTCGGCGATCTGGTCGTCGCGGCGCTCGCCTAACACCGGGGCCACGACGCCAGACCGAAAGTCAGCGCGACGAGCGGGAATCTCCGCATGGGGCTTCCCCGTGGTCACGACGCGCCGCCTGGAGGGGGCGCCATAACGCGGGCATTCGCCTCAACGCATCAGCGACGGCGCGCACGGTTTTCACCATGTCGCCCAGTCCTGGATGGCTCCTACACAGGCAACTGGCGGCGCGTGCGATCTAACGTCGAGTAACATCAAGGTCAACACAAGCCGCTGACTACGCGTTCCGTCGACTCTGGCGTTTGCGGTCGGTCTCTCGAAGCACGACTTTACGGAGGCGGATGGAGTTGGGAGTGATTTCCACCATCTCGTCTTCCTCAATGTATTCCAGCGCCGCTTCCAAAGACATTCGGCGAGGTGGTTTGAGCAGCACATTATCGTCACTACCTGCAGCTCGAATGTTGGTCAGCTTCTTTTCTTTCATCGGATTGACGACCAGGTCGTTATCGCGACTGTTCTCGCCCACGATCATACCTTCGTAGACCTCATCTCCAGGGCCCACGAACATCTCGGCACGTTGCTGCAAGCCATCCAGCGCAAACGCCACGGCTTTGCCAGCCACCATCGAAACGAGTGCGCCGTTCACGCGACGCGGCACCTCATCTTCGATGGGTCGATAGCCCAAATAGCGGTGGTGAATCACCGCGGTGCCCTGAGTCGCATTTAACAGACGCGTTCGTATACCAATCAAGCCCCGGGCGGGAATCGCAAACTGGGCATAGGTAAAATCACCTCGCGCCGTCATCTCATCGAGTGTCCCGCGTCGTTCACCAACAATTTCCATGACGGAACCAAACTTGTCGGTAGGGACTTCGATATTGAGTGTTTCAAACGGCTCGTGTTTTTTCCCGTCAATTTCACGAATGATCACGCGCGGTTTACCGACGGACAGTTCGTACCCCTCACGACGCATCGTTTCAATCAGTACCGACAAGTGCAATACGCCACGGCCTGACACCGCGAAGGCATCCGAACCTTCGATCGCCCGCACCCGCAGAGCAACATTACGCTCCAATTCCTTGAACAACCGATCGCGCACTTGACGCGTCGTGACGTACTTGCCGTCACGACCTGCCAACGGCGAAGAGTTGATACTGAACACCATTTCCAGTGTCGGCTCATCGACCGTCAATCGCTCTAAAGGATTCAGATGTGCTGGATCGCACAAAGTGTCACCGATTTCGACCCCCGACAGTCCGACGACCGCCACGACGTCACCGGCCGAAGCTTCGTCGACTTCGACGCGGCCAAGATTTTCAAAAACGTGCAGCGAAGCGATCTTCGCCTGAGTGACCACATCGTCGGCCTGGGTCAGGGCGATGTTCTGGCCACTCTTCATCGTGCCGGATTGAATCCGCCCGACGGCAATGCGTCCCACGTATTCAGACCAATCGAGCGTGGTGGTCAACATCTGCAACGGCGCTTCGCGGTCGACGTCAGGACCGGGGATTTCATCGACCACCAAGTCCAGGAGCGGTCGCATATCGCTCCCCGGCTGCCCGGGTTCGGTGGTAGCGTATCCATCTTTCGCACTGGCAAACACATAAGGAAAATCACTCATCGTCTCGTCGGCACCGAGCGTCATGAGCAATTCAAACGCTTCATCGAGCACCTCCAGAGGGCGCCCATCGGGACGATCAATCTTGTTGACCACAATGATCGGTTTCAATCCCGCTTCCAGCGCCTTGGACAACACGAATCGTGTTTGCGGCATCGGCCCTTCGGCAGCGTCCAAAAGCACCAGAGCACCATCGGCCATCCGTACGACGCGTTCCACTTCGCCACCGAAATCCGCGTGGCCTGGCGTATCAATCAGATTGACTTTCACCCCTCGATAGGGGAGGGCAATATTTTTGGAGAGAATCGTGATCCCGCGTTCGCGTTCGAGATCATTGGAGTCCAGGATCCGCTCCCCCTTCAACTCCGTATCGCGAAATTGCCCGCTTTGACGCAGGAGACAGTCAACCAGGGTCGTTTTCCCGTGGTCAACGTGGGCAATAATGACAACATTACGAAGATCTTCGCGGCGCATCTCAAACCTTGGTAGCAGAATCCGGCGACGGCAAAGCCGCGTATCGTACCGCTACCAAGCTGATTCCGAAAGGTGAGCCCCTGCCAGAAAAGACCGCACCGGCCGTAACTAGCCCTGCACAACCGGGTTGCTGAGCGTCCCGATCCCGTCGATTGAGATATCGACAATATCCGCCGGAAGCAGGGTGAAATCGCTGTCCGGCACGATTCCGGTTCCGGTCAGCAAGAAAGCCCCGGCGGGGAAATCATTGTCTCTTCCCAGCCATTGGATCAGATCTTCAAAACCACGGGCCATTTGAGCCACCGTCGTGGCCCCCTCGAACACGGACTTCCCGTCTCGTCGAATGACCAATTGGATCCCAATCGCCTCACGCTCGGGCATCGCAGCGGCCAGCGTGATCACCGGGCCCAAAC